>NZ_JAPNOA010000020.1 GCF_026626885.1 Parathalassolituus penaei
ACAGCGCTGGCAACGCCGCCAGCGCCGTTACCAACACCAGCACTCTGGATACCACAGCGGCTTCCGGCCACAGCATCAGTTTTGATGACAGCCTGATCAGCAGCAGTGAAGCCTCCTCCATCAGCTTGACTATGGCCGGTGCCGAAGTGGGTGCCACCTACAGCTACAGCATCAGCTCCAGTGGTGGCGGTACACCTGTGACCGGTTCTGGCACCATCAGCAGCGCTGGTCAGCAGCTCAGCGGTATTGATGTGTCTGGCTTGAGTGACGGTACTCTGACTGTTTCGCTGGTGCTGACCGACAGCGCTGGCAACGCCGCCACGGCGGTCACCGGCAGCAGTACTCTGGATACTTCGGTTCCGACGGGCCACAGCATCAGTTTTGATGACAGCCTGATCAGCAGCAGCGAAGCGGCGTCCATCAGCCTGACCATGGCCGGAGCTGAAGTGGGTGCGACTTACAGCTACAGCATCAGCTCCAGCGGTGGCGGTACACCGGTAACCGGCTCCGGCACCATCAGCAGTGCTGGTCAGCCGATCAGTGGTGTGGATGTGTCTGGCTTGAGTGACGGTACTCTGACCGTATCCCTGATCCTGACCGACAGCGCCGGTAACGCGGCGACTGCGGTTACCAACACCACCACGCTGGACACTCGTGCTCCTGGTGATTTCAGCGTCAGCCTGAATGATTCGGTTTATAACGCCAGTGAGATCAGCTCGGTCTTCTTCACTTTCAGCAATGGTGAAGTGGGGGCTGATTACAGCTATGACTACACCCTGAATGGCACGACGCTGAATATGCCGGGGGCCACTCTGGTCAGCAGTTCCGATCAGAGTGCGGTGACCAGTCTGGCCAGCCTTGGCGATGGCACCCTGACGCTGGTGGTCTACGTGACCGACAGTGCGGGCAATCTGTCCTCCAGTGCCACCGCCACTGCCACTGTGGATACCAGTGCTCCGGCGGGTCATAGCGTCAGTTTCGACAGCAGTATGATTGGTGCCACGGATGCAAATGCTGTTGGCTTCACGCTGACAGGGGCCGAGGCTGGCACCACCTACAGCTACAGCATCAGCAGTTCCGGTGGTGGTACGGCGGTCACAGGAACCGGCACCATCAGCAGTGCCGGGCAGCAGATCAGCGGTATTGATGTCTCCGGTTTGAGTGACGGTACCCTGACCATCACGCTGATCCTCACCGACAGCGCCGGTAACGTCGCCACCTCGGTGACCGACTCCAGCACTCTGGATGCCACCGTGCCAGACGGTCACAGCATCCGTTTTGATGACGATCTGATCAATGCCAGCGAAGCGTCAGCCATCAACCTGACCATGGCGGCTGCGGAAGTGGGTAGTACCTACAGCTACAGCATCAGCTCCAGTGGTGGCGGTACGCCTGTCACCGGCTCCGGCATCGTCAGCAGTGCTGATGAAGTGCTGGCCGGGCTGGATCTGTCCGGACTGGAGGATGGCACTCTGACCATTTCCCTGATCCTGACCGACGCGGCCGGTAACGCTGCCACTGAGGTTGTCAGCACCAGTACGCTGGATGCCACAGCTCCGCTGCTGACCACCAGCGTGCCTGCGGATGACAGTACCGGAGTGGCCTACAACGATGTGCTGGTTCTGTCTTTTGATGAGGATATCCAGGCCGGTAGCGGCAATCTGTATCTCCATGACGACACCGATGGCGTGCTGCTGGAAACCATCGCGATCGGCTCCGGCCAGATCAGCCTTGGTAGCAACCAGCTGACCCTGACTCCAGCCGCCAGCTGGACACCAACCCATCACTACCATGTGCTGGCCGACAGCGGCGCCTTGCTGGACAGTGCCGGTAACCCGTGGGTGGGGATTTCTGCAGTGACGGAACTGGACTTCAGCATTGCCAACCTGGCGCCGCTGGGTGTGGCCGACAGTGCCAGCACCAACGAAGACAACGCCGTGCAGATTGATGTGCTGGCCAACGACAGCGATACCGATGGCAGCCTCAATGCCGCCAGTGTCACCGTGTCCGTAGCGCCAGTTCACGGCACGACCAGTGTGGATACGGCTACCGGTGTGATTACCTATACTCCGGCCGCTGATTACAACGGCAGCGACAGCTTCAGTTACCGCGTCGATGATATCCACAGCGGCAACAGCGGCGATATTGTGGTCAGCCTGACCATTGTGGCGGTCAATGATGCGCCAGTGGCGGTGGCGGATGTGGCCAGCACTGATGAGGACACCGAAGTTCTGGTGGACGTCAGTGCCAACGATACCGATGTGGATGCCGGTGACAGCCTCAACAGCAGCAGTCTGACACTGGTCAGTCAGCCGCAGCATGGCAGCGCTAGCGTGGAAAGCGGCGCTATCCGTTACATCCCGGAGGCGGACTTCAATGGTTCCGACAGCCTCACCTACCAGATTGATGACCAGAGTGGCGCCACCTCCAACGTCGCAACCCTGATCATCAACGTCCAGGGCGTCAACGACGCACCGGTGGCGGTGGCGGACAGTGCCAGCACCGATGAGGACACGGCGGTGGCGATTGATCTGACGGCTAACGATACCGACCTTGACGGCGTGGTCGACAGCACCAGCGTGACGGTTATTGCTGCACCTGCCCACGGCAGTGTGGTGATCGACCCGTCAAACGGGGTTGTTACCTACACCCCGACGGCCGACTACAACGGTACCGACAGCTTTACCTACGTGGTGAAGGACGACGCTGATGCGACCTCCAATGTGGCCACGGTCAGTATGGTGATCAACAGCGTCAACGACGCACCGGTGGCAAACAACGATAGCGTCACCCTGCTGGAAGACAGCAGTCACAACATCAATGCCCTTGGTAACGATGCCGATGTGGATGGCACCCTGCAGGCGGCAACGCTGGAGTTGCTTGTGTTGCCGGGCCAGGGGGTTGCCAGCGTCGGCAGCGACGGGGTGATTACCTATACACCGGGCGCCAATTTCAACGGTGTCGACAGCCTGTCCTACCGTGTGCAGGACGATCAGGGCCTTTGGTCCAACGAAGCGACGGTAGCCATTTCGGTGGAACCGGTGAACGACGCGCCGCTGGCCAATCCTGACAGCGCCAGCACCGACGAAGACGTGGCGGTGGTGATTGATGTACTGGCCAACGACTCCGACCTCGACGGTATTCTCGACGATGGTTCGATCCTGATTGGCACTGAACCGCAACACGGTACGCTGCAGGATAACGGTGATGGCACCATCACCTACAGCCCGGCGGCGGACTACTATGGCGCAGACAGCTTCACCTATCAGGTGTCCGATGAAATGGGCGACAGCTCGGACGTCGTCAGCGTCAGCATCAGTGTTGCTGCCGTTAACGATGCGCCGCAGATCAGTGGTGCCCCGGCGGCCAGTGTGCTGGAAGGCCAGAGCTACCTGTTCACACCAGTGGTGACGGACATCGACAGCAGCGGGTTCAGCTTCAGCATCAGCGGCTTGCCTGCCTGGGCCAGCTTCGACAGCAGTACCGGCAGTCTCAGCGGTTCACCACAGGTGGGGGATGCCGGTGATTACAGCAATATCCTCATCCGTGTGTCGGATGGCAGCCTCGACAGCACGCTGGCCAGCTTTGTGATTACCGTCATCGGTGACAACGATACCGATGGTATCGCCAACATTGATGATACCGATGATGACAACGATGGCATGAGCGATGAGTACGAACTGGTCTGGGGCTTTGATCCGCTGGATCCGAGTGATGCTGATGCCGACAGCGATGGCGACACCATCAGCAATCGTCAGGAGTCTGAAGACAACACCAGTCCGCAGGATGGCAGTGAATATCTGGATACCACTCCACCGGTTATCCAGGTACCGGACGACATCGTGCTGGATGCCACCGGGCTGTTCACCAGCGTCAACCTGTATCAACTGCTGGGCCTGACCTCCAGTGCCGACGCCAGCGCCATGCTGGCGACCCTCAGCAGCGACAACGTTGACGGCGATAACTGCTGCAATACCTCGGTGGATGGTCTCAGCAACGGTCAGCTGTTGCTGGCACCAGGGCGTAACAGCGTGACCTTCCGGGCAACCGACCGCAAGGGCAACAGCAGTACGGCGACCCAGAGGGTAAGCATTCGGCCGCTGGTCTCCCTCAGCAAGGATCAGACCCGCGTCGAAGGTTCGGCCACCAGCTTCAGTATTCTGCTGAATGGTCCGGCGCCGGATTATCCGCTGGAAGTGCCTTATGTCATCGACAGTGCCAGCACCACCGACAGCGCTGACCACGATCTGGTGGCCGGTTCGGTGATCTTCAACGACGGTGAAACCAGCAAGAGTGTGACGTTTAACCTGATTGACGATGGCATCGCCGAAGGTGAAGAGATTCTGGTGGTGCGTCTGGATGACCACACCAGTAATGCCGAGGATCTGGCCAATGGCTACGATCCGGATGCCATGGATATCCATGACATCAACCTCGGTGCCAAAGGCAACCTGTGGATCCGGGTACGGGAAGAAAACGTGGCACCGGAGGTATCAATCCTGCTGCTGCAGGCCGGTGTCGAGACTACCCGGGTGATTACCGGTGGCGGACCTGTGATCGTGAGGGCTACCGCGACGGATGCCAACCCTGGTGACGCCATTCGCTACGACTGGAGCAATAACGACGGCCGTCTGGCAGAGACCGATGGTAATGAGGCCAATAGCCAGCTGATCTTCGATCCGCTGAATCTGACACCAGGGCGCTACCGTGCCGAAATCACGGTGCTGGATAACGCCGGTGCTTCCGATACCGCCAGCCTCTACTTCCGCGTTGTGGCCAGTGCACCGGAACTGAGCGCCAGTAACGACAGTGATGGTGATGGTATCGACGACCTCACGGAAGGTACTGGTGACAGTGATGGTGACGGTATTCCGGATTACCTCGATAACATCAGCGCCAGCAACGTGTTGCCGGAAGTCGCCAGCACCACCGATGGTTTCCTGGTGGAATGTGATCCGGGTGTCCAATGTCGTCTCGGCCAGTTCGCCATCATGGGTGAAAGTGGTGGCGTACTGCTGACCACCACAGATCTGGAAACGCAGGAAGATCTGGGTACAGACCCGTCCTACCAGCCGGTGGGTGGTGTCTTCGACTTTGAAATCCAGAACCTGCCGACCCTTGGCCAGAGTGTCCGTATCGTCCTGCCACAGGTGGAGGCCATCCCGGCGGATGCCATCTATCGCAAGTTCGATGACGGCCAGTGGAACAACTTTGTGGAAGACGACAACAACGCCCTGCACTCGGCTGCCGGTACTCCGGGTTATTGCCCACCTCCGGGGGACGATGCCTGGGAACCAGGTCTGATCGAAGGTTATCACTGCATCCAGCTGACTATTGAAGATGGTGGCCCCAACGATGCCGATGATCGCGTCAACGCCGCGATTGAGGATCCGGGCGCCGTCAGTGTACTCAGTGCTGTTGATGACATTCGTATTCGCAGTCAAGGAGGTGGTGCGATTGGTGACATAGGTGGGGGGCTGCTGCTGCTGGTACTTGGATTGGTAACTCTGGTTCGCTCTGGCCGTGATCAGCGTATGGCGCAGCCGGTTCCGGTTGTTACAACGAAACGCTCTGGCCGCCAGCGTTCCGGCGGCCTGTTGCTGGTGCCGTTGGCCATTGCGATTACCGGAATGTTCCACGTGGAGCATTCACGGGCAGATGATCCGTTTGCCACGCCTGTACAGCGCTGGTTGCAGCATCTGCAGGATGAAACCTACGTGGCTGGGGCCTTGTATCAGGCTGGTTCAACCGAAAGCCGGGGTGACTTCCGCATGCATCTGGCTGACGCCGGAATTGAAGCCGAATTACTGGCATACGATTCCGGCCGTCAGGCCTGGGGGGTGAGCGCTGGTTATTGGCTGAATCGTTATTTGGCACTGGAGGTCGGTTATCTGGATCTGGGTCAGGTGGATGCAAAATTGCGTATGAACTCGGCAGTAGAGAGTCTTAATCCTGTTCTGGAACGCTATTATCCGGTGAGTGCGGAAGGCTGGACCCTGACACAACGGCTGTTCTGGCCATTACCGGTGCAGCCATCGATTGGCTGGAACTTCGAAGCCGGGATATACAACTGGCAGGAAAGCCGCAGCAGCAACGACAGTCGGTTGAATCTGGATCGTAGTGGTATTGATCTGCTGATTGGTACTGGCGTCAGCTGGAAACTGGGTTCGCAGTGGAGTGTGGAAGCCCAGGTGCGGCACATTCTGCTGGAGCACCAGCGCGTACAGCTGCGCGGCGTACAACTGCGCTGGCAGTATTAGCCGGGAGTGTATTAGTCGGCACCAACAAAAACGGGCGGAGAAATCCGCCCGTTGTGTTTTCAGCCGGTTTGAGGCCGGATTAGTTGCTCAGCAGGTTGGCGTTGCCATCCAGGGTGACTGTACGTTCACCACAACCGCTGTACTCCACTTCCATGGTCTTGTTGTTGGAATCGGTAATTTCCAGAGTGCCACTGGCAATATCACTGCCGTCTTCACACAGCTCGATATTTGTCCCCGTCAGCTCTACACGGCCGTACTCTGGCGTATACAGAGCGGTTCGCAGCTGATAACCGTAGCTGTTTTCGTAGAGGCGGTAGTTGGTAGTCTTGTATACCTTTTTGTCGTTGACGAAGTAGGCCTCACGAACACAGCTCGAGTTGTTGCATGTCACATCCCATGCAGTCAGGCGGGTTTCACCGTTGTAGGTCATGTTGAAACGGGAGCTGTAGGTACTTTGATAATTGGTCTCGCTATCAACGACCCTGGTGTCGATATATCCGTCGATACCCACAGAGTCTTCGCCCAGCGACAGGGTGAGGTTGTCATAGTCCAAACGCATGGTGATGGTGGAGCCGGAGGTGCGTGTAGTACCGGAGATTTGGCCATTCATGACCAGCTCATCTTCGTCGACCGGGGTGCAGTAGCGGTTGAAACGAATGGAATAGTTGCTGTTGTTTTCGTCGCCAGATCCGGAAACCTGCATAGTGCCACCGCAATCGCCTTCATATGACTCACTGGCTGCCGAGCGGTTCAGGCCTAAAAAAAGATCACTGATGTCTTCGCTGTCGGCACGGTCGATCAGCGCCATCACAGCCTTGCCTGAATCTGTGGCGATTTCATCCTGGTTGGTGGTTGTCAGTGCGGCTGAACCGGTGGCACCGGAGTAGCTGATGTTGTTGATGTTGATACCGGAACTTTTTTTACCAGAACTACCGCCGCCGCCACTACAGGCAGTCAACAGAGCAGCAGCAATCATGAGAGGTAACAAGGCAGGTGTGTTGCGCATTTGATAGTCCTTTATAAGGTAGCCAGGTTCTGAGGGGCGCCATTCAACGCGGCATGTCATTTACTGCAAAGGACTGTCAGGATATTTATTTAGTAAATGATAATTGCGTCACACTTAAAGTAAGGGTTTTGTCAAAAACGAATCGCCAATTAATGCTGTTCAGCAATTCAATAGCGCGTACAACTGCGCTGGCAGTATTAGCCGGGAGTGTATTAGTCGGCACCAACAAAAACGGGCGGAGAAATCCACCCGTTTTGTTTTCAACCGGTTTTAGGCCGGATTATTTGCTCAGCAGGTTGGCGTTGCCATTCAGAGTGACTGTAGCTACACCACAACCGCTGTACACCACTTCCATGGTCTTGTTGTTAGCACCGGTAATTTCCAGAGTACCGCTGGCAATATCACTGCCGTCTTCACAGAGTTCGATATCAGTACCTGTCAGCTCCACCTGACCGTATTCAGGCAGATACAGGGTGGTTTCCAGCTGGTAATAACCGTAGCCATCTTCATACAGGCTGTAGTTGGAGGTTTTGTACACCTCGTTGTTGCTGACGAAGTAGGAGCTGTACACACAACGCTCGCTACTGCAGGTGATGTCCCAGGCGGTCAGATGGGTTTCACCGTTGTAGGTCATGTTGAAACGGGCGCTGTAGCTGTTCTGGTAGTTGTCACCGCTGATGATCACCGCATCGGCATAACCATCGATACCCACAGAGTCGCCACCCAGAGTCATGGTGATGTTGTCGTAGTCGATGTGAATGGTGCTGGTGGAACCTGAGGTGCGGTTGGAGCCGGAAATCAGGCCGTTCATGACCAGCTCATCTTCGTCAATCGGGGTGCAGTAGCTGCTGTAACGAATGGAGTAGCTGTTGTTGTTCTCGTCGCCGGAGCCGCTGACCTGGGCAGTACCGCCACATTCACCGGTGAGGGTATTGCTGTTGGCGGAAGCACGCATGCCCTGAATACCACTGACCAGTTCTTCGCTGTCGGCGCGGTTGATCATGGCCAATACCGCTTTACCGGCATCGGTGGCGACCGCGTCCTGATTGTCGGTGGTCAGTTCGGCTGTGTCGGTTGATCCGGTGTAACTGACGGTATCGAGAGTGACGCTGTTGCCGGAGTTTTCAGAGCCGGAATTGTTGCTGGAGCTTTTGCTGGAACCACCGCCGCCGCCACAGGCAGTCAGCAGTGCGGCAGAAATCAGTACGGACAGAAGGGCTGGTGTATGGCGCATGGGATAGTCCTTTAAATGGAAGCCGGAGTTCAGGGCCGCCATTGAACGCTGCATGTCATAGACTGCAAAGGACTGTCAGATGCTTTGTTATAGAACTGTTATTAACGTCACCCGGTGAGTGATAACAGCGTCAAAAACCGGGTTTAGTAGTCGATGCTGTTCAGCAATTCGAGGGCGCGCTGCAGACGCTGGTGAATGCTGTTCATTTCGAGGATTTCCTGCTGCAGATCAGCACCGAACGATACCAGCCCGAACAGCTGGAAACTGAAGGTGTGAACGTCCTTGGCCAGCCACTCATCCGGCGCAAAACCGACTTCCAGCTCCGGGTGCCGGAACGCCAGTGCTTGCAGGCGATGGACGATCTTGTCCTGCAGTTCGCGATTCAGGTTCTGTTCGTTCTCATCCGGTTCAATATCCTGAAACGGCTCACATTCAAACACCCGGTACGGCAGGGTCTGTTTCTCCGCCACCATCCGATAACGCTGGCGCAAATGTACGTTCAGGTACAAACGACCATCCGGCAGCGACCGCACCAGCTCACAGCGGCCAGCGGAAAATATCTCGAACGGTTGATAGGTGGCCTGATTGGACTGCAGCGCTTCAGTGCTGGACTGATATACCGGGGCGGCATGAATCATCTTGCGGGTATGGCAGATTGCCACCGGCAACTGGTTATCCAGGCAATGCTGGATCATGGCGCGGTAACGGGGCTCGAATACATGTAATGGAAAAACGGTGCCGGGGAAGGTCACACATTCCGGTATCGGAAAGATGCAGATGTCGACCATAACAATCTCCTGCCATCAGCGGGTGATGATTTCACTATAACCGCACAACGGCAGGGCTGCACCCCGAAAGCGTTGGCTCGACGACCGTTTCTGTCGGGAATGGTCAGGGCCAATCAGTCCTGGTCGTAACCCTCGGCGATGTGTTTATCCTTGAGCTTCACGTAATTACCTGCGCCGTAGGTAAAGAAGCTGCGTTCTTTGTCGGTGATTTCCCGCACCGCTTTCGCCGGTGAACCCATGTAGACAAAGCCGCTTTGCAGGGTTTTGCCCGGCGTCACTACCGCACCGGCGCCAATGATCACTTCATCTTCGATCACGGCACCGTCCATGATCATGGATTTCATACCGATCAGTACCCGGTTGCCAATGGTGCAGCCGTGCAGCATGGCCTGGTGGCCGATGGTGACGTCGTCGCCGATGATCAGCGGATAACCGCCGGGGTTGTAGTCGCTGGCGTGGGTGATGTGTAACACAGCACCGTCCTGCACGCTGGTGCGAGCGCCGATGCGGATGCGGTGCATGTCGCCGCGAATCACCGCCAGTGGCCATACCGAGCTGTCGTCGCCCAGCTCAACATCGCCGATGACCACGGCGCTGCAATCTACAAATACCCGTTCACCCAGTTTCGGGGAATGGCCCTGATACGAACGTACACTTTTGCCCATGCTGGACTCCGTAATGCGATAAATAATCGGTTATGTCACGACTGTGCGGCCTTTGGGGTTGTAGTGCAAGAGGAGTTCCGACCTGCCAGTTATGCGGGGCTGGCAGGCCGGACTGACCGCAAGGTCAAGCGGGGGAGCGAGCGCTGCTTGTATCAGCCGCTGCCACGGTGTCAGTGGCTGTTGTGTTAGTGCTGGTTTCCGAGGTGCTGGTTTCAGTGGCAGCAGCAAGAGGTGCTTGAGGTGCTTCAACAGCCGTTGCCTCGGCCGCATCCACATTCACATCCTGAGTTGCTGCTGCCGATGCCTTTTCGGCGTTTTCTTCCGCCTGCATGGCCTGATACAGAGCTTCCTGCAAACGAATGGCGGCGCTGCGGAAGTAATCATCGAAACTGCCGTGGCGTCCCTGTTCACGCCAGCTCTGGTAGAGTTTCTCGCGGAAGCGGTTTTCGGTGTCGTTAAACGCCTGCTTGCGCTGGTCGGCGGCCTGTTCGCTGTAACCCATCACCTTGAGGGCATGTGTACCGGCTTCCAGCGCTGAGTAGTAGGTTTCACTGATACAGGTATCGGCACCGGCATCGCGCAGCTCGTACATATGCTGACGGTCGAAGGCGCGGGCGATGATCTGCACCTGCGGGTAATGGGTCTTGACGTGACGCACCAGCTGCAGTGACTGCTCGCGTTCATCCATCGACACAATCAACAGGCGTGCTTCGGCGATACCAGCGGTTTCCAGCATCTCCGGGCGGCTGGCATCACCGTAGTAACCCTTGACGTTAACCCGCCGCATCAGCTCGATCTGGCTGGCCTTGTGGTCGAGTAATACCGTGCGGAAACCGTTGGATACCAGCAGGCGGTTCACGACCTGACCAAAACGGCCAACCCCGGCAATAATCACCGGAGCCAGTTCGATGTCTTCGGCCTCGGGTTCGCTAGCGCTGGCCTTAGGCTGCATACGCGGCAGAATCTGGCGCTCCAGCAGGATAAACAGGCCCGGCGTCAGGAACATCGACAGTGCCACTACCAGTGCCAGCAACTGCGCCTGTTCTGGTGTTAAAACGTGCTGGCCCGCGGCGTAACCCAGCAATACAAAACCGAATTCACCGGCCTGGGCAAGGCTGAAGGCAAACAGCCAGCGATCACTGCGCGGCAGGCGGAACATCCAGCCCAGCAGCCACAACAGGCCACATTTCAGCAGCATCAGGGCGAGGGTCAGGCCAATAATGGTGAACAGGTTTTGCCACAACAGGCCGAAATCGACCCCGGCACCCACGGTGATAAAAAACAGCCCCAGCAGCAGGCCCTTGAAGGGTTCGAGGTGGTTTTCCAGCTCATGGCGGAACTCACTGCTGGCCAGCACCACACCGGCGAGGAACGCCCCCAGTGCCGGCGACAGGCCAACCAGCGACATCAGGGCGGAAATACCCACCATCAGCAGCAGCGCGGTGGCGGTAAACACCTCGCGGGAATTGGAGCTGGCCACGTACTGGAACAGCGGACGGCCGAGAAAATGGCCACCGAGAATAATGCCCACCACCGAAATCACCACCACCAGGGCGTTGGCCCACACCGGCAGATGTGCCACCAGACTGAGATCATCGTGGCTGGCTACTGCCGCGTTGGCGGCCGCTTCGTAGAGGTCTGGCAAGGCCAGCATCGGAATCACCGCCAGCATCGGGATCACCGCAATGTCCTGGAACAGCAGCACCGAAAACGCACTGCTGCCACCTTCAGATTTGCTGAGGTTTTTCTCGGCGAGGGTCTGCAACACAATCGCGGTGGACGACAACGACAGAATCCAGCCCACCACCAGCGAGCTTTGCCACGGATAGCCGAGCAAATGGCCGCAGGCGGCAATGGCAGCCGAGGTGACCACCACCTGCAAACCGCCAAGCCCGAACAGCCGGTGACGAATTGCCCATAACGACTGTGGTTGTAGTTCCAGCCCCACCAGAAACAGCATCATCACCACACCGAACTCGGCAAAGTGCTGCACCGACGACGCCGACGACTCCGCCACCAGACCCAGTACCGGGCCAATCAGCACCCCTGCCATCAGATAACCGAGAACAGAGCCCAAACCAAAACGTTTGGCGAGTGGCACCAGCAAAACAGCTGCCGCGAGATAAACAAAAGCCTGAAGAAAATAACTGGTCATGGATCGCTGATTGGCAGGAGGCGAAAGAAAGCCGCACGGATGCGGTGGGGGTGCACTATTGCACTATGTTTTGGCGCTGCTGCCAATTAGCCAGAGGGGGGAATTCGTGAATCAGATTGTCTGCTTTGTGCAACAACGGCAAACCAGCGCAGCCTGTGCGGTTCAATAGCCTGTGGTTATCCCTGTAATCGTTTGGTCGTGCTTGAATTGTGACGCTCTGGCCCAAATACTGAGGGCATGAATCGTTGTCCGGGATATCGTGTATGACCAATCCGCTGCTTGAAGATCATCTGTTGCCACCCTTTTCAGCGATCAGCGCTGATCAGGTCAAACCGGCCATCGAGGAAATCCTCAACCGTAACCGCGCCCGTATCGAAGGGCTGCTGGAAAGCTTCCGTACTGGCACCGAGCCGACCTTCGCGACTCTGGTAGCGCCGCTGGAACAGTGGGATGACGAACTCAGCAAGGCCTGGTCGCCGGTGGGCCACCTCAATGGTGTGAAGAACTCCGACGAACTGCGCGAAGCCTATAACGCCTGTCTGCCACTGCTGAGCCAGTACAGCACCGAGCTGGGCCAGAACGTTGAACTCTGTGAGGCCTACAAAAAGATCCAGGCTTCGGCAGAATTTGCGACCCTGAGCCAGCAACAGCAGACCACCGTTAACAACGCCCTGCGTGACTTCCACCTGTCCGGTGTGGATCTGCCTGCTGATAAAAAAGCCCGTTACGGTGAAATCAGCCAGCGTCTGTCCGAGCTGACCAGCAAGTTCAGTGAAAACGTGCTGGACGCCACCCACGCCTGGCACAAACACATCGACGACGAGTCTGTACTGGCTGGCCTGCCGGACAGCGCCAAATCGCTGCTGCAGCAACTGGCCCAGCAGAAAGAACTGCCGGGTTACGTGGTGACGCTCGATCTGCCGTCGTACCTGCCGATCATGAGTTACGCCGACAACCGCGAACTGCGTCAGGAGGTCTACAGCGCCTACGTGACGCGCGCGTCTGAAATCGGCCCGAACGCCGGTGAGTTCGACAACAGCGCCAATATGCAGGAAATCCTGGCACTGCGGTTTGAAATGGCCCAGCTGCTGGGTTACGAAAGTTACGCCGCCTATTCCGTTGCCAGCAAAATGGCCGAATCACCGGATCAGGTGCTGGAGTTCCTGACCGACCTGGCCAAAAAAGCCAAGCCACAGGCCGAGCGTGAAATCGCTGAGTTAAAAGCCTTCGCCAAAGACAACTACGGTGCCGACGACCTGCAGCCGTGGGACGTGGGGTATTACGCCGAAAAACTGCGCCAGCAGCGTTATTCGATTTCCCAGGAAGACATTCGTCCGTACCTGCCGGTGGATACCGTCATCAAGGGCATGTTCGAAACCGTCTCACGCCTGTTCGGTGTGCAGTTTGTTGAACAGACAACGTTCGACACCTACCACCCGGACGTACGTTTCTTCGAGGTTCACAAGGACGGCGCCCAGCTGGCTTCCTTCTACCTCGACCTCTACGCCCGTGCCAAAAAGCGTGGTGGTGCCTGGATGGACGTTTGCCGCACCCGTCGCAACACCGAATCCGGCCTGCAGCTGCCCGTGGCCTATCTGGTCTGTAACTTCACTCCACCAGTGGGCGACAAACCGGCACTGCTGACCCACGACGAACTGACCACCCTGTTCCACGAGTTCGGCCATGGTATCCACCATATGCTGACCCGTATGGACGTCGCGGCGGTGAGTGGTATCTCCGGCGTGGCCTGGGATGCGGTGGAGCTGCCAAGCCAGTTCCTCGAAAACTGGTGTTACGAGCCTGAGGCTCTGGCGTTTATCTCTGGTCACTACGAAACCGGCGAACCGCTGCCTAAAGAGCTGCTCGACAAACTGCTGGCCGCCAAGAACTTCCAGAGCGCCATGGGCACCATGCGTCAGCTCGAATTCGCGCTGTTCGATTTCCGTCTGCACCACGAATTCCGCGCCGACGGCGTTGACGTCCAGACCCTGCTGAATCAGGTGCGTAGCGAAGTCACCGTGGTGCCAATCTCACCACTGAGCCGCTTCCAGCATGGCTTCACCCACATCTTCGCCGGTGGTTACGCCGCCGGTTATTACAGCTACAAATGGGCTGAAGTTCTGAGCGCCGATGCGTTCTCACGCTTCGAGGAAGAGGGTATCTTCAACCCGACCACTGGCCAGAGCTTCCTTGATGAAATCCTCAGCCAGGGTGGCAGCCGTGAAGCCGCCGAGTTGTTCCGCAACTTCCGTGGTCGTGAACCATCGGTGGAACCTCTGCTGCGTCACTGCGGAATTGAAATCCCCGAAGAGGAGACTGTCTGATGTCCGATCAATACGTTCCGGCCCCACGTCCACGCCGGTTTATCGCCGGTGTGGTGTGCCCGAAATGCGCCGAAATGGACAAGACGGTGATGTACAGCAACGATGCTGGTGAAGAAGTGCGTGAGTGTGTGGCTTGTGGTTTTGTACAAACCATGAGCCAGCAAGCGCAGGAAGATCGTCAGGCTGCCGAACTGGTCACCCGGGTAACACCGGTGGATGGCAAGGCGATTTACGACGAGGAAGAAAAACCGCTGAAGATACTGGGCCTGACCCCGAATCAGTAAGCGCCAGAGCGGCCGGTTACGAAAGTAACCGGCCGTTTTGTTTGGGGCTTATCTCACCCCGTTCCCGCGTGGGAATGCAGCTTGCCTAGCAGCGCTTGTTAATCGCAAGGCTGCTGGCCCGGACTGGGCGTTATCCGACCTCTGACGTCGACGGCTACTCGGCTTGTTAATTGGCCTGGCTGTTTGCCCTCCTGGGGGACCTTGTCCCCCGGCCGGGCGGGCCTCCCCCTGCTTTTGCCCGACTGGGCTCGTTTATCCGGTTTTCACCGACAACGGCTGTTCGACCCCGGCCCGATGGCACATCCCTGTGCCAACGGGCCTTGCGGGGCATCCATGCCCCGGCTGGGTCGGCCGTTGCAGTGAATCCCGGCTCGCCCAGATGGGCATTGGGTAGCCAGCTACGCTGGGTTAATGCGGTGTTGGGGGCCTATTCTCCCATTAGCCTGGTGCCTCTTTTTTCCTCAAAGGTTTCACGTTTACAGGTATGGAGTGATGGCTAATAAATGGAATATACCCGAATGGTTGGATAGCGAAGTTCGGGCTAGAGACCGCGATTGTGTTTATTGTCGGCAGCCATTTACGCCGGCAAGTGTCTCCCGCAGAAACGCGGCAAGTTGGGAACATATCATCAATGACGCCAAGCTGATTACTAGAGAAAATATTGCTCTCTGCTGTTGTGGATGTAATGCAAGTAAAGGTCAAAAAGGCCTGTCCATTTGGCTGGAGAGCAAGTACTGCAAGGATCGGGCTATATCAAAAGACACCGTTGCTCCAGTTATCAGAGAAGCCCTCAATCGAGGTCTTTTGTCGGATAACGCTCCGCTCTTCCGACCTACCTGAAGAATGTTCAATTAGTACCGGATTGCCCCAGCGCAGCTGGCTGCAGAATGCCCATTGGGCGAGCCGGGATTCACATCGAGGCCCGACCCGGCCGGGGCATGGATGCCCCGCCAGACCCGTTGGCACAGGGATGTGCCATCGGGTCGGGGTCGATTCGGCCGAGTGTGGGAATTCCGGAGGCTCGAGCCCAGAAGGGCTAAGCAGGGGGACGGCCGCCCGGCCGGGGGACAAGGTCCCCCAGGCAGGGCTAGCGGTCTGGCAATTTACAATCTGCGCTGAATCCTCAGCACCCGACACATCAACATTCCGCCGGTATTCCCTACCCACCGCGTTGCCGACGCTGGCCAGTCAGGCTGTCAGTCGCTAGACTCTGCTGACTTTTGTCAGGGAGTGTCGATGTGCGATCCCGTTCAGTCCTCTGGTTATCCATGTTCTTGCTGGTCCTGTTTGCCGGTTGTGCCACCTATGGTTCCGGTATCAACAAGGTGCTGGATGACGTTAACCGGGGCGATCTGGTCAGCTCTGAAAACGAGCTCAAAAAAGCCCTGAAACCGGATGGCAGTGATGCCTTGCTGTATTACCTCGAGCTGGGTGCCATCCAGCAGATGCAGGGCAATTACCGCGACAGTAATGCCTCGTTTGATCAGGCCGAAGCCATCGCTGAAAAACTCGAAACCGTGAGTGTCTCCGCCAAGGTGCTGGAGATGATGAGTAATCCACGTCAGGGGCCGTATCGCGGGGCTACCCACGAGAAAGTCCTGATCAACTACTACAAGGCAATCAACTACCTGCAGCTGGCGGCCAGTGCCGACAGCAAGCAGCAGCGTCAGGAGCTGCTGGAAGGTGCACGGGTTGAATCTCGCCGTATCCTTGTGCGTCTGAATGATCTGGAATCGCAAATCGGTTCCTACGAACAGTTAAAAGACGACGAAGCCAGTTTGTTTGGCCAGCTGATGAATATCTACGGCACCCTGATGGGGAATCTGTTTGATATGGACGAGCTGCGCTACCGCGAAGACGCCATGGCCTATTACCTCACCGGTCTCAGTTTTGAAATGAACGGTGAACTCGACGACGCCCGTATCAGTTATGAACAGGCTGCCCATTCTTACGAAGACGGTTTCGCCAAACAATTCCGCCTTGGCAGTGATATCACCGCCCAGGCCTGGTTTGATGTGGTGCGGGTGATGCGCCAGAGCGGTAACTACGAAAACGAATGGCGGGCATTGGCCGAAGCCAAACTGACCCAGGAACAGCGTGACCAGCTGGCCAGCTGGGACGGCAAGGCGCAGCTGGTGGTGATTGAACACAAGGGTAACGTGCCACAGCTGGAAGAGCTGAACCTCGAAATCTGGGCCAATCCGGCGTTGCAGGCGTTCCAGATCCAGCCGTATCTGACCACTTTTGATCTGGATGCCTGGGCCTGGTTTTACGTGTTGTACGCCGACAAAGGCCTGTTCAACATCATTACCGGTTATCTGGATGGCACACGCAACAACCGCTGGTTCACGCCGTTTGTACACACCGAGCTGTTGGGGCCGGGCTGGCAGGTGGTGCAAAGTATTGGTCTCGACCGCGCCATTGGTAACTCCATGCGGGTAACGGTGCCGTATTACCGCTTTATGCCGCGTCAGGGTGATTCGACCCTGATTACCGATGGCAAGACATTACCCATGATCAAGGCCTCCAGCCCGGCACAAATCGCGTTGCAGGAAAAACTGGTGTCATCAACAACGGATATCCGTACCGCGCTGGCTCGGGCATCCATGAAGGCTCTGACTGCCTCGGAAGTGGGTTCCAAATTCGATAGCAGCGGTTTGCTGGCACTGGTGGGCAAACTGGCGGCACAGCTGACCGAAGCCGCTGAAACCCGCAGCTGGTTGCTGCTGCCAGCGGAAATCCGTATTCGTCGGGTGGCGCTGGAACCGGGCGAGCATCAGCTGACTCTGAATTCAAAACTGGATATGGGCAAAATTGCCAGCAACAGTACGCAAGTGTCCGTGCAGGCGGGAGATATCCGTCTGTGGGAAGTGCGGGCGCTGGCCCCAGACCATTAAACAGCCCATTAATTCGCACGACTATTACTGGCCAGAAAAATGGCCACCACAGGAGATGATCATGAAAATCGCCACCAAACGTCTGCTGCCAGCACTGGGCCTGGCCTGTCTGCTGCCACTGGGCCTGCTGGCCGGTTGCAGTGCTACCGAAGTCACCCGCGTGGGTGCAGATGAGGAAATCGCGCTGTCCGATCGCTGGAACGCGACGGATTCACGTCTGGTAGCCGAGGAAATGATCACCGACATGCTGTCGTTCCCGTGGGCATCCGAGTTCGAGATGGACCACAGCCGCAAGCCAACCGTGATCATCCAGAGCATCACCAACAAGTCGCACGAACACATTGCCATCGATACCTTCATCAACGATATCAAGCGCAGTGTGATCCGCTCCGGCAAGGCTGACTTTGTGGCGTCGGGTGACGAGCGTCTGGATATTCGTGAAGAGCGTCGTGAGCAGGAACTGAACTCCCGTGATCCGGTGGCTCAGGGCCAGGAAAAAGCGGCTGACTTCGTAATGACCGGCACCATCAACTCCATCGTGGACCAGGTCGACAAGAAACGCGTAACCTTCTACCAGGTTGACCTCAAGCTGGTCGACATGACCTCCAACATCGAAGTGTGGAATGGTCAGAAGAAGATCCAGAAGGTTCAGGACAAGGCTTCATTTGGCCTGTAATCCATCGCAGACGGGGAAGGGCTGATTATGACCATGCAAGGACGCAAAACCGGTCTGAGCGTACCAGCACTGTTACTGGCGCTGCTGCTGACTCCATCACTGGGGTTGGTTGGCTGCGCCAGTACCCCCGAAAGTGGTCATTCTGGTGCGGCAAATCGTGCCAATCTGACAACTCCCATCTGGGTCACTAATCCTCCCGTACAAGAGGGGATGGCTTATGGTGTTGGCAGCATCGAAGCACTCGGTGACGAGACCGCGGCGGTGCGTCGCGCCGGAGAACTGGCCCGTCTCGACCTCGTCAGTCAGCTGCGGGTAACGGTTTCCGGCAGCGTCCTGCAAGACTCCTCTGAATACCGCAGCAGCGGTGAAGAAACCCGGGTGCAGCAAAGCATGCGGCTACTGGCGCGTAGCCAGGTGCCGGAAGTTGAGCTGGACGAGCTGCGCATTGCCGATAGCGATGTCTATAACGGTTACGCCTACGCCCTCGCCGAACTCGACCGTGATGCCGCTGCAAGCCGCATGCGGCGCGGGATTGCGGAAATCGACGAGCAACTGGAAGCCTATCGTTTGCTGGCTGACAGCGGTGTTTCCGGCCCGGTTCTGGAGCGTCTGCGGGAGTTGTTGCCAGCGGTACAGCTGTTCGCCAAACGCGATGCCATCGCCGCCAAAATGGCGCTGGTTAGCCGTGATCATCACGCGCCAGCCGCTGACACCGATCTGGTGTTGTTGCAGCAGCGCATTTACGACCTGATTGGTGAAGTGAGGGTGGTGCTGGTGTGCCGTGATAACGGTGCCCGGGCGGTAGAATCCAGTGTGCTCGAAGCCCTTACCCGCCAGGGTATGAAAGTCGCTTCCAGCGGTTCCGGCGACCTGTTTTTTGAGCTCGACGTCGAGTCTGACAGTCAGCTGACCCAGGGCAGCTACTATGCATTTCTGAATACGCGAATTATCATCCGCGATAATAACGGCCGGGCACTGAGTTCACTCAGCGTCAGGGCTCGCGGAGTCTCCGGAATCGAGAGTGTTGCTCGTCAAAAGGCAGCCGAGGCGGTCGCCAACCGTCTGGGTGATGAGCTGGCTAAAACACTGACGGAGCGTCTGCGTTAGGGACACTCTGAATAACTCTGCACGAGTGTTGAGCGGTTCCCTTGACTAATAAAAACTGATCGCGTGGCAGGACGTTGCGCAAGAGGCATCAGACCCTTCTGCTGTGGATGCATGACCAACATCCACGGTGGTTTTGAGATCAGGATGATCTATTCCGGACACCTTTATCGTCCGTTCAAAACATCCATACCCAGGGCCAACCGGCCGCAAGTAGAAACCAGAAACCCTTATTTTGTCATGTTCACCTGACCGGCATGTGTATGTCTGGCAGCAGGGAACAAGTGAGTCGAATCATGGATTCATACATCGGAATTATCGGATTTATTGCCGCCTTTTGTACCACTGTGTCGTTTGTGCCGCAGGTTTTGCGTACCTGGCGCACCCGCGACCTGTCAGGCATTTCCCTGACCATGTACAGCATTTTTACCTTCGGCATCATGGTGTGGCTGGTGTATGGCCTGCTGCAAAATGACTGGCCACTGGTGATTGCCAACGCCATTACCGGTTCGCTGTCCATGACCATCCTGATCATGAAGCTGAAGTACCGCAATACTGAAACCGGCCGTTAAGCCGCGGTCTTCTGGCGGCGGGAATTGTCTTCCAGATAAACCGTTAGCCAGACAAAACCGGCACCAACAAAAACAGCGCCCTTGGGCGCTGTTTTTGTTTCTGGCTGCTGACAGACGAGTATCCGGTGATGGGGCCGGGCTCGCCCGTCATGAGACGACAGAATTACTGACGCAGACCTTCTACGTTCAGTTCCAGTTCCACAGGCAGGTTGCCCAGGTAACCGTCCATGCCGTAGTCACCCAGGTTGATGCTGGTGGTGCCAGAGAAACCGGCACGGTAGCCACCCCATGGGTCTTTGCCTTCGCCAATCTGGGTTACCGGGAAGGTAATGGTCTTGGTCACGCCGTGCAGGGTGAATTCACCGGTCAGTTCGCCAGTGCCCTTGCCAGTCACCTTGTAGCCAGTGCTCTTGAAAGTAGAGGTTGGGTACTGGTCAACGGTCAGGAAATCCTTGCTGCGCAGGTGCTTGTTACGCTCGGCGTGGTTGGTGTCCACAGATTCGGTCTTGATGGTAACTTCGATGGCAGACGCTTCTGGCTTCTCAGCATCCCAGGAGAATTTGCCGGAGAAGTCGTTGAAACGACCAGTCAGCCAGCTGTAACCCAGGTGCTTGACCTTGAAGTTGATGGAAGCGTGAGCGCCCTGGGTGTCGATAACGTAATCAGCAGCGTTGGCAGCAGTGCTGGCCAGAGCAGCAGCGGATACAGACAGGGCGAGAAGCAGTTTTTTCATGATGAACTCCATGTGATTCAAAGTGGCAGTCTTCTGCCGCCAGCGTGAGTTAATTCAGTTAAACAAGGGTTACAGGCCTGGGCGCAACATACGACGCAGGGTGTTGTCCTTGCTGATAACGTGGTGTTTAACAGCCGCCGCCGCATGGGCAACAACCAGTACAATCAAGGTCCAGGCGAGGAATTCGTGTACCTCACCGGCGCTGTCTTCCAGATTTTCTACCTGCAACAGGGATGGAACCTGGAACCAGCCGAATACGTCAATCGAGCGGCCATCCGCGGTGGAAATCAGATAACCACTGACCAGCAGTGCCGCGATCAGTGCGTACAACAGCATGTGCGCCAGATGAGCGGCAGTATTTTCCAGCGGTTTGGCAGATAGCCCGGCCGGAGTCGGGTTGCTGATACGCCAGATCACCCGTGCTACCAGTGCCAGACCAACCAGAATCCCGATGGATTTATGGGTTTCCAGCGCGTCGTGATACCAGGGGTGGTAAAAATTCAGGGTCACCATGTACAGGCCCAGACCAAACATGCCGAAAATCGCCAGCGCCATCAGCCAGTGCAGGGCAATCGCAACCAGACCGTATCCGGATGTGGAATTCTTGAGCATGCAGTGGGGCTCCGAGGTAGCAATTGAGAATGTTTTACACAGTACGCAAATGCGGTTGGCTTAAAAATAGCGATTCACGGACAATAGTTGTGCAAATTTGCACAGCTTGAGTAAGGAACTTGTCATGCTCGGTGAAGATTTAAGCTGGGACGATATTTACGTTGCCTACCGGGTGGCCGAACTTGGCAGCCTCAGTCGTGCCGGTGAAAAACTCGGACTGAATCACTCCACCGTGTTACGGCGCATCAACCAGTTGGAGCAGCGGCTGGGGGTAAAACTCTTTATTCGCCATCAGCGTGGTTATCGTCTGACCGACGAGGGCAACATGATGCTGACCCGTATGCGGCCGATTGTGATGGATATGCAGCGGCTGTTCAGTTCGTTGTCGGCGCAGGAAGGCTCGCCGGTGGGCACCCTGCGGATTTCGACGGTATCGGACTTTTCGCTGTTCTTTGCGCCGGTGCTATATGCCTTCCGCGAGGCGTATCCGAATATCCGGGTGCAGGTTGTTGCTACCGACGATGTGTTGTCATTGGCTGAAGGTGAGGTACACGTGGCGATTCGTATGGGCGCTGAACCGCGCGAACCGGATCTGGTGGCGCGGCCGCTGATGCCCATCAGCCATGATTATTTCGCGTCGCGCAGTTATATCGAACGTCACGGAGTACCACGCTCCATGGCCGATATTCACCATCATCTATGGGTGTTGCCCAGTGGCGAAAAGCAGGGCATTCCAGGGATTTGCGAGCTGGTTGAACGCCTGCACCCGGACCAGATTGTGTTCCAGAGCAACAGCTTTTCGGATATTCACTCAGCGGTGATTGAAGGTATGGGCATTGGGCCGATTGGTGGCCTGCAGCGTTTTGGCAACTGGGCACCGGCACTGGAACGGGTCGATTTTGGACTGGCGGTGCCGGAGTCTCACATGTGGTTTGTGTATCACAAGGACATGCGTGGCAGTGCCCGCATCCGCGCACTGCAGGACTTTATCCTGCAGTGGGTGCCGGAGATGTCGGTGCGGATCAACCGCCCGGCGGAGCCGTCAGTCGGCCATTAACAGGCTGGGCAGGCCGAGGCTTGAGGCCAGGCATGGCCAGTTCTGGCAAATGTGCACCAGCGCTGAGTCCGGGTGAGCCTGTTGGGGTTTGCCCAGTGGTTCCCAGCTGCTGACAATCGCAGCGGCCAGCGAATCAAGCGCTGAGGCCTGATGTTCACCCAGCAGGCAATAGACAATCAGGTTGGCGGTCGACAGGTCGTGTGCACTGAGTGGCTGACGATATATCTGACGATAACGATCACCGGCTTCTTCCAGTACTCGCAGGGTAAAATAGGCCTGCTGCAGCGACGTCATGTAGGGCTGGTTGCTGGCTTCTGCCGCCACAAACAACGGGTGGTTGCTGATGGTGCGGTTGATCAGAACCCGCAGGGTATGGCTGTCGTTATCCTGACACCGTTCGAGGCTGCTCAGTTGGTAGTCGCAGTACGCCAGAACAAACTGACCGACCTGATGTACGGCCATTTCACTGGGCAGGCTGATGATACGCACCAGTGAGTTGAGGTTCATGGTGATTCGCCGTTCGATGTCGCACCAGTCGTCGGCGAGGGCATTGTGCTCTGTTCCCCGGAGGTACAACGCCGCGTGCACTGCTTTAGCCATTCTCTTCCCCTGTAAGACTGATGGGTGAAAAATCTATATTAATCAAAGTGTTACGCCAATTCTTTGGCTCTTGTGAAAAAAGTATAGTAAAGATTGACGCGCCAGCCAGTACGAATCACAAATCCTGACGAAATTAAGCATTTGTGTGAAGTGGTACACATACCGGGTGTCAGGACTTTGGCGCAAACCCAAGTGGATCAAGGTACAAGCGCCGCAGGAAGGGGAGTGCGGCTAACGCTCGGCAGAGTAAAAAACCGTAAAGCGCCAGCCATAAACCGGCATTCCCCATAAAACCCAGCAGTTGCCAAATGCCCAGAAATACCAGTGCCGACAGCAACATGGCATTACGCATGGTGGTGGTGGCTCCGGCGGCAATGGCAACACCATCCAGCCAATAACTGCCAAAGCCAATCAAGGGCAAACCCGCCAGAAACAGGCTGTACTGATCCAGCACCGGCAGCAGTTGCGGGTTGTCAGTCAACAATGGCCATAACCAGTCACCGCCCAGCGCACACAGCAGCGTCAGCACCATCGCCAGTAACAGCGAATCGAGGCCGGTCAGGCGTACCAGTTGCCGAACCTGGTATGACTGCTGACGCGCCAGCGCCTGACCAGCGAGGCTTTCGGCGGCATGGGCAAAACCATCCAGCGCATTGGCGATCAGCATCAACAGGCTTAACAGCAGACTGTTGGCGGCCAGCACCAGATCATCCTGGCGGGCACCACCCGCCTGAAACAGGGTTAACACCAGCAACAGCACCAGAGTACGCACAAACAGCTGGCGGTTGATACGGATCAGCGGCTGCAGGGTTGCCAAACCTGGCCATTGCGCCAGCCATTGTCGAACGCCCGGCAGGCCGGCGCGGCGGGCAAATCCGTAAGCGGCCAACAGCCCGGTGTAATCCGCCAGCACACTGCCAAGAGCCACACCGTCGGCGGTCATGCCAACGCCAAACACCAGCACGGCATCCAGACTGGCGTTGACCAGATTGGTCAGCACCATCACCACCAATGGCACGCGGGTGTCACCCCGACCAATAAACCAGCCGGTAAACACGTATTGCAGCAAAACCGCCGGAATCGCCAACGCCCGGATTTGCAGATACTCGCGAGCACCACTTTCAACCAGTGCGCTGGCACCCATCCATGGCAGCAGTGGTGGCAACAGCAGCCAGGCCATCAGCAACAATGGTGGCATTAATGCCAGCGCCAGCCACATGCCGTGTTGCAGGGCATCCTGTACGCCGCGTTCGCTGAGGCTGCGGGCACAGGCGGCGGTGGTGCCCATCCGCAAAAAGCCGAAACTCCAGCACAGCAGGGTAAACAGCTGTGCACCAATAGCGACCGCCCCCAGATGGCTGGCGTTATCGAGGTGGCCAAGAATGGCGCTATCCACGAGACCCAGTAACGGCACCGTGATATTGCTGAGCATCACCGGCCATGCCAATGCCAGGATGCGACGCTGTGTCGCGGCAGCGGACGGATGGCTGTCAGAAGGTGAAGCGGGCATGGCTGTTATACTCTCGGGATTTTGAACGCTGATACTAATACAAGGCGGATAACAGAATGAAAGTAACCGGATTGGTTGTACTGCTGGTATTGGCGCTGGCAACGGGCATCTGGCAGGGCGGTCGTGGTGATGATCGTCTGCAGCAAACGGGAGTCATGATTTACCGGCAAGGTGTGGCGGTGCCTGCTGTCAGCTTTGTTGATCAGCACGGCCAGCCGCGTGACCAGAGCCTGTTTCAGGGACGCTGGAGTCTGGTGTTTTTTGGTTACACCTTTTGCCCGGACATCTGTCCAACCACATTGGCGGATATGAACCGGGTCTGGAAGCAGCTGAGCCCGGAGGTGCGGGGCAAGCTGCAACTGGTGTTGGTATCGGTCGACCCGCAGCGGGATTCGGTGGAGTCCCTGCAGCCATACCTGAAATATTTTAACCCTGAGTTTATTGGCCTCACCGGTAATCCGCAGTCATTACCGGTACTGGCAACCGCCCTGAACGGCTTTTATGCCCGGGTCGAACGTGGTGAAGGTGCGCCGTACCTGATGGATCATTCGGCCAATCTGGCACTGGTTGACCCGCAGGGCCAGTATCGTGGCTATATCGAACCACCGTTCAAGGGCGAACGTATGGTAACGGTGCTGGAAGCGTTAACGGCACAGTAATCATCAGGAGTGCCCGGGTTGGCGATGTCATTAATGCAGTAACCGCTGGCCCCATCTAAAAACGATCAAATATTTAACAAAGAGGTGTTATAACTGTCATTTACTAACTGACGTTTTATGACAAGGACCGTTATGCACAAGCCTTTATCACCCAATTGGCTGCTCCCCATTCTGGGGAGTGCCGCATTGTTTGTGGAGCTGTTACACCATCAGCCAACATGGTTGCCCGATGCTGTAATGGCATACCGCGTATTCCTGCCCGGTTTTCTCCCATCTCTGTTATTAACCCTGTTGCTACTCACGTTATGGCGGGCTCTGGCATTGCCAGCACTCTGGTTTCCAACCCTGTTTCTGGTTGTGGGGGAATGTGTTCAGGCCAGCGGCTGGTTGCCGGGGATGGTGTTTGATCCGCAGGATGTGGTTGCTATTCTGGCCTCAGCGGCACTGATCCGGCTTGTTCCAATTCAATCGTGGGGCTCTCGTTGTACATATCGGCAAGCCGGTTTCATTTTACCCGTTTTGTTATTGTCTCAAGTGGCCTGTGTTCCACTGGGTGGTATTAGTATCGGCTGGGAGTATAGTATCCCGATTTATTTGACCCCGGACGATATTCGCAAGGATCTCGTGCCTGAATATGGTAATACCGCCGTATTGCGTCGGCCCGGCAAGCTGTATCAGCAAGATCACCGATTGTTTGTGGTGGACAACTGGACCGGTGTGCATATTTTTGATGTAACCGATAACCAGAATCCGGTACGGATTGTGTTCCTGCCTATACCGGGCGTTACGGATATCGAAGTGAAAAACAACTATCTGTACGCGAATTCCTTTGTGGATCTGCTCAGCATTTCGCTTGCCGATCTGGATGCAGGCACATTTTCATCCAGCAGTGTGTCCCGCATTGAAGGCATATTGACCTGGGATGAACCAGGGTCGTTTGCAGCCAATGCCTTTTATTACCCGCGACACATAGGTTCGCAAACACAGTTCCTGATCGGTTATATCGATCCTGAAGGAAATACCTGGCTATATGGAGACTGGCTTAAAGCAGAGCGGTCAGAAGGGTGGATTGGAAAATGAATAAATGGATATCAGCATTGCTTGCCTGCTTGTGTCTGGCTCTGACGGGCTGTAGTGATAGTAGCGGTGGGTCCGCTGGAACTGATAGTGGCTCTGGTAGTGACGGAGAGCTGGGATCAAACGCTCGTTTTGCTATGCAGAACGGCATTCTGATTGTACTGGATGACCGCCTCAGGCTTGATACTTTCAGCATTGATGCGGTTAATGGCGAACTCACTCTGCGGGAATCCTATAGTGCAAATCGTGTGCTGAATACCTTGTTCGCACATGGTGAAAACGAGCTGTTCGCCGGAACAACCACTGGAACCATGATTTTTCAGGTTAATGAAGATGGTTCTCTGGAATTGGTCGGTGGTATTGATCTTGTATTGAGCAATGATCCGGTCGTCACGGATGGCTCCGCCATTTATGCCACCATGCGTAGTGATGATGGTGACACCAGCGCGAGCAGTAGCGGTGCTGAACAGGTTAACCAGCTGGTGGTGTATAACATTGAGCAGCGGGACACGCCTCAGCTGACCGCCACCTTTGAACTGGATCAGCCAAAAGGTCTGGCACTCGAAGACAATTGGCTGCTGGTATGTCATGCGGGAGGTCTGATGGTGTATGACGTGTCCGAGCGTCTGGCACCGGTTGAGGTCCAGAACTTCACTGAATTCACCTGTAACGATGTCATTGTTATCGGCAGCCAGATTTACCTGACCCATGATGAGGGCATCCGTTTGCTGACAAACGATGGTGCTGCGTTATGGCTGGCATCTGAAATCCGTATTGGTGACTGAATACCGGACAGCGGATGTCCAAAACAACAAAGGCCGTCCATCGACGGCCTTTGTTGTTTTTGGGGGGATCTAACCCCGACGGGTGAGGCTCAGCAGGAACAACAGAGCGGCTACCACTACAACGCTCGGGCCTGCCGGTGTATCCCATTGCCAGGAGGCCATCAGGCCGAGGGCAACCGACAACATGCCCACCACACTGGCCATCAGCGCCATTTTTTCCGGGGTGCGGGCGAGGCTGCGGGCGGCGGCCGGTGGAATAATCAGCAGAGCGCTGATCAGCAGTACCCCGACAATTTTCATCGCCAGGGAAATCACCAGCGCCAGCATCAGGATCAGCAGCAGGTTCAGGCGTGCTACCGGATAACCGTCGATACTGGCCAGTTCCGGGCTGACGGTGGTGGCCAGCAGGCCGCGCCATTGCCAGATAATCAAACCGCCACAGATAACCGCTGCCAGGCTGATCAGAATCAGGTCTTCCAGACCCACCGCCAGCAGATCACCAAACAGGTATCCCATCAGGTCAACCCGCACGTTACGCGCCAGGCTCAGTGCCACCAGACCAATCGCCAGCATGCTGTGGGAAATAATGCCCAACAGGGTATCCGACGACAGACTGGAGCGTTGCTGGAGCGGGTACAGGAACAGCGCCAGTAACACCGAGCTGAGCAGCAGCGCCAGCGTCGGGTGAATATCCGACAACACCCCCAGCGTGATGCCCAGCAGGGCTCCGTGGGCAAGGGTGTCACCAAAAAACGCCATGCGTCGCCACACCACAAAACTGCCAAGTGGGCCGCTGACCAGCGCCAGAATCAGACCACTGACGAGGGGTAACAACCACCACCAGGTATTCAACAGACTCATGCTTGTGGCTTGCTCCCGGATTCGATGTGGCCATCCAGGCAGTGCCGATGGTCGTGATGATGGGTGTAGTGGGCGATGGGTTGCAGGTTGGTTGGCATTACATGGCCAAACAGTTCGCGGTATTCGGAGCTGACGGACACCTGATCGGGATGGCCGGAACAGCAGATATGGCCGTTCATACAAATCACCTCGTCGGTGGCCGCCATCACCAGATGGAGGTCGTGCGACACCATCAGTACCGCGCAGTTGAGTTCGTTACGCAGCTGCGGAATCAGGCGATAGAGGGCATGTTGGCCCTGCACATCGACCCCTTGCACCGGTTCGTCGAGCACCAGCAGGTCGGGGCGAATCAGCAGGGCTCGCGCCAGCAATACCCGCTGCCATTCACCACCGGACAAATCCTGAATGTCCTGAGCGGCGAGCAGACGGATATCGAGGCGGTCGAGCCAGTATTCGATGGCGTCATGGGTCGCCCCCCGGGCCAGCTTCAGAAAGCCGGTGACGGTGAGAGGCAGGCGCGGTTCCAGTGCCAGACGTTGTGGCATATAGCCGATACGCAGGCCGGGGGCGCGTTTTATCTCGCCCTGGTCGGCGTTTTCCAGCCCCAGCAGAATACGGATCAGGGTCGATTTGCCGCAGCCGTTGGGGCCAATCAGGGTGGTAATCCGGCCGCGTTCAAGGTTCAGGCTGATGTCGGTCAGAACCTGTTTGTGGCGGCGCGCCAGGTACAGGTGACTGGCCTGCAGCAGCACATCAGTGGTCATGGCAGCAGTGTTCTCCGCTGGTTTCAGGGGTGGTGTGTTCCCGGCAGGCCGGGCATACACCAGACAGTTCGGTCATTTGCTGCTCTACGGTAACGCCCAGCAGGGCTTCGACCTGACGGGTCATGGCCCGCAACTTGTCGTTTTCCAGTTCCTGGGCGCGACCGCAGCAGTTGCAGATAAAAAAACAGACCGGATGACTGCCATGGGGGCGGTTGCAGCCAACGTAGGCGTTGATGGTGCTGAGGCGATGGATCAGCCCCAGTTCCAGCAGGAAGTCGAGCGCCCGGTACACCGTGGGTGGTGCCGAGTTAAAGCCTTCCTGGGCGAGCAGTGGCAGCAGCTCGTAAGCTCCTACCGGTTTGTGACTTTGCCAGATCAATTCCAGCACCCGCAGACGTACACGGGTCAAACGTGCACCTTTTTCCTCACACAGGGCCTGGGCTTCCTGTATCGCGTGTCGGACACAGGCAGAATGATTGTGAGGTTCGTACACATTCTGACTCATTTGTTTCTACGCCTTAGGTTATAATGTTGCAATTCTACGATACCGCCCGCGGGACACAATGAACAGACGTCTGATATTGGCGCTTTTTGCGCTTTTTTTACCAATTTCCCAGCTGATGGCCTCTCCCTTGTTCAAACACGATGCGCATCAGCAGAAGGTGCTGGCCAGCGTGCATCCGTTGGCGCTAATGGCCGCCTCGGTGGTGCCGGCTGACAATCTTGAAGTATTGGTACCGGCGGGCATGACCCCGCACGACTTCTCATTGCGTCCGTCGGACATCGATCTGATCCAGAACGCCGACATCATTATCTGGTCGGGCCCGCTGGCGGAGCCGTATCTGAAAGGTTTTGCCAGTCGTTGGTCCGACAAGATCTGGCTGGATGTATCGTCGCTGGCGCCGTCCAGCCGGATTACTGACCCACACTGGTGGTTGTCACCGGAAGTGATGAAGCTGGCGCAGGCTCAGCTGGCCGAACAGCTGGGGGCTGACAGCTCCGCCTTTGCCGCCGAGGTCGACAGTGCCATGGCCGAAAGCCAGACACTGCTGGCTCCGGTTCGCGAGCGCGGCTTTTTTGTGTTCCACCGTGCCTATGATCATTGGGTGGATGCCCTGCACCTGAATCAGGTGGGTTCCTTTACCCTGTCGCCAGAACAGAAACCCGGTATGCGTACCCTGCAAACCATGCGTGAGCAGCTGCAGCGTGGCGAAGCCGTCTGTGTGTTCAGCGAACCTGAATTCTCGCCTGCGCTGGTGGACAGCCTGGTGGAAGGTCTGACGGTGGGCCGTGGTGAACTGGACCCGCTGGGTGGCAATATCGAAATCAATCCGCAGGGTTACTCGCAGTTCCTGCTCGACATGGCCCATCGTGCTCATGACTGTCTAACCGGCGCCGGTTTGCCTCAGGCTGCGGTCAGTGACGAAACCCGCGCCCAGGCTGTGAAGGATCTGCAGCAGCACGCCGAGCATGATCACGACCATGAAGCGGCTGATCATGACGACCACGCCGACCACAACGATCATCACGACTGATCGGCCCGAATAAGACTCCCTGCTTGCGGCTTGCCCTTCGGGCTGGCCGCTGTTCTCTCGCATGGCTAGAATGGCGCAACTTTTTGCCCAACATCAGGACCGATCGCCATGTCCCTCGCCATGCCGCTTGCTGTAGTTACTCTCGCCGCCGGAAAAGGCTCCCGCATGAAGTCAGAACTGCCGAAGGTGCTGCACCGTCTGGCTGGCAAGGCCATGCTGCAACACGTGCTCGACAGTGCCGCCCGCCTGCCGGAAGCTGTCCAGCATGTGGTGATTGGACACGGCGCGGAACAGGTAAAAGCCGCGATTACCGACGCCGGTATCCACTGGGCGCTGCAATCCGAACAAAAAGGCACCGGCCATGCGGTTGCCCAGGCCATGCCTGCCGTTGTCGCCGATGCCCGGGTGCTGGTGTTGTACGGCGACGTTCCCCTGATCAGCACCGATACCCTCAGCCGTTTGCTGGAGCAGACCCACAGCGATGCCAACCACGATGGTGGTCTGGCGCTGCTGACCGTCGAACTGGCCAACCCGACTGGCTACGGCCGTATCGTTCGTGACGATGCCGGTAACATCCAGGCCATTGTTGAACACAAGGATGCCAGCGCCGAACAGCGCGCCATTCGTGAAGTGAACACCGGCATTCTGGCGGTCTCTGCCCGCCACCTGAATCGCTGGTTACCACAGCTGCAGGCCAACAATGCCCAGGGTGAATACTACCTGACCGATATCGTGGCCATGGCGGTAGCGGAAGGCGTTGCGGTTCGCGCTATTCACCCGCAGGCCGAAAGCGAAGTGCAGGGTGTTAACGACCGTGTGCAACTGGCGCAGCTGGAACGGGTTTTCCAGCAACAGCTGGCGGAACAACTGCTGCGCGATGGTGTAGAGCTGGCCGACCCGGCCCGTATCGACATCCGTGGCCAGCTGACCTGTGGCCGTGATGTGCGTATTGATATTGGTTGTGTGTTTGAAGGCGATGTGGTGCTGGAAGACGGCGTCGAAATTGGCCCTTACTGTGTGATCCGCAGCAGCCGTATTGGTGCTGGCACCCGTATCGACGCCTACAGCCTGATCGAGGAAGCCCGCAGTGAAGCCGACTGTGTGGTTGGCCCTTACGCCCGCCTGCGTCCGGGTGCTGACCTCGCCCGCGGTGCCAAGGTCGGTAACTTTGTTGAGATCAAAAAAGCCCGTATCGGTGAAGGCTCCAAGGTGAACCACCTGAGTTACATCGGTGATGCCGAGCTGGGCCGCGATGTAAACATCGGTGCTGGCACCATCACCTGCAACTACGATGGTGTTAACAAGTTCAAGACCCTGATTGGTGACAACGCCTTTATCGGCTCCAACTCAGCGCTGGTCGCCCCGGCGGATATTGGCGCTGGCGCGACCATTGGTGCTGGATCGGTGATTACCAGCAAGGTGGAAGATAACCAGCTGGCGGTGGCGCGTGGCAAGCAGCGCAATATTGATGGTTGGGCGCGTCCGCAGAAGAAAAAATAAGTCGATCTTGTTCCCACGTGCCTGTGGGAATGCTGCTCGCCAGACGCCAGACGCCAGACGCCAGACGCCAGACGCCAGGCTGCTTGCCCTCTTGGGGGACCTTGTCCCCCGGCCGGGCGGGCCTCCCCCTGCTTTGCCCGACTGGGCTCGTTTATCCGGTTTTCCCCGACAACGGCTTTTCGACCCCGGCCCGATGGCACGTCCTTGTGCCCTGTCTATTGGTAAAAATAGGGCCTTGCGGGGCATCCATGCCCCGGCCGGGTCGGCCGTTGCGGTGAATCCCGGCTCGCCCAGATGGGCAATTAACGGCAGCCAGCTGCGCTGGGTTAAATCGGTGTGTTGATGGATGCTTTCTCGTTCCCACGCTCCTGAGGCTGTGAAAGTATTCGATGGTATTCTGCTCTCGAATACTTTCCGTTGAAGGTTCTCCGATGACCCGCCGTTACCAGAGAAAGCACAGCCGCGAGCAGCTGGGTTTGTTCCCCGAAGCTCTGGATGAACGCATCAGCGATGACAACCCGGTCAGAGCGATTGATGCCTACGTCGACACGCTGGATCTCACCAGCCTTCATTTTACGAACGTATCGTCATCATCGAATCGAGGGCAGCCGCCTTTTGATCCCGCCAGTCTGCTCAAGCTGTATCTCTACGGCTATATGAATGGTGTCCGCAGCTCCAGGAAACTTGAGAAAGAGTGCCAGCGTAATCTGGAAGTCATCTGGCTGATGGAAAAACAGCAGCCTGGCTATAAAAGCATTGCCAATTTTCGCAAAGACAATGCCGATGCTCTGGTCAGAGTAAACCGGGATTTCCTGCTTCTTTGTCGCAGTTTGAATCTGGTATCACAAGATCTGGTCGCCATTGATGGCAGCTTCTTTCAGGGCAACGCCAGCCTGAAAAGCATACGGACTCACAAAGGTCTGCAAAGTCAGCTTCGGAAGCTGGAAGAGCGGATCCGCCAATACCACGAATCGCTGGATGCCGAAGATCAGGATGAATCCCAGCACAGTACCGATGGCGAGCTCCCTGATAAATTGAAGCGATTACTGGATGAAAAAGCCAAACTGGATCAAGCGTTAAAAACCCTGGAATCCAGCGACGAGCGACAACTCTCCGATACCGATCCTGATGCTCGCAAACTCTTCAAAAATGGCCAGAAAATGGCCGGTTACAACGTTCAGGTGGCAGTTGAAGCGGACCGTCAGCTAATCGTGGCCAGTGATGTCACGAATGACGCCAACGACCAGCAACAGCTTCACGCCATAGCTGCTCAGGCGAAAAATGCACTAGAGGCTGATCAACTGACCGTGCTGGCAGATGCCGGATATTTTGAGCAATCCAATATCAAACAATGTCAGGACGACAATATTCTTCCCTACGTTCCCGAGCCCAATAAACAGAGAGCCATCAAGGACGCAGGCCGCTATGGCAGAGAAGATTTTATCTATGACTCAGAGGCTGACCGCTATCGCTGTCCAGCAGGCAAGTTCCTGTCAAAAACAGGTCAGAGTCATAGAAAGAACAACAAACTGCGAGACAAGTACGTCAGTAAAAAAGCAGATTGCGATCAGTGCCCGTTACGCCAACACTGTTTGGCTTCGAAGAGTCGTACTCGTCAGATTTACCGGTGGGTGCACGAAGACAGTCTGGATGACCATCGCCAGCGCATGGAAGCGGAAGGCGCAGTCAGAATGCGACAGCGAGCCGCGCTGGTTGAACACGTCTTTGGCACACTCAAAACCCGGATGGGATGGACGCACTTTCTGGTGCGTGGCTTCAGGAAAGTCCGAGGTGAATGGTCATTGGCGGTGGTTGGCTACAATCTGACCCGAGTCCTGAATATCCTGGGTACTTCAGTGTTCCTGAAGTTCTGTGAGCATCTGAAAGAACTCATTTTGTATTTATTGTTCTGGATTGGCCGATGCTATCGGCCAATCCCAAATGATCAGCATGCCAGTTACTGATCGGAGAATACTTTCACAGCCTCTCCTGCGTGGGAATGTTGTGCTGGTGGTTTGGGTCTGGATGCTGTTCTTCCGACACCCGACACCCGACACCCGACACCCGACACCCGACACCCGACACCCGACACCCGATGCCGGATGCCGGATGCCGGATGCCCGACACTCAGCTGCGAGCTCCCATAAAAAAGCCCCGCAGGGCGGGGCTGAAAATATCCGCGACCGGCAGAGGTCTTACGGACAAGCACACTTCGATACGTTCCCCAGTCAGCAGAGTCTTAGCAGTAAGCCCCCGCTGGATGATCATTCGGGTCCATGGCGCCGGTCATGATGGCGACGGCTTCCGACATGCTGTGAGTTTTCGGGCTCACGACCGCGCAGCGTTTTCCGAGGCGGTGGATGTGGATGCGGTCGGCTACTTCAAACACGTGTGGCATGTTGTGGCTGATCAGGATCACCGACAGGCCGCGGTCGCGTACGTCTTTGATCAGGTTCAGCACCCGACGCGATTCTTTTACACCCAGAGCGGCGGTGGGTTCGTCCATAATCACCACGTTACGGGCGAAGGCGGCGGCGCGGGCGACGGCGACGCCCTGACGTTGACCACCGGACAAGGTTTCCACGGCCTGGTTGATGTTCTGGATGGTCAGCAGGCCCAGTTCGGACAGCTTCTGACGCGCTTCTTCATGCATGGCCTTGCGGTCGAGCATACGGAACACCTTGCCGAGGATGCCCGGTTTCAGGCGTTCGCGGCCCAGAAACAGGTTGTCGGCGATGTCCAGTGACGGCGCAACTGCAAGGTTCTGATAAACGGTTTCGATACCAGCCTTACGGGCGTCCATCGGGCTTTTGAAATGAACGGCGTTGCCATCCAGTTCAATCACACCACTGTCGGGTACCAGTGCGCCGGACAAAGCCTTGATCAACGAGGATTTGCCCGCGCCGTTATCACCAATCACCGCGAGGATTTCGCCGCGGCGTAATTCGAATTCGGCACCGTCAATCGCAGTGACATGGCCGTAACGTTTCACCAGGCCAGTGGCCTTCATTACCAGATCATTCGGATTCATATCACAGCTCCTGTCAGACCTTGCGGATCCACTGGTCCATGCCCACGGCCACAATAATCAGCAGCCCCACGGTAAATTCCTGCCACAACACGTCGACACCGGCGAGGGCCAGACCGTTGCGGAACACACCGACCACCAGAGCACCAACCAGCGTGCCCCAGATGGCGCCACGGCCACCAAACAGCGAGCAACCACCAATCACTACGGCCGTGATACTGTCGAGGTTGGCGGTCATACCCGCTTGTGGGCTGACGGAGCCGATCCGGCCGATCAGGGCCCAGGCGCCAATGGCACAGATCACACCGGCGACCACATACACAGACAGCAGAACGCGGTTGGTACGAATACCGGCGAGGTTGGCGGCAGCCGGATCATCACCGGTGGCGTATACGTGTTTGCCCCATGGGGTACGGTTGAGGGCGTACCAGACCGCAGCAAACAGCACCAGCATCAGCAGCGAGCCGTAGGTCAGGCGGGCACCAAAAATCTCGACGCTCTGGCCGGTCCACTGCAGCAGTGGTGCGGTATCAGCAATGGCTTTGGAGCGGATGGTTTCACTCTGGGAGTACCAGAGGTTGAGCGCAAAAAAGATGTTCCAGGTACCCAGCGTCACAATAAAGGGTGGCAGACGGAACTGGGTGACCAGCAAACCGTTGATATAACCGGTGACGGCACCGGCCAGCATACCGGCCATCAGTGCCACTACCGGTGGCATACCCACATCCACGGCCATCTTGCCCATGATCACAGAGGTCAGCACCATGATGGCACCCACCGACAAGTCGATACCGGCGGTCAGGATAATCAGGGTCTGGGCGATCCCCAGAATGCCGATAATGGTCACCTGTTGCAGGATCAATGACAGGTTGAACGGATCAAGGAAGCGTTCACCAATCACCAGGCTGAAGCCCAGCAAGGCCAGCAACAGCACAATTGCCGGTGCTGCCACCGGGTTGGCGTGGAAGAAGCGGTGCGCACGTTCCAGCGGTGACAGGTGTTCAACAGTGAAGGAAGCAACCTTGCCGCCTGCGGCATCGGCAACCCGTTCGTGTTCAGCAATGCGGTTATCTACAGCCATGGATACCCCCGCCATGCCAGAGGTTGTGGTAGTGGTCATATCAGACTCCGGTTTGGGTAACCGGTGGCGATGGCCACCGGTGATCAGATATGGCGGTTATCCCGCCTGCAGGCTTAGCCCCAGCAGAGGCCCAGGCCTTCCTTGGAGGTTTTGGACGGAACGCCCGGTACTGGCTTGTCGGTGATCAGATCAACACCGGTGTTAACAAAGTCCAGACCTTCGCTGGCCTGTGGTTTTTTGCCGGTCTTGGCGTATTCCAGAACCGCTTCCACACCTTTGGCCGCCATTTGCAGCGGGAACTGCATGGAAGTGGCACCAATCACGCCGTCACGAACGTTGGACACACCTGGGCAACCACCGTCAACGGATACCACCAGAACGTCCTTGTCTCGGCCAACGGCGCGCAGGGCTTCATAGGCACCGGCGGCGGCCGGTTCGTTGATGGTGTACACCACGTTGATTTTCGGATCGCGCTGCAGCAGGTTTTCCATGGCGCGACGGCCGCCTTCTTCGGCACCCTGGGTCACGTCATGGCCAACAATACGGGCGTCTTTTTCGTCGCCAATACGTTCGGCGTTACCAACATCGACACCAAAACCTTTCAGGAAGCCCTGGTCACGCGCGACGTCGACGGTGATCTGGCTGGCGTTGAGGTCGAGCATGGCAATACGGGCGTCTTTGGCTTTGTCACCCAGCTGGGCGGCTGCCCACTGGCCAATCAGCTCACCGGCCTTGAAGTTGTCGGTGGCGAAGGTGGCATCGGCGGCATCGGCCGGGCTCAGTGGTGTATCAAGGGCAATCACCAGAATGCCGGCTGCACGAGCACGTTCCACCGCAGGCACAATGGCTTCCGGGTCGGATGGGGTAATCAGGATGCCTTTGGCACCGGAGGCAATCAGGTTCTCGATCGCTTGTACCTGGGACTGGTTGTCACCGTCGAACTTGCCGGAAAAGGTACGCAGGTCCATATCCATGGCGTTGGCCATTTCAGTGGCGCCTTCACGCATTTTCACGAAGAACGGGTTGGTGTTGGTTTTGGTGATCAGACCCACTACCGGTTTGTCGGCAGCCTGCACAGCAGAAGTAACAACACAAGCGGAGGCCAGTACGGCCATGGCGAGAGATTTGAGTTTCATATCGGGCTTCTCTGGTGATTATTATTGTGATCAGCCCGAGCATTGGAACCCGCCGGAATTAACCGGATATTTCGCGTTTTTTGTCGTCTGTTAACAATTGCAATAATCCAAACAGCGGCTGACATACGGCCAGCCATTACTGGGTTTATCCTGTCGGGTAGCCTGATGCCAGCGCCCTGGTGTCTCCCTCTGTTTCTTGTGCAGGAAAATAACAATGCTGAGCACAATTGCCTTCGGCGAAGCCCTGATCGACATGTTGTCCAGCCGCGTGGGTGGTACGGACGATACAACCGAATCCTTCACCAAATATGCCGGTGGTGCGCCTGCCAACGTGGCGGTGGCGGTGGCGCGTCTGGGTGGGCGCAGTTTTATGGCCGGTAAAATCGGCGATGACATGTTTGGCCATTTCCTGCGTGACGAATTTCATGCGGCCGGTGTGGACACCCGTTACCTGCTCAGCACCCGTGAAGCCAATACGGCGCTGGCGTTTGTGTCACTGGATGCCAATGGCGAGCGTTCTTTCAGTTTTTACCGCAATCCGTCGGCCGACCTGTTGTTCCGCGCTGATGAATTCCAGCCGCAGTGGTTTGCCGAGCCGGGTATTCTGCATATCTGCTCCAACACTCTGACTACCCCGGAAATCGCGGCGGTGACGCTGGCTGGTGTGCAGATGGCACGTGCGCATGGCTGGCTGGTGAGTTTTGACCTTAACCTGCGCCATAACCTGTGGGCGGCGGGTGCCGCTGAACGTGATCCGGTCTGGCGTCTGGTCGCGGAAGCAACCCTGCTGAAAATGAGCAAGGAAGAACTGGAGTACATGTGTGCCGGTCAGTCGGAGCAGGCGACTCTGCAACGCCTGTTTGATAGTCCAGCGCAGCTGTTGCTGATCACCGATGGTGGCCAGCCACTGCGTATTCTGGTGCGTACCGCGGATGGTTTCCGTGAATCCAGCCTGACTCCGCCTGCGGTCACCATGGTCGACAGCACCGGCGCCGGTGATGCGTTTGTGGGTGGTTTGTTGTTCCAGCTGGCGTCTGCGGATATCAGCGCGGCTGGTCTGGCAGATTTCTGTGCCAACAGCGAACGTCTGCACAACAGCCTGCTGTTTGCTGCCCGTTGTGGTGGTTACGCGGCAGCGCATTATGGTGCCTTTGCGGCGATGCCAACCCTGGCCGATCTGGGTTGAGTTCTGATGGGTCGAAACCGGACGGGCAGAGCCTGACCTCCAGAGCCTGACCTGTAAAAACGCAACAGCCCGGTAAAAACCGGGCTGTTGCTGGCAAGCGAGAGCGGGGGCGGTGACTTATTCCGCGGATTCCAGTTCTTCGCTGATGCTCATCCACTCCATCTCGACTTCTTCCAGCTCACCTTTCAGTTTCGCCTGTTCGGTCAGGAGTTTCTGCAGATCGGCCTTGCGTGCGGCGTCGTAGAGGGCGGTATCACCCAGCTGTTCTTCCACGGTTGCCAGTTGGCTCTGCAGTTTTTCCATGCGTTTTTCAGCTTTTTCGAGCTGCTTGCGCAGAGGTGCCAGACGCTGGCGCTTTTCGGCTTCCAGACGTTTCTGTTCCTTGCGATCCACCGCGGCACCGGAGTTGTTGACGGCGGCACCCGGCATGCTGCTGCCGGATGGGCTCAGTTCAACCCGGGTGGCCAGATACTGGTGGTAATCGTCGAGGTCACCATCAAATTCCTGCACCTTGCCCTGATCCACCAGCCAGTATTCGTCGACCGTGGCTTTCAGCAGGTGGCGATCGTGGCTGACGATCACAATGGCGCCCGGGAAGTTCTGCAGCGCCAGGGTCAGGGCTTCACGCATCTCGATATCGAGGTGGTTGGTTGGTTCGTCGAGGATCAGCAGGTTGGGTTTCATCCAGGCCACACAGGCCAGCGCCAGACGGGCTTTTTCACCACCTGAGAATGGCTCGATGACTTCCAGCGCACGATCCCCGTTAAAACCGAAACCGCCGAGGAAGTTACGGATTTCCTGATCGCTGGCCTGCGGACGCAGACGTTGCAGGATCAGCGCGCCACTGGCGCTGGTGTCGAGACTTTCAAGCTGGTGCTGGGCGAAGTAACCAATGCGCATGTGTTCGCCGTGGGTACGTTGGCCGGTCAGCAGCGGAATGTCCTGACACAGGGTTTTCAGCAAGGTGGATTTACCAGCGCCGTTTGGCCCCAGCAGACCCACCCGGTGACCCGGCACAATCGACAGCTTGATGTTCGGCAGCAGTACCTTGTCGCCGTAACCGAGGCTGGCCTGTTCGAGGCTCAGCAGCGGGCTCGACATCTGCTCGTAACACGGAAATTCAAAGCGGAATGGCGAATCCACATGGGCTGGTGCAATCAGCTCCATGCGTTGCAATTCTTTCAGACGGCTCTGCGCCTGTTTGGCCTTGGAAGCCTTGGCGCGGAAGCGGGCCACAAACTGTTCGATTTCAGAGACACGGGTCTGCTGTTTTTCGTACAGGGTTTGCTGTTGCGCCAGTTTTTCCGCACGGATGCGTTCGTAGGCGCTATAGTTGCCCGGGTAGAGGGTCAGTTGTTGCTGGTACAGGTGCACGATGTGATCGGCCACACCGTCGATAAAATCGCGGTCGTGGGAGATAAACAGCAAGGTGCCCGGATACTGTTTGAGCCAGCCTTCCAGCCACAGGGTCGCTTCAAGATCCAGGTGGTTGGTCGGTTCGTCGAGCAGCAGCAGGTCAGACGGCATCATCAGGGCCTGGGCCAGATTCAGACGAATCCGCCAGCCACCGGAGAAATCCTTGACTGCCCGCTGCATGTCGGCGGTAGCAAAACCGAGGCCGTGTAACAGCTGTTCCGCACGCACCGGAACCTGATAGCCCTGATGCTGGTCCATCTGATCCAGCCAGTGCGTCAGTTCCTGGTCATTACGGGCGTTGGTGATACCGGCTTCGATGGTGCGATACACCTTGTCACCGTCGATGGCGTAATCGAGCGCCGTGCGTTCACTGGCCTCGACTTCCTGAGCCATGTGGGCAATACGCCACTTGGCGGGAATACCGAGTTCTCCACCGTCCAGCGTCAGTTCACCATTAAGCAGGGCAAACAGGGTAGACTTGCCGGCCCCGTTCGGACCGATCAGAGCAATCTTCTGACCGTCGTGAATCCGCAGGCTGGCTTCTTTCAGCAGGGTTTGCGTTCCCCGTTGCAGGGAAACCTGATTTAATTCGATCATTTTTGGCAGCAACAACAGGTAGCAGCAATGGCGGCGCAGTGTGCCACAGAATCACTGGATAACCCACTGTGGCAATTTGCGCAGTCGTTTTACCAGTATCCCGATGTCGAGAACGTCCTGATTGAGTTACAGGATGATCACGGCGCAGATGTATTGTTGCTGTTGGCCGCCCTTTGGTTGGCCAGCGAGTGGCGTCAGTGGCCCAAGCTTGAGCATCAGGACTTTGCCGAATATCTGGCCTGGCGGGAGCACGTGGTGCTGCCGTTGCGTCAGGTGCGTCGTACCTTGCCGGGCAGCAGCCGGCGTGGCCCGGTATCACCGGTAACCGATTTCCGCAGCCGTGTGCAGGGGATTGAACTGGAAGCCGAACAGATGGGCCTCGCCGGTCTGTTTGCGCTGATTGATTACGAAGCACCAGCAGTTGAACCGGTGCAGGACGACGAGGAGCACCGTGCGATTCGGCAGCTGGCACGGCAGAATGTGCAGGACTCCATGAACATCGACGAAGTGCGGGTGTCATCCGGTCAGGTGCGCAGTTCCGTGCACACTCTGCTGCTGGCACTGGATGCCTATATGGCGTCTATCCCCCGTCAGGGACAGTTGTGGCCGGACGAATTTCCCGAGTTACGCTAGGGACACTCTGAATAACTCTGCACAGCTCTGCGCGAGCGCTGCAGCGCGTGTGAGCAAGGCGACGATCGCAGCGAAATGACGAGTCCTTTTCAAGATCGGCAACACCGCTCAAACGCGCTGCAGCCCGCGCCCTTTGGGGCTTTCGGGATGGTGATGACTCGGTGTCGCCGGTTTTTGACGTAGCCCGCTATGCCATCAAACCGGCTTCGTGATTCATCACCATCCCGATAAGTCAGAGCGGGCACCGAGTTATTCAGAGGGTCCCTAGGGGAGAGGTAACCGCGCGGTAAAAGCGCTGGTCGGGAAAGCGTTGTTGAATGGCCACTTATCCATTAGCTTGCAGTTCCAAACGTCAAGAAGTGTTGGCGCTGGATAACAACAACAGGGATAAAAAAGGCGATCAAGATGAAACCCGGAATGATAATTGGCCTGGGTCTGCTGGTTGGTGGTGCGTTGGTACTGCCACGATTTATGAATGGCCCTGACGGTCGTCCACTGTCTGCCACACTCGATGACCTGAAAGAACAGGCCAAACGCGAAGAATCTACCGTGTCGTCGGAGCAAACCCGGCAGACATTCCAGAAATGGCAGGATGCGCAAGGAAACTGGCACTACGGTGACAAGGTGCCGGAAGGTGTCAAAGCCGTTGCGGTGCAGGTTGATACCGCTGCCAACATCGTTCGTAGTGAAAAAATACCGGAGCCAACTGCCGATGCCGGTGCTCCGGCACGCAAGGGTTCTGTTGCCCTGATCGAAGACAGTCGTAACGTCACGCCGCTAACGCCACTGACCAGCCCCGGTACGGTGCTCAACACGGTTGAACAGGCGCAGGCGGTGCAGGAGTTACTGAATCAGCATAACCAGGCGATTCAGCAAAGCGGGCAATAACGCCAAGGCTGATCGGTTAAGGATTCTCCAACGCTGATCGGCATCCGGGCCAGCCCTGTGTTTTGTGCCCATGAGTATGCCGGGCATAAACCTAAGCGTCAGATTCATTCTCTCCGTAATAGCCTCATCATGGATTGCCGACGTTGCCCAGCGCAGCTGGCTGCGCCATGCCCATCTGGGCGAGCCGGGATTCACCGCAACGGCCGACCCGGTCGGGGCATGGATGCCCCGCAAGGCCCGTTGGCACAGGGATGTGCCATCGGGCCGGGGTCGAAAAGCCGTTGTCGGTGAAAACCGGAGACACGAGCCCAGTCGGGCAAAAGCAGGGGGAGGCCCGCCCGGCCGGGGGACAAGGTCCCCCAAGAGGGCATAGGGGCGTGCCAATTAACAAGCCGTGGAGATTGTGCCGCAGCCGATGTGAGGCTCTCGCTGCGAGACTGTATCGAGCGCGTTCTAACGCTTCATGATATGCAGCTGGCCGTTGCTGGTAATGGCCAGCACACCACCATCACGGGCGAAAGCCACGTCTTCCACCTGGGTACGGGTGTTGGCAAACAGCGAGAAACCCTTGCTGTACCACTCTTCCTGCAAGGCCCCGGAATTGCTCGTCCACAGCTGTACCTGGCCGGAGCTGGAGCCGGTTAATAACTGGTCGCCGTTGTCGGAAAAACGGGCGGCGGTGTAATAGCCTCGCAACGCTGGCAGCTCGGCGACTACCCGCCCGGAACTGGCTTCCATGATGCGCCCTGGTTTGCCCAGCGCTGATGCAAAGATCAGACGGCCGTCACTGGTCATGGCGACGGTGCGCACCGGGTTATCTTGCTGCACCTTGATCAGTGGTTCGGTCTGACCGGATTTCCACACCTGCACCAGACCATCGGCACAGCCGGTGACCAGTTGCAGGGCATCCCGACTCATGGCAACGCTGTAAACGATATCGGAGTGAGGGTAGCGGGCGCGGATGCCGCCGTTCTGGATATCAAACAGGGTGGCGCTGTTGTCTTCGAGGCCGAGCATGGCATAACGGCCATCACTGGTGAGTTGCATGCTTTCAATCACGCCCGGTGCGGTCCAGAAGCCTTTGGCTTCGCCGGAGTTCATATCCCACAAGACGATGGTGCGGTTATCGTTGCTGGCGGCATAACGGCCATCCGCCGAAAACGCGGCACCAATAATACCGGTGGTGCCATCGGACTGATGGTTCCAGTCGAAGTGACGGTTAACCGGGCTGGTGCTCCAGAGATTGCCGCCGTGGTAATAACTGCCAATCAGCAGCCATTGGCCGTCCTGACTGAAATGGCCGGAATAAATGGCCTGTCGTGCAACTTCAACACTCTGACTGGGAGCTTTGCCGGTGGGCAAACAGGCGCTGGTGGCCAGTGTGGCCAAAACAACCAGCAGCAGGCGCACGAATGGCCGGCTTGGGTGTGTGGCAGAACGCGGGGGGATTGTCATGGGCGTGTCCTGGGTATCCATTACCGGTGGCAGGGTCGTTGGACCCTGTTACCAGTGTAGACGCCAGAACCGGGGCTGTTTTCAGTCGGTGACGGTTTCGCGGTGAATGGTGTGCAAACGTTCGATCAACTGGTCTTCCAGCTGGAAACGTTCTTCCAGGATTTCACCCAGCAGTGACAGGTCGGCTGGCAGTTTGCCCAGTTGTTCGAGAGTGCAGCTGCCATCATAACGGTCGTTAAAATCGACACATTTACCGGTCAGGGCATCCAGTTTTGGCACCACGGCAGAGGCGTATTCAACACCGCCGTCGTCAAATTCGCGGGCTTCGGCGACCAGTTGTTCATAGATTTCGAAGTGGCCAGCGGAGCAGTAGTCCATCATGACCTGACAGAAACCTTGCAGCTGTTCAGCCAGCGGTGCAGCGTCAGGATCGAGTGGACGGGAAGCAGTGAGATTGCAGAACTGCACGATCAGCTGCTGACGTTCATTGAGCCAGCCGTCGATCATTTTATGTACACCACCCCAACGTTCTTTTGCGGAATTACATTTTTCCAACATGGCAAAGTCCTCAGTCCGGCGGCGGGTTCATGCCCGTCTTTCTCGTTTGTGGCTTCACTATAGGCGGGTTGAAAACATCGAGGCAAGCAGCTTTTTTGCGGTTTTTTTCTTGCAAACACGGGCTTTTCTGCTTGTTGTCGCAGAAAAGCCCGGCGTCGATCAGTTCAGCTGGTTGCGGCGTTCGCCACGGCTCCAGGTGTAGATCAGGGAGATCAGACCCGCGATGGTGAAGCAGGCAAAGAAGATACGGGTCCATTCCGGCATGCTCATGCCCCAGAACATCCAGTTCACTTCGGCACAGTTACCGTCACCGTGCAGCATGATGGATATCAGCTCGTTCAGTGGCAGGGTCTCGATCAGGTATTCGAAACTCGGACCACAGGCCGGTACTTCGTCCGGTGGCAGGTGCTGGATCCAGATGTGATGGTCAGCCACAAAATAACCAAAGATGGCGGACGCCGTGACCAGTGCCAGTGCTAAACGTGAACCCCAGCGGTATTCAGCACAGACAAACGCCAGCAGGCAGCTGAGGCCAATCAGCAGGGTTGCCAGACGTTGCACCATACAGAGCGGGCATGGGTCGAGGTACATCACGATTTCAAAATAATAGGCAGCACCCAAAAGGGCTGCGCAAATCAGAAAACCGGCCAGATAGCCGTATCTCAGCAGGGGTGGAGTCAGGGCCTGGCTCATGCAAGGTACCTTGTGGTTTAGGGTGAATAAGTCGTTGGTGTATCGCAGTCTATCACAGCTCAGAAGGGCATTTTCTGATCTAGACTGAGGAGTCAGGGTGCCGATTGCACCTTGTCAGGCTCAATAGTCAACGGAGATGCCCGAATGTTCCGTGCCATGATGATTATGTTGCTGGCAACACTGGCCAGCACCGGAATACTGTCACCGATTGCGTATGCAGAAGATCCTCCGCCAGAAGATGCGGCGGCGTTGCCTGCCACCCAATACATCTATTTTGAACCGGCGTTTGTGGTGAACTTCGGCAGCACCGGGCGGATGCGTTATATCCGCACCGAACTGGCACTCAAGGTGACGTCGACCACTGCGGCTGGCAAGGTCAGTCAGCACAAGCCTTATATCCGCCACACTCTGGTGATGTTCCTGAGCAAACAGGAGCCGGAAACCATGAATTCCACTCAGGGGCGCGAGAATTTGCGCCGTGAAGCGTTGGAGGAAGTACGCCGCACCATGAACAAACTTGAAGGTTCACCCATGGTGGATGATCTGTATTTTAATACCTTTGTGGTGCAGAACTGATAGCGGCTCGTGGCGGTTATCGTCACGGCCTGAATATAGAAAAGCGCCTGATGCGCGAGTGCTGCTCAGTTAGGCACCATTCGGCATTCTTACGATCGGCACGGCTTGTTAATTGGCACAGCCGTATGCCCTCTTGGGGGACCTTGTCCCCCAAGAGGGCGGGCCTCCCCTGCTTTTGCCCGACTGGGCTCGTTTTCCCGGTATTCCCCGACAACGGCTTTTCGACCCCGGCCCGATGGCACATCCCTGTGCCAACGGGCCTTGCGGGGCATCCATGCCCCGGCCGGGTCGGCCGTTGCGGTGAATCCCGGCTCGCCCAGATGGGCATGCTGCAGCCAGCTGCGCTGGGCAACTTCGGCAGGATAGAAAAACACCGGATTGGCCCTGATCCGGCGGGGGGTTTGTGAGTGAGCGTCGGTAACCACTGCGACGATCAGTCGCGCTTCAGATACTCGGCCAGATAGTCGGCAAAACTGCCGTGGCTGTTGGCTTCCATCATCGCTTGCTGCTCCAGTGACTGACGTGCCAGCTCGGTCCAGCGTTCCATAACGGCCGCTCCCAGCGGCTCGGACAGGGTCTTGCGATGAGTCTGCGCCTGTTGCAGGGTCAGTTCACTGAATTCCAGCTGGCCTTCGGTAAGGGCTCTCAGAACCTGTGCTGACGGTGTACGGCTGCTGTCGGCCAGTTTCAGGCGCTGCTGGCCGAGGCTGTCGCGGTGGAAGCTTGAGTGGTTGGCGCGGTCCAGCATACCGGCGAGGTCGTCCATTTCCGCCAGCAGTGCCATACCCCAATCCTGCAGGGTGCGGCTGCGTTCACCATCGTGCAATTCCAGACCTGGTTCACGACCACGCATCACGGTGGCCTTGAGGTTGGCTTGCAGGCGGTCGAATTCATCGTTCTCAATGTTGGCGCTTGGTTTCAGCAAGCAGTAACAGAGGAACAGGTCCATAAACGCGGTTTGCGGAACATCGATACCCACCGGCAGGAACGGATTGATGTCGGTGCAACGCACTTCAATGTATTCCACGCCGTAACGGCCAAGCGCTTCCAGCGGTTTTTCACCATGACGGGCGATACGCTTCGGACGGATGTCGCTGTAATACTCGTTTTCGATTTGCAGCAGGCTGGTATTCAGCTGTTTGTACTGGCCGTTTTCGTCCTGCACACCAATGGCTTCATAGGCCGGAATGGAGCCACGCACCGCCTGACCCAGGGTTTCTACATAGTTGGCGACGCTGTTGTGGCATACCTTGAGGCCGGATTGGGCATTGTTCTGGTAACCGAGGTCACTCATACGCAGTGACGTGGCGAATGGGCTGAACAGTGTGTCCTTGTTGAGGGTCTGGAGCTGGTGTGGACGACCTTCGAGGAAACTTGAACAGACCGCTGGTGAGGCACCAAACAGGTAGATCAGCAGCCAGGAATAACGGCGGAAGTTACGGATCAGACCAAAATAACGGTCGGAGATAAAATCCTGCAGCGATTGTGTCTGCTGTGGGTCCAGCTGCTGTTGCAACACTGGCCACAGGGCAGACGGAATCGAGAAGTTGTAGTGAATACCGGCAATACACTGCATAACGCGGCCATAACGATGCCACAGGCCATGACGGTAGATATGCTTGAGCTGGCCCAGATGGGAGCTGCCGTAATCAGCGATTGGCACACTCATCTCACCTTGCAGGATACAAGGCATGGAGGCTGGCCAGATCAGTTCTTCGGGCATCTGACTGTAGGCAAAACGATGTGCCACATCCAGCCAGGCTACGGCTTCCTGACCGCTGCTGAATACCGGGGTAATAAATTCCAGCAGGGCTTCTGAATAATCGGTGGTGATGCCCGGATGAGTCAGGGCGGAACCCAGACCATGAGGGTGAGCGGTCTGACTGATCACTCCCTGCGGCGTGCAACGCAAGGCTTCCTTTTCGATACCACGCTGCAGATTGGCCAGCAGCGGCAGGTTATCTGCCTGGCCCAGCAGGGCAAGCAGGTCGGCGTAGGAAGGAGCAGCGGAGGAGGAATGTATGGCCAAGATCGTCTCGATTCAGGTCTGCTGATAAGAGAAGGGCACTGTTCAAGTGCCCGGATTGCCGGATTATAGGTGAAAGTTTTCATCCGGCGTAAGAGTCCCCGACTGCTGGAGTCGGGTTTCTGGTCGGTAAAAGATTGTTGCAGAAAAGCAGAGATTTCAGCGCTTGTTGGCCTTGGCAAAGGCGGCTGCCAGTGCTCCGGCCATGGCGTTGTTGCCCGGTGCCTTCTGCTCGGAGTAGCGTTCTGCCTGCTTTTTCGGCGCACGTTGCGGGCGTTCACCGGCGACCGATTCCTGCGCCTTGCTGTTGGCGTCGTCGCTCATCCGCATCGACAGACCGATACGTTTGCGCGCTACATCCACTTCCATCACCTTGACCTTGACGATGTCACCGGCTTTGACGACGTCACGCGGGTCTTTGACGAACGACTCCGACAGTGCCGAGATATGCACCAGACCATCCTGGTGTACCCCGATGTCAACAAACGCCCCGAAGGCGGCCACGTTGGTGATCACACCTTCCAGCACCATGTTCGGCTTGAGGTCGGAGATGCTTTCCACCCCTTCCTGGAACTCGGCAAAACGGAATTCCGGACGCGGGTCACGGCCCGGTTTTTCCAGTTCGCTGAGGATATCCTTGAGGGTGATAATACCGGCCTGGGCACTGGTGAACTGCTCGGCGTTGACCGATTTCAGGAACTGGCCATCACCAATCAGACTGCGCACATCGCGGCGGTAGTGACGGGCGATGTTCTCTACCAGCGGGTAGGATTCCGGGTGCACGGCAGACGCATCCAGCGGATTGTCGCCATTCATTATACGCAGGAAACCGGCCGCCAGTTCGTAGGTTTTGGCGCCCAGGCGTGGTACTTGCAGCAGGTCCTTGCGGGTGCGGAAGGCTCCGTTGGTATCACGGAAGGCCACAATGTTACCGGCCAGAGTGCTGTTGAGGCCGGAAATACGGCTCAGCAGTGGCACCGATGCGGTGTTCAGATCCACACCCACCGAGTTCACACAGTCTTCCACCACGGCATCGAGAGAACGCGCCAGTTGGCTCTGGTTGACGTCGTGCTGGTATTGGCCAACACCGATGGATTTCGGTTCGATTTTTACCAGTTCGGCCAGCGGGTCTTGCAGGCGGCGGGCAATCGACACAGCACCACGAATGGTAACATCGAGATCCGGGAATTCTTTTGCTGCCAGCTCTGACGCCGAGTACACCGAAGCACCGGCTTCGTTAACCATGATCTTCTGAACCTTGCCGCCACCGGCGTTCACTTTTTTCAGCATTTCTGCAGCGAACTTGTCGGTTTCGCGGGAGCCGGTGCCGTTACCAATGGCAATCAGCTCAACGCCATGACGGGCGATCATCGCCATCAGGACGGCTTCGGATTCGGCAAAACGGTTCTGCGGCGGGGTGCAATAGACGGTGCTGTAATCCACCACTTTGCCGGTACGATCAACTACCGCCACCTTCACACCGGTACGCAGACCCGGGTCGAGACCCATGGTGACACGTGCACCGGCTGGTGCTGCCAGCAGCAGGTCTTTAAGGTTATCGGCAAAGACCTTGATGGCACCTTCTTCAGACTGTTCGCGCAGTTCGCTGACCAGTTCGGTTTCGAGGTGGGTCAGCAGTTTGATGCGCCAGGTCCACTTCACCACTTCGTTCAACCAGCGGTCGGCGCTGCGGCCACGGTTTTCGATCCCGACGTGGCTGGCAATCATTGCTTCACACGGACTGGCGGCGAGTTTGTCGTCGGCATTGCCGGTGACCAGCGAGAATGACAACACACCTTCGTTGCGGCCACGCAGAATCGCCAGCGCACGGTGACCCGGCACGGTTTTCAGGGCTTCGTCGTGTTCAAAATAGTCGGCGAACTTGGCGCCTTCGGTTTCCTTGCCTGGCACCACACGCACCGACAGGGTCGATTCCTGTTTCAGGAACTGACGCAGTTTGGCCAGCAGGTTGGCGTCTTCGGCGAAACGTTCCATCAGGATGTATTTGGCGCCATCCAGCGCAGCCTTGCTGTCTTCAACGCCCTTATCGGCACTGATAAAGGCCGCCGCTTCTGCTTCCGGGTCCAGTGACGGGTTGCCAAACAGGGCGTCGGCCAGTGGTTCCAGACCGGCTTCAATGGCGATCTGGCCTTTGGTGCGGCGCTTTGGTTTGTACGGCAGGTAAAGGTCTTCGAGGCGGGTCTTGTTATCGGCCAGCAGGATTTCGCGCTTCAGTTCAGCGCTGAGTTTGCCCTGTTCTTCGATGCTCTTGAGGATCGAGGCACGACGGTCTTCCATCTCACGCAGGTAGCGCAGACGTTCGTCCAGAGTACGCAGCTGGGTGTCGTCCAGAGAACCGGTCACTTCCTTACGGTAGCGGGCGATAAACGGAACGGTGGCGCCTTCATCCAGCAGCGCAACGGCCGCAGCAACCTGTTGCGGGCGAATGTTGAGTTCCTGGGCAAGGCGTTGGCCAATGGCTTCGAGCAGCATAAAAAGTCCATCTGTGATCGGTCGACAGGCTTTGGAGTATAACGGAAAGGTAGAGGGTGGGCAGGAACAATGGCCGGGAATTGGAAATCGGGCTGGCGCTGGGTAAAGCCCAGGCTGCTTGCCCTGCCTGGTCGGGCCTCTGTGTTAATCCCGGCTCGCCCGGATGGGCCTTAGGCAGCCAGCTGCGCTGGGTAAAGCTGGCGTCAGGCTCCAGTCTGGTTGCCCTCTTGGGGGACCTTGTCCCCCGGCCGGGCAGGCCTCCCCCTGCTTAGCCCTGCTGGGCTCGTTTTTCCGGTTTTCACCGACAACGGCGTTTCGACCCCGCTCAGATGGCACATCCCTGTGCCAACTGAGCTAGCGGAGCATCCATGCCCCGGCCGGGTCGGCCGTTGCGGTGAATCCCGGCTCGCCCAGATGGGCATTCTGCGGCCAGCTGCGCTGGGTGAAATCGTTGTTGATGGATACTGTTCTCCCGACGCCCGACGCCCGACGCCCGACGCCCGACGCCCGACGCCCGACGCCCGACGCCCGATCCGAACGCGGCCCGCCCCGACTGCCGATTATTTTCCGGCTTCGGTAATTTCGCGGCTGTAACTCAGGCGTTTGGCGGCGTCGAGTGTGAGGATTTGCATAAAGGCTTTGACCTCGGAGTCGGAGCCGACCGGGGCGCCGCCGTCGCTGCCGCCAAATACGGTGGTTGGGACTTTGCGTTGGGCGAAGGCGTCAGCCCAGGTTTTCTGGATGTCGATTTCAGCCTGCAGTTTCTGGGCGAGGGCGTTGTCGGCTTCCAGAATCACTTTTTTCTGGTAAGCCTCGGCATCGGCCAGAGTGCGTTGGGTTTCGGCTTCAATTCGGGCTTTTTCCAGTTCGATCTGGGCGGTTTCCTTGGCAATTTCGGCTTGTTCACGCAGTTTTTCGGCGTTGGTCAGGGCCAGCTGTTTTTCAGTCTCGGCTTCGGTGGTGCGCTGGATTTGTTCAACCTTGGCCTGAGCCTGACGTTCCGCCACTTCACGTTCACCCTTGGCGATCGCCAACAGACGTTGTTCTTCTTCCTGAATCCGCTGTTCACGGGCGATGGCGCGGTCGGCGGAGGCTTTCTGTTTCAGCTGCATACGCTCGACAAACTTGTTGTTCGGACGCATGTCGGTGACGCGGGCATCCACCACGGTGATGCCGAAGTTGGTGAATTTCTGGGTTTTACGCATTGGCAGGCCGTTTTCATCCAGTACCTTGTTCACCACAAACATGAGTTTGGTTTCGTCGCCGTATTCCTGCTGCTGTTCACCGAGGGTGGCGTTGGCGGTGGATTTGGCACGACGGCCAGTGGACTGGGCGACTTCTTCACGACGGACGATGTAGGTGCCGTTGCCCATCTGTTTTTCGAACTCGGTGTTGAATTCGGAACGGCTGCCGGAGTAGTACTCTTCGGCGCTCATCAGGGATGCGGTGGCCTGCAGGGTTTCCTTGAAGGCTGGAATCAACGCGGTGCGTAACATGTTTTCCGGTGAGCGATATTCGTGCGCCAGCTTCAGGAAGTTTTCGGTATCTTCCGGAATGCTGAAACGTACAGTGGCTTCGGCGTTGGCGTCTACCTGGTCGAGGAACATGATGTTCAGCGGTGGCAGGGTGGCACTGGCGTCGTGCTGGTCGGTTTCGGCATCCATACTTTCCTGTGGTTTGCCGCTGACGGCCTGAACAGTCAGGGCACGTTTCCAGGCGTTGTAACGGCCAAACAGGTAAAGGTTGTAACCCACATCCGATACGACTTTTTCTTCACCGGTAATGGTGCGGACATGGTAGATGTAGCCGGGTTCGGCGTAGAAAAACATCTGGTTAAAACCGCCCACCATAAAGGCCAGCACGGCAGCACTGAGCAGGCCAGGAATCAGCTGGGCTGGCAGGCCGGAACCCAGTTGTTCCAGCTCGGCGTGTAACAGATCGCTGTTGCCCTGTTTGGCGGCGATGTCATGTTCTATTCGTTGTTTGCGTACCCGCAGCTGGTTGCGTTTGAAGGCCACAACGGCGGTGAGTACCAGACAGAGGATGGCAATCAGAAATCCCCAAAACACCATGATTATTCCCTTTCTGTATCGTTTTCAGGATTCTAAGGGTTTGTGCTGGGGACGTATGTGACAGGGTTGAATTAACAGACCAGTGGCAGAATTTGCGGTGTAGAAAATACAGAGCACTTGTTAGAGGAGCATGCTGGCAGCGCCTGGCCCATATCACGGGCATAAAAAAACCGCGGGCAAGCCGCGGTTTTTCAGCAGGTCAGCGTGGGAATTAACCCAGCTGTGGACCGGCTTTGACGATCGCGTCGGATACGTCGTACTTCTTGAAGTTCTCAACGAACTGGGTAGCCAGCTGACGAGCTGCTGCATCGTAAGCTTCTGGGCTGGCCCAGGTGTTACGTGGGTTCAGCAGTTTGCTGTCGACGCCTTCCAGAGTCTTCGGAACCAGCAGATTGAATACTGGAACCACTTCGGTTTCGACGCCGCGCAGTTTGCCAGTCTGGATGGCGCTGATCACAGCACGGGTAACCGGGATGCTGAAACGCTCACCGCCGCCACCGTTAGGACCGCCGGTCCAGCCAGTGTTTACCAGGTAAACCTGGGAGTCGAACTCTTTCACACGCTTGATCAGCAGTTCGGCGTATTCGCCCGCTGGACGTGGGAAGAATGGAGCACCGAAGCAGGTAGAGAAGGTAGATTTCAGACCTTTCACGCCGCCCATTTCAGTCGAACCAACCAGAGCGGTGTAACCACTCAGGAAGTGGTAAGCAGCCTGTTCGTGGGTCAGAACGGATACTGGTGGCAGTACGCCGGTCATGTCACAGGTCAGGAAGATAACGGCTTTTGGTTCACCAGCCATGTTCTCTTCAACACGCTTGGCCACGTGGGACAGCGGGTAAGCACAACGGGTGTTTTCAGTCAGGGATACGTCTTTGTAGTCAGCAACGCGGGTAACCGGGTCGATAACAACGTTTTCAACGATGGCGCCAAAACGAATGGCATCCCAGATGATTGGTTCGTTCTTCTTGGACAGATCGATGGTTTTGGCGTAGCAGCCACCTTCGATGTTGAATACAGTGCCCTTGCCCCAACCGTGTTCGTCGTCACCAATCAGGTAACGCTCAGGGTCAGCAGACAGGGTGGTCTTGCCGGTACCGGACAGACCGAAGAACAGGCATACATCACCGTCTTCGCCAACGTTGGCGGAGCAGTGCATCGGCAGAACGTCTTTTTCTGGCAGCAGGAAGTTCTGAACGCCGAACATGGCTTTCTTCATTTCACCGGCGTAACGCATACCAGCCAGCAGAACCTTGCGCTGGGCGAAGTTCAGGATAACGGTGCCGTCAGTACGGGTGCCATCGCGCTCAGGAACACATTCGAAACCTGGAACGTTGAGGATGGTCCATTCTTCTTTATCTGACGGGTTGTAGCTTTCTGGCAGGATGAACAGGTTGCGACCGAACAGGTTCTGCCATGCCGTCTGGGTAACCATTTTGACTGGCAGGTAGTGTTGTGGGTCAGAGCCTACGTGAACATGAGACACGAAGCTGTCATGCTGCGCCAGGTATTCTTCAACGCGGTCCCACAGGGCATCAAATTTGTCCGCATCGAACGGGCGGTTGATATTGCCCCAATCGATTGCATCCTTGCTGCTTGGCTCTTCAACGATGAAACGGTCCATCGGAGAGCGGCCAGTACGGGCGCCGGTTTCGACTACCAGGGCGCCATTGTCCTGGAGTTTGCCTTCGCCACGCGCGATGGCCTGTTCTACCAGAAATGGCGTAGATAAATCCGTGTATACAGTGGTCATATGGATACCCCGGGAGGGTCCTCGCTGTTGCGGTTGGCCGGTCGGCCATTACCTGTTTTTTTTCGTACAACCGTCCGGTGCTTCAGACGTTCTCATAACAATGAGGGGCGCGATTATGCCAGAAAAACAATGTTGCGCTAAGCCCCCCAAATGCGGATCGGTCAATAACTGACCGATACCAGCCTGTTTTGCCACGATTTTTACATTTGTTCGCTACTGATAAAGCGGACAAATCCAGATCAATGGCTGGCCAGAATGCCTGATTTCATGCGCTTTTTCAGTGCAAATTGCGCTCTGGAAACAGCCCGTCCACGTCAGCCTGGCTGAATTCGTAGTGTTGCTGACAGAAGTCGCAGGTAATGCTGATCGGGGCGCTTTCGGCCAGCATGCTGGCCAGTTCGGCATAGCCCAGCTGATGCAGGGCGTCGGCCAGACGCGGGCGTGAGCAGGTGCACTTGAAGCACAGGGCTGCTGCCGGGTGCAGACGCAATACTTCTTCGTGATAGAGGCGATGCAGCAATTCTTCGGTTTCCAGTTCCAGCAGTTCGGCTGGACGTACGGTGGAAGCCAGGTGGCTGATGCGATCCCAGGCGTCGACGTCCGCTTCGGTCTGTTGTGATGGCAGTTTCTGCAACATCAGGCCGGCAGCAGAGTCGGCGTTGGCGCTCAGCCAGAAACGGGTTGGCAGCTGTTCCGACTGGGTGAAATAGTCTTCCAGTGCGGCGGCAACGTTACCGGCGTTGATGGAGATAATGCCCTGATAACGCTGGCCCTGTTCCGGCTCAATGGTCATCACCAGATGGCCGTCTTCAAACACAAGTTCACTTTCTGGCTGATCAACGTCGTAACGGGCGATAGCACGCAGCTCACCCTGATCGCTGGTTTCGGCCTGCAGCAGGGAGATATTGCCCGGCAGACGGATTTGCAGGGTCAGGCGGCCTTTGAATTTGAGGCTGGCACTCATCAGGGCAGTGGCGGCCATCAGTTCACCCAGTACCTTGCTGATATGCGCCGGGTACTGGTGGCGCTTGAGTACTTCGCGGAAGCTCTCATTGATATGGGCAATTTCTCCACGAATCGGGGTGTCGTCGAAAGAGAAACGTTGCAGCTGGTCGGCACTGCTGAGTGACATGGCAATTACCTGTGGTAGTCGTGGGTGACGATGCGGGTCGTCCGGTAGGGCAGCAAGATGGGGTCAAACCGGCGGACTTCAATAGAAGTCGGGCCAGTCTGCCGGTTGCTGCTGCGCTTCAAAACGACGCATGTCGCGGCGTTCTTTCTTATTAGGGCGATGATCAGGAACGACCTGGCTGAGGGCCAGGATACGGCGGCGTTCACCTTCGTCCATCCGTTTTTTGATGCTTTCCGGGGTTTCCTCGTACAGCAGGCGTGCCTCCGGGGCACCACGACGCTGTTCCGACAGTGCCTTGATGATCACTTCTTTTTCATCAAAGCCCTGGCGGATGGTCAGTTTGGCACCTACTTCCGGGCTTTTGCTGACCTTGCAGCGTTGCCCTTCGTAATGCACCTTGCCACCTTCAATTGCGGTTTTGGCCAGCGCCCGGGTTTTGAAAAAACGGGCGGCCCAGAGCCATTTGTCGAGTCGGATCTTGTCGCTGTCGTTCACGCCTGATCTGAGTCCTGCTGGCCGGGGGCCAGTTCATCAAAGTGGTAGATTCCGGGGAATCGGTCGCTGACAACCGGTGCCTTGGCACTGTCGGGATGGAAAACCATCAGCAGGTGGCCAATACCCCATAGGGCTGCCGATTCTAGCACAGCCTGGCTGTCGTCAATCAGCAGCGTGCGGGTCGGATCAAAGGGTTCGTCTTGCAACAGATGATCCCAGAAAGCCTGGGTTTCCTTGGGCTCCCGATAGTCATGAGAACTGATAATACGGTCGACGTACTGGTCGAGGCCGGTATGTCGCAGTTTCAGATTAACGCTGTCACGGTGGGCATTGGTGACAATTACCCGACGTTTGCCTGCCAGCTTCAATTGTTGCAGAAAGTCCTGAACATGGGGGCGGAAGCCGATTTTATAGGCGACGTCTTCTTTCAGGCGCGCCACCGGCAAGCCGGTCAGTTCACTCCAGTAATCCAGACAGTACCAGCTGAGGGTGCCGCGCAGGCCCACAAAACTTTTATCGAGCTCTGCCAGGGCTTCTGCCGGGCTGATGTTCTTGCTGGCCGCATAGGCTTTGGGCAGGTGTTCCAGCCAGAAATAATTGTCGAAGTGGAGGTCGAGCAGGGTGCCGTCCATGTCCAGCAAAACAGTATCAATTTGTTGCCAGTCGGGTGCGGTCATGGGGTTATACTCAGTTATCAGATTCTGAAATCGGGGCAATTCATGCGCAGCAAGCCGGAAATTCTTCATCGTTCAATTGTGGCCGAAAGCCGGTTGTTCCGGGTCGAGTCGGTGGAACTTCGTTTCAGCAATGGCGTTGAACGTACCTACGAACGGCTGGCGCCGCGTGGCAACGGTGCGGTGATGCTGGTTGCCTTGCTGGATGATGACACTGTTGCCCTGATCCGTGAATACGCGGGCGGTATCGATGACTACTGTCTGACCCTGCCGAAGGGCGCGATTGATATGGGAGAGTCGCTGGCGGATGCTGCCAACCGCGAGCTGCAGGAAGAAGTCGGTTTTGCTGCCCGTGAGCTGACCTTGCTGAAAAAGCTGACGCTGTCACCGGGTTATATGAGTGCTGGTCTGCAACTGGTGGTAGCGCGTGATCTGTATCCGTCAAAGCTGGATGGCGATGAGCCGGAACCTCTGGAAGTAGTCCCGTGGAAACTGTCTGAACTGCCACAACTGTACGCCCGTGAGGATTTCCACGAGGGCCGTGCGGTTGCCGCGTTGTCACTGGTACAGCTGTGGCTGGCCGGTGAATTTGAAGGTACTCGCCTGCTGTAGTTTCCCCGGTTGCTGATTATGGCGCTGCCAGCGTTGGCAGCGCTTCCAGCAGCGCCTGGCGTAGCTGTTCAAGCCGAATCGGTTTGCTGATAAAGCCATTCATGCCTGCTTCCAGACAACGGCGTCGATCTTCCATCATGGCATTGGCCGTTAACGCCAGAATCGGCACGGTATTACATTCGTCTTTCAAGGCCCGAATCGCGCGGGTCGCTTGAATGCCATCCAGTACCGGCATGTTGATGTCCATCAGCACCAGATCAACCGGATGGCGTTGTACCGCTTCTACCGCCTCTTCACCGTTATTCACATTCAGACAGGTCAACCCCAGCTTTTCGAGCATGCGGGTGGCAACCTTGCGGTTTACCTCGTTATCTTCGGCCAACAGTACATGGCCTTGTAAGTGTGCCGGTTGTAGGCGAGCGGCGGGCCCTGACGATGTTGGCAGGCTGGCCTGGCGTATTGGTAGGGTAAGGGTAAAAGTACTGCCGCGTCCTGGTTCGGAGTGCAGCAGGATCTGGCCTTTCATGGCTTCGGCGAGATGGCGGCAAATGGTCAGGCCCAGTCCGGTGCCTCCGTAACGGCGACTGGTGCTGCTGTCGGCCTGACGGAAAGCCGAGAAAATCTGCTCTTGCTGGTTGGCTGAGATACCAATGCCGGTATCAATAATGGCGATGTCCAGCCGGTATTCCCGTTGAGCGGTTTGCTCCCCTTCAACCCGGATTTCAATCCGGCCTTCTTCGGTGAACTTGAGGGAGTTGCTGAGCAGGTTTGTGATGATCTGGCGCAGGCGTTTGGGGTCGCCGCGCCATTGATGTGGCAAGTGACCGCTATAGTAATAAATCAGATTCAGATGCTGACGGCGTGCTGGTTCACGAAATAACTGGCAGATCTCGGTGAGTAGCTGGTTGAGGTCGAAATCGATGTCTTCGAGTTCCAGATGGCCGGATTCGATTTTCGACAGGTCGAGAATGTCGTTGAGAATTTCCAGCAAGCCCTGCGATGAACGATGAATAATGTCGAGGTAATGACGTTGTTCATGGCTGAGGCTGGAGTCGAGAATCAGCTCGGTGGCACCGAGAATGCCGTTCATCGGGGTGCGAATTTCATGGCTCATGTTGGCCAGGAAAATCGACTTGGAATGGTTGGCCTGTTCGGCTTGGGTCAGGGCCTCGCGAATGCGCTGGTTGGCAGCTTCGAGGGCGGTGCGGTTGGCGATGATTTCGGTCATATCGAGGCCCGCCAGCAATAACTCCTGACAATCGTCCAGCCAGGTAATGCGCCAGTTAACAATCCGTTCACGACCGTGCGTGGTTACCAGCGGAAACTCCAGCGCCAGGCTACCGTTTTGACGGCCAATCACATTTTTAATTTGCAGCTCGGTAGCCAGTGCCTGATGGCGAGGCATCAGCCAGCTCAGTGGGAAACCGTTGATCTGTTTTTCCGACAACTGTAGTAGTACCAGAGTTTGATGATTGACTCGTCGTACCATGCAATCAGCATCACACACCAACAACAGTGTCTGCATGGTTTCCATATAAGTGCTGAGGCGTTGCTGTTCTTCGCGCAGCAGAATTTCCATGTAGTGACGTTTACTGATGTCATCACCGGTCACCAGCAGGTATTGGTTGTTACCCTGACTCCAGGGGCGTACTCGAATCGCCCAACGCCCAACGTCGCCTTCGCGATCGATCAGGTTGCATTCAAAATCCACCAGTGCGTCGCTGTCAGCTGCCTGCTCCAGATACTGACGAATCCGATCCTGTTCATCGGGGGTCTGGATAGTAACCAGAAGGTCACCGATGCTCAGGTTGAACAGGCGAAACAGATTGGGGTTGGCGTCCATCAGGCGTTGCTGACGAGTGATCCGCATGGCAATACCACTGACGTGTTCCCAGGTGAATTCATGCTGGTGGCGGCTGGACTCCAGCGCTTCGGCCAGAGGTCGCATCAGATGGAAAATGGCAACACACAGCAGCAGGATAATGGCTGCCAGTAACAGGCTGCCGGTTCCCCAGAGTTGCCAGAACAGTATTGGTGATACCTGCCGGGGCGCCGGATTGATGGGCGACAGATAGTAGTCGAGCGCTAACGCCAACAGGGTACAACTCGCCACCAGTGCGGCAATGGCAAGGCCAATCAGTTGGCGAAAATGCTTGTCCATGGCAAATCCTGTCCGGGCCGTTGAGCGGCATCAGCCAGCAATCAGCGGAATCACCAGAGCGTGCAGGGTGGCTGTCAGGGTCATGGCCATAGCCGCGTAGGCTGAGGCTTCGGGGCCCAATTCGAGGGCGCGACCGGTTCCGATGGCATGACCACAGATGCCCAGGGTCAGGCCTTGGGTGTGTGGCTGGTTAATGCCCATCAGGGACAGTATAGGCACAATCATCACAGCGCCAAGAATCCCGGTCACAATCACAAAGGCCGAGGCCAGTGCCGGATCGCCGCCAAGCTGGCTGGTAACGGCAACCGCAACCGGCGTGGTAATGGATTTGGTTAACAGGGTGGTGCTGATCAGGCTGTCACCCAGCCACCATTGGCTCAGCGCCCATGCACACAGAATGGTCGTGCCGCTGCCGAGACTGATGGCGAGGGCAATCCGTTTCCAGTGCGCGCGCATGGCATGTAATTGCTGATACAACGGCACCGCCAGCATCACAATCACTGGACCCAGCAAATCATGCAGGTAACGGCCACCTTCCATGTAGGTCTGATATCCGGTGCCTGTGCCTTCCAGACAGATCGCCATCAGCACAATGGACGTCAGGATCGGCGGCAGGAACACCGGTTTGCCACAGCGCAGGTACAGTTGCTGGCCGACGATAAACGATGCAATGGTAAGCGCCGCCCAGAACAGTGGGGTATGCAGCAGAATCATCGCGAAGCGTCCTCTTTGCCCATAATCCAGCCACACACGAGGATGCCTGGAATCAGACTGATGGTCAGAATCAGCAGCAGCAGAGGACCGTGATCGAGCAGTAACTGTTTGTGGGTAATAATGCCAACACTGACCGGCACCAGAAACATGGGCAACCAGGGTGACAGGGTGCGGGTGATGGCTTGCAGGGATTCAGGGATAGAGCCGCGGAAGATCAGGAACGCCAGCAATAACAACATGCCGGTGATGGCCGCCGGGATGGGCAGGCCGAGAAAACTCTGTAGCCAGGTACCGGCCAACAGGAACACCAGAAGAATCAGCAGGCCGTGCATGGCAGTCTCCATACTGTCTGATTCTGAAGTCTGGTGCGGAAGGAGAGACTCGAACTCTCACGCCTTGCGGCGCTGGAACCTAAATCCAGTGCGTCTACCAATTTCGCCACTTCCGCTCCGTAGGGTGCGCAGAATACAGAAAGCCTTTTCTTTTGCCAAGGAGCACACACGTTCCCGAGTGCAGACAATTGGCAAAGCAGTTAATCTGCCTGACATATGTATGGCTATTAAATGACCACTGAATATGGTTCACAGGAGCAACCCCAAGGTGCAGGACTCATCCGGACTGGCTGGTAACCGGCTGTTATTGCTGGCAGCGACCATGATTATCATCGCCGGAATCAAGGCTGCGGCCAGCATCATGATTCCGTTCCTGTTAGCGATTTTTACGGCCATTGTCAGCGCACCGCTGATGTTGTGGTTAACCCGTCGTGGTGTGCCCGATGTTCTGGCGGTGTTGCTGATGCTGGTACTGTTCCTGCTGGCCGGGTTCGGCCTGACGGTTTTCCTCGGTGGTACCGTGAACGCTTTTTATGAAGACATTCCGGTCTATGAAGAACGGATCGCCGTCATGACCGACAGTGCCGCCAACTGGGTACGTGGTTATGGCTTTGATGTGCCCGATAATCTGGTCGCCGACTACTTTAATCCGGGCATGGTGCTGGGGATGGTCGGCACGATTTTTAATGGTCTTGGTGGTGTGCTGGCCAATGCCTTGCTGATTCTGTTCACGGTGATTTTTATTCTGCTGGAAGCGCCGTCGATGCCGGCCAAACTCAAACGTGCCTTTGGTGAAGAGACCAATGCGTTTGAACACTTCGCCCGCTTCAGTGATCTGGTGCAGCAGTATCTGGCCATCAAGACGCTGGTGAGCCTGGGCACTGGCGTAACCATCGGTATTGCCTTGTGGATTATTGGCGTGGATTACGCCGCCGTTTGGGCGCTGATTGCCTTTCTGCTGAACTATATTCCGAATATTGGCTCCATCATTGCCGCTGTACCGGCGGTGCTGATTGCACTGGTACAGCTCGGTGGTGGTGAAGCGGTGGCAACCATTGTGGTGTACGTGGTTGCCAACACTCTGTTTGGCAACGTGGTGGAACCCCGCATGATGGGGCGTTCGCTTGGGTTGTCGACCCTGGTGGTATTCCTGTCTCTGGTGTTCTGGGGGTGGGTGCTGGGGCCGGTTGGTATGTTGTTGTCGATTCCACTGACCATGGTGGTCAAGATTGCCCTCGAAGTGCGGCCACGCACCCGTTGGCTGGCGACCTTGCTGGATCATTGAGTAACGGCAATGCAAGTGACGGTATGGACTGTCAGATTGCTGCAACAGGGATGCAAAAAAGGGTAAACCGCCTGTGGAGCAACGGGCGCATCCTCTAGACTGTAGGGGGAGGACCAATATGAAATCGATTCTGTTAGTTGATGATGATACCGAGCTGGGTGAGCTGTTACAGGAATACCTGGCGATGGAAGGGTTTGAGCTGACCCTCGCCCACGATGGTGAGCGTGGCTTGCAGCTGGCCCTGACTGGTCAATATGACCTGGTCCTGCTGGATGTGATGTTGCCACGTATTAACGGCTTTGAAGTCCTGCGTCGTCTGCGCAAGGAATCCAGTGTGCCGGTGATCATGCTGACCGCTCGTGGTGACAGCGTGGACCGTGTACTGGGCCTGGAGCACGGTGCCGATGATTACATTCCGAAGCCATACCACCACCACGAACTGGTAGCGCGTATTCGTGCCCTGTTCCGCCGTATCGACCTGTCGGGTGATAACAGCGGTGCTGCTGGCAGCCGCCTGCTGCGTGTGGGTGAGCTGATCCTCAACCCGTCTGACCGTGGCGTCACTGTGAATGGCGAATCCCTGGTACTGACCGGTGCCGAGTTCGGAGTGCTGCAGTGCCTGATGGAACATGCCGGTGAGCTGGTGTCCAAGGATGCCTTGTCGATGGCTGCCCTCGGCCGTGCCCTGATGGCGTACGACCGCTCCATTGATATGCACGTCAGTAACCTGCGCAAGAAACTGGGCCATCGTGATGACGGTAACGACTGGATCAAAACCGTGCGCAGTCGCGGTTACCTGTTGGTGAAACCCTGAATTCCGTCCAAACCCATACAGCGACCACCATGACCTGGTACCGGTCGCTGTTCTTCAAGATTTTCCTCTGGTTCTGGCTGGTTGTGTTTCTGGCCATGGGCCTCGCTGTGATCACCAGCGAATGGCTGGACGATGACTACTTTGTCCCTGCCAGTCGTCAGGATGTCATGCTGGTGCTCGATCTTATCGAGCGCCGACCTCCAATTCTGGCCGAAGGCCGCAAACTCTGGCGTCATCTGCAGCCGGGCTGGAACCTGGTCTCGGTGCAGGTGGATTCCGTTGATGAGTTACCCCATGACCTCGAAGAATTTGCCGATCAGGCGGTCGAGCAGGGCGAACTCTTGTACGGCCAGAACGATGGCTGGTTGATGATTGGCCCGGTCCAGAGTGGAGACTATCTGTATATCGCGGTATCCCGACGCGATTGGCAGCATCTGCTCGACGATCGCCAGCGTTGGGTATTGCCGTTGCTGATTCTGGTGCTGGTGACCTCGTTGTGTTTCCTGCTGGTATGGAGCCTGACCCGGCCAATCCGGCGGTTACAGCAGGCGGTGCGGCAAATGGCCGACGGCAACTTTGATGTCAGTCTGTTGCAACGCGACCTCAGTCGTCGTGACGAAATCGGCGAGCTGGTGGTGGAAGTGATGTCGATGGCCGAAGCAACCCGGCGTCTGTTGCAAAGCCAGCAGCAGCTGCTACGAGATGTCTCCCATGAATTACGTTCACCGCTGACCCGTTTGCAGATCGCGCTGGGTATTGCCCGCAAAAAAGATCAGGCTGGAATTGTCAGTAATGAGCATGATCGGATCGAGCGGGCCGTGGCTCAGGTCGACAGCCTGATCAGCCAGATCCTGGACCTGGCGCGCCTCAGCCAGCTGGATGATACCTCGCTGCTGCGAGAGCAGGAGCCAGCCGATCTGATGCTGCAAAACTGGCTCGAAGACGCCGAACTGGAGATTGCCAACAAGCAGCTGCAACTGCAGGTGCAGAATCACGCTGGTCAGCTGGATGCCAATTGGGACTGGGTGCTGATGGAGCGGGCGGTCGACAACATTCTGCGAAATGCCATCCGTTTTGCACCGGAAGGGTCTACCCTGAAGGTGCAGCTGGAGCGTCGGGACGATGGCCAGATCCTTATCACCATAGCGGATCAGGGGCCTGGCGTTCCGGAAGACATGCTCGACACGATTTTTGCACCATTTATGCAAGTCGATCAGACCCGCAGCCCGGGTGCCAACAGTGGCGGTTATGGTCTCGGGCTGGCACTGGTCAAACGTATCATCGAGTTACACGGGGGTACGGTGCAGGCGCGTAATCTTGGCCCGGGTCTGGAAGTGGCACTGACTCTGCCTGCCGGACTGAGTCACTCATAACGCTGGATGTGGTACTGTCCGGTGTGGATGGCACCGGTAATGGATTGCTACTTTCGGACAATGCTGGCCAATTCGGGCCATTCCTCCAAGGTTATGCCTGGCTTGCGCCAAAGCATCATTAGCGTAATGCAAATACGCTATATAGTGGAAAACCCATCGGGTTTTTGCTATTAAAGATGCCCTCTTGTGGCCTATGTCCAGCTAGACGATGGTACTAGTTTGTACAAAATCGGGCTGGTTTGGGAGCGCAAGAGCTTTTAATTACACCAAAAACGACTGGATGAGCACTATGTCAGAAGATTTGAAACAAGCAGCTCTGGATTATCACGCCAATCCCAAGCCAGGCAAGATCGGCATCATGCTGACCAAGCCTGCCAAGACTTCCCGCGACCTGTCCCTGGCTTACAGCCCAGGTGTGGCAGAGCCAGTGAAGGAAATTGCGGCTGATCCTGAAAACGCTTACAAGTACACCAGCAAAGGCAACCTGGTGGCTGTTATCTCTGACGGCACTGCCATTCTGGGTCTGGGTGACCTGGGTCCACTGGCTTCCAAGCCGGTAATGGAAGGCAAGTCACTGCTGTTCAAACGTTTTGCTGGCGTTGATTCTATCGACATTGAAGTGGAATCGGAAAGCCCTCAGGCGTTTATCGACACAGTACGTCGCATTGCGATCACTTTTGGCGGTATCAACCTGGAAGACATCAAGGCTCCTGAGTGTTTCGAGATCGAACGCACCCTGATCGAGCAGTGTGATATTCCGGTATTCCACGATGACCAGCACGGTACTGCTATCGTGACCGTTGCCGGTGCCATGAACGCTCTGGAAATCGTTGGCAAGAAAATCGAAGACGCCAAGATGTGTGTACTGGGCGCCGGTGCTGCTGCGATCTCCTGTTCCAAGCTGCTGATCATGGCTGGCATGAAGCCAGAAAACATCTTCATGTGTGACCGTAAAGGCGTGATCCACAGCGGTCGTGACGACCTGAACCAGTACAAGGCCATGTTCGCTGTTGAGACCAACAAGCGTACTGTGGACGATGCACTGGAAGGCGCTGACATTTTCCTGGGTCTGTCTGGTCCTAACATGGTGACTGGCGAACAGATCAAGAAGATGGCTGCTGACCCTATCATCTTCGCTTGTGCCAACCCTGTTCCGGAAATCATGCCGGAAATCGTGGCTGAAGCGCGTCCGGATGCCATCATGGCGACTGGCCGTTCTGACTACCCGAACCAGGTTAACAACGTTCTGGGCTTCCCGTTCATTTTCCGTGGTGCCCTGGACGTACGTGCCAAGCGCATCAACGAAGACATGAAACTGGCGGCTGCTCGTGCACTGGCTGGTCTGGCCAAAGAACCGGTAACCCAGGAAGTTCTGGATGCATACGGTCTGGAATCTCTGGAATTCGGCCGTCAGTACATCATTCCGAAAGCGGTTGACTCCCGTCTGCTGGGCGTTGTGTCCACTGCGGTAGCCCAGGCTGCTATCGACACTGGTGTGGCTGCTGGTCCGCTGCCAGCCAACTACCCTCTGAAGTCTATCGAAGACATCTGAGGTTTCCTGCCCTGACCGGCTACGGCCGGTCTGCCGGATAATAAAAAACCGCCGTTTCGCGAGAAACGGCGGTTTTTTTATGCCGCTGACCAGCAGCGGCAGGGCAGTTCCTTAAACGGACGCCGCCAGGGTTTCCAGCAGCATGGTCTGGGCACGGATCACAGCTTCACCTTCTTGCGGGGTGCGGCGCACGTAGGTGCCATCCGGCTGCAGAATCCAGGCCTGGCTGTTATCCAGCGTGTAGGATTCCAGCTCGGTCTTCATACGTTCTTTCAGTTTCGGGTTTTCCACCGGGAAGGCGGTTTCCACCCGACGCAGCAGGTTACGTTCCATCAGGTCGGCACTGCCGGCGTAGATTTCGTCTTTGCCACCGTTGAGGAAGTAATACACCCGGGTGTGTTCGAGGAAACGACCAATAATCGAGCGTACTTCGATGTTCTCCGATACGCCCGCAACTCCTGGACGCAGGCAGCACATACCACGAATGATCAGTTCAACCCGTACACCGGCCTGGGAGGCCTTGTAGAGGGCACGAATCAGGCGTGGTTCGGTGAGGCCGTTGGCTTTCATACGAATCAGCGCTGGCTGGCCAGCTTCGGCCTGGGCGCGCTCACGGTCGATCAGCTCGATCAGTTTCTTGTGCAGGGTAAACGGTGCGTGGAACAGCTTGCGAACCTTCTGGGCAGCACCCATACCGGTCAGCTGCTGGAACACGGTGTGCACGTCTTCACCAATCACATCGTTACAGGTCAGGAAGCTGTAGTCGGTGTAGGCGCGGGCGTTACCGGCGTGATAGTTACCAGTCCCCATGTGTACGTAACGTTTGTAGCGGTCTTCTTCCTTACGCACGATCAGCGCCATCTTGGCGTGGGTTTTGTAGCCCACCACGCCGTACACTACCACGGCACCGGCTTCCTGCAGACGGTTGGCGAGGTAAAGGTTTTCTTCCTCGTCGAAACGCGCGCGCAGTTCGATTACGACGGTAACTTCCTTGCCGTTACGGGCGGCGTCGACCAGCGCGTTGACGATCTCGGATTTGGCACCGGTACGATACAGGGTCTGTTTGATGGCCTTGACCGCCGGGTCCTTGGCCGCTTCGCGCAGCATGTCGACCACCGGTGTGAAGGACTCAAACGGGTGCAGCAGCAGGGTGTCTTTTTCGCGAATGCTCTCGAAGATGCTCTTCTTGAACTTGATGTGTTTGGGCAGGCCCGGCGTAAACGGCGTGTATTGCAGGTCCGGGCGGTTGATTTGGCCAATCACTTCCATCATACGACCGAGGTTAACCGGGCCGTTGACCTTGTAGAGGTCGTTCTTTTCGAGGCTGAACTTGCGCAGCAGGAAGTCACTGAGCGCTTCCGGACAGTTGTCAGCGACTTCCAGACGCATTTCCTCGCCGAAGTTACGGGAGTGCAGTTCGTCTTCCAGTGCTGACGCCAGGTCGTTGGTGCCATCTTCGTCGATTTCGAGGTCGGCGTTACGGGTTACCCGGAACTGGTAACAGCCTTTTACCGTCATGCCCGGGAACAGCTCGTCGGCGTATTCGTGGATCATGGACGACAGGAAAATAAAGCAGTCACCACCGCTGGAGATGGCATCCGGGATACGGATGATGCGTGGCAGTGAGCGCGGCGCCGGAATAATCGCCAGACCGGTTTCACGGCCGAACGCATCCTTGCCTTCCAGCTCAACAATAAAGTTGAGGCTCTTGTTTACCAGGCGCGGGAACGGGTGTGACGGGTCCAGACCAATCGGGCTGATCAGTGGCAGGATGTTGTCATCGTAGTAACTGCGCACCCACTGGCGCTGTTCTTCGGTCCAGTCGCGGCGACGCAGGAAGTGAATGTTTTCACGCTCCAGCGCTGGTAGCAGAGTGTCGTTGAGAATGCGGTACTGGCGTTCAACGGTTTCGCTGCAGAGGGTGTGAATGGCATTCAGCACCTGTTGTGGGTGCATACCATCCGCACCGGCCTGCTCGCGGTTGAAGGCCAGCTGGCGGGTCAGGCTGGCTACCCGCACTTCATAGAATTCGTCGAGGTTCTTGCTGAAGATACAGAGGAAGAACAGACGATCGAGCAGTGGATGGCTCTCGTCGAGAGCCTGCTCCAGAACCCGGATGTTGAACTGCAGATGGCTCAACTCACGGTTGATGTAGTACTCACTGCTGGTCAGGTCGATCACGGGTGCGGGAGCTTGTTCGATGATCTGTTCTTCACTCATGGGAGGTCCTTAGCGGTTAATCCACTCGGCGTACTGTTTGGCAAAATAGGTCAGGATGCCATCGGCGCCAGCACGTTTGATACACATCAGCGACTCGGCCATCACGGCGTTGTCGTCGAGCCAGCCATTCATGGCAGCGGCCTTGTGCATGGCGTATTCACCACTGACCTGGTAAACAAAAGTCGGGGCCTGGAATTCATCCTTGATACGGCGAACGATATCGAGGTACGGCATACCCGGTTTGATCATGACCATGTCGGCACCTTCAGCAAGGTCGAGCGCCACTTCGTGCAGGGCTTCGTTGCTGTTGGCCGGGTCCATCTGATAGGTCTTCTTGTCGGCCTTGCCGAGGTTACCGGCAGAGCCCACGGCATCACGGAACGGGCCGTAATACGCCGATGCATACTTGGCGGAGTAGGCCATGATGCGGGTGTTCACAAAGCTTTCTTCTTCCAGCGCCGCGCGGATATCACCAATACGGCCGTCCATCATGTCGGATGGAGCAACCACGTCGGCACCGGCTTCAGCATGGCTGAGGGCCTGCTTTACCAGGGTTTCGATGGTGCGATCGTTCAGCACGTAACCGTCCTGATCGATGATGCCGTCCTGACCGTGAGTGGTGAACGGATCGAGCGCGACGTCGGTGATCACACCCATGTCTGGTACGGCATCCTTGATGGCGCGTACGGCACGCTGGGCCAGACCGTTCGGGTTGAAGGCTTCTTCAGCAAATTCGGATTTGGCCGTGGCCGGAGTCACCGGGAACAGGGCTACCGCTGGAATACCCAGCTTGTAGAGGTGTTTCACTTCGGCGACCAGCAGGTCAATGGACAGGCGTTCGATACCAGGCATGGAGACAATCGCTTCACGCTCCTGATGACCTTCCAGCACAAACATCGGATAAATCAGGCTGTCGACCGTCAGCTGCGTTTCGCGCATCAGGCGACGGGAAAAATCGTCGCGGCGCATACGGCGCATGCGGGTATCCGGGAACATGCGCTGAGAGTCGGTGAAGGACATACGGGTCTCCTGAGGTTGGCAAGCAATCTGGACGATTGTAACGCGCTTTTTTTATCCATAGGCGGAATTTTCCGGTGCACGAAGCGGGCAACCCTTGGAAAAACCCGGAAACCTGATCTGGGCCATGAGGGCGGCAGTGTGAGACAGTTTTATGACAATTCTGTTACAGGATAGTCTGGCGTCTGGCCGGGCCGCGATCGGATCTGGCGTCTGGCGCTTTGCGGCTACTCGGCTTGTTAATTGGTCTGGCTGCTTGCCCTCTTGGGGGACCTTGTCCCCCGGCCGGGCGGGCCTCCCCCTGCTTTTGCCCGCTGGGCTCGTTTTTCCGGTATTCCCCGACAACGGCGTTTCGACCCCGGCCCGATGGCACGTCCCTGTGCCAACGGGCCTTGCGGGGCATCCATGCCCCGGCCGGGTCGGCCGTTGCGGTGAATCCCGGCTCGCCCAGATGGGCAATGAACGGTGGCCAGCTGCGCTGGGTGAAATCGGTGTGCCGGTGGATGCTGTTCGTCCGACGTCCGACGTCTGGCGGCTACTCAGCTTGTTAATTGGCGACGCTGCTTGCCCTCTTGGGGGACCTTGTCCCCCGGCCGGGCGGGCCTCCCCCTGCTTTTGCCCGGCTGGGCTCGTTTTCCCGGTATTCCCCGACAACGGCTGTTCGACCCCGCTCAGATGGCACATCCCTGTGCCAACTGAGCTGGCGGGGCATCCATGCCCCGGCCGGGTCGGCCGTTGCGATGAATCCCGGCTCGCCCAGATGGGCAATATCGTAGCCAGCTGCGCTGGGCTAAATCGGTGTTGATGGATGTTGTTCGTCCGACGTCAGACTTCTGGCGTCTACTCGGCTTGTTAATAGGCCTTGCGGGGCATCCATGCCCCGGCCGGGTCGGCCGTTGCGATGAATCCCGGCTCGCCCAGATGGGCAATATCGTAGCCAGCTGCGCTGGGGAAATCCGGTGTTAATGGATGCTCTGTTGTAGTGTGGGCATTTATGCCCACAAAAATCTCCCCCGACGCCCGACGCCCGACGCCCGACGCCCGACGCCCGACGCCCGACGCCCGACGCCCGACGCCCGACGCCCGACGAGAGTGGTTTTATTGTCCGTACTTTTTCTCGACCCGGCTGATAATGTCGTCAGCAACCCGCAGGCTTTCCAGCAGGTCGAGCAGGTTGTAGTCGAGGTTGATATTGAGGTTGGTGGATTGGCCACCAAAGAAGTCGGGGTTTTTGCCTTCGAACTTCATGGCCAGATGCAGGCTGCCATCCGGTTGGTAGTTGATGGTGGAGCCCAGCTCGCGGAACTGGAAGTTCTTCAGGGCCTGCATGGCCAGCCCTACGGTTGGATCGGCATTACTGAGGTTGATGCTGGTGTCGTTGTGATAACGGATGGCACCACCCGGTGCGCGGGCGAACAGGGTGCCGTCTGGTACGGATGGACCGGCGGCGGTAATCACAATCGGCAGCAGGCCATCCATCACGCCGTTGGCCTGTACCTCGGCCGAGGGTTCCAGCGCCGCCATTTCCGCCAGCTGCAGGTTGTTGATGCTGACGTTAAAGGCGTTAACCGCTTCGCGGCTGTCGTAATGGGCGGCCGGAATATGGATGCGTCCACCCAGCACATCGGTGTTGATTTCTTCGAGGTCGAGCAGATACCAGCTGAAATCCGCCGGGATTTGCAGGCGCGCACGGGCCAGCAGGTTGCTGAAGTTGAGACCGTTATTCAGGGTACTGGCGGTGAGCTGGGCATCGGCCACGTAACCGGCACCCTTGCTGCCGGGCGGCTCTCGCAGCGCCAGCAGGAAGTCCCAGCCTTCAACACTGAGGCTGTTATTCCAGATCAGGCTGATGTCGTCGGCTCGCAACATCATGTCCGGATGCAACTCGCCCTGTTTGTCCCAGTCGAGCCAGCCTTGTCCACTGAGCTGGCCAGCGAGTAACTGCACGCCGGTGAGGTTTTCCATGTCCTTGAGGCCCATGGCTTGCCAGTTAAGGTTAAAGCGGTCGAGGTGCCACTGGGCTGAACCATCACCACTGCTGAGGTTGTGTTGCAGGCGCGAACGCAGCAGCAGTTGCTGATTGGCCGCTTGTAACTGCAGATCGGCATCGATCTGGTTGCTGCTGGCCTGCCAGCGTAATGGCCCAAACAAACGTGCGGCCGGAATTGGCCATGGGTCGAGATGGGAATCACGCACCCGCAGGTCGAGCTGACATTGCGGGAAACTCATGCTCGGCTGACATTCGAGGCTGCCGCCACCGAGCTGGATGTAGTCCTTGTTGCGGGTCAGACGCAGCGGATCGGTGGTGATTTTCCAGGGTGCGGCTTCAATCCGGTAACCCAGTTGCGGATGCGGGATCAGGGTCAGGTTGGCGGCTTCCTGCAGCTTCATCAGCAGTGGCTGGCTGCTCCAGCCGGTTTGGGTGCGGAAACGTTTATCCGGTTGCAGGCGTGCTTGCAGGCTGTTGATCGTCAGCCGTATTTGTTCCGATTGCCAATGAATGCTGGTACTGGCGTTGGCGTTGAGCGGGCCAAACGGGGTGCTGGCGGTCAGGGTCGGATTGGCGCTGATATCCAGCTGCTCATTTTCCCAGACACCGGTGACGGCCGGATTCACCGTCAGTGATTGCCCGGACTGTTGTAGTCCGACCTCCCCTTGCTGGGTGAACTCGCAGCGTCGCAGGTTATCGTCACACTGGCCGCTGACTTGCAGCTGGCTGGCGCGCACCTGCAGACGCTGGCCGTCGGCCGGCTGATAAGCGAGGCTGAATGTCGGGCTCAGGATTTGCCAGTCCCATTGGGCTCCGGCGTTATGATCGAGGCTTATCTGCAGCTCACCATCCAGCTGTTGCCACGGCTGCCGGGTGCCGGTCGCCAGTGGCAACCGGGTGTTGCTGTGAATGCTGAGATCGCGGGGCAAAAGGGCGGCGGCGGGTAATTGCAGTTCGACTGTGCTGATCAGTTGTGGGCCGGGGATCGGCAAGCCGGTGGGCACTGGTAATCCACTGCTGCTGGCTTGCTGCAAACGCGGGTAAAGCGCGGCCAGCTCCAGTTGCTGGCGCAGGTCGATACGGGTGTTGCCCTGATCCTGTTGGATATTGGCATACAGCTGCAGCAGCAGGGTTTCCTGCTCCGACAGCTGCAACAGCAGTTGGCCACTCTGGCTCAGCTGGCTTTCCAGTTGCCATGGCTGGTCGAGGCCCTTGAGCTGGACGTCGCCATAAACACGCCATTGCTGGACATTCAGCTGGCTGGCAAGGGAGGCATCCAGCCATGGATGATGCACGCTGAGGGTGTGAATCCGGATACTGTCGAGTGGCAGGGCCAGCCAGTCTTGCAGTTGTGGCAGATTGATCGGCTGTTGCTGTTCGATGGCGGTTTCGAGACGTTCACCGGCCTTGCGACCGGCTTGGCTGACACCGGCAACGGCCAGTTGGCTGCCTTGCTGATTCAGTGTGATGGTCAGTTGTTCGATATCAAGTCGACGCGGATGGGTCTGGCGGTTTTGCCAGAGCGCCGGGAATTCAAGGTGGAGATTGTGCAGTTCAGCTTCGCTGCCATCGGTCAGTTGCAGGCGTGCCGTGCTGATATCCAGACGTTGCCAGCTGAGGTGGTCGATGTGCAGTTGTAATTCAAGGCCGGTTAACCAGTGTGCGGCGCCCGGTAAACTCTGATTGAGCAGCGGGCGCAGCCAGTACGGCAAGGTCAGCGGGATGGCGATCATGCACAACAGAACCAGCAGCAGGGGTTTGCCTGCACGCCAGTTACTGAAGTTCAGCCATCCCGGGCGCTGCATGGATCAGGCCTTGACGGTTTTGACACCGTCCTGGGTTCCCAGCAGCAGCACGTTGGCTGGACGCAGGGCAAACAGACCGTTGGTGATCACACCGGTGATCTGGTTGATGCGGGTTTCCAGCTCTTTGGCCTGGGTGATGCTCAGGTTGTAAACATCGAGAATGTGGCCGCCGTTATCGGTGACAACACCGGTACGGTACACCGGGTCACCGCCCAGCTTCACCAGTTCACGGGCAACGTAGGAACGCGCCATTGGAATCACTTCGACTGGCAGCGGGAACTTGCCCATCACCGGCACCAGTTTGCTTTCGTCGGCGATGCAGATGAACTGACGGGCAACAGCACCGACAATTTTCTCGCGGGTCAGGGCCGCGCCGCCGCCCTTGATCATTTCCAGCTGGTGGTTGATCTCGTCAGCACCGTCGATATAGAAGTCGAGACCCGATACGCTGTTGAGGTCGTAGACTTCGATGCCATGATCGCGCAGGCGTTTGGCTGATGCTTCAGAGCTGGCGACGGCTCCATCAAACTTCAGCTTGTGAGCCGCCAGGGCATCAATAAAGCAGTTGGCAGTTGAGCCGGTGCCGACACCGATGATGGAGTCTTTCTCGAGGTGAGGCAGAATGTAGTCAACGGCAGCCTGGCCAACGGCGCGTTTCAGTTCATCTTGGTTCATGACGTGTCACAGGTCGGTGGATTTGCGGGTCATTATAGTGATCTGTGCGTTACAATGCTGCCCTTCCAGCCCGTGAACCTTCCTGACGGCTGCCATTCATGTTCTTGCCGGGATTTACTGCACCATGCTGAACGACTATCTGAGAAAAATTCTGACCTCACGTGTCTACGATGTTGCTATCGAGTCACCTCTGCACATTGCCCCGTTCCTGAGTGAACGCCTCGGCAACCAGATTTGGGTCAAGCGTGAAGACGAGCAGCCGGTATATTCCTTCAAGATTCGTGGTGCCTATAACAAAGTGGCACACCTGACCGAACAGGAAAAAGAGCGTGGTGTGGTGGCGGCTTCGGCCGGTAACCATGCCCAGGGTCTGGCGCTGACCGCCAAAAAGCTCGGCATCAAGGCCGTGATTGTGATGCCGCGTACCACGCCGGACATCAAGGTGCGTTCGGTCAAAGCCCGTGGTGCCCGCGTGGTGTTGCACGGTGACAACTTCGACGAAGCCTATGCCCACTCGCAGAAGCTGGTGGAAGAAAAAGGCATGACCTACATCCACCCGTACGATGATCCGGAAGTAATTGCTGGTCAGGGCACTATCGCCATGGAAATCCTGCGTCAGATGCAGGAGCCGGTGGATGCTGTGTTTATTCCGGTTGGTGGTGGTGGTCTGGTGGCCGGTATGGCGGCGTATATCAAGGCGCTGCGTCCGGAAATCCGTGTGGTGGGTGTGGAGTCCACTGAGTCGGCCAGTCTGGCGGCGGCCAAGGCGGCGGGTCATCTGGTGACGCTGCCACAGGTGGGCATTTTTGCCGACGGCGTGGCGGTGGCCCGTATCGGCGACAACACCTGGGCAATTGCCAAGGATCACGTTGATGAAGTGATCACCTGTACCCCGGATGAAATCTGCGCCGCTATCAAGGATATCTTTGATGACACCCGTGCGGTGTGTGAGCCTGCCGGTGCACTGGCGGTGGCCGGTGTGAAGAAATACGTCGAGCGTGAAGGTTGTGAAGGCCAGAACCTGGTGACCGTTCTGAGTGGTGCCAACGTCAACTTCGACCGCCTGCGTTATATATCGGAAGTGGCGGAAATCGGCGAAGGCCGTGAAATCATTCTGGCGGTGACCATTCCGGAACGTCCGGGCAGCTTCCAGAAATTCTGCAGCCTGCTGGGTAAACGTCCGATCACCGAGTTCAACTACCGTTATGCCGACGACAAACAGGCCCAGATTTACGTGGGTGTAAAGGTCAGCGGTGAACCGGGTGCTCGTCAGGAGCTGGTGCGTGAACTGCAGGCGGAAGGGTATCCGGTGCTGGATATCAGCGACAACGATATGGCCAAGTACCACATCCGCCATATGGTGGGTGGTCATGCGCCGGGTTCGGTGACGGACGAGCGTGTGTACCGTTTTGAATTCCCGGAACGTCCGGGTGCGCTGCTGAACTTCCTGAAAACCCTCGGCAAACGCTTCAACATTTCGCTGTTCCACTACCGCAACCACGGCGCTGCCAGTGGTCGTGTGCTGGTGGGTCTGCAGGTGCCAGCTGACAAACAGTCCGAGCTGCACGGTTATCTGGACGATCTTGGTTACGGTTACTGGGACGAGTCCGATAACACCGCGTACCAGCTGTTCCTGCGCTGATTTTGTATGACAGCCCGCGTCAGCTGTTAATCAGCTGACTGCTGCCAGTGTCTGGAGGTAACACCAGGCGCTGGCCAGCGTTCTGCCAGGTGGTACAGGCCACACGCAGCAGTGAGGCAAAGTTGCCCACTTCACCACGGCGTTCAATCACTTCCCGATAGATCCTGCTCAGAAAAGTGCCGAGTGATAACCCGGCGTCGCTGGCGATCTGTTCCAGCAAATGCCAGAACACGGCTTCCAGCCGGATGCTGGTGACCACCCCATCAATACGAATCGAGCGGGTTTTCAGTTCAAACAGTTCTGGTTCAGCACCGGAATAGATTTCACACATGGCCAACCTCCTTTCCTGAAGCGATTGCAGCCATCAGGGGATGGCTGCTGCGGGTTCCGGAAACGATTGTACCGTTTGTGGAATCAGGCGTTGTTGAGCAGTTGGTTAAATTGTGCCAACCATGCCGGATGCGCAGGCCAGGCCGGAGCGGTGACGATATTGCCATCAGTAACGGCATCGGTAACCGCGATGTCGGCGTAAATACCACCGGCCATGGTGACTTCCGGAGCACAGGCTGGGTAAGCGGAAATACGACGTTCCCGGATCACATCAGCAGCGGTTAACAGCTGGGCGCCATGGCAAACAGCGGCAATCGGTTTGTTGGTCGCGGCGAAGTGTTTCACCAGTGCCAGCACCTCGGCATTCAGACGCAGATATTCTGGTGCACGGCCACCTGGCAGCAGCAGGGCGTCGAAATCTTCGCCTTTAACGGCAGCAAAATCGGCATTGAGGATAAAGTTGTGACCCGGCTTTTCGCTGTAGGTCTGTTCACCCTCGAAATCGTGAATGGCGGTACGAATGGTGCTGCCACTGGTTTTGTCCGGGCACACCACACTGACCTGGTGACCCACCATTTGCAGCGCCTGGAATGGCACCATCAGTTCGTAATCTTCTACGTAATCGCCAGCAATAATGAGTACGCGTGACATGGTCGGGCTCCTTGTTGTTATGAGGTTGGAGGCCTTCCATTGTGGAGACGATAAAGCGGGGCGGGTAACAGCGGATTACTACAGAGAGGATTGGGGCTGAGCGGGCGGGAAGCTGGCGCTGATTGACCTGCTTCCCGTACTCAGCGGTTTGGCCGGATTACAGGCGACCCTTGCTGAACATTTCGCGGGCTTCCTGTTTTTTGCGTTCGCTTTTGCGCAACAGGATATAAAACGCACCCGTACCACCATGATGTGGCTGGGCGGTGTGGAACGCCTGTACTTCTTCCATCTGCTCCAGCCAGTGCACCAGATAACTCTTCAATACTGCCGAGTCGCCCTGGCTTTTTTCGCCCTTGCCAGGCAATACCAGTACGCTGCGAATATCGTGTTCCATGCAGTCGTGAACAAATCTGAACAGCTGTTGGCGCGCTTCTTCCACCGTTTTGCGGTGCAGGTCGAGGCGGGCTTCGGTATCGTATTTGCCCAGTCGCAACTTGCGATAAACGCCATCCTGAATACCCGGGCGTTTGTAACCCACAATGTCGTGTGGGCCGATGCGTTTGACGTCAGAGGTATGCAGATAGTTGGGGTCACGTTTGACCACGGTACTTTCAGCAGCAATGCGGCGTGCTTCCTGTGAAGCAAGGTTGATGTCACCTTTCCGAATGGCGACCCGTTCGCGTGCCTGCAGTGGCTGCACGTCCTGCATCTCTGCGAGGAAGTTGTCGTCAGGCTCGGTCATGATTGTTCTTCCAGACTCAAATATGCCTATGATAACCGTTCTGAAGCGCGAACGGCCAACCTCCCGCGGTGACAATTCTTTGCCATGACAAACACAACTTTCAGCTGGAATCCCTACAATGAGAGGGGTGATAACAAGGTGGCGTATCCTGCGCCCAAGGCTGCATCATGAAACAGGCATGGATGAAAACACTGGCACTGGGGACGTGTGCCTGGTTGCTGTCGGCGACAGCAATGGCATTTCAGGGGCCGCACCGGGTCATCGACTGGGCTCTGATGCTGGACCTGAGTGAGCAGCAGGAGCAACAGCTCAGCGACATTGAAAACCAGTATCGCAAACGTATCGATGCTCTTTATGAGCAGGCCGGGCCTGGTGCATGGGGCAAGGTTGCGAGTGACGAGGAAGTGCTGAAACAACGCCAGCAATTACGCGCGGTTCAGGCCGAGCAGCGTGCCGCCATGATTGCCGTGTTAACCACTGAACAGCGTCAGAAAGGTGCGGAAGCGGTGCGCCGTTTTCACATCAAGATGACCCGTGGCCTGATTCAGCGTATGACCGCCAATCTGACCCTGACCGAAGCCCAGAAAAAGGCACTGGATGACGGTGTGCTGCGTGTCACCGCCGACCATGAATGGCCGCTTGATCACGAACAGAATGAAATTGCGCGCGCCCGTATGGAAGCGTTGCTGTCGGAAAACCTGACTCCCGAGCAACTGAAACAGGTGCAGGACGAACGTGCCGAGCAGATGAAACGCTGGCCGCGTTTGCCAAAAGATATGGAAGGCCCGGGTGGTATGCCACCGATGTTGCCGCCACCACCGGAGTTTGGTGGTCCTCGTGGTGATATGCCGTCCTGTCCGGACAATGGTCCTGGTTGTGATGATGGTCCGCATGGACCCGATGATGGCAACTTTCCAGACGCAGGGCGTTAAACGCCACAATACTTGAAGTACTACTCAGTTGTGACAGAAATCCCGCCGTTGGTGGGATGAGGCTGCATAATGCGCGCGCTGTTCAGCAGGTCTCGTTCCGTCTCCCGGCGGGCGAGGCCTTTTTTGTGCCTGCCAGTTTTCCCCGCATCTTTCTGTGTATCTTGTTCTTCCGCACCAGTGCCGCTGCTCATCCCTGAGCGCGGTTCAATTCTTCAGAAACTGTACACCAGTGTGACGCCGAATTCGGTATCCACATTGTTGTTGTCTTCCGGCACCTGATCCACGTACTTGTACTTGTAGGTGATTTTGGTGGCCAGTGAGCCGTTGATCTGGCTTTTGAGGCCGGTTTCACTTTCAAACGTGCTGTTGCTGTTACCCAGCTCAGTGTTGGCGGTTTGGGTGAGCTCGGTACCTTCACCCACTTTCCAGCTGTACGACAGTGCCAGGCGGGCAATTGCTTCGTCGTCAATTTCACCGGTTTCCGACAGTTTGTCGCGGCGGTAACCCGGACCCATTTCGAGATCGAGTTTCATATCCTGACTGTCGAGGGCGCGATAACCGTAACCGATGGCCAAGGTGGTCTGGTAATCAAAACCACTGAAGCGTGCGCGTTCCTGGTCGGCGTGGGCCAGCAGGTACGTGGTGTCGTTCAGATTGCGATCGAACTGCACCTCGCCGTAGTACTTTTCCTTGGAGGTGACGTTGTCTTCCTGGCTTTTGAGTGCCTGTAACTTGAGGGTGGTGTCCCACTGTTCGCCGTAACGTTTGATGCCGAACTTGCCATTCAGGCTGCTGGTATCAGTGTTACCTTCGGTGTTTAACAAACCGAGTTCGGTATAGCCGTCGATATAGGGGCGTGTTTGCTGTTGTTCTTCAGCAACGGCATTAATAGACAAGGCGAGCAGGGACACGGTCAGTGCCTGTTTCAACATGATGTTCTCCAGCAATTGGAAAATTGGCTGATAGCAGAACCTTGCAGAACTGCCACCGTCTGAATGATATGAGTATCAGTGGGCGGTGGGGTTCCTGAAACAGTTATTTACCGGTACGCGCCAGTTTGTGGCTGAGGCGCATGACCATTGGGCCAAAACTGAAGGCAATCATAAAGGCAGGAGGCCAGGCCAGCGACCAGGCATGCATCCACAATTGCGGGAAATCGGGGCCGCTGCCAAGGTTGATAAATGTGATCCAGCAGGTCATCAGCAAGCTGAGAACACCCGACATGATCAGGCTGTTGATGATCCGGAATTTGATGCTCATAAGTACCTCGTCACCAGAATTTAAAACGGGCCGGCCATTATAGGTAAGTGGGCTGGAAGGCACTGCTCATGCGGGGTAGACGCACTGTTTCGAAAAACATCTGTTCAAATTAGCACCGTTTTGCGATGGCCCGTTTTACCCTGTGGAAACACGCCAATTCCGGCAGAATTGACCATTTTTTATTCCGTGGCAGCCTGTTCGGACGGCTTAACTGCCGTTGAATTCTGATAGGCTGGAGGAAGACGGTGCCCTCTGCGGCACACATTTCAGGGAGACCACCATGCTTTATCGAATGAATGCTCATTTCATGGAGGCGATGCGTCCTGTTCACGTACTGGCTCGAATGTCGCGCCAGTTTCTGTACCAGCCACTGAACCCGCTCAACTACAGCCTGACCTTCCGCACCATGCGGGCCGGGATGGAGCTGGTGGAGCGTCTGACGGACTGTTACGAAGAACCGGCGTGGGAACTGGATTCCACCGAAGTTAACGGTGAGGATGTAGCCGTCCACTATGATGTGGTTCTGAGCAAGCCTTATTGCAATTTGCTGCATTTCCGCCGTGACATCGAAGGCGTTAATCACCCCAAAGTGCTGATGATTGCACCCCTTTCCGGCCACTACGCAACCTTGTTGCGGGGTACGGTTCGCGAGTTTCTGCCCGACCATGAGGTCTACATCACCGACTGGAAAAACGCCCGTGATGTACCGATGGCGGACGGCACGTTCCACTTCGACGATTACGTTGATTACCTGATCGAGATGTTCCGCCTGCTGGGCCCGGACCTGCACGTTATGGCGGTTTGCCAGCCTTGTGTGCCGGCCATGGTGGCCGCCAGTGTGATGGCTGCCGAAAATGATCCGCGCCTGCCAGCCAGTATGGTGCTGATGGGTGGCCCGATTGACGTTCGTATCAACCCGACAGAAGTGAACGATTACGCGTCCGGCAAGGACCTGGAATGGTTTGAAGACAACGTGATTTGTCGTGTACCACGTGGCTTCAAAGGCCGTGGTCAGCTGGTGTATCCGGGCTTTATCCAGCTGTCCGGCTTTATGTCGATGAACCTCGATACCCACATCAGCAAACACTTCAAGTTCTTCACCGATCTGGTGAAGGGTGATGGTGATAGCGCTGAATCGCACCGCATGTTCTACAACGAATACCTCGCGGTGATGGACATGCCAGCTCATTACTACCTCGATACTATTCGTCGGGTATTCCTTGAGCAGGCGCTGCCGCGTGGCGAGATGGAGTTCCGTGGTCGCAAGGTTGACCTCAAGAGCATCAAGACCATGGCGCTGATGACGATTGAAGGCGAACTGGACGATATTACCGGCCGTGGCCAGACCGCCTGTGCGCTGGATCTGTGTTCCAACGTACCGGCCAGCAAGAAACTGCATGTGGAAGAAGAAGGCGTGGGCCACTACGGTATCTTCAACGGCCGTAAGTTCCGCGAGTTGATTGCTCCGAAGATCAAAGCGTTTATGGCTCAGAATGCGGTTGAGGGGCTGCAGGCTCCATCGCTGGTAAAGCCTGAAGTTCAAGCACTGGAGCAGGTACCGGCCGAAGTGCTGGAAATGCCAGTCGCCGAAGTTGTAGAGCCTGTTGCCGAAGTTGCTGAACCAGTAGCAGAAGTTGCAGAGCCAGTAGCAGAAGTTGCAGAGCCAGTAGCAGAAGTTGCAGAGCCAGTAGCCGAAGTGGTTGAGCCAGTGGCTGAAGTTGTAGAGCCTGTTGCTGAAGTTGCAGAACCAGCTGTGGAAGCCTCTGAACCTGCACCACAAGCCGAACCTGCCAAACCACGTCGTACTCGCAAGAAACCAGCAGCGGATGCGCCAGGCACCGATGCCTGATCGTACCGTCAATAACACAAACGGGTGAGCCAGTCTCACCCGTTTTTGTTTGTACCGTTTACGGATAATGCGCTGCCAATCCTCGAATCGCAGTCACAAAAAAGCCCGGATTAACCGGGCTTTTTCTTATGGAAGGATCAGACGAGTTGCGAATTAACGCTCGATCGCCAGAGCCACACCCATACCACCGCCGATACACAGGGTAGCCAGACCTTTCTTGGCGTCCTGACGGATCATTTCGTGCAGCAGGGAAACCAGAATACGGCAGCCTGACGCACCAATCGGGTGGCCCAGAGCGATAGCGCCACCGTTTACGTTGGTCTTTTCAGGGTTGAAACCCAGACCCTTGTTCACAGACAGGGCTTGTACCGCGAAGGCTTCGTTGGCTTCTACCAGGTCCAGGTCAGCAACGGACCAGCCAGCTTTTTCCAGACACTTCTTGGTAGCCGGGATTGGGCCGGTACCCATGATTTTCGGGCTTACACCAGCACTGGAGTAGGCTTTGATAGTTGCCAGGATTGGCAGGCCCAGAGCTTCGGCTTTTTCCTTGCTGGCCAGCATAACAGCGGCAGCACCGTCGTTCAGGGAAGATGCGTTACCGGCAGTGACGGTACCGTCTTTCTTGAAGGCTGGACGCATACCAGCCAGTTTGTCGGCAGAGATGCCGGCACGTGGGCCTTCATCTTTTTCGAAAACAATCGGGTCGCCTTTACGCTGTGGAATCACAACCGGGGTGATCTCGTCCTTGAACTTGCCAGCTTCGATAGCGGCAATGGCACGGGCCTGGGAAACCACGGCGAATTCGTCCTGTTCGGCGCGGCTGATATTAAATTCTTCAGCGATGTTTTCAGCGGTGATACCCATGTGATAACCGTTGAAGGCATCCCACAGACCGTCAGAAATCATGGTGTCGACCATGTTCCAGTCGCCCATGCGCTGGCCGTTACGGGAATTTGGCAGTACGTGTGCGGAGTTGGACATGGATTCCTGACCGCCAGCGATGATCAGGTCGGCATCGCCCAGTGCAATTGCCTGAGCAGCCAGGTGCAGGGCTTTCAGACCTGAACCACACACTTTGTTGATGGTGATGGCAGAGGTGGTTTCAGCCAGGCCTGCCTTGATAACAGACTGGCGAGCCGGGTTCTGGCCGCAACCTGCGGTCAGTACCTGACCCATAATCACTTCATCTACTTCCTCGGCAGCAACACCAGTCTTTTCCATCAGAGCCTTGATAACGGTGGCGCCGAGCTCGACGGCTGAAAGACTGGCAAGGGAGCCGCCAAAAGATCCGATGGCGGTGCGGGTTGCTGCTACGATTACTACTTCGGTCATGGATTCTCTCCGTCCTGGGTGATTGGAAACCAGACCTACTGAGTATCACAGCCGCCATGACAAGTGTATGACCTGGCACAAACGTTTCGGCTGAAGTCTGACAATCAGCCGGTATTTGTCACGATTTGCCCCTTTCCGCTGGCGAAAGTGGTCTTATGATGTTGCTCTGGGGTTTTCCCATGCCGACATCAGGGCAGTGTTGACGGACTTGTCGGTAGCTCCTGATTTTCCGGCGCCTGATCATGGCGATCCATTGCACCAATATCGAGAACCGGTGCTGCATCTATCTCCTGCGCATTCATCATGGTCGCGACCCGCTCCAGCGCGCTCAGAATCATGCTTTGTTCCCAATCGGCCAGCTCCTGAAACTGGCGTACAAAACTGTCCTGCAAGGGTGTTGGCGCCTGCTCCAGCAAGGTCTGGGCTTGTGGGTCGAGCTGCAGATACACCCGGCGGCGGTCCTGCTGATCCCGTTCACGATGTACCAGCCCGCGTTTTTCCAGTCGATCAATAATGGTGGTCACTGTCGCCTGTGACAGGCTGATCTGCTGTGCCAGCGTACCAATGGTCATTTGCCCTTGCTGATTCAGGGTTTGCAGGATCAGCAGCTGTGGGGCCGTGAGGCCAGAGGTTTTGTTGAGGTGGCGTGAGTGCAGATCGGTGGCGCGGATAATCCGGCGCAGGGCGATCAGGACTTCATCGTGGCGATTCATGGCAGGCAGATCCGTTTGAAACTCAAACCGATAGTGTACTAAGCAGTTTTCTGGCAACAAACCGTTTTGTGCCGGAGTTCATGCCATTTTGCCTGCGATGTTATTTAGGGTTGTAATTAAAAATTCTGGCTGTTAGTTTATTTAGGGTCAAAAGTAACTGGATGGGTCGTAATGGCATCTTGAATCACATCGCATGTGATTTAGTCAGCCGGTACGCGATTCTTAATAGGTTTTGTCTGAAAAAACAGCTAGTAATTCTTATACTGATCTAAATGTTCTGCGGTTTCGAAAACCGGATTCAACTGATGGCAGTGCGCTGTTCAGGCTGGTTGAGTCGTGTAAACCGTTAGATGCCAATTCAATGTACTGTAATCTTTTGCAGTGCAGTCATTTTGCAGATACCGCCATCGCCGCTGAACACAACAGCGAGTTATGCGGTTTTGTTTCCGGATACCGTTTGCCCGCACAACCCGACACCCTGTTTATCTGGCAGGTGGCGGTTGCGCCCGCCGCGCGCGGTCAGGGGCTGGCCAGCCAGATGTTGCAGCAGCTCCTGCGGCGTCATCCGGATGTGTGCTGGTTGCATACCAGTATTACCGCTTCCAACCAGGCTTCCTGGAACACCTTCCACAAGCTGGCGCGCCAACTGGGTGCGCCACTGCAAACCCGTGTGATGTTCGATAGTGCTCAGCACTTTGCTGGAGAGCATGACACGGAAACCCTGGTCTGCATCGGACCACTGCGGGACACCGCAGGCACTTCCCACTCGCAAGCAGAGGAGATCTGAATCATGGGTATTTTCAAGGATATCGAATCCAACGTACGTGGTTATTGCCGGTCATTTCCGGTGGTATTCAAGGAAGCGCGCAATGCTCGCCTGCTGGATGATAACGGCGGCGAATACATCGATTTTCTCGGTGGTGCTGGCACCCTGAACTACGGCCACAACAATCCGCGTTTCAAGCAGGCGTTGCTGGATTACATCGACTCCGATGGTATGACCCATGGTCTGGATATGCACACCGAAGCCAAACGGGATTTTCTGGAAACCTTCCAGCAAGTGATCCTCAAGCCACGTGGCATGAACTACAAGGTGCAGTTCACGGGCCCGACTGGCACCAATGCGGTGGAGGCTGCCCTCAAACTGGCGCGTAAAAACAGCGGACGCCAGACCATTGTGTCATTCACCAACGGGTTTCACGGCGTTACCCAGGGTGCGGCGGCCGTGACCGCCAATGGTTATTACAAGGATGCCATTGGTATGCCTCTGCCGGGTGTTCAGTTTATGCCATATGACGGTTATCTGGGCGACTTCAATACCCTCGCTTACTTCGAAAAAGCCCTGCAGGACAGCTCATCCGGTTTGGGTCATCCGGCGGCGGTTATTGTGGAATGTATTCAGGGTGAAGGTGGCCTCAATGTCGCCAGTGCCGATTGGATGCGCGGTTTGCAGGCCTTGTGCCGTCGTTACGACATGCTGCTGATTGTGGATGACATCCAGGCTGGTTGTGGCCGCAGTGGCACCTTCTTCAGTTTTGAAGAATTCGATATCCAGCCGGACATTGTCACGCTGTCGAAATCCCTCAGTGGTTACGGTCTGCCGATGGCGGTGGTGTTGCTGAAACCGGAGCTGGATACCTGGAAACCGGGTGAACACAACGGCACTTTCCGCGGTAACAACCACGCGTTTGTGACATCCCGTGAAGCCTTGCTGACCTACTGGTCTGACGACCGTTTCAGCCATTCGGTGCAGCAGAAAGCCCAGCTGCTGAAACATCGTCTGCTGCAGATTCAGGCCCGTCATGCGGGTGCCTGCCATCACAAGGGACGCGGCATTATGCAAGGGCTGGAGTTCGCCAACGGCAAGGTTGCTTCGGCCATTACCCGTGCCTGTTTTGAGCGAGGTCTGGTGATTGAAACCAGTGGTTCGGACGATCAGGTCGTTAAGGTGCTGGCACCGCTGACGATTGAAGAGGAAACCCTGGAAGCCGGGATTGCGATTCTGGCGGCCGCGGTGGAGCAGGTGCTGAACGAACGGATGGCAAAAGCATCCTGAGCCGTAACAGCCCTGATTTTCCCTCTGACCACTGAATTCTGAAGGTAATTTATGATTGTTCGTACTCTGCAAGACTGTGAAAACACCAGCCGCTCGGTTGATGGCGGCACCTGGAAAAGCGTGCGTATGCTGCTCGCTGATGACCAGATGGGTTTCTCTTTTCATATCACCACGATTTACGCCGGTACCGAAACGCCGATCTGGTACAAAAACCACCTGGAGTCGGTGTACTGCATGAAAGGCGAGGGGGAAATTGAAACCCTGTCAGACGGCAAGGTTTATCCGATTCGCCCCGGCACCCTCTATATCCTCGATCAACACGACCGCCACCTGCTGCGCGCAACCACGTCGGATATGGAAATGGCCTGTGTATTCAATCCACCGTTGAACGGCCGTGAGATTCATGACAAGGACGGCGCCTATTGTCTGGATCAGGCACCTCTGGGCCAGACCGGGGTGGACGCATGAGTGATGAAGTGACAGCAGCCATGAGTGCTGCCCTGAACCACAGCGTCGAAAAAATTGGCGGCACCTCGATGAGCCAGTATCGGGCGGTGCTGAACAACATCTGGCTGCGGCCACGTTCGGTTGACGGTCAGCCTGCAGGTTTGTACCAGCGGATATTTGTGGTGTCGGCATATGCCGGTATCACCAATACCTTGCTGGAACACAAGAAAACCGGCGTACCGGGTGTGTATGCCCTGTTTGCCGAAATGGATGAACAGCGTCCATGGCAGCAGCGGCTGGAAGAGGTGAAGGCGCAGATGGCCGCCATCAACGATGAGATGTTTGGCGCTGCCGGCATCAATAACGAGCTGCTGCTACATCGCGCCAACCGCTTTGTGGATGAACGCCTGCGCGAGGTTCGTGATTGCCTGCAGCATCTGGAAGTGGTGTGCAGTTTTGGCCACTTCCAGCTCGATGATCATCTGCACCGGGTGCGGGAAATGCTCAGTGCACTGGGGGAAGCCCACAGCGCCCATAATTCGGTATTACTGCTGCGCCATCATGGGATTAATGCCCGCCTGGTGGATCTCACCAACTGGCGTATTGGTCCGCAGCCGGACTTTGACGGGCACATTCGTGCTGCCTTTGCAGACATCGATCTGACCCGTGAAATGCCCATTGTCACCGGCTACACCCAGTGTCGGGAGGGGCTGATGCGCACCTACGATCGTGGTTACAGCGAGATGACCTTCAGCCGTATCGCCACCCTGACCGGTGCCCGCGAAGCGGTGATTCACAAGGAATATCACCTCAGTACCGCTGATCCTGCGGTTGTGGGTGCCGACAAGGTCCAGCCCATCGGTTTTACCAATTACGACGTCGCCGACCAGCTGGCGAGTCTGGGTATGGAAGCTATCCATCCTCGTGCTGCAGCCGGTTTGCGTCGGCAGGATATACGTCTGGTGGTGCGTAATACCTTCGAGCCGGAGCATGCTGGCACTCTCATCACTCGTGACTATTGCAGCCAGCAGCCACGGGTCGAGATTATTGCCGGAACGCCGAATGTCTGGGCGCTGGAGTTATTCGATCAGGATATGGTCGGTGACGCGTTATACGGCCAGAAGCTCAATGAGCTGGTGTCGCGTGCTGGTATGCAGGTGGTTACCAAGGATGTAAACGCCAATACCGTCACCTTTTATATGAAGGGCAACAAACGCCGGATTAACCAGTTGCTGGAGCGGGCGAGCACTCTGTATCCGGGTGCGGATGTGCGGGTGGAAAAACTTGCTCTGGTGAGTGCCATCGGCAGTGATATGAAAGTTCCGGGTTTATTACAACAAGCGGCGGCGGCCCTGTCTGACGCCGGGGTGAATATTCTCTCGGTGCATCAGGCCATGCGACAGGTCGACATCATGTTCCTGGTCGCGGCTCAGGATTACCGGGTTGCTGTGCAAGCCTTGCACTCGCGTCTGGTGGAAAATAACGCCGCATCGGTCGCTTTGCAGGCAAGTGCCTGACAAACCAACTTGTGGATTGATGGAGCCGAATCACCGTTCGTGCCATTGACAGGAATTTTGGCGACGAACGGTAACTTTTACCGCAAAACTTTGCACTCGCTTGTATATAGCTGATTTATGATTGTCCTCGCTGAAGCAACGCGACACTTTGTGACGCTGGTCGCTTGCGCCCGAATCTTCCTTCACATGGACAGTTATTATGAAATTCGAGAAAAAATATCTGTGGACCCTGATTGCCAGTACCTCTCTGGTATTAGCTGCCTGTGGTAGCAATGGCAAGGACTCGGGCTCCAGCACCGATAATAATGGTGGCGGTAATAATAACGGTGGCGGCAGTACCGAAACCCCGAACCGTGTCAGCCTCACTGGTCTGGCGGTAAAAGGGGTGATGGCCAACGCAACCATCACCGTTTCAAGTCTCGATGGCTCCACCACTTATGACACCACCACAACTGGTAGTGATGGTACCTACAGCCTGGCGGATATGGATCTGCCACTGAATACCGCCTTGCTGGTCACCATGACCACCAATGCCAATACCATGCTGACCTGCGACTCCGCTGACGGTTGTACCGACAGCAACAGCAACCAACACGCATTTGGTGTCAGCTACAGCTTTAACGATCCTGATTTCAAAATGACCGCCGTGCTGGCGCCAATGACGGCTGAAAATGCCAGCCTGACCCTGATGGTAACCCCGGTTACCCATATGGCGGCTGAGCGTGTGATGCAGACCGGTGCAACTACCACCGAAGCCATCACCGCCGTTAACGTGGCTACTGCCAACCTGCTGGGCCTCAACGGTGTGGATATCGCCACCGCAATTCCGGCGGACATCACCCAATCGGATTCTGCAGAAGCCAGCAGTGCTTCGCAGAAATACGGCGCACTGGTGGCCGGTTTTGCATCAGCTGCCGCGTCAACCGGCAAGTCCATCACTGAAGTAGTGAGCTCGGTAGCGGATTCCTACGCTGATCAAGGCGGTATGGTGGCCAACTCCAGCGATGACTCAACCGTTGACCTGTCGACCCTGTTTACGGGGGCCGCCAGTTCTGCCGCCGCCGCCAACCTGACTGCGACCGAGTCCCTGTATCTGGTTGAAGCGGAAGAAGCCGAATCTGCCGAAGAAGATCAGTGGATCGAAGCGGATGCCAATGAAGAAGCCGTAGCCTCTACCCAGGCTGAAGCCGTCACCAATGCAGTGGCGTTGCTCGAAAGTCTGAATGACTGGAGTGATGCCATGAATGCAGCCGGTGATGACCTCACCGCCTTTGCCGATGAGCATGCTAACCAGCTGAATACCCTGATGCCAGCCTTTGATGATCAGTCACAGGTGCTGCGCGGTGTGCGTGAGCTGCTGATCAGCGATGAAACTTATCCACTGTGTGAATACGACTGGAATACCGATACCGAAGTTTGCTCAGGCAGCGTGACGGTACCAACACCGGGTGATCTGTTGCTGTCGACCCAATTCCTTGGCGGTCTGATCAGCATGATCGGTTATGTAAATGTTCACAGTGAGGTATTGCAGCCAACCAACACCGCTGATGAATACACCGTATCTGCTATGGATCTGATCGATGCAGGTGTGAATCTGGATGAGTTGACTGGCTTCCTGACCAACGCTGATGGTGATCTGGAAGGTGATCTGGTACTGACGATCAATGATGCGGGGATCAGTATCAGTGGCTGGAATGGTACTGGTGCGACCATAGATTCCGGTACTTTTGTATCTGGTTTCCCTACAGAGGGTGAGCTGATTGATTCCGCACTGGTTTATGACATCCAGGGCCTGAGTATTACCGGTGCAGACGGTGAAACCTTCAACTCTGATGGCCGTGTGATCTTTAACTTTAATTCTGAAACTGAACGCGACAACTTCCTGAGCGCCAGTACCGACAGCACACTGGAAGCTTCTCTTGCATCCATGAACGTGGTGACTCTGACTCTGGACTCCAGCGTTGACGGTATTGTAGATGACACAGTTGATGGTTTTGTGCAGCAGACGGGTGTTCTGTCGTCCAATATTGTGCTGACTCGTGATGACGCCGGTGCTGTCGTAGCTGCGGCTACCGTTGAAATCAGTGTCAAACCAACCGACAGTACTGCTTCTGACGAAGTGGTATCCGGTACTCTGACGTTCAGTGCGACCGGTACTCACACCGAAACCGGTTCAGCTGACACCTTCTATATCCAGAGCTTTGTGGCTGACAGCATGAGCCTGTCCTTCAGCGGTGAAGTTCAGGTTGAAAACAGCGATGGCGCCAAGGCTTCGTTTGATGGTTTGGCAGTTTTTGGTGTTGATAATACCGATGGTTCAGCGGGTCTGTTGCTGAATGGTACCGCGTATGTGGCATCCGATTACCCACAGGCAGATGGTTCAAGTGTTCCAGGTGAACTGAGCTTCACCGGCACCATTCAGCTCGGTGCTGAAGCATCGGATACTCTGGATGGAACTACTTTCTTGCAGGAGTCCACTTCGTACAATCTGACCTCCATGGTCGTTAATGGTCAGCTGGTAGCGACGTATTACGGTGCCGTAGAGGCGCTGAATCTGGATCTGACCGCTGCTGTGGTGCGTGATCTGGAAGACGGTTCTACCGCAATTGTTGCCAACCTGGATGCCTCTGCTTACGGATATGAAGATGGCACTATTACCATTGCCGCTGAAGAAACCGCCGATGAAAATATCACCGGTGGTCTGGTATTCAGTTATGGTAATCAGGCCATTACCCTGAGTCTGGACTCTCTGTCTGGCCTGGGTGATGTTGCGGGTAATAACCTGATGGTAACCGATGGTGTCACCAGCATGATGATCACGGCTACCTGTGCGTCAGCAACCATTGATAGCAGCATTGGCACCTGCGCCGACAGCAACGTTGAATACGCCGGTAGCATTTACTCGGCGGGCTTCGAGGTGGGCACCGTCGAAGAGCGTGATGGTCTGCCAGTGTTTGTGTTCAACGATGGCAGCAGCTACAACCTGGTGGTAACCCCATCCTTCCTGATTTCCGCCAATCAGTAAGTGGCTGTTCTGCTGTGATAAAAAAGGGCCTGCGGGCCCTTTTTTATTGGGCTTATTCAGTTCTTTTTTCTTTAGTCTGCTTTTGCAAGAGGGGGCAATTCAGGTCAGGTTAGTCTCAGAATTGACGAATGACAGGATGACAGGCGGTGTTGCCTCGGCTGTTATGGCGGATTGGTTATAGACTGACGGTTCCTCACGCGGCCTGACGCTTGTTTACAATGAGAGCCGCCGCGTTTCCTATCAAAGCCAGAAGAGGGAAAGCGCCATGAATACGCGGAAGAATTATCTGTGGGCAGTTATTGCCAGTACATCACTTGCCATGGCCGCTTGTGGTGGTGGCGGTTCCAAGTCGGACGACAATAATTCCGGTGGTAATAATGGCGGCACCACGGTCAATCGGGTCAGTCTCACCGGCCTGGCGGTGAAAGGTGTTATGGCCGGTGCCGATATCAAGGTGACGTCGCTGGATGGTCAAACCTCCTATGGCACGACCACCACAAGTTCCGACGGCACTTACTCTCTTGCTGCAATGGACATCCCTTTGAATACCCCGGTACTGGTGACCATGACCACCAATGCCAGCACCCTGCTTACCTGCGACGCGGCTGCCGGTTGTATGGACGGCGACACGTTGATGGCGTTTGGCCAGAAATACACCTATCACGATCCTGATTTCAAAATGACCGCCTTGCTGGCGGGGGTCTCGACCGAAACGGCATCGGCGAGCCTGATGGTGACACCACTTACCAATATGGCGGCTGAACGCGCTCAGCAGGAAGGCAAAACGTCATCATCTGACATTGCGGCGATCAACCGTGCCACGGCCACATTGCTGGGGCTGGATAACGTTGATATTGCCACTGTGGTACCGGCGGATATTACGAATTCCAGTGCGGTTTCCAGCAGCAACAATGCCCAGCGCTACGGCGCTGTGGTGGCTGCGATTGCCAACGTGGCAACTAACAAGGGGCAATCTCTCAGTACAGTGGTTTCAGAATTGGCCGCTTCTTATGCCCGTCAGGGCGGTCTGGTTGCCAACTCCAGTGATGAAGCCGAAGTTGACCTTGAAGATATTTTTGGTGGCGCTGCTGATTCTGCAGCATCTGCCAACCTCAGTGCTATCGCGGTTGAGTACAGCCTGGAAGAACAAACTGCCAGTAACAGTGCGGAAGATGAACTGGTAGCAGCTGATGAAGGTAGCCCGGATAGCGGTACTCTGACTGAAGAAGAACAGAAAGCCCTGGCCGTCACCAATGCCGTTGCGTTGCTGCAAGACCTCAACAACTGGCATAACGATCTCAAGGATGTCAGTGCAGATCCGCTGGTGAATACCCTTAACTCCGAAGGTGATGAGCTGGCGGCGCTGGTGGAGACCATCGCCACCAATTCCGAATTGGCCACCACCGTCCAGAACCTGCTGCTCGATACCGAAGAATACGAATACTGTGATGAATGGGGCTGGGACGATAATGCCGGTGATTACATCTGCAGCGTTCCCACAACGGTCACCATGACCGTACCAGGGCCAGTGGTACAGGGCACCGAACTGCTGGTGCAACTGGTATCACTGGCACCAGCGGTACTGGGTTATGTATTGGCTTCCGAAGGCGAGGATGCGTCGGGCAGCTTTGATATGACTCTGGAAGATGTGGGTGTTCCAGACGAGCTGATGGATGAATTTGAAGATGGTGGTGCCAATCTGACGATCAGTGCCACGCTGGTCTCGGGCCAGATTGTGGCCATGTCCATGACGGGGGCATCGTCCTACGCCACCATTACCAGTCTGGCGGTAGCCTTGTCGGAGCCTGCATCCGGAGATCGTCTGGTCGCCAGTCTCAGTAACGTGAATATTTCGGCGATTGAAGGCGATAAACACATGACCGGCTCTGGTTCGATCAGCCTGATTTTTGATTCAGCCGACAGCCTTGCGGCCTTCAAGGCCGATGACAGTGCAGCCGATGGTCTTGTCTCCATGGTGATGGATCTGAACACCGAAGCCATGGCAGATGATGGCCTGGATTCGGTTGCCAATCTGGATCTGCATATGGAAGTAACACCGGATGCCAGTAGCGGCACTGCCACCATGCAGATGAGTGCAGGCCTGAGCGCTGGTAACAGCAGTAACGACAGCATGGCAGGCACCCTGATGATGTCGGCCAGCAGTAATGACTGGCTGGTATTTGAGAATCTGAGTCAGACCGAAATGAGTTTCGAAGGAGCGCTGACCATTGCCAGTGCCGAGGGCTCGGCCAGCTTTGAAGGTACGATTGGTATGCTGGAGGTGTACCCACAAGACAGTAACGCTGACGCGGTGATGATGGTGGCTACCGATGGTAATGAGGATTACACCCAGCTGACGTTTGATGGCGGCTTCTCCGTGGTAAGCGGCACTGACACTACGATGTTCAGCGGCCAGCTGAAACTGCGTGAGGATTATCTGCATTACGCCAACGGTGATTATGTCACTGACAGCTGGGGTGATGACGTTACTGTTCCAACGCTGGTGGAGTTGCAAGGTGAGTTCAGTGCTGTGCGTAACAGCGTAACGATGGGATCGCTGGCGGTGCATGGTATGGCTCAGCTTTCCAACCTGCAGGAACTGGCGGCCATGCTGGAGCCGGATACATTGTCGGATGCCGAGTTTGGTGTGCTGACTGCCAGTGCTGATGACGAAGTAGTGGCTTACGACACTGTCAATAACAGCCTGACCGTCACGCTTGATAGTGGTTGGGAAGAGATTGTCTCTGCTGTTACTGCGGAGTTCGAAGCGGCTGGATGGACAAATATTAGCCTTGATGGTTGGTATTATGACACCTCCTATCAACTCACCATGCTGGATTGTATCGAGGTCGATACTGAGTATTCAGAATGTAATATCCAGATCGAGTCAGATCGGGATATTGACCTCTCCAACAACATCCCTGATGCCTACTACGATAGTTGGGAAACAACGGTTACTGTGCTGACCGCTAATATTGCTTCTCCTGCAGCATGGGCTGATGAGGTTATTGCTGATGTAGGATTATCAGACTATTGGCAGGCCGAGATTAGTTTCTATGTTAATAGTGATCAGGGAACAGCGGAAGTCTATGGTTACAGTGATTACTATGATGATGAACCAGTCGCTGTCTGGTCTCTCGAAACCTATGACGATACCTCTGTTACTGATCAGCTGCTCTCAGCCGAAACCCTCGATACCTATCTGGACTTTGCATTTGCGCTGGACATTCAGGCCAGTGCGGTAACGTACGATGATGCCGTGGTGCGCCTGGTCGGCGAACGTACCGGCTTTGCCGATGCGGCCGGTACCCTGCGTTTGTCATACGGTGATCGGGTTATCGACATCAACGTTGATACCGCGAATCAGGAAGATTCCAGCACCACCAGCATCAGCATTGCCAATGCAGATGCCAGCATGACCATCACCGCCAGCTGTGCAAGTGGCTCCGCCGATACCAGTCTGACCACCTGCGACAGCGCCGATGTTGAGTTCGGTGGCGCCATTTACAGTGGTGGTTTTGAAGTGGGTACTCTGGAGGTTCGTAATGGTTTGCCGGTATTCCTGTTCGACAACGGTAGCAGTTATAACCTGGTGGTCACACCACAGTTTCTGGTGTCGGCTAATCAGTAAACGCTTGAACCGGTAATCACCGAAAAGGGCCTGCGGGCCCTTTTTTGTTGGCTTGTATGTTAGTGACTGAACCGTAATCATGGGCACCTTTGGTGCCAGCAGGGAGTTGTTATGGCCAACCGATGGATTTCCGCTGTTTTGCTGGCTCTGGCGCCAGCCTGTATGGCCAGCACAGGTATTGAATACCAGCAGACGACCTATGCCTGGACCGGCCCTATGGGGGTGCTGGCGCTGGTGGATGACTGGAGTGGTGATCTGCACAAGGGCGGTGAAGACGGCTTTGCCTGGGATCAACGTCGTGCCGGAGTGTTTTATAACAGCTTGCAGGTCAGTTACGTCTATCGTTTGCAGGCTCAGTACCGGTTCCCGTGGCAAGCGGCGCAGGGCTATTACCAGTACGTGCATCAGGCTGATCTGGCGGAAGAAAACCGTTTCCAGACCCGTATCGAGGTTGAGCATTATCAGGGTGAAGGCCCGGCCCTGGCGTACCGGTTTGAAGGGGATCACTGGTATCTGACGCCGGAATACAACCAGCTCAATATCTACAAGTTGTATTGGGGGTCACTGGAAGGTGAGCTGTATTACCAGAATCAGGATAACTGGGGCGGTGATATCCAGCTCGACTACGGCTATACCGACGATGCTGTGGTTCGGCGCGAACTCGACCAGCGCAGTTATGGCACCCTGCACGGATTAAACCTCAGTGCCGGTTGGGAACATGGCAACTACAAGGTTGATTATCAGGGTTATAACCTGCTGGCCCGTATCGACTGGCCGGACATGCCGTACACCAGCGCGCGGGTCTGTACCGACTGCACGTTTTTCCTGTATGGCTACGAATACTTTCAGGATCGGGTGGAACGTCCGGCGCGGGTGCACTGGGTTTACCAGCAATATCAGTGGAACCCGACACTGGCGTTTACCCTGAATACCTTGCTGAACCCGATTCACAACAGCTGGCAGCTGGGGGCTGATTGGCTGGCGGCGGGGATTCACTGGCAAGGCGGGGTAGAGGCCAACAGTGGAGCGATTCGGCTGGGGTTACAGCAGCAATATGTGCGTCTGGGGGTAATGGCCGAGCCGGTCGCGCTGAAAGAAAGCCGTACCCTGCAACTGGACATGGGATTACGGCTGGCATTTTGACCGGGGAAGTCGCGGGCAGATGCAGGCCGTGCTCAGTCGATAAACAGCGCCAGCAGTTCGTTCAGATATAACTGGCCACGTTCGGTTGCACGAATGTGGTCGGTCACTTCCAGCAAGCCCAGTTTGATGGCTTTCTGCACTTCGGCATCGACACTGGCCAGCGTCTGGCCGGTACGGCTTTCGAAATCCGCAACACTGATACCATCACGCAAACGCAGGGCGTTCATCAGGCACTCCAGGCCCAGCTCATCGGCTTCGATGGTTTGCTGGCCTGCCAGGAACGGTTTGTCGGCATTCAGGTAATCCTTGGGCAGACGGGTTTTCCAGCTGCGCAACTGCTCGCCATTGGCGAGGGTGATCTTGCCGTGGGCACCGGCACCAATGCCGAGGTAATCACCAAAACGCCAGTAGTTGAGGTTATGGCGTGCGGCGCGACCGGGTTGGCTGAAGGCGGAGATTTCGTAATGCTGGTAGCCGTGGCTGGCCAGCAGGGCCTGACCGGCTTCCTGAATATCCCACAGGCAGTCGTCTTCCGGCAGTTGCGGCGGACGTTTGTAGAATTCGGTGTTGGGTTCGATGGTCAGCTGATACCACGACAGGTGTGGCGGCTCAAACTGCAGCGCGGTGCGCAGGTCATCGAGGGCTTCTTCCGGGGTTTGGCCCGGCAAACCATGCATCAGGTCGAGATTGAAGTTATCAAATCCCACCTGACGGGCGGTGCTGATCGCCAGCAAGGCCTGGTCACGATCATGGACACGACCGAGGTTCTTCAGCTGTTGGGGCTGGAAGCTCTGGATGCCCATCGACAGGCGATTGATGCCCAGCTCGCGGTAGGCCGCAAAGCGTTCGGCTTCAAAGGTGCCCGGATTGGCTTCGAGGGTGATTTCACACTGATCGCTCAGGGTCAGACGCTGACGGAGGCCGCTAAAAAAGCGCCGATAGGCGTCAGCACCCAGCAAACTCGGGGTGCCACCACCAAAAAAGATGGTCTCAATCGGCCGACCCTGGGCCCAGGACAAGTCCTGGTCGAGGTCTGCCAGCAGGGCATCGACATACTCCTGCTCGGGCAGTTCGGCCGGTGAGGCGTGGGAGTTGAAGTCGCAGTAGGGGCATTTGCGAATGCACCAGGGAACGTGAACGTACAGGCTCAGCGGTGGCAGCGACATTCAACTCTCCGGGGCGATCAGACGAAGCTGTTCTGCGGCACGAAGTTGTCCTGCTGCACGAAAGTTTCTTCCGGCTGTGGCTGGAACTCTGCCTGTTGGGCAGCCTCCTGGTTGTTGGTCTGGACTTCTTCCTGAGCTGGTGCGTTGGTTTCAGGTGTAACCACGGATTCCAGAGTCTGCATTAGAGACATCACACGGGCTTCAAACTCGTGGTGTTCGTGGCTCATGCGGGTCTGTTCCTGGTTCAGCTGGTTGTTCTGGTCGCGCAGGGAGGCCAGTTCCTGGTCGCGTTCGGCCAGAGTGGCTTCGGTGCTGGCCAGCTGGCCACGCAAGGCTTCCAGGTCTTCCTGCAGCTGCATGTTTTCGAGTTGCAGATTTTCAATTGCCTGGATGGTGTGCTGAATCTTGTCTTGCAGTTGTTCGAGAATATCCACGATAGTCGTCCGACAGTTTTCCTGGGTGTAAGTGATCTGCCCGTGGTCGTTTTCCTCACGAGCAGCGCCACTGCCGATATCCGACCGGCAGTTGAGTGTTTTGTTCAGATCAGGGGTGCCAGCTGGCCAGCAATTTCTGCATGGCCTGGCCTCGATGGGAGATGGCGTTCTTGCGGTCGCGGCTCAATTCGGCGGCCGAACAAGCGTCGCCCGGCACAAAAAACAGCGGATCGTAACCAAAGCCCTGTTCGCCCTTTGCTTCCCACAGGATACGCCCTTCCCAGCTACCCTGAAAGATTTGCGGAGTTGGATCCTCAGCGTGGCGCATGTAGACCAGCACGCACTGGAAGCGAGCGGTGCGCTGTTCGTCCGGAATGTCCTTCAGAGCGTCGAGCAGACGAGCGTTATTAGCAGCATCACCGGCCCCGACACCGGCGTAGCGGGCGCTGTAAATACCGGGTTGGCCTTGCAGGGCATCCACTTCGATACCCGAGTCATCGGCCAATGCGGGCAAACCGGTATGGGCCGCGGCATTACGCGCCTTGAGGATGGCGTTCTCGACGAAGCTCAGGCCGGTCTCATCGGCTTCCGGCACATTGAGCTGGGTCTGCGGCACAATTTCGACGTTGCTGTTGGCAAAGTGAGTGGCAAACAGCTCCTGAAATTCACGCTGTTTGCCAGCGTTACCACTGGCAATCACAATTTTCATGGGTGTGTTCGCTCTTATTCTTCGTAAAAACGCTGACTGAAGTTCACATCAAAAGTACGGTCACTGCCTTCCGGCTTGACCTTGAGGCTGATGCGATAGGTTTCGTCTTCTTCAAAACGCAGGGTATTGATGTAATACACGGCGTTGGTCTCGCGGATTTCCTTGAAGTCCAGTGAACTTGACTGGCCAATCAGGTTGAGGATTTTGCCAGTCACCTCGGCCTTGACCGGAGTTCCGACCTCTTCGTTGGCGCTGCGACGAATCACGGAAATGTTCAGGAAACCGAGGTTGCGCGAACGTTCGATCTGATAGGCACGGGCGATGTCCGGTGCAATAAACGTGGTGGTCAGACCGATGTAATGCACTTCGTAGTCACCGAAGACCTGTTTCTGTTCACCGCCACCGGCGAAGACCGGCAAACTCAGCGACAGCAGGCACAGGAGGGCAGCAATCATGGTTTTCATAATGTTCTCCGCGTCAGGTGATAGATGGCAATCTCGCCCAGCAGGGTTGGCCACAGACGGATCGCCCAGTTCTCGTGATGTTCACTGTCCACCACGGTTTTGTGCAGCACACGGATATTCTTGCTGGCACACAGCTCTTCGAAGTCCGTCATGGTGCACAAATGAATATTAGGCGTGTTGTACCAGGCGTGTGGCAGGGTTTCTGACATTGGCATACGGCCGCGTGCGGTCAGATACCAGCGGGTGCGCCAGTGACCGAAGTTCGGGAAGGTCACAATGGCTTCGTCGCCTACCCGCAGCATTTCGTCGAGCAGCTCGTCCGGGCGTTCAACCGCCTGCAGCGCCTGGGTCATGATGATGGTGTCGACACTGCTGTCCTTGTAATTGCGCAGACCAAAGTTGAGGTCCTGTTCAACCACGTTGACGCCGTTGGCTACCGCTGCGGTGATCTTGTCCGCATTGATTTCCAGACCGTAACCACGGACGTTCTTGTTATCCATCAGGTAACGCAGCAGGGTGCCTTCACCACAACCAAGGTCAAACACCAGACTGCCGGGTTTGACCCAGTCCTGGATGATGGCCAGATCCGGACGCAGGGTTTGGAGGGTCAGTTTGTTCATGCCTTGGCTCCCACTTCCACGGCTACCCGTTTCAGGTAGGCCGACAACACCTGGTGATAACGTTCGATTGGCAACAGGAAGGCGTCGTGGCCGTCATCGGATTCGATACAGGCGTAACTGACGTTCTTGTTGGCTTCCATCAGGGCATCGACGATTTCTTTGGAACGTTTGGGTGAGAAACGCCAGTCGGTGGTGAACGACATCACCAGATAACTGCATTTGGCGTGGCTCAGGCATTCCACCAGATCGTGGTTGTAGTCGGCCGACGGGTCGAAGTAATCCAGCGCCTTGGTCATCAACATGTAGGTGTTGGCATCAAAGCGGGTGCTGAATTTTTCGCCCTGGTAATGCAGGTAACTTTCGACCTGGAATTCCGGGGCGAAGCTGAAGTTGAGTTTGCCTTCGCGCAGCTCACGACCAAACTTCTGGCGCATGGCGTCTTCAGACAGGTAGGTCAGGTGGCCGAGCATACGAGCCTGGGTCAGGCCGACTTTCGGAATGGTGTTGTAATCGTGGTAATAACCGTCGTGGAAGTCCGGGTCCTTGGCAATGGCCTGACGGGCGACTTCGTTAAACGCGATGTTCTGTGCCGACAGCTTGGGTGCCGAGGCAATCACCACCGCATGGCGCAGACGTTCCGGGAACTGGATTGACCAGCGCAATACCTGCATACCACCCAGAGAACCGCCAACCACGGCGGCCCATTGTTCGATTCCCAGGGCATCGGCCAGACGTGCCTGGCTGTTGACCCAGTCACGTACCGCCACAATCGGGAATTCCGGACCGTACTGTTTGCCGGTCTGTGGATTGATGCTGGTCGGGCCGGTTGAGCCTGCACAACCACCGAGGTTGTTCAGCGCCACCACAAAAAAATGGTTGGTATCAATCGGTTTGCCGGGACCAATCGCGTTGTCCCACCAGCCTGGCTTGCGGTCTTCCATGCTGTGGTAACCGGCAGCGTGGTGATCACCACTCAGGGCATGACAGATCAGAACCGCGTTGCTGCGGTTGGCATTAAGCTGGCCGTAGGTTTCATAAACCAGATCGTATTCAGGCAGAACACGGCCACTGCGCAGGGTGAGTGGCTGATCAAAATGATGAACCTGGGGAGTGACCAGACCGACCGAATCGGCAGGGATTACTTCCGGCATGTAGACGTATTCCTGGGTTGTTCCTGGGGGGCTGTGCCTGTGGATAAGGTCAGCACCCGGAGGTTTCAAGAGACAGGCCAGTTTAACAGGCTATGGCGCGGCTGCCAGCGTCAGAACGGCACAGCTGTGCCGGATGGATCAGTCTTCTTCGGTTTTGATAACACGTGATGCAATAACACCCAGTTCAAACAGGGCGTACATCGGCAGGGCCAGAATGGTTTGTGAAAAAACATCCGGTGGTGTCACCAGCATACCGACCACAAAACAGCCGAGGAAAATATAGGAACGTTTTTCTGCCAGCGCTTCGACCGAGGTAATTCCGGTCAGTACCAGCAGGAAGGTGGCCACCGGAATCTCGAAGGCAAAACCGAAGGCAAAAAACATGTTCAGGCAGAAATCGAGGATATTGGTGATATCCGGCATGATCGAGATGCCTTGTGGGCCAGCCAGCGTGAAGAAACCGAAGGCAATGGGCAGCACCACAAAGTAGGCAAAGGAAACACCGGCATAAAACAGCACCACGCTGGACACCAGCAGTGGCACCGCGAATTTCTTTTCATTCTGGTACAGCCCCGGAGAAATAAAGCCCCAGGCCTGATGCAGCATGTACGGCATGGCCAGCAGAACGGCCATCACCGAGGTCAGCTTGATCGGCACCAGAAAGGGGGAGGCAACGCCGGTGGCAATCATCTGGCCGTGGTTTTCCAGCAGTGCCGACAGTGGTTTGACCAGAATCAGGTAGAGATCATTGGCAAACAGAAACAGCCCGATAAACAGCACGGCCACCACCAGAACAACTTTCAGAAGGCGGTTACGCAGTTCAATCAGATGGGAAATAAGCGGCTGTTCCTGATCCTGGGTCATGATGCTGGCTGGTTATCCTGGGAACGAATGGTCGGCGTGACCTGGATGGTGTTGGGAGTATCGGCAGCCGTTGCTGCGCCGGTGTGGCTGCTGGCAGTGGTTGCAGCCGAGGCATCCGTGGTCGCGGTGATCGTGCTGGTGTTGCTGGTGCTGGTGTTGATCGTATGGGTGGTCGTACCAAATGCCGTGCCGGTATTCACAACCGGGTCAGCACTGGCTGCAGTCGCTGGGCTGGCCGCTGCCGGGTTATTGCTCATGGCTTCGGCCTGACGACGCTGTGCCTCTTCTTCCGGATTCAGGAAGGTGGCATATGGGTCTTTCAGTTTTTCACGCAGCTCCTCAGCGCGTACCTGACGTTCCAGTTCATCCTGGAAGCCATTGATGGTACGGCGGGCGCGGCCAATCAGCAGGCCAAGGGTACGGGCTGCGCCGGGCAGTTTTTCCGGGCCCAGTACAATCAGGCCCAGCACGCCAATCAGCAGCAGTTCTGAAAAACCGATATCAAACATATCAGCTGCGGTTCTGGTCTTTCTGGTTGCTGAAATCAGCGTCTTTACGCTGGTCGTTGCTATTCTGGATCAGACGCTGGTCAGCGTTGGTGTCGACCGGAGTTTCGGTCTTGTCTACCGGCTTTTCGCCTTCGTTCATGGCCGATTTGAAGTTCTTGATGGCACCACCGAGGTCGCCACCCAGGTTGCGCAGTTTTTTGGTGCCGAAAATCACAATGACAATCGCCAGAATGATGAGCAATTGCCAGATGCTGATACCGCCAATCATGATAAAACCTCGTTAGTCATCAGAATCCTGGCAGCTGGTCGCCGCCGAGGATATGGAAATGCATGTGGAAAACTTCCTGGCCACCTTCAACACCGGTATTGGTGATGGTGCGGTATCCGGCCAGTCCTTCTGCGGCTGCAATGTTCGGGATGGTCAGCAGCAGGCGTCCCAGCAGGGCTTCGTCAGCAGCGTTGATATCGTTGAGGTTAACGATATGGCGTTTCGGAATCAGCAGCAGGTGGGTATCGGCTTTCGGGGCAATGTCCCGGAAAGCAAGAAAATCGCTGTCTTCGTAGACCTTGCTGGCCGGAATCTGGCCGGCCACGATCTTGCAGAAAATACAGTCGGACATGGCTGTCTCCGGCCTTATTGGGCGCTGCGGGAGGCCTTTTCTTCGAGGCCGGAAATATCAAAACGACGTGCCAGTTCGTTCAGCACCGCTTCCGGGCGTTCGCCCAGTTGCGCCAGTGCCACCAGAGAGTGGAACCAGAGATCAGCGGTTTCGTAGATCACGTCAGAGTTGTCGCCACTGCGCTCGGCATCCTTGGCGGCCAGAATGGTTTCGGTGGCTTCTTCACCCACTTTTTCCAGAATCTTGTTCAGACCCTTGTGGTACAGGCTGGCCACATAGGAAGAGTCCGGGGATGCGCCCTTGCGCTGTTCAAGAATGTCGCCGAGGGCGGTCAGGATTTCGCTCATAATCAGGCACTGCTCTGTTGATGAATGCTGGGGCGGATCAGTAAATGTCTTTCGGGTCTTTCAAAACCGGATCAACACTGACCCAGTCGCCATCCTGCCAAACCTGATAGAAGCAGCTTTCGCGGCCGGTATGACAAGCAATACCGCCAATCTGTTCCACTTGCAGCACAATCACGTCGGCATCGCAATCAAGGCGGACTTCGTGCAGCTGCTGGACGTGGCCAGACTCTTCACCCTTGCGCCACAGTTTCTGGCGGGAGCGGCTGTAATAGATGGCGCGGTTTTCCTGCACGGTCAGTTGCAGGGCTTCGCGGTTCATCCAGGCCATCATCAGGATGCGGCCGGTTTTCCAGTCCTGGGCAATGGCCGGGACCAGTCCGTTATCGTCCCATTTAACAGCGTCGAGCCAGTTGCTCATAGGGCGCGTATCTCTTTCAAATCGTCTAGTTACAGGGGCCGGAGCATAACGCAACGACCCGCTTCGTGGTAGGGCAGCAGCCTGGCCGCTAGCCCTTGATCAGGAACCACAAGATTCCGAATCCGAGAATGCTGAGCCCGATACTGTCGGGAATGCCCAACGCGTAGGCTTGCCACCAGGTGAACAGACCACTGGCGGATACCAGCATGGCCAGATTCTGCTGACGCTTCTGGCGGCTCTGTTCTTCCAGTGCCTGGCGCAGGGCAACAATTTCACGCTGCAGCGATTGCTGGTTCTCGTCCATATGGTTGATACGGGTGAGGGCACCGTGCAACAGGGCTGGCATCTTCGGCGCTTTTTCGATCCAGGATGGCAGTTGGCGTTTGAGTTCCTGGAAGGCGGCTTTGGGGCCAAAACGGTCGCGCATCCAGCGTTCCAGATACGGCTTGGCAGTGCTCCACAGGTCCAGTTGCGGGTACAGCTGACGACCCAGCCCCTCGATGTTAAGCAGGGTTTTCTGCAACAGCACCAGTTGCGGCTGCACTTCCATGTTAAAGCGGCGGGCGGTGCTGAACAGCTGGATCAGCACCTGTCCGAAGGAAATCTCGGCCAGCGGCTTTTCGAAAATCGGTTCCAGTACGGCACGAATGGCGGCGGCCAGTTCGTGCACCTTGGTGGTGGCTGGCACCCAGCCGGAATCAACGTGTAACTGCGCAACCTGGTAGTAGTCGCGGTTAAAAAACGCCAGCAGGTTCATGGCCAGATAGTGCTGGTCTTCTTCGGTCAGGCTGCCAACGATGCCACAGTCGATGCCGATGTATTGCGGGTTCTGCGGGTTCTCGCGGGAGACAAAGATGTTGCCGGGGTGCATGTCGGCATGGAAAAAGCTGTCGCGGAACACCTGGGTGAAGAAAATCTCCACACCACGTTCGGCCAGCAGTTTCATGTTGGTGCCCTGGGCGCGCAGTTCGTCGATGTTGGCAACCGGTACACCGTAGATACGTTCGCTGGTCATCACCTTGCTGCGGGTGTATTCCCAGTACACTTCCGGTACGTACAGCAGGCCGGAGTCGAGGAAGTTGCGACGCAGCTGGGTGGCGTTGGAGGCTTCAATCTGCAGGTTCAGCTCGCCATAAATGGTGTGACGGTAGTCTTCCACCACTTCCATCGGTTTCAGGCGTCGGGCTTCAGCGGAGTAGGCCACGGCCAGGCGGGCCATGGTTTCCAGAAGTTGCAGGTCGCGTTCGATGGTTTTTTCGATACCGGGACGCACCACCTTGACCACCACATCCTTGCCGTTGGGCAGGCGTGCGGTGTGCACCTGGGCAATCGAGGCCGAGGCCAGTGGGGTGCTGGAGAAATTATCAAACAGCTCGTGTACGGATTTGCCCAGCTGCGCTTCGATCAGGGCAATGGCCTGATCTTCCGGGAAGGGGGGCACCCGGTCTTGCAGGCGTTTTAATTCCAGCACGATGTCGTCGGGAATCAGGTCCGGGCGAGTCGAGAGAATCTGGCCGAACTTGATAAAAATCGGGCCGAGGGCTTCGAGTGCCAGACGTAAGCGTTCACCACGGGTCAGGCGTGCCGGAACCGGGCTCAGACGCCACGGCGCCAGCCACAGCAGAACACGCAGGCTCAGCGGCAGGTGGTGCAGGGGCAGCAGGTCATCCAGACGGTAACGGCTGAATACAAACAGGATTTTCCACAAACGCCAGAGACGCGACACGGTGGTTTATTCTCCGGCAGAAGGATTACGCGCCAGTTCCAGTTGCTGGATGCGGGCTTCAAGACGGTCAGTGGCCAGACGCAGGTCATCAACCCCGGCGGCGAACTGTTCGAGTAATACGGATGGGGTTACGAGACCGGCTTCATCACGCATGTAGTCACGGCTGGCGCTGTGCAGGGTGGCGGCGGTTTCGCGGCCACGGCTGACCAGTCCACGCACCGATTCACCAATCTGGTGAGCCAACACCGCGCCGGTGAAGGGCTGCAGCATGGCTTCCCAATCGACATCCAGATGGCTGGCGATACGGCTCAGGCGGGCGGCGAGGTCGGTGTCACCATCAAGCAACAACGGGCCGCTCATCATGGCGGTGGTTTTGTCGCTGGCACTGGCCAGCGCCGCAAAATCGGCCAGACTGCCAATCAGCAGCAGGTCGATGGCTTCGTCCTGTTCCTGCTGGCCATTCACACTGAGGCTGATGCCTTCCGGCAGGATACGCACATACAGGCGGGTCAGCCCCGGCACACTCAGGCAGACCAGACGGCCAGCCAGCGGGCGCAGGGCCTGCAGGGTCGCCGGATCATGGCGCAGGGCCTGATTGATGGCCAGTTCCCACGGCAGGCACAGAGCCTGCCCCAGCAATGGCAAACGGGAGAACAGGGATTCCAGCATCAGGGTTTGATTCCGCGGTGCAGAGCCACCACACCACTGGTCATGTTGTGGTAGGTGCAACGGGTCAGACCGGCTTCTTCCATCATGCCCTTCAGGGTTTCCTGATCCGGGTGCATACGGATGGATTCCGCCAGGTACTTGTAACTTTCACTGTCGTTGGCGACCAGCTTGCCCATGAATGGCAGCGCGGTGAAGGAGTACAGGTCGTAGGCCTTGCTCATCAGCGGGTTGGTCGGTTTGGAGAATTCCAGCACCAGCAAACGGCCGCCCGGCTTCAGGCAACGGGTCATGGAACGCAGCGCGGCGTCCTTGTCGGTAACGTTGCGCAGACCAAAGGCGATGGTGATGACGTCGAAGCTGTTGTCTTCGAACGGCAGGGCTTCGGCGTTGGCTTGTACGTATTCGATATTGCCCACGTAACCCTGGTCGGTCAGACGATCACGGCCAACGTTGAGCATGGAGGAGTTGATGTCGGCCAGAATCACCTTGCCGGTCGGGCCGACAATTTTCGAGAACTGACGGGTCAGGTCGCCGGTACCACCAGCCAGATCCAGCACGCGGTTGCCCGGGCGAACGCCGCTCATGTCGATGGTCACACGCTTCCACAGACGGTGAACCCCGAAGGACATCAGGTCGTTCATCAGGTCGTACTTGGCTGCTACCGAGTGGAATACATCGGCCACCATTGCCTGCTTTTCTTCAGTGGCAACGGTCTTGTAGCCAAAGTGTGTGGTTTTTTCTACGGACATGAGCACCTCCAGACGTGGTGGGCCATTTTAGCCATGCAGGGGCCGGATGTCTTGCGCTGGATCGGAATTCAGAGTGCCATCCGCTACTGGCGCACGATTGTTCAGGCGTTGCAGGGCATCGGCCAGCGTCGGAGCAGCCCCCAGCACATCGGTTGCCGCACTCAGACCTGAGCGCGCCAGCGCCCGCAGCGGCTGGAATTGCAGATCGGTGAGGATGATCTGCATCTGCTGACGGCGGGCTTCGTCGATAAAGCGACTCATGGCGGCAAGGCCTCCGGCATCCAGCAGGGTAACGCCATCGAGATACAGGATAATGCCCTGACGCTGATGGCCATCGGCGCGGATCATCAGGGTCAGTTCGGCAAAAATGCGGTCGGCGGCGGCAAAAAACAGCGGCCCGTTGATCTTGAAGACCTGCCAGCCTTCCGGCAGTGGTTCGTTGATCAGGCGCGAGTGAGTGCTGACATCACTGACGCGGGTCATTTCGGCGACGTTCTGCATAAACAGCAGCGCGGCCAGCACAATTCCCACGGCAATGGCGATCACCATATCAAACAGCACGGTCAGGCCCAGACAGGTGAGCATCACCAGAATGTCGTGGCGCGGTGCGGTTTTGATGAAGTGCAGCAGCTTGTCGGCCTCGGAGATATTCCAGGCCACCAGTAACAACAAGGCGGCCATCGCCGCCATCGGCAACTGTGCCAGTACCGGTGCCAGCAATAACAGACCGGCCATCACCACCAGTGCATGAATCACGGCTGCCAGTGGTGAACTGGCTCCGGCCCGATAGTTGGCGGCCGAGCGGGCGATAGCGGCGGTGGCGGTGATGCCGCCAAAAAACGGCACCAGCAGATTGCCGAGCCCTTGTCCCAGCAATTCGCTGTTGGCGCTGTGGCGGCTGTTGGTCATGCCATCCAGCACCACGGCACACAGCAGCGACTCGATGGCTCCCAGCATGGCAATCGAAAACGCTGCTGGTAACAGCGCCTGCAGGTTGTTCCAGCCCCAATGTACGGTCTGGCCGTCCGGGCCGGGCATGTTCCAGGGCAAGACAAATTCCGGCCAGAACGGTGGAATCCCCTGACCAGCCGAGCCGTCGGGCCAACTGAAGGTAAAACGTGAACCTATGGTGGCCTGCTCATGGCCATTGGTCGCCAGCAACAGCGCCAGCCCGGTGCCGACCAGCAAGGCGGGCAAATGCGGTGGCAGAGCAATGCCGGTGCGTTTCCACAGGATCAGGGTTAACAGGGTTACGGCGCCGGTAAGGGCACTGGGCCATTGGGTCTGGCCGAGTGAAGCCAATAAATGCCCGGCCTTGTGCCAGTAATGGCCAGACAACGGCCCCAGGCCCAGCCCGAGAAAGTCATCGACCTGCAGGGTCGCAATCACGATGGCGATACCGGCGGTAAAACCGAGGGTGACCGCTTCCGGGATGTATTCAATCAGACGGCCAAGTCGGGCCAATGCCATGGCGATCATAATCAGGCCGGACAACAACGTCGCCATCAACAGGCCGCCGAGGCCAAATTGCTGGGCAATGGGCAGCAGGATCACCACAAACGCTGCGGTCGGACCGGAAATGCTGAAGCGCGAGCCGCCCGTGAGAGCAATCACCAGACCGGCGATCATGGCGGTGTACAAACCGTGTTGGGGGGGAACACCACTGGCAATGGCCAGCGCCATCGACAGCGGAATCGCAATAATCCCCACTGTGATACCGGCGATCAGATCACCGCGTAACTGGCGGCTGCCGTAAGGACGTTCGAGGCAGGACTGGCGCAGGGCATCACCCACACGCAGGGAAAACAGATGGGCACGGTGTGCCATAACGCCCCCGAAACAAGAACAGAGACGGAGATTGTACTCCGTCTCTGTGTTCTGGAGGCTCAGCTCAGACAAATGTCGGAGTTGTTAGCCTTTGTCCGGTTTCAGGCTACCTGACTTGCCGTGTTCATGCTGGCAGTCGGGGTTTCGCTGGTATCCAGATCCGATTGGGCAGCAGCCAGCATGGCGAACTCTTCGTCGGCTGATTTGGCAACCAGATGGTTCTTGCTGTAACCGAAGAACCAGGCGGCACCCACTACAAACAGCACCAGCGTGTACATAAAGGCGCGTGGATCGAAGGCGTAAACACCGGTCAGGGCCACCAGTGACAGCAGCAGGGCGATACCGGAGGTGAACATGCCGCCTGGAGTCTTGTACGGACGTGGCAGGTTCGGTGCACGCAGACGCAGCAGGATGTGGCTCAGTGCCATCAGGGCGTAGGACACCGTGGCACCAACTACTGCCATTGCCAGCATCAGGTCACCTTCACCGGTCAGGGAGCACAGGAAACCGAACACACCCGGAATGATCAGGGCACGGGCTGGCACCTTGCGTTCAGTGGTAACAGACCAGGATTGTGGCAGGTAACCGGCACGTGACAGGGCAAACACCAGACGGCTGTAACCGTAGATGATGGAGAAGAACGAAGCGACCAGACCCACCAGCGCCAGCACGTTTACCAGAGTCGCCAGCTGATGATTACCGGTAGCATTCAGGGCATCCACCAGAGGTACTGCGCTGGCCCCCATGGCTTCCGCACCGGCTGCACCTGGCACCAGCACCACTACCAGCAGGGCGCTGACCAGCAGGAACAGCATGGCACCGATGATACCGCGTGGTACGTCACGAGCAGGATCACGGGCTTCTTCAGCGGCCAGTGGTAAACCTTCTACCGCCAGGAACAGCCACATGGCGAACGGCAGGGCTGACCACACACCAATCCAGCCCATCGGCATGAAGTTGTTACCGGTTTCGGCGCTGGCGATATCAAACAGATGGCTGCTTTCGAAGTGTGGAACCAGCGCGAAGGCGGTGCCCACAATCGCCAGCACAGCGAGGGCGCTGATCACCATCATCACTTTCAGGGCTTCACCGGCACCGGCCAGGTGAATCCCCACAAACACCAGATAAAACGCCGCGTAGACCCACGGGCCGTTAACCCCGATCAGGGATTCCACGGCGGAACCGATAAAAATCACAATGGCAGCGGGTGCCAGCGCGTATTCAATCAGGACTGCCAGACCCGTCATATAACCACCCGCCGGGCCCATGGCCTGACGGGCAAAGCTGTAACCGCCACCAGCAGCCGGAATGGCCGCCGACATTTCCGCCAGCGACAACACCAGCGTGAAGTACATGATCGCCATCAGCACTGCGGCGATGGCAAAACCACCCCAACCGGCCTGGGCAATACCGAAGTTCCAACCGGCGAAGTCGCCGGAAATAACGTAAGACACACCCAGACCGGCGAGCAGAACCCAGCCGGCGGTGCCTTTCTTGAGTTGCCGTTTGGCGAGATATTCCTGATGGGATGCAGACATAAGTGGCTACCTCTTGTGGATAAAGTGACCCGGCATCAACCGAGCAGAAAACTTCCGGATTCGTGTTGTTGTTCCAGCGGCGTGTCGTCACTGCGGTCCTTGAGGTTGACCCCGGACAGTTGCAGACGACGGGCTTCGCTGAGCAGATACAGCGCCTTGCGGGCCGCTTCCGGATGGTTGAGGCCTTCCGGGCGGACGTTGGAAATACAGTTACGCCAGGCGTCGGTGAGGCCGCGGTGTGGATTCCAGGTCAGGTACAGACCGAGACTGTCCGGTGAGCTGAGGCCTGGACGTTCACCAATCAGCACCAGCACCGTGCGGGCGTTTAACAATTCACCGATGTCGTCACCAATGGCGACCCGGCCCTGTTGCACCAGACTGATCGGCGCCAGACGCCAGCGGTGTTCACTGCTGGCCATGGCGCTGGCCAGTTCACGGATAAAGAGCACGGCGTTGTGGGCAATCGCGGTGGCCGACAGACCATCAGCGATTACCAGCGCGAGATCGTAGGGTTCGCTGACGTTGTCCTGTTCCTGCTCTTGTTGCAGCAACACGCGGGACGCTTCACTGAGGCGACGGCCAAGGTCCGGGCGCTGCAGATAGGTCATACGGTCAACGGCTTCGCTGTGCAGGTGTAACGGCAGCGCCGGGTTCAGCAGCGGCTGGTCGGCCGCCAGTTGTTCCAGTTGCAACGTGATGCCATCAAGATCCAGCGGGGTATGCACCGCATCGCGGGCACGGGCGTGAGCGAGCTGGAATTCCAGCAGTTCACGGGTGGGCAGGCTGACACCACTGCGACCCAGGCCAATACGGGCAGCGGTGTAGCTGCGCAGACGTCGCCACGGGTTATCCACCACGCCATTCCAGTCTTCTGGCTGATTAACCATGACGACGGCCCTCCGCAGTGTCGGATTCTGATGAACTGTTAACCGCAGGCAGCGCCTGCAGGGAACTGCTGAACGCTGGTGGCAGGTGATCGTTGAGACGGGCACCGGCGGCGTTGGTCATGATCTGCATGTTTTCCAGCCAGGCTTCGAACTCCGGTGACGGGCTCAGGCCCAGCACCCGGCGTGCGTAGAGGGCGTCGTGGAACGAGGTGGTCTGGTAATTGAGCATGATGTCGTCGGAGCCAGGGATGCCCATCACAAAGGAACAACCGGCGGTGGCCAGCAGGGTCAGCAGGTTGTCCATGTCGTTCTGGTCGGCTTCGGCGTGGTTGGTGTAACAGACGTCACAGCCCATCGGCAGGCCCAGCAACTTGGCGCAGAAGTGGTCTTCCAGACCGGCGCGGATGATTTCTTTGCCGTCGAACAGGTACTCAGGGCCGATAAAACCAACCACGGTGTTAACCAGCAGCGGGTTGAACTTGCGCGCCACGGCGTAAGCACGGGCTTCACAGGTTTGCTGGTCGAGGCCATGGTGAGCGTTGGCCGACAGGGCGCTGCCCTGTCCGGTTTCGAAATACATAACGTTGTTGCCAACAGTGCCGCGCTTTAGCGACAGCGCCGCCTGTTCGGCTTCGGCCAGGGTGGCGAGGTTAAAACCGAAACTGCTGTTGGTTGCCTCGGTGCCGCCAATCGACTGGAACACCAGATCCACCGGTGCGCCCTGTTCGATACATTCCAGCGTGTTGGTCACGTGAGTCAGGACGCATGACTGGGTAGGGATCTCGTACTTGCGGATCACCTCGTCCATCATCTTCATCAGGCGGGTTGCCTGCGCCACGTTGTCGGTGGCCGGGTTGATACCAATCACCGCATCACCACTGCCGTACAGCAGGCCGTCGAGCATGCTGGCGGCAATACCGTTCATATCGTCGGTCGGGTGGTTCGGTTGCAGACGGGTCGACAGGCGTTTGGCCAGACCGATGGTGCTGCGGAAGGCGGTGATCACCCGGCACTTCTGCGCCACCAGAATCAGGTCCTGGTTGCGCATGATCTTGCTGACGGCGGCGGCCATTTCCGGGGTCACACCGGCGCGGATAAACGCCAGCACGTCGCTGGTGGCGTGGTCGGACAGCAGCCAGTTACGGAAATCGCCAACGGTCAGGTGGGAAATCGGCGCAAACGCAATCGGGTCGTGATCATCGATGATCAGGCGGGTGATTTCGTCCAGCTCATAAGGCACCAGCGCTTCGTTGAGGAAATTCTTCAGCGGTACCTCGGCCAATGCCATCTGGGCGATTGCCCGTTCCTCGGCAGAGCGGGCAATCACACCGGCGAGGCGGTCGCCGGAGCGAGCCGGGGTGGCGCGTGCCATCAGCTCGCCGAGGTTGCGAAATTCCCAGGTTTTGCCGCCCAGTGAATATCGATAGGCCTTGTGCATGTGAGTCTCCAGGCAAGTTGCCTGTTGCCGACCGTGCGGGTGGCCGGGGAACAGGACTTGCTCATTCGTACTGATTGATCGTGTGTTCATTGATGCCAACCCTGTTCCGGATCACTATCGGATTTTGGCAAACTTGAAATTTCCGATAGCATTCAATGAGTTATCTTCATAATCAGGCCCTGTGAATGAGCACGGGGCAAAACGCAGCGGAGTTTTGACGGCCGTGGAGCACCAACAGCAAGCATCGCAGGCACCGGATTGGTGCGTGACCGAAGCGCAGGACGCTGACGAACACGCTCATAACCTGCGTGACTGGCAGCAGCAGTACGACCAGCTCGGCAGCGGCCGCTTTTATGGTCGTATTGACGAGCTGGTGCTGCCGGATTTGCAGCTGTTTACCGAACACACCAGCCATGCCCTGCGCCAGCAATGTAATGTCTGGCCCGATTCGTTATGGCTGGGGCTGGCGGTGAATCCACAGGAATGCCGCATCAATGGTGAAACCGTGGCGGCGTCGGAAGTGATGTGTCGCCCCGGTAATCTCGACTTTGAACTGCTGACCCCGGACCACTTTGATATCTACGGCATTGTGGTGCGGCAGGCTGAACTACAACGGCAGGCTGAACTGCAGGGTATTGAATGGTCAGAAGACTGGTGGTTGGCACCACGGCGCGGTGGTGATCCGCAGCGATTACAGGCCTTGCGTCAGGATCTCGGGCGTTTGCTGGCGATGGCCGCCGCAGGTGGCAGCGGGGTGCCAGCGCGCTTGCAGCAGGAATTGATGCTCGGTCGGGTGCTCGACTGGTTACAGGGCTCGGATGCCAGGGCCGCCGAAGCGCCTTCTCATGGGCGTCGCAAACAGGTGGTGGATCAGGTGCGCGAATACGTGCGGGCTCATCCGGACGAGGTTCTGACCATTACGGATCTCTGCGAACGGGTGCATGTCAGCCGCCGTACCCTGCAATACAGCTTTGAATCGGTGATGGGCATCAGCCCGTTACGCTTCTTGCGACTGGTGCGTCTTAACGGTGTACGGCGGCAGTTATCCACACCGATGGCGGAAGCCGACTGGCGACCACTGGCGACTATTGCTGCCAGCTGGGGCTTCTGGCATCCGGGGGAATTTGCGCGGGATTATCGGGATCTGTTTGGGGAAAGCCCGTCGACTACCCGCGAGCGGGCCAGTCAGAACGGCGAAAGCTGAGTGGACGGGGTTCGGATTTCTTAACGGCTGCCCAGCCATTCCTGCAAGGCGTCCGGGATACGCGCCGGGGTCGTGATTTTTACCCGCTTGTGGCGATTGAGTTCACCACTGAGGATATCCACCGCCGACTTGCTGACGCCAAACTGTTTGGCCAGAAACTTCACCAGCGCGGCGTTGGCCTTGCCTTCGATCGGCTGGGCCTGAATCCGCACCTTGAGTGCCTCGCCGTGCAAACCGGCAAAATCATCCTTGCTGGCATTGGGCTGCAGATGGCAGGTGAGGACCAGATCCTCGCCCTGCCACTGAAAGAACATCGTCATCAATCAGACCGGATCAGATCAGAAACCGATGGCCAGACCCCGTGGCATTGAGGTCATCATCGCCAGCGGGTTGAGGATCAGGATTTCGAAAATCTGGATGATCAGGAACACCACAATCGGTGACAGATCGAGGCCACCCAGGTCTGGCATACGCTGACGCACCGGGCGAATCAGCGGTTCCAGAATCTGGTTCACCAGAATCAGCATCGGGTTGTAGCTGTTCGGGGCGATCCAGGACGCAATCACCATAATGATCATGCCCCAGAAGTAGATCTTCACCAGCAGCGACAGCAGGCCCACGCCGGCCCAGATCACCAGGTTCATCCACGGAATACCGGGTTGACCAACAATCACCAGAATCAGCGCCATCAGCAGCAGCTGTGAGCCGTAGGCCAGCACCAGCGAAGCGATGTCGAGGCCACCAAAGCCCGGAATTACCCGACGCAGTGGTATCAGCAGCGGGTTGGAAAAACGCACTACAAACTGCGAAATCGGGTTGTAGAAGTCGGCGCGTACCAGCTGCAGCAGGAAGCGCATGATAAATACCAGCAAGACCAGACTGCCGATGGAGTTAACCAGCAGAATTCCTACCTGAGAAAACGGAGACATGGTGATTCCCTGTTGCCTGTTGCGTTAATTTCTTTTTAGCAAACCTGTCGTATGAATGACAGGTTTGCCCGACCGCTCCCGCTCAGAGAGTGAAACGGTCTGCAACGATCAGTCACCCAGCAGGCGATTGAGTTCCCCGGCACGATCATTGGCCGCTTGCATGGCAGCGTCCACGATGTCGCGCAGGTGAGCGCCTTCGAAGGTGAAAATCGCACGTTCAGTGGTGCCGCCCGGTGAGGTCACACGACGACGCAGCTCGGCTGGGCCAACATCGGCGTTGGCGGCCATCTGGCCAGCACCCAGCGCGGTTTGCAGCGCCAGCTGACGGGAGGTTTCTTCACTCAGACCGAGTTTTACACCGGATTCGATCATGGCTTCGATCAGCAGGAAGAAATACGCCGGGCCACTGCCAGACAGGGCGGTGACGGCATCGATTTCCTGTTCGGACTTCAGCCATACGGTGATACCGGTGGCCTGCATCAGACGATCGGCCAGCGTACGCTGTTCGATTTCGACCGCTTCACTGGCCACCATGCCGGTTGCGCCCACGCCCAGCAGGGCCGGGGTGTTGGGCATACAACGCACCAGGTTGCGGCAACCGCTCCACTTTTCCAGATTGGCCAGGGTAATACCGGCGGCAATGGAGATAATCAGTGGCTGACGTGCGGACAGGGTCGCCTGCAGCGGTTCCAGCACGGTTTTCATCATTTGTGGTTTGACGGCCAGAATCACCAGATCGGCTTCACTGACGGCTTCGAGGTTATCGGCGAACGTCTGGACCCCAAAGCTCTGGGCCAGGTTCTGGCGTTGCTGCTCGCCCGGGTCGCTGACGCGAATGGCGTTGGCAGTCACTTCGCCCTGACGGATAAGGCCACCAATAATGGCGGTGGCCATGTTGCCGCCACCGATAAATGCGATCTGGCTCATGCGTATTCCTTAAAAACGGTTAATTCGTTTGCAAACGGTTTGATGCCGGTCTGGCCGACATCAAGGGTGGTAGTCGCGGGCACCAAAGATGTCGGTGCCAATTCGCACCTGGGTACTGCCTTCCGCAATCGCCAGTTCGAGGTCGCCGGACATCCCCATCGACAGGGTATCGAGGCGTGCATTCGGATAATCCAGCGGCTGGCGCTGCTGCATCTCTTCCAATAATAGCTGCATCCGCCGGAACTGGTCGCGCAGACGTTCCTGATTGTCGGTATCTTCAGGGATACACATCAGGCCGCGCAGACACAGGCGCGGCAAGTTATTCACCAGCTGCGCCAGTGCCGCCACGTCGGCAGGCATAACGCCGGATTTCTGCTCTTCTTCGCTGATGTTCACCTGAATCAGCACATTCAGCGCTGGCATTGACGCCGGTCGCTGGTCGTTGAGACGGGTTGCGATACGATCGCGCTCCAGCGTTTCCATCCAGTGAAAGTGTTCAGCCACCGAGCGGGTCTTGTTGGACTGCAGCGGGCCAATAAAATGCCATTCGATATCGGTGAGGTCGGCCAGCTCCGGCATCTTGCCGAGTGCGTCTTGCAGATAGTTCTCACCGAACGAGCGTTGACCAAGGTTGTAACACTCCCGAACCATACTGGCCGGCTTGGTTTTACTGACGGCCAGCAGGCGTACGTGTGCACGCTCGACACCACTGTTGTGACAGGCGTTGCTGATACGTTGGTCAATCCGGATGTAGTTTTCTTCGATAGTAGACATTGGTTCGGCTTGGTTTAGGATGATGAGCCAACGGGCCAGATGCCCGCTGCCATATGTGCTGATCATATAAAAGCTTGTGCCGGGGCGCCATGCCAGACGGGATATCCGTGGCAGGTTTCCGGCCAGTCCGGATGGTTGCTGATGGCTCCACAGTCATGTGACATACCCGGCCGCCGCAGAGGAGATTTAGGCGATGGATATTACCGAATTGCTGGCATTCAGTGCCAAGCAGGGCGCTTCGGACTTGCACTTGTCAGCCGGTTTGCCGCCGATGATTCGTGTCGACGGTGACGTGCGCCGGATCAACCTGCCACCACTGAGCCACAAGGAAGTACACGCGCTGGTGTACGACATCATGAACGACAAACAGCGTAAGGACTACGAAGAATTCCTTGAGACTGACTTCTCGTTCGAAGTACCGGGTGTGGCGCGTTTCCGTGTAAACGCCTTTAACCAGAACCGCGGTGCCGGTGCGGTATTCCGTACCATTCCGTCCAAGGTTCTGACCATGGACCAGCTGGGCATGGGTGAAGTGTTCAAGAACCTCGCCAATGTGCCACGTGGCATTGTGCTGGTGACCGGCCCGACCGGTTCCGGCAAGTCCACCACCCTGGCGGCCATGATCGACTACATCAACGACAACAAACACGACCACATCCTCACCATTGAAGACCCGATCGAATTCGTACACGAATCGAAAAAGAGTCTGATCAACCAGCGTGAAGTACACCGTGACACCTTAGGCTTTAACGAAGCCCTGCGTTCCGCACTGCGTGAAGACCCGGACGTGATTCTGGTGGGTGAGATGCGTGACCTTGAAACCATCCGTTTGGCCCTGACCGCCGCCGAAACCGGCCACGTGGTATTCGGTACCCTGCACACCACCTCCGCCGCCAAGACGATTGACCGTATTGTCGACGTTTTCCCGGCTAACGAAAAATCCATGGTGCGTTCGATGCTGTCGGAATCCCTGCAAGGGGTAATCTCCCAGGCACTGCTGAAGCGTGTGGGTGGTGGCCGTGTGGCATCTCACGAAATCATGATTGGTACTCCGGCGATCCGAAACCTGATCCGTGAGGACAAAGTGGCGCAGATGTACTCCGCGATCCAGACCGGTGCTTCCTACGGCATGGTGACCATGGACCAGTCGCTGAAGAACCTGCTGGCACGTGGTCTGATCACCCGTGAAGGCGCCCGTGAAAAAGCCAAGGTGCCGGACAACTTCTGATCCGGCTGGCTGCTTGAAAGGACAGGCCCGGTACGCTCCGGGCCTTTAGAGGAATTCCGAGGTAAACCGCTATGTCGATGGACAAATTCCTGCGCCTGATGGTCGACAAGGGCGCATCCGACTTATTTATCACCGCCGGTGCACCACCGTCGATGAAGGTAAACGGTCAGATGCTGCCGTTGAGCAAACAGGCGCTGGCAGCAGAACAGACCCGCGATATCGTGCTGGGGCTGATGAACGGCCAGCAGCAGGATGAGTTTGAGAAACACAAGGAACTCAACTTCGCCATCAACGCCCGTGGTATCGGCCGTTTCCGTGCCAGTGCGTTTTACCAGCGTAACGTCTGTGGCATGGTACTGCGTCGTATCGAGACCCGTATCCCGGAAGTGGATCAGCTTGGTCTGCCGGACGTGATCAAGGAACTGGCCATGACCAAACGTGGCCTGATCGTGTTTGTGGGTGCGACCGGTACCGGTAAGTCGACCTCGCTGGCGGCCATGATTGGTCACCGCAATCGCAACTCCAAGGGCCATATCCTCAGTATCGAGGACCCGATCGAATTTATTCACCAGCACGATGGCTGCATCATCACCCAGCGTGAAGTGGGCCTCGACACTGAAAGTTTCGACGTTGCCCTGAAAAACTGTCTGCGTCAGGCCCCCGACGTGATCCTGATTGGTGAGGTGCGTTCCGCCGACACCATGGAACACGCGATTACCTTCGCCGAAACCGGTCACTTGTGTCTGGCCACCCTGCACGCCAACAACGCCAACCAGGCGCTGGAACGTATCATTCACTTCTTCCCGCCTGAGCGTCACAGCCAGATCTGGATGGACCTGTCGCTGAACCTCAAGGCCATTGTTGCGCAGCAGCTGATTCCAACCCCGGATGGCCGCTCCCGTCGTGCGGTGGTGGAAGTACTGCTGAACTCGCCGCTGGCATCCGACATGATCCGTAAGGGTCAGGTACACGAACTGAAACCGCTGATGCGCAAATCGGTGGATATCGGGATGCAGACCTTCGACCAGGCGCTGTTTCATCTGTATGAGCAGGGTGAGGTGACGTACGAAGATGCGCTGTCGCATGCGGACTCGCCAAACGACCTGCGTCTGATGATCAAGCTGGCATCGGAAACCGATGCGGAGCATTTGTCGGCGTCGACGCGCAAGCTGAAGCTGGAGAATTGATCCGGCGCTACGCGGGTTTGCGGGTTATCCACAGGCGGCTTCGGCCGCCTGTGTTGTTTCTGGCTTCAGACACCAGGCGCTTGTCCTGCCGGGGGGCCTTTGCTGTCAGTTTGGATGGATGCTGTTCGCCAGACGCCAGACGCCAGACGCCAGACGCCAGACGCCAGACGCCAGACGCCAGACGTCAAGCCGCTTGCCCTCTTGGGGGACCTTGTCCCCCGGCCGGGCGGGCCTCCCCCTGCTTTTGCCCGCTGGGCTCGTTTTCCCGGTTTTCACCGACAACGGCTTTTCGACCCCGACCCGATGGCACGTCCCTGTGCCAACGGGTCTGGCGGGGCATCCATGCCCCGGCTGGGTCGGCCGTTGCGGCGAATCCCGGCTCGCCCAGATGGGCATTGGCGGCCACCTTCGGTGGGCAAAGCCGTTTTTTTCCTGGAGCGCGCCGTTGGCCGCGATGGCGTGGCGGGGATTTTCGGTGTGGATGGATACTGTGCGCCAGACGCCAGACGCCAGACGCCAGACGCCAGACGCCAGACGCCAGACGCAAAGCCGCTTGCCCTGCCTGGGGGACCTTGTCCCCCGGCCGGGCGGCCGTCCCCCTGCTTTTGCCCGCTGGGCTCGTGCCTCCGGTTTTCACCGACAACGGCTGATCGACCCCGGCCCGATGGCACATCCCTGTGCCAACGGGCCTTGCGGGGCATCCATGCCCCGGCTGGGTCGGCCGTTGCGGCGAATCCCGGCTCGCCCAGATGGGCAATTAACAGTGGCCAGCTGCGCTGGGCGAAATCGGTGCAAATAGATGCTCTGTTGTAGTGTGGGCATTTATGCCCACAAAAATCGCCCTCGACGCCCGACGCCCGACGCCCGACGCCCGACGCCCGACGCCCGACGCCCGACGCCCGACGCTTACCGTCCGTACTGTACGCCGGTGATCCAGGCTTTGCCGAACAGGCCGTTGTAGATGATTTCGCCGGGGTCGTCGAGGGCGGCGCCGAGGATGACCATGAGGGGTAGCAGGTGTTCTTCGCGTGGGTGGACGAGTTTGGCGTTGGGGGCGGAGACCCAGTCGCTGAGGCGGCGTTCGCGTTCCGGGCGAGGCATTACGGCGACTTCTTTTAACCAGGTGTCGAACGGTTCGGAGACCTGACGGGCGAGGTCGGTGCGGTTGATGCGTAGGTTATGGAATGACTGGCCGCTGCCGAGAATGAGGATGCCTTCGTCACGCAGTGGTGCCAGCGCGCGGCCCATCCGGATGTGGTCGGCGGGGTTGAGGCTGCGCAGCATCGACAGTTGCAGGATCGGCATGTCGGCGTCCGGGTACATGACTTTCAGTGGCACAAAGGTGCCGTGGTCATAACCGCGTTCTTCGTTGGTGTCGGTGGCAAAACCGGCCTTGTGCAGCAGTTCGGCGACCCGTGGTGCCAGTTCCGGGTAACCGGGGGCTGGCCATTGGATCTGGTAGGCATCGTCCGGGAAGCCGTAGTAGTCGTACAGCATCGGCGGTTGCGGGGAGGTCATCATGGTGGCGACGGCTTCTTCCCAGTGTGCCGAAATCACCAGCAGGGCTTTGGGTTTCTGGCGCAGGGTGGACGGGTACTGTTCGAGAAAGCGTCGCAGGTTGGCCATTTCCGACTCACCAAAGCGGCCGCCGAGATCAACAAACGGCCAGGGGCCGCCGCCGTGGGGCACAAATACGGTCGGTAAACGGGTTGGTTTCATGCTGGGTCCTCCGGAATTCGTCAGGGGGAAAGGCCGGTCCTGACCTTCCCCCAGGGTCTGGAGGCAGTCTACTCAGAGCCAGCGGCGGACAGAATCCCGATAGCTGGTGAAGTCTGTTCCAAAACGCTTTTCCAGTCGTTGTTCCTCTGGTCCGATCTGGAAACGGTTCAGATAGACCATAAACAGCGGCACCAGCAGCAGCGGCAGGATATGCGACAGATACAGCGCCCACGCCGCCAGTACCAGCAGAATGCCGACGTACATGGGATTACGGGTGAAACGGTATATTCCGCTGGTGACCAGGGCGCTGGTGCGATCCGGGCGGTGTGGGTTGATGGTGGTTTTGTGACGCCAGAAGCAATACACACCGAGCAGTGCCGAGACTATGCCGCCCGCGGCGACTAGGCTGCACAAGGCCAGATGGTGAAACGGCAGCTGCGCCGGACGTGGCACAAACGGCACTATCAGCGCCATCAGAATGGCCAGTGCCAGCGCCACCAGGGGTGGTGGGATCAGTAATTCCAGACGGGCAAGCAGTTGGTCTTTCATGAGGATCTCCATTCAGCTGCTGGCCATCATAAACCAGCAGGCGGGTGGCTTCAGTGCCACCAACGGCGAATGGTCGTTCAGGAAAATGGTCGTTCAGGAAAATCGGCGTGCCAGTCGGCGTATGACTGCTGAAGGCGACAGTGCGCGTCAGTCGGCGGAGGGTTACCAGCGTTTCAGCGCTTCGGTGTCCTTGGCGGCGGTGTCGATCCAGCGTTGCTGGTGGTCGCTGCCGTCGCGTACGGTTTCTTTTTTCCAGAACGGTGCGCGGCTTTTGAGGAAGTCCATGATGAACTGGCTGGCCTCGTAGGCGGCTTCACGATGGGGGCTGCTGACGCCCACAAACACGATCTGGTCGTTGACCTCCAGCTGGCCAACCCGATGCACCACCTGCACCCGGCCCAGCGGCCAGCGCGCGCGGGCATCGGCTTCGATCTGTTCCAGCGCCCGTTCGGTCATACCGGGATAGTGCTCCAGAAACAGGCCTTTGACCTGATCGCCCTGATTGAGGTCGCGCACCAGGCCAACAAAAAACACCACAGCACCATCGGCCGGGTTGTTGTTCACCAGTTGCTGGTATTCCGCGCCGACATCAAAGTCGGCGGTTTGCACCCGTACTGCCATCTCAGCCTCCGGTCATGGGTGGGAAAAACGCCACCTCATCACGGCTGCTGACCAGCTGCTGATCGTTGTTGATCAGGGTCTGGTTGACGGCCACCAGAGCGCGGCCGCTGGCCAGCAGGTTCTGGTGCTGCGGCCAGCGTTGCTGCAGGGCGGCACGAATATCGGCAATCTGAACCGGTTCCGGCAGGTCCAGCTCAATGCTGTCCTGGCCCAGTTCATCGCGCAGACGGGCAAATAACAGGACGTTCATTATTGCTGCTCCGCGCCAGATTGGGTGTTTGCCTGCGCCTGCCAGTGGCCGGTTTTACCACCCTGTTTTTCCAGCACCCGGATGCCGGTCAGGCACATGGCCGGATCAACCGCCTTGCACATGTCGAACAGGGTCAGAGCGGCGACGCTGACGGCGGTCAGGGCTTCCATCTCGACGCCGGTCTGACCGCTCAGTTTGCAGAGGCTGTGGATACGCACCCGGTTGAGTTCGGGTTGTACTTCAAAATCGACCGCCACCTTCGACAGCATCAGCGGATGGCACAGCGGAATCAGCTGGCTGGTCTGTTTGGCGGCCTGAATGCCGGCAATCCGGGCAACCCCGAAAACATCCCCCTTGTGATGACCACCACTGATGATCATCTGCAGGGTGCTGGCCTGCATTTCCACATAACCTTCGGCGCGGGCTTCACGTACGGTCACCGCCTTCTGGCTGACGTCGACCATGCTGGCTTCACCACGGCTATTAACGTGGGAGAACTGATTCTGCTGTTGTGGCGTATCCATAACCTGTCCGTTCTCAGCCGCGGCTTTCACACTGGCCAGGAGCCGTGTTTTTCAGACGCAGTACAAAGTTGCATGGGCGGAAGCGGGCATCCAGCTGACTGGCGATGATGTCATCCCAGGCGGTGCGGCAGGCGTTGGTGGAGCCTGGCATGCAGAAAATAATGGTGCTGTTGGCCAGACCGGCAACCGCGCGGCTCTGGATGGTAGAGGTGCCGATCTGGCTGTAGGAGATCTGGCGGAACAGCTCACCAAAACCGGTGATGGTCTGGTCGAACAGCGGTTCGAGTGCATCCGGAGTGGTGTCACGGGCAGTGAAACCGGTACCACCGGTTACCAGTACCACCTGGGTGGTGGTGTCGGCGATCCAGTTGGAAACCACGGCACGCAGGGCGTACTTGTCATCGGCCACAATGGCTTTGGCGGTCAGGGTGTGACCGGCTTCGGTCAGCTTCTGCACCAGCAGCTGGCCACTGGTATCGGTTTCTTCCGTGCGAGTATCGGAAACGGTCAGCACCGCAATGTTCAGTGGCACAAAATCGTTGGTAAAGGTCTTGGACATGTTCGGGCTCTCTTGAATTCAGAAGGAATGCGGCCGGATCTGGCAGGCCTGCCATTCTTCCGGGGTATTGGTGTTGGTAAAGACGAGTGAATCCGGCACTGGCAAACCGGCGGCATTTTCGCGGCGCAGCATGCCTCGTATCGACTTGTCGCTGCTGAGCTGGCCAAGACGCTGGGCCAGATCGCTGCGCAGGCTGCTGGTCACGGGCAGATACAACGGCAGGTATTCACCTTCAAAATACAGGCCCTGACGCAAACGACGGCCGCTTTCCAGCAGGGATTCCAGCACGTCACGGGTCATACAGGGCAGATCGACCGGTAATACCAGTAATTCGGTGGCATCCGGACAGGCGTTCAGGGCGGCGGCGATACCGGCCAGCGGGCCTTCGTGCTGGCCCTGATTCTGGTCGATCAGCAATTCGGCACCGGCCAGTGGCAATTCACCGTGGCGCTGGTGACGGCTCACCAGGTAACGATCCAGCGACAGACTTTGTAACAAAGCCAGCTGGCGATGTAATAAATCCGGATACCCTTCGATAGGTAGCAGGGCCTTGTCCTTGCCCATCCGCCGTGATTCACCACCGGCCAGTAACAGGCCAACGGTTTGGGATGTGGCTTTCATGATCAACCTCCGAGCATGGCGAGATGGCGGGTAGCGCCGGTCTGGCCCTGATGCAGGTAGTGGCTTTCGCGTTTTTCACCCAGCAGCTGTGGCAGTGTTTGCAGCAGTTCGGCCTGACGGTCGGCCTGCAGCAGCTCACGGATGTCGTAGCCCTGTTCACCAAACAGGCACATGTGCATCTTGCCCACCGATGACAGGCGCAGACGGTTGCAGCTGGCGCAGAAATCGCGGCTGTACGGCATGATCAGGCCGATCTTGCCGTGGTAATGCGGGTGGCAGAACTCCAGTGCCGGGCCGGCGTTGGTTTCCCGCAGCACCGGTAACCAGCCCTGATCCAGCAGGTGCTGGCGAATCTGTTCACCACTGACGTGGTTCTCGGCAAAAAACACCTGGTTATCACCGGTTTGCATGAGTTCGATAAAACGCATACTGACGGGGGTGTGTTTGACCCAGTCGAGGAAGGATTGCAGCTGGTCGAAGTTGAAGCCGCGCAGCAACACGGCATTGATCTTGACCTTCAGACCCAGCGCCAGCGCGCGATCGAGCCCACGCAGCAGCGACGGCAATACGTCGTGGCCGGTGATGGTGGCAAACTGGGCCGGATCAAGGCTGTCGATGCTGAGGTTGAGATTGGTCAGGCCGGCGGCGACCCAGTCGTCAACCGACCGTTCGAGGCGATAACCATTGGTGGTCATGGCGACGGTGTCGATACCGGGAGTGCTGGCAACGGCGCGGATAATATCGGGCAAATCCCGACGCAGGCTGGGTTCACCACCGGTGATACGGACCTTGCGGGTGCCGAGTGCCGCAAAAGCACCGACGGCGCTGCGAATTTCATCGAGCGACAGGAAGGCGGTTTTCCCCGACCCTTGATAACCGTCCGGCAAGCAGTAGTTGCAACGGAAGTTACACTGGTCGGTTACCGACAGGCGTAAATAACCAAAGCGACGGCCAAAGGCGTCACTCAGGTGAGGTTCGGGCAATGTCATTGTTACACCTTTCCAAAAATGCGGGAGGCCAGACGGTTTCCCATCGGACCCTGGTGACCTGCCAGAGGCGGCCACGGCTGCTGCTACATGCCCTGCGGGTTTAGTGAACAGCGGCTCGGTTAACAGACTCCAGTGTATGACGATTGATCACAAAACAGTAGTAGTCATACCGCCAATGCCGTTTACGGTGTTGCCACTGTCGTGACTGATCGAGAGAACAACAATATGGGACAAGAAGATGGGCCGCTGGATTCATGAGGTGGCTGTATAGCAGCTATGAACTGACCTGCTGCCAGACCGTGCCCATAAACCGTAATGCCGATCAGTTAAGGACTTTTAAACAGCCTGATCATTGATTTCCGAATGTGCCCAGCGCAGCTGGCTGCCCAATGCCCATCTGGGCGAGCCGGGATTCACCGCAACGGCCGACCCGGCCGGGGCATGGATGCCCCGCCAGGCCCGTTGGCACAGGGATGTGCCATCGGGCCGGGGTCGAAAAGCCGTTGTCGGTGAAAACCGGAAACACGAGCCCAGTCGGGCTAAGCAGGGGGAGGCCCGCCCGGCCGGGGGACAAGGTCCCCCATGAGGGCATACGGTAGAGCCAATTAACAAGCCGAGCAGATCGTGATCAACCGATGCCATAACGACGTTTAAGAATGCCGACGGGGGCTTAACTGATCGGCATTACCCATAAACTGTGCCCATAAAAAAGGGGAAGGTAATACCTTCCCCATAAGCGTCCCCAGCGGGACGAGCCGTGAATGAGAGCGAAGAACAAACGCGTCAGACGCGCATGATCTTGAGAACGTCGGTACCACCCTGGGCGTTGAGGTAATCACCTTTGGTCATCACCACCAGATCACCGTTGGTGACCACACCTTTGGAGCGTAAAACGTCAATTGCTCTTGCATTGACATCTTCCGGCGCCAGACGTTCCGAATAGAACGGAACAGTTTGCACACCACGGTACAGCGCAACCCGGTTCTGGGTGGCTTCCTCGCGGCAGAATGCATAAATCGGCAGCGGTGAACGCAGACGCGACATCAGACGCGGCGTTGCTCCGGATTCGGTGAGGGAAATAATCGCCTTCACACCCTGCAGATGGTTGGCCGCGTACATTGCTGACAACGCGATGGTTTCATCAACGTCGTGGAATTCCTCGTACAGGCGGTGTTTGGAGCGCTTGGACAACGGATGACGTTCGGCACCCAGAATAATCCTCTCCATGGCCGCTACGGCTTCCACCGGGTAATCACCGGCGGCGGTTTCAGCCGACAGCATTACCGCATCGGTGTAATCCAGCACGGCGTTGGCAACGTCGGAAACTTCCGCACGGGTTGGCATCGGGCTGGTGATCATCGACTCCATCATCTGGGTGGCGGTGATCACCGGTTTGTTGAGCTGACGTGAGCGGGCGATGATTTTCTTCTGCACACCCACCAGTTCGGCGTCACCGATTTCCACCGCGAGGTCACCACGGGCGACCATCACGGCATCGGAGGCGCGAATAATGCCATCCAGCACTTCGTCATCGGCCACACACTCGGCACGTTCGATCTTGGATACCAGACCAGCATGACCACCGGCGGCCAGCAGCAGGCTGCGGGCTTCTTCCATGTCGGCGGCATCGCGCGGGAATGACACCGCCAGATAATCCACACCGATTTCAGCAGCGGTAATGATGTCGGCGCGATCCTTGTCGGTCAGAGCACGAGCGGACAGACCACCACCAAGACGGTTGATGCCCTTGTTGTTCGACAGCCAGCCGCCAATCCGCACCCGGGTTTCGAGCTTGTGCGGATGGGTTGCGGTCACTTCCAGCTCTACACGGCCATCGTCGAGCAGCAGGATGTCGCCAACACGGGCGTCTTCGATTAACGCCTTGTAGTCGATCCCCACCTGATGTTTGTCACCGGCTTCGTTGCCCAGCGTGGCATCGAGGGTGAAAGCCTGGCCAACATCCAGCATGACCTTGCGATCGGCAAAACGGGCGATACGGATTTTCGGGCCTTGCAGGTCACCGAGAATCGCCACAAAACGCCCCTGTTTGCGAGCCGCCTGACGCACCAGCGCCGCGCGCTGGCGGTGGTCATCGGCTTCGCCGTGGGAGAAGTTCAGGCGCACCACATCGGCACCCGCTGCAATCAGCGCTTCGATCCGTTCAGGACTGCTGGTGGCCGGACCAAGGGTGGCCACAATTTTGGTTCTTCTGCACATAGTCTGGCCTTAGCGTGCGCTCATCAGGGCCAGAGTGTTGTCCAGCATACGGTTGGAGAAACCCCACTCGTTGTCATACCAGGACATCACTTTCACCAGACGGCCGGAGACCTTGGTCTGGCTGCCATCAAAAATGGACGAACGCGGATCGTGGTTGAAGTCGATGGAAACCAGCGGCGCGTCGTTGTAACCCAGCACGGCGGATTCCTTGGCGGCAGCGGCCATCAGTTCGTTCACTTCTTTCACGCTGGTTTCACGGCACGCGATAAAACTCAGGTCCACCAGAGACACGTTGATGGTTGGCACACGTACGGCCATACCGTCGAACTTGCCTGCCAGTTCCGGCAGCACCAGACCAACCGCGGCGGCAGCGCCGGTTTTGGTCGGGATCATGGACTGGGTGGCAGAACGGGCGCGGTAGAGGTCGGAGTGGTAAACATCCGACAGGTTCTGGTCGTTGGTGTAGGCGTGGATGGTGGTCATCAGGCCACTTTCGATACCAATGGCACGGTGCAGCACCTGCGCCACTGGCGACAGGCAGTTGGTGGTACAGGACGCGTTGGAAATAATCTGATGGTCGGCGGTCAGAACCTGATCATTCACGCCAAACACCACGGTGGCATCCACATCGGTGCCCGGTGCAGAAATAATGACCTTGCGGGCACCGGCGGTCAGGTGTGCGGCGGCTTTGTCACGGCTGGTGAACAGGCCGGTGCATTCGTATACCACGTCAACCTGATGTTCGCCCCATGGCAGCTCGGCCGGGTTACGAATGGCGCTGATGGCAATGCGGTCACCGTTGACGGTGATGCTTTCGTTGTCAGAGCTGACAGAGCCCGGGAAGCGGCCGTGAACGCTGTCATACTGGAACAGGTGAGCGTTGGTTGCCGGTGGTGCCAGATCGTTGATCGCTACGACCTGAATACGGTCGCGGTAGTGATTTTCGTACAGGGCACGCAGGACGTTACGGCCGATGCGGCCAAAACCGTTAATTGCAACTCGAATAGTCATGATGAGCCTCAGGGTGTTCTTATTTTTGGTAATATTTAATAAAAATTTACATCCGGAAGGCTCGAAGTCAAGGATTTTTGGTAGGAAACGCGTCGTTTATTTTGTAAACTTACATAAAATTCGCGAGAAGTCTTTCACAACCTTTCACCGCGGTGAAAGGCTTTGTAACAAAGGCCTCTGACAGTGCCCGGATTGCCCACCGGCACTGGACTGAACCGCTCTGGATGGCCTGATTCCTGTTCCCGTTGGTGCTTTTTGGCTCCGTCGGGTCTGACGGCAGGTAAGTGGGAACATCGGCAGCCAGTCACAGAGTTTGACCCCTTTGATGAAAGAAATTTCCGAACCTTAATAATCACAAGAAACACATCATCCGGGAGGAGCGTTATGCATCCGGTCGTCGAACAGGTTACGCAACGCATCATCAAACGCAGCTCTGCCGCCCGCAGTGCCTATCTGGCCAGTATGAAGGCCGCCGAAGAACAGGGCGTGCACCGCGCCACGCTGGCCTGTGGCAACCTTGCCCACGGTTTTGCCGCCTGTAACAGCCATGACAAGGACGTCCTGAAACTCATGAATCAGGTCAACGTTGCCATGGTGACGGCCTACAACGACATGCTGTCGGCGCACCAGCCGTTTGAGCACTACCCGGAAAAAATCCGTGCCGCCGTGCGCGCCATGGGGTCGGTGGCTCAGGTTGCCGGTGGTGTTCCGGCCATGTGTGATGGGGTGACCCAGGGACAACCGGGCATGGAGCTGTCACTGTTCAGTCGTGATGCGATTGCCATGGCGACCGCCATTTCCCTTTCTCACAACATGTTTGATGCCGCCCTCTACCTGGGGGTGTGTGACAAGATCGTTCCGGGCCTGTTGATGGGGGCCCTGCGTTTTGGCCATCTGCCAACCGTGTTTGTACCAGCGGGCCCGATGCCATCCGGTTTGCCAAACAAGGAAAAAGCCCGTATTCGCCAGCTCTATGCCCAGGGCAAGGTTGGCCGCGAAGAATTGCTGCAGTGTGAAGCGGATTCCTACCACAGCGCTGGCACCTGTACTTTTTACGGCACGGCCAACAGTAACCAGATGATGGTGGAGATCATGGGTCTGCACCTGCCGGGGTCTTCCTTCGTGAATCCGGGCACCGAGATGCGTGACGCTTTGACCGCTTACGCGGCCCAGCAAGCGGTGCGCCTGACCGCCCAGAACGGCCGTTTCACTCCGCTGTACGAAATCGTTGATGAAAAATCGCTGGTGAACGGCATTGTTGCCCTGCTGGCGACCGGTGGTTCAACCAACCACACCATGCATATCATCGCCATTGCGGCGGCGGCCGGTGTGATCATCAACTGGGATGACTTCTCTGACCTGTCGTCGGTGGTGCCGCTGATTGCCCGCGTTTACCCGAACGGCGAAGCCGACATCAACCACTTCCAGGCCGCTGGTGGTGTGTCTTACGTGGTGCGTGAACTGCTGGCTGGTGGTTACCTGCACAACGACGTGATGACCATCATGGGCCAGGGTCTTGATCGTTACATGCAGGAGCCATTCCTGCAGAACGGTGAACTGGTATGGCGTGACGGCCCGGAAGCCTCACTGGACGAAAAAGTGCTGCGCTCCCACGGCAACCCGTTCTCCGCCGATGGTGGCCTCAAACTCATGAGTGGCAACCTCGGTCGTGGTGTCATCAAGATTTCGGCGGTAGCACCGGAACACCGGGTGGTGGAAGCCGATGCCATTGTCTTTAACGATCAGGACGAGCTGGCTGCCGCCTTCAAGGCTGGTGAGCTGGAGCGTGATTTTATCGCCGTGGTGCGTTATCAGGGCCCGAACGCCATTGGTATGCCAGAACTGCACAAACTGACGCCATTCCTCGGCACCCTGCAGGACAAGGGTTTCAAGGTGGCACTGGTGACCGACGGCCGTATGTCCGGTGCCTCCGGTAAAGTACCGGCGGCGATTCACGTCTGGCCGGAGGCCCGTCTGGGTGGCCCGCTGGCGCATGTTCAGACCGGCGACCGTATCCGTCTGGATGGCAACACCGGTGAGCTGAGCCTGCTGGCAGCCGATGACAGCTGGCTGCAGCGTCCGGCCTCGGAACCGGCGGTGGTGAATGAACACCACAACGGTATGGGCCGTGAGCTGTTTGCACCGATGCGCCAGCAGGTGAATTCTGCGGAGCAAGGCGCAACCGTTTTCCGTTTTGCCGGTATCGAGTGAGGTAATAGCGGTGAGTAATGCAGTACTGGTAGGTGATATTGGTGGAACCAATGCCCGTTTTGCCTGGATCGACAGTTCGGCTGCCAATGCCGGTCTGCAACAGGTGATTACGCTGGCAACGGCTGACCACAGCAACATTGATGAAGCGATTCGTGAATACTGCAGCCGCGCCGGTATTGCGATTCCGACTCGCGCTTGTCTGGCTCTGGCGTGCCCGGTGGATGGTGAAGACATCCGCATGACCAACAACCACTGGTTTTTCAATCGCCAGCAGTTGAGTCAGGCACTGGGTCTGCAACAGCTGAAACTGGTGAATGACTTTACCGCTCAGGCGTTAGGCATGTTGTGTGTCGACGCCGCCGACCTGCTGCCGGTAGGCGCTGGTACGGCGCTGCCACAAGCGGCCCGTCTGGTGATTGGCCCCGGCACTGGTCTGGGCGTGGGCAGTCTGGCTTACACCCCGAATGGCTGGTTGCCATTACCGGGTGAAGGTGGACACGTCAGCCTTGCCCCTCACAACGAACAGGAAGACGCCATTCTGGTGGGCTTCCGCCGTTTGTACGGACGGGTATCGGTTGAGCGGGTGCTGAGTGGTCAGGGTCTGCTGGACCTCTACGGCATCATGGCTGAACTGCGCGGCGTTGCCGCTGAGCTGGATAGCCCGGCGGCGGTCAGCTCGGCCGCGCTGGAAAACCCGGACTCACTGGCCGGTGATGTACTGCGCCAGTTCTTCCGCATGCTCGGTTCAGTGGCAGGCGACAACAGCCTCACCATCGGTTGCCGTGGTGGTGTGTATCTGTGTGGTGGCATTCTGCCACGGGTACGCGAGCTGTTCCTCAGCAGCCCCGACTTCCGTCAGGGCTTCGAAAACAAGGGCCGTTTCCGGGAATATCTGGCCGCCGTGCCAGTGTGGTTGTGTGTTGCCGAAAACCCCGGCTTGCTGGGTGCAGCGGCAGCACTGGATAACCCGCTGGTAAGAGGCTGAGCGGATTGGCCGACTGTCCTGTCGGAGCCGTCGGGGTACGGCTTCGCCTCAAACCGCAACATCGGTATCGCTATCCCGGCCGTCGTGCGATCGGTCGGGTGCCTTTTCTGGCTGCGACTGATTCAAATCCTGCCGTATTTCTCGCCGGGAGCGTCTGGCTTGTCATTTTTGCTGCAATGAGTCGGTGATTTTGTACCAGATGGTAGATGAAGCTGGCGCGCTGTCGCTGGATAATGGCTCTGTTTCGTGACGGACGCCGTTCGCCGAGACAGTAGCGCCCCAACGAGTGGTGCGACAAGCACCGGGAGTAGGGAGATCTCCATATATGACCAGGTTGGCGTAGTGATCAGCTGCAGGAGCAGGTCGTAATTGTCAGGAGGCAGGAGATCTCCTTGCCTTCATTCCTTGTTTGGCATTCTTTTACCGGCTGCGATTGCCCTCTTTTGCCGAACTTCCCGTAACCAGGCTGAAGTTTGTGGCGACGGTTATCTGTCCACTGCGACCATCAACAGTCTCATATGTCTGTTCCGTAACCGGGCTTCGATTCCGCTGGCTGTTCAGGATCGCGCGTCTGGACTTCCGTCCAATCGCTTTCGTCGACGAAATTCCGTACTCCATGCATGAGGAATCACGTTGTTTGCAGCATTAATGGCAAAAACTGTTTTGGAATTTTGATTTTTTGCTGATATCAATCATTGTTATGATTTTCAAAAGTGTTAATTGTGACAATCGATAACTTAATGACATGTTCGATATGGATAATGGGTTGGGTCCGATGTCCAGAGCTGTAGCAAGCGGGAGTTTATAGCGTGCTTTCAGTGAATGATTGGCAGACCAAGGTCTGTCGTGTGAGACGAAAGCGCCTTCGGGAATGTGATAGCAGCACCGGAAATGGCCCATTCGTCTCGGGAGGTGTGACTGGATATAGGACTAACCATGTCGTTAAATTTAAAGGATTGAATATGAACAAACACCTGCTTGCGGTCAGCATTGCCACTATCATGCTGAGCGGATGTGCAACACAGGCCAGTAAAGACAGCAGTGCTGCAGACACCGGTGAGTATCAAAAGCTGGTGACCTCCAATCAGGAGCTGACCAAGCAAAATGAAGAACTGCTGCAGAAGCTGAAAGCGTCCGAGTCTGATGAGGCGGCTGTGAGTGAAGCAAGCTCACCGGCGATTGATCAGCAGCTCCCCCCGAATGCCCTGCCTGGCCACTGTTACGCACGACTGGTCATTCCTGAGCAATACAAGGATGAAATCCAGAAGGTGATGATCGAGCCTGAACAGACCAGTGTTGAGGTCGAACCGGCACGATACGAAACCGAGTCCAAGGAAGTTCTGGTCAGCGAAGCCTGGGATGAACTGGTGGTGGTTCCAACCACCTACAAAACCGTAGAAGAACAGGTTCTGGTCAAGGAAGAATCCAAAAAGCTGGTTAAAAAACCGGCTGAGTACGAGACAGTCACCGAGAAAGTGGTGATTCGTCCTGCCTACACCACCTGGAAGAAAGGCCATGGTCCGGTTGAGAAACTGGACGACGCCACCGGCGAGATTCTCTGTCTGGTTGAAGTGCCGGAAGAGTCCAAAATGGTTTCCAAAACGGTACTGATAAAACCGGAGCGCACCGAAGAGGAAGTGATTCCGGCGGAATACACCACCGTCAGCAAGCAGGTTGTGGATGTAGCGGCTCACACCGAAACCATCAATCATCCCGCGGTCTACAAGACGGTAGAAGTAGAGAAAATGGTTGAGCCTCCGAAAGAGCTGGCCCAGACCGTTCCTGCCAAGTACCAGGACCTGCCACAGACCGTCAAGGTATCGGATGCCCGCATGGAATGGCGTGAAATTCTGTGTGAAACCAACACCACTCCTGACATCGTCAAGAACTTGCAGCAGGCCCTGCTGGATCATAACTACAATCCGGGCCCGGTGGATGGCGCAGTGGGCTGGCGTACTATGAATGCGGTAACCGCATTCCAGAAAGACAATGGTCTGCCAACCGGACAGCTGACCCTGCAAACCCTGAGTGCACTGGGCGTGATGAACTGATATCCGTCGGGTGAAGCAACGGGCTGCCTTGGCAGCCCGTTTTTTTTTCGCCTACGCGAGGCTCTGTAACGGTTGCGTGAAGCCTTGCCAGCGCTTTTCAACCGCAACGATCACCTCGGGAGGTAGCCAGGCGGTGGATTATGTTACCGGGGAAAGTTGGATATCGCGCAGGATGTCCGGTGCTTTTGTATTACATCCGCCAGAAACCCTTCAGTGAATACTGACAGCTGCATCAGCAGTTTGTCGGCAGACAACGCCCCTGACTCGCCCTTCTGAGAAGTCTGCAGCAATTCCTGACAGACCTTGTCCATGGTCTGTGTCAGGTTGCGCAGCAGCATCCCGTCGGTCTGCTGCGAGGCCATATCCTTGTTGATCATACGTTCGTACTGACGCAGCCATTGGCGTTTCAGGCTGTCAATGGAGGCTGGATCTGTGGCGCATTCCATTAAGAACCTCCTGGCGATGATGGATACCCGGTAGCACCCGCCGATCCGGGGTCGGCAAGGCCTTGTGGGTTCCATCAAAATGCACACCAGAATCCGCAGGTCAGCGAATCCGTCGCAGCCGACGACGCCGAACCGGACAAATGGCCGACTGCCCCATCGCTGTCGGGCCGGGGTTTCGCTCAGCCTTCACTGTGCAGCTGACGACGTTTTTCGACGAAGTACTGCATCAGGTTGCGGGTGGAATCGTCGTGATCCGGCTTGATCTCCCCGCTTTGTAACTCAGGCAGGATGTTTTTGGCCAGGGTTTTACCCAGCTCCACACCCCACTGGTCAAACGAGCAGATATCCCAGATCACACCCAGAATGAAAATCTTGTGTTCATACAGGGCTATCAGGGCACCGAGGGTGCGCGGGTCGAGACGGTCGAGCAGCAGGGTGTTGGTCGGGCGGTTGCCACGGTGCACCTTGTGTGGAATCAGGCGTTCGATTTCGTCGGCGGCCATGCCTTTGGCGGTCAGGTCGCGACGCACGTCGTCGGCGCTGATACCGGCCATCAGGGCTTCGGTCTGGGCGAAGAAGTTGGCCATGAGTTTTTCATGGTGGCCCTGTACCGGGGTGCTGCTTTCAATCGAGCCGATAAAGTCGGCTGGCACAATGGTGTTGCTCTGGTGCAGGTACTGGTAGAAGGCGTGTTGGCCGTCGATACCCAGCTGACCCCAGATAATGGAGCCAGTGCTGTATGGAACCGGGTTGCCATCACGATCCACGGATTTGCCGTTGGATTCCATTTCTGCCTGTTGCAGGTAGGCCGAGAACTTCTGCAGTGGCCAGTCGTACGGCAGGATGGCCTGGCTGCTGCGACCGAGGAAGGTGCTGTTCCAGAGGGTGGTCAGCGCCATCCAGATTGGAGCGTTACGTTCCAACGGGGCGTTGCGGAAGTGCAGGTCCATGTCGTGGGCGCCTTGCAGCAGCTCCTCGAACTGGCGGAAGCCCAGGTACAGCGCGATTGGCAGACCAATGGCGGACCACAGGGAGAAACGGCCACCGACCCAGTCCCACATCTGGAAAATGTTTTCCGGGGCGATACCAAAGGCTTTTACCGCTTCAACGTTACTGGATACCGCCACGAAGTGTTTGGCCACAGCACGACGGTCAAACGACGATGCCATCAGCCAGTTGCGCGCGGTTTCGGCGTTGGTAATGGTTTCGCTGGTGGTAAAGGTTTTGGATGCCACCACAAACAGTACCCGTTCCGGGTTCAGTTCACGCAGCACGTTGGCGATTTCCACGCCGTCCATGTTGGACACAAAGTGCACACGCAGGGTGTCGTCGGCATACGGTTTCAGCGCCTGGGTCACCATACGCGGGCCGAGGTCGGAACCACCAATACCGATGTTCACCACGTCGGTAATACGTTTGCCGGAGTGACCACGCCATCTGCCCTTGCGAACGGCGTTCACGAATACACGGATACGCTTCAGTTCGTGGTCGATCACCGGCATCACATCCTTGCCACGCACCAGCACCGGGGTGCCGCTGCGGTTACGCAGGGCGGTGTGCAGAACGGCACGCTGTTCCGTGGAGTTGATGATGTCGCCTTCGAACATGCGTTCACGCCACTGTTCGATACCCGCTTCACGCACCAGCTGCAGCAGCAGGTTCATGACGCCGTCGTTGATCGGGTTGCGGGAAATATCGAGCAGGATGTTCTGCACTTTCAGGGAGTATTTATCGAAACGGTCCGGGTCGCTGAACAGGGATTTGATCGGGGTTTCGAGGGCCGGGGCAATCTGTTCCTGCAGACTGGTCCAGGCGGGGTGGCGGGTCAATTGCGGCATGATCATCTCCTGTGGTGTAACCGCCCTGCGGATCATGGCGCGGGGCGGGGGCAAATCGGAACCATAAGGACCGGCAGCCTGCCTGCTGATTGTGACAGGTTGGTGATAGCAGGCGTTGGTGCTGGCGGTCGCTGTTATTGTTATTGGTCGGGGCCGGTCTGCGGCGGAGCGGTTCAGCTGCGCAAGGCGCTGGCTTCTGCCGCCAGGTCGCGGATGGCGCCCCAGTTTTTGCTGCTGATCAGGTTGTCCGGAGTTAACCAGGTGCCACCAACACACATCACGTTGTTGAGGCTCAGGTACTCATTGGCGTTGCTGATGCGGATACCACCAGTCGGGCAGAAACGCACATGCGGGAATGGCCCGGCAATGGAGTTCAGAATGGCAGTACCACCGGCGGCAGCGGCCGGGAAAAACTTGAAGCGCTGATAACCGAGGTCGAGGGCGGTCATCATTTCAGAGACGGTCTGGATACCTGGCACCATAGGTACACCGGCTTCCAGAGCGGCTTTCAGCAGTGCCGGAGTGGCGCCCGGCGTGAAGATAAATTCACTGCCAGCGTCGACCGCTTGCTGCAGGTTGGTCGGGTTGGTAACCGTACCGGCACCGACACGGGCGCCCGGCACTTCGGCGCGGATCAGACGAATCGCATCCAGTGCGATGTCGGAACGCAGGGTTACTTCCAGTACTGGCAAGCCACCTTCCACCAGTGCGGTAGCCAGTGGAACGGCATCTTCCAGACGATCAATTTTCAGAACCGGAATCACCGGGGCCAGCGCTGCCATGGCATCAATGGCAGCGATGAAGTGTTCTGGGTAACGGGCTTCAGACATGTGCAAGTCCTCTTTTATAGTAAGTTGTGCCGCTGAGTGTGCGGATGGCGTCCGGCCGGGCTTATGGAGCCCAGAAAATCCGGAGGCCGGCGCTGAAGAAATGGCGAATCGGCATTTCCTCGCGCTGATTGTTCCTGAGCGCCTGGCTGAGGGTGTCGAGCTTGTCGGCCCCGGTCAGGTGCAGAATACGTTCGTTACTGGCCAGCAAACGCTGTGGTGTCAGGGTCATACGCTGCCACGGAGCGCTGGTGGGTTGTACCCATTCGCAGTCCTGACGGCTGTCCCACACCCGTGGCAGTTCTTTTGAGCAGGGGAACAGTGACGCGGTATGACCGTCATTGCCCATGCCCAGCACCACCACGCTCAGTTGTGCTGGCAGCTGTTGCAGTTGTTCACGGCAACGGCCCAGTGCTTCGTCTTCCTGGCTGGCCGGGTTCCACAGCGGAATCCAGCGAGCTTTGGTTGCTTCGTTACGCAGCAAGTGTTGTTCCACCTTGCCCTGATTGCTGTCGGCATGTTCCGGCGGCAACCAGCGGTCGTCGGCCAGACTCACCAGGACATTTTCCCAGTCGAGTTTCTGCTGGCTGAGGGCCTTGAACATCGGCACCGGAGTGGAACCGCCGGACAGGATCAGACCGGCCTGACCGTTCAATTGCAGGTCCTGACGCAGACGCCCGGCAATGTGGTCGGCAAGCGCCTCGGCACATTGCTGGCGATCTTCAAAACGGTGCAGTGTGATGGCGGCTGGCAGTTCCATCAGAGGTCCTCCTGCCAGCAGTTGCCATCTTTCATGATCAGCAGGTCGGCACCTTTCGGGCCCCAGCTGCCAGCGGAATAACCTTGCGGGGCGCTGTCGTCCTGTTTCCACTGTTCGATCAGCTGGTCACACCAGTGCCAGGCGTGTTCGATTTCGTCACGACGCACGAACAGGTACTGGTTGCCACGTACCACTTCCAGCAACAGACGTTCGTAGGCATCCGGGATACGGTTACGGCCAAAGTCGTTGGCGAAGTCGAGACGCAGACTGCCGGCGCGCAGGTTCATGGCCTGGCTGAGGTCCTGATCCTTGTTGAGGATTTTCAGGGAAATCCCTTCTTCCGGCTGCAGACGGATGGTCAGACGGTTACGGGCCACCGAACGCTGGTTTTCATTAAAGATGTAGTAAGCGTGCGGTTTGAAGTGCACGGTAATCTGCGACAGCTTCTGTTTCATCCGTTTGCCGGTGCGCAGGTAAAACGGCACACCTGCCCAACGCCAGTTACGGATTTCGGCCTTGATTGCCACGAAGGTTTCGGTGCTGCTGTTGGGGTTGGCACCTTCTTCATTCATATAACCCGGTACTGATTTGCCATCCACCACACCTTCGGTGTAACGGCCACGGATCACGTGTTTGTCGGGGCCCACGGCCTTGACCGGTGCCAGTGCCTGCAGTACCCGCACCTTTTCGTTACGGATGGCGTCGGCGCTGAGGTCGAGTGGTGGTTCCATGGCGGTCAGGGTCAGCAGCTGCAACAGGTGGTTTTGCACCATGTCGCGCATCTGGCCAGCTTCGTCGAAGTAACCCCAGCGGCCTTCAATACCGACTTTTTCAGCCACGGTGATTTCAATGTGGCTGATGTGGTCACAGTTCCACTGCGAGCCAAACAGCGGGTTGGCAAAACGCAGGGCAATCAGGTTCTGAACGGTTTCTTTGCCGAGGTAATGGTCGATCCGGTAGATCTGGGCTTCGGTGAAGTACTTGCCGACTTCATCGTTAATCGCCGCAGAGGATTCGTGGTTGTGACCCAGCGGCTTTTCCAGCACCACACGGCAGTTGCTGTTCAGACAGCCGGAGGCATGCAGGTTCTGGCTGATTGGGCCAAACAGGCTGGCGGCGGTGGCGTAATAGAAGACGCGGTCGTGATGTTTCTGCAGCAGCAGTTCGGCCAGCGGCACGTAACCCTTGGCATCGGTAAAACTGATGCACTGGTGGTCGAGACGGGCGCTGAATGTTTCGATTTCTTGCGTTACCTGCTCTTTCTCCGGCACGTAACGCGCCAGATTCTCAAGGCTCTGGCTGATAAAGCTGTCACGGTTGCCGTCGCGGGAGACGCCAATAATACGGGATTGTGGATGTAACAAACCGGCACGGTCGAGCTGGTACAGGGCGGGCAGAAGCTTGCGTTGGGCCAGGTCTCCGCGGGCGCCAAAAATGATGATATCGCTGGCGTGGGAACTCATGGTGATGTCTCGTTGTTTGTAATTATTCAGAAATTGATCAGATGGTAGGCAGAGTTCGCTCGTTAATCAATCGTGATTTTGCTAAATTTACATAAATTTTATGCATCAACATACCTTCCTCCAATCGTTTGACTTGCATCGGGATGGCCATGATAACGCCTTCCTGATGACGATGTGTGTTGTCATGAGGGTTTTTGACCGGCTTTTGGGCAAATACCGGAACAGTGCGTTGTCATTCGAAATGTTGTTAACCAACAAGAAATAATTGAAATATACGGTTAATAATTCAATTTTAAGCCATCTTTTTGGGTTTTTTACATCTTTAGTAGTGGGGTTGGGCAATAAATCAGCAGTTCTTCTGCAAACCTTTCAATCATTTCTGACGAACAATCCCGGATGAAAGGTTTCGTTACATTTTGTATGACTAAATTACTTCCATTGAGGCGGGTTTTTGGTAATTTTCCTACATCCGCTACCGAACTGCGGCAACGATGAGAATAACAATAATCCTGGTATGAGCTGATCCACGCTTTACCTGGTTGCAGCGAGAGCAAAACGTATTTCGTTCAATTGTTTCTGGAACGTCACGGCCAAAAGCCTGTGACCACGGCCTTTCTGCGCCTGTTTCCAGCCTTCATCGTGAAATGAACTGTGCACCGGCCTGTTGACCGACGTGATGACTGACATCCCGGTATCAGGACTTTGCCAGATAACAATAAAAAACCACTAGACAGAAGAGCGATAACAACATGAAACGTCTGACCATGTCTCCAAAGATTCTCGCCTGTGCCATTTCCGCCGTGGCTGCCATGCCAGTATTTGCTGAGCCATCCACTCCGGATCTGGACTTCTACGGTTACTACCGCACCAACGTGGGTACTTCCAACGAGGGCGGCGACCAGATGTGCTACAAGGCTGCTGGTGCTCGCGCCAAATACCGTCTGGGTAACGAATGTGACAACTACTACGAAGCCGGTGTGAAAGGTGAGCTGTTCAACCAGAACGGCCGTACTTTCCGCGTGCAGACCATGCTGGGTGGTTCTGATACCAGCGAAAGCGGTATCGGCCTGATTCAGGCGGCTGTTATGGGCGACAACGTGATTGATGCCCTGCCAGGTGCCACTCTGTGGGCCGGTAAGCTGTACTACCAGCGTCATGCCGTTGCCATGAACGACTTCTTCTACTGGAACGCTTCCGGTAACGCTGGCGCCGGTATCGAAAAAATCTCTCTGGGTAGCGATGCCAAACTGGCCGTCGCCTGGATCGAGAACAACTCTGGTGCAGCCGGTGATGTTCACAACAACAACATCGACGTTCGTGTTTCCAACATCGGTATCGCTGGTGGTGCTCTGGAAGTAGGTGCTACCTACGCGGCTCCTAACCTGACTGATGATCAGGAAGCCATGGGTGTTGCCGATAACAACGGTTCCCTGATCTCTCTGGAATACGGCTTTGCCGGTAACACCGACGACGCCTACAACAAGGTGGTTCTGCAGTTCGGTAACGACGGTATGGCTGGCAGCACCGGTGTGAACGACAACACCATGGAAGGCAGCAGCGTGCGTGCTATCGCCTTCGGTCTGGTTGATATCGCTGACAACCTGGAATCTGAATACAACGTGCTGTTCGACAAGGTTGAAGATGCCGCTGGTAACACCACCACCTGGACTTCTGTGGGTGTGCGTCCGGTAATGCACTGGAACGACGTAGCGTCTACCGCTCTGGAAATCGGCCACGATTCCGTTACTTCCGACACTATCGCTGACAACAAGCTGACCAAGATCACCCTGGCTCAACAGTGGGCTGCTGGTGACGGTTACTGGGCTCGTCCACTGGTTCGTGCCTACGTGACTCACGCCAAGGGCGGTCAGATTGCTCTGGGTAACGGTAACACCGCTGGCACCAGCCTGGGTGTTCAGGCTGAAGTCTGGTGGTAAGTCATTGATATCCGCCGCCTGAACAGGGCGGTGGATATTTCCCCGCGTTGCTGTGTATCCGTGTAGTGCTCGCTCAGATTGGTCACCTGGGTCGCGGGTCCACTCCAACACTCTCTGGCTCAGAGAGGCCGTCAGCCTGCTTATCCTTCGGCAGGCTGACTTCTTTTTCCATCCGGCAGGTTGCTCGTGCCCGCCGGAATTCCCCTTGTAGTGGTGGAGACGCATCATGGTATGGCCTACCTGTCCGCGTCCGGTCAAGGCCCGGGTCGCGGCAATCACTGTAAACCAGTGGTCACCTTGTAATAACAATTCAGCAGCGCCTTCGCTGTTTCAGGAACCGGTGTCCAGCCTCTCCCGTATGCAGCCGTTAGCCGGTTGGTGTGGTGCCAGTGGGCGTCAGAATCGCAGCCGCAGCTGACAGGTGTGAGCAGGCGTGAATAAAGCGGGTATCCAGGGGGGATATCAGGGTTGCAAGTCGGAACTGCCTCGCTATCGTTTCTTATGTCAGGAGTTATCTTTAAACTCCGGCTCTGGCAAATCTGACAGGTACTGATATGACTCCGGTAAAACCCTTGTTTGTAGTGGACGACGATGAAGGCATTCGCTCGCTGCTGCAGGCGTATCTGGAACAGCAGGGTTTTGTTGTCACCAGCTTTCCTGACGGTGAGTCGTTTGTAGAGCATTTGCGTTTGCATCCGGAACCGCAGATGGTGATTCTGGATGTGATGTTGCCCGGTATCGACGGCTTTGAAGTGGTGCGTCAGGTGCGCGGTTTTTCGCGAGTGCCAATCATCATGCTGACCGCCAACGCTGAAGAAACCGATCGTATTGTGGGCCTCGAAATGGGTGCCGACGATTATCTGGAAAAACCCTTCAACCCGCGTGAACTGCTGGCCCGCATCAAGGCCATTCGCCGTCGCACCGAAGTGCAGGCCGCCCCGGCCAATAACGATGTGGAACGTTATCGCCGGTTTGAAGGCTTCTGCCTCGATACCCTCAGCCGTAATCTGCGCGGCCCGGACGGTGAGGATATTCCGCTGTCGGGAACCGATTTCCAGTTGCTCACCATGCTGCTCGACAGCTGTGGTGAAGTATTAAGCCGTGAAGCCATTGCCGGTATTACCCGTGGTCGCGACAACCTGCCGATGGACCGTTTTATCGATGTGCAGATCAGCCGTCTGCGCAGCCGTCTGGGTGACGACGCCAAGGCGCCAACCCTGATCAAGACCGTGCGTGGCAAGGGTTACGTATTCACCGCCCAGGTGTCTGGCAGTGCCAACGCCAGTGTCTGAAGCCGGTACGGAGGGTTTGAAAGGATTACGGCATCTGTCGTTATCGACCCGCTTCCTGTTGTTGCTGGCGATCGGTATTGTGACTGCCCAGCTGATCTCCAGCGCTATCTGGTATGCCCAGTGGCGCAGTGATACCGATAACACCGTACGCGACATGTCGGAGCACATGGCGTACCGGATCGCCTCCACCGCCTCATTTTTTACCTCGTTACCCAATACCTATCGCCATGTGGTGCTCGACCAGCTGCGCGATATGGGCGGCACCCGCTTTTTTGTGTCGCTCAACCGTGAGCGGATTCTGGTGAACGATCTCAACGATTCCCATCGCAAGAGCATTGTGGTCAACAGCGTGCGCCAGGTGTTGCAGGAACAGCTGGGGATAAAAGACGAAGCCACCATCGAGTTTTCCCGCGCCGAAGACCTGCACGTTCTTAACAACGAAACCCGTTTGCTTGATCTGCCGGACAACTGGGGCGCCTCAAGCCTGCTCTACAAACCGCTGGATGCACCAATTCTGGTGGTGCAAATCCGCATTGCGGATAACCAGTGGTTGTATCTGGCCAGCCTGATGCCAGACCCGATGTTTCTCGATGGCCAGTCGCCGCTGAGTCTGGAGCGAATGTTCTCGCTACTGGTATCGCTGGTGGTGGTGCTGTTGCTGGGTTTCCTGTTTGTGCGCTCATTAACCCGGCCATTACGCCAGCTCACCACCGCGATGGAGCAGTTTGGTCGCGGTGAAAGTGTGCGCTTGCCGGAAACCGGCAGCAAGGAACTGGTGGCCACAGCACGGGCGGTGAACGATATGCAGGAGCGTATCCAGCGGTATCTGGATGATCGCCAGCGTTTGTTTGCCTCGATTTCCCACGACCTCAAAACCCCGATTACCCGTCTGCGCCTGCGTGCCGAATTGTTGCAGCGCGAAGAAGTACGGGAAGCCTTCCGTGAAGATCTCGAAGACCTCGAAATCATGGTGAAAGCCTCACTGCAGTGCGTTAAAGACACCGATATTCACGAAACCCCGGTGGAAGTGGATATTGGCCGATTGTTACGAACCCTGCAGGAAGGTGCCGATTTGTGCGGCGGGACATTACAGCTGCCGGATGACCTGCGCTGCAGTTACCGTGGCAAACCGCTGGCGCTCAAACGCTGTATCGGCAACCTCATCGACAACGCCATTTATTACGGCCAGCGTGCCGAACTGAGTGTGCAGGACAGTGCCCATACCCTGACGCTGGTTATCCGCGATTTTGGCCCCGGTATTCCCGCCGACAAGATTGATCGCGCCTTTGAGCCTTACACCCGTCTGGGAGCCCATACCGGACTGCAGCCAGGTCATGGCCTTGGTCTGTCGATTGCTCGCAACATTGCCCGCGCCCACGGCGGTGAAATCACCCTCAGTAACCACCCGGACGGTGGTCTGGTCGCACGCCTGGTGTTGCCGCGCTGATTCCGCCGTTCTGTGCCAGACTCTCTGTTCTGAGGACGGGATGCTGTAACACTTTGAAAGGTTTCCATGGGCAGTCTTACTTTCTGGCACCTCGTCCTTTGGTAACGTGTAATGACGGTCTGCAAGCACAGACCGCCAAGATCACAATAATAAAAGGTTCGAATCCATGAACAGAATCAAAGCCCTGGCGGGTGCCATTTCCCTCGCTCTGTCTGCCTCGTTTGTACAGGCTGGTGAAGTTGAGGTTCTCCACTACATGACTTCTTCCGGCGAAGCAGCCGCAGTCAACGTTCTGAAACAGGAACTGGAAAAAGAAGGTCATACCTGGAAAGATTTTGCGGTTGCCGGTGGTGGCGGTGAAACAGCAATGACTGTTCTGAAATCCCGTGCTGTGTCCGGTAATCCTCCGGCAGCTGCCCAGATCAAGGGCCTGGATATTCAGGAATGGGGCGAGATGGGTTTCCTGACCAATCTCGACAAGGTTGCTGCGGCTGGTCATTGGGACAACCTGCTGCCACCTGTGGTCAGCAACATCATGAAATACGAAGACCACTACGTAGCGGTTCCGGTGAACGTTCACCGTGTGAACTGGCTGTGGGCCAACCCGGCGGTATTCAAACAAGCCGGTGTTGAAGTTCCGACCACCTGGAACGACTTCTTTACCGCCGCTGAAGCACTGAAAGCCAAGGGTATTATCCCGCTGGCGCACGGTGGTCAGCCATGGCAGGACGCAACCCTGTTCGAAGCCGTAGCGCTGGGCGTGGGTGGTTCCGAATTCTATCGCAAGGCATTTGTTGAGCATGACGCAGCCACTCTGGGCGGCGATACCATGGTCAAGGTGCTGGAAACCTTCAAGAAAACCCGTGACTACATCGATGCGGATGCACCGGGCCGTGACTGGAACATCGCCACGTCCATGGTGATCAACGGCAAGGCTGCGATGCAGATCATGGGTGACTGGGCCAAGGGTGAATTCACTGCCGCTGGCAAAAAAGCCGGTGTGGATTATGTCTGTGTGGCGGCTCCGGATACCGCTTCCGGTTTCACCTTCAACATCGACAGTTTTGTGATGTTTGATCTGTTCGACCAGGGCTCCGACAGCTCGGTAAAAGCCCAGGCGGACCTCGCACGTCTGATCATGGAACCAACCTTCCAGACCGCGTTTAACCTCAACAAAGGTTCTATCCCGGTACGTCAGGACATTGACCGTGCACCATTCGACAGCTGTGCAACCAGCTCCATGGACTCGTTCAAGGCCAGTGCTGACAGCAACAACCTGGTACCAAGCTTTGCCCACGGCATGGCCACTACCTCCCGTGTTCAGGGCGCCATCTTCGACGTGGTGACCAACTTCTACAACAGCAAGGACCAGAGCGCCAAAGCCGCAGCCGACAAACTGGCTCGCGCGGTTAAAGCCTCTATCTGATCCCTAAAACGCCAGCCTTCCTGACATACCCGGCAACGGGTGTGGCGGGGACGGCTGTGCCTGAATCCAGGTAATTCGCATGAATCACTCACACTCAACCCTGAGCCGCAGCCCGGCCAGCAGCGGTTCGACCAAGACGTCTGCACGTCAGGGTGGGCTGTCCGGCTGGTTGGCTGCGCAGCTGCCAAAACTGGTGATGGCACCAACCTTCGTCATCATTTTTGTGTGTATCTACGGTTATATCGGCTGGACCTTTCTGTTGTCCCTGACCGGTTCCCGCATCCTGCCGGTGTGGAAGTTTGTTGGTTTCCAGCAATACGAAAAGCTGTTCGAAAACGAACGCTGGATGGTATCGCTGCAAAACCTGGTGATTTTTGCGGTGCTGTTTATTGCCCTCTGTCTGCTGATCGGCATGGTGCTGGCGATCCTGCTGGACCAGAAAATCCGTGGTGAAGGCTTTATTCGCAGTATTTACCTGTACCCGATGGCGATCTCTTTTATTGTTACCGGTACCGCCTGGAAGTGGCTGCTGAACCCGAGTCTGGGTCTGGAAAAACTCATGCACGACTGGGGTTTTGAAAGCTTCACCTTCGACTGGCTGGTGAACCCCGACATGGTGGTTTACACCCTCGTCATCGCCGCCGTATGGCAGTCGTCCGGCTTTGTGATGGCGCTGTTTATTGCCGGCCTGCGCGGTGTGGATGATGAAATGATCAAGGCCGCCCGTCTCGACGGTGCCAGCCTGCCCACCATTTACCGTCGTATTGTGCTGCCAAGCCTGAAGCCGGTGTTCTTCAGCTGTGTGGTGATTCTGGCGCACATTGCGATCAAGAGTTTCGACCTGGTTGCCGCCCTCACCGGTGGTGGTCCTGGTTATGCCTCTGACCTGCCAGCCAACTTCATGTATGCCCACGCCTTTACCCGTGGCCAGATGGGCCTGGGTGCGGCATCCGCCATGGTGATGCTGGGTGGTGTGCTGGCGATCCTGATTCCTTACCTGTATTCCGAACTGCGAGGCAAGCGTCATGGTTGAAGCTCCAATGACCCCTGTTCGCCAGCTGGCCCGTTACGGTCTGTATGCCGTACTGGCGCTGGTCGCCTTTATCTACCTGATGCCACTGTGGGTGATGATCATCACCTCGCTGAAGGACACCGAGGAAATCCGTACCGGCAACCTGCTGGCTCTGCCGGGCAGCTTCAACTTTGATGCCTGGGTAGCGGCCTGGAGTTCGGCCTGTACCGGTGGCACCTGTGAAGGGATTTCGACCTATTTCTTCAACTCGTTCCAGATCGTGATTCCGGCGGTGCTGGTATCAACCCTGCTGGGTGCGGTGAACGGTTACGTACTGTCGTTCTGGCGTTTCCGTGGCAGCGAGCTGATGTTTGGCCTTTTGCTGGTGGGCTGTTTTATTCCGCTGCAGGTCATGCTGCTGCCAATGGCCCGTAGCCTGGCGTTTTTTGGCCTCGCCAACACCACCACCGGTCTGGTGATTGTGCACGTGATTGTGGGTAGCGGTTTTACCACCATGTTCTTCCGTAACTTCTACATCGGTCTGCCGCAGGAACTGATCAAGGCGGCGCGTCTGGATGGTGCCGGTTTCTTCTTTATCTTCCGCCGCATCGTGCTGCCGCTGTCGACGCCGATCATTGTGGTGACCCTGATCTGGCAATTTACCCAGATCTGGAACGACTTCCTGCTGGGGGTGGTGTTCTCCGGTGCCGAAACCCAACCGGTAACGGTGGCGCTGAACAACCTGGTGAACACCAGCTTTGGTGGCAAACAGTACAACGTTGATATGGCCGCGGCCCTGATTGCGGCGCTGCCAACCCTGTTTGTTTATGTCCTGGCCGGCAAGTACTTCGTACGTGGCCTGACCGCGGGTGCTGTGAAGGGCTGAGCCCCGGCACCGGCAACCTAACCCAATACCGATTTGTGGGCTGGCGTGAACAAGCCGCCAGTCCGGGAGCAGAAAAATGGCAGCACTTACCATTAACAACGTTGTAAAAAACTACGGCCAGGGTGACGTCCTCAAGGGCATCAATATCGCCATCAACAGCGGCGAATTCCTGATCCTCGTAGGTCCATCCGGTTGTGGCAAATCCACCCTGATGAACATGATTGCCGGTCTGGAAACCGTGACGTCCGGCGAGATCCTGATGGGTGACGACGACGTTACCAACGTCGAACCGAAAGATCGTGACATCGCCATGGTGTTCCAGAGCTATGCCCTGTACCCGAACATGAGCGTGGCCGAAAACATCGCGTTTGGTCTGGAAATCCGCAAGGTGCCAAAAGACGAACGTATGAAAGAAGTGCAGCGTGTTGCCAAACTGCTGCAAATCGAACACCTGCTCGACCGCAAGCCGGGCCAGCTGTCCGGTGGTCAGCGTCAGCGTGTGGCCATGGGCCGTGCTCTGGCACGTCGTCCACGCCTGTACCTGTTCGACGAACCACTCTCCAACCTCGACGCCAAGCTGCGGGTTGAGATGCGTACCGAGATCAAGAAGCTGCACCAGAACCTCGGCACCACCATCGTTTACGTGACCCACGACCAGATCGAAGCCATGACCCTGGCGGACCGGATCGCCGTGATGAAAGACGGCATCGTCCAGCAGTTCGGCACCCCGCAGGAAATCTACGACAACCCGGCCAACCAGTTTGTGGCGGGCTTTATGGGGTCTCCGGCGATGAACTTCATCCCATGCCGTCTGGTTGGCAAGGGCACCGAAATCATGGCCGAAGTACAGGATGCGTTTGGCAAGGTGCAGTACCTGCCGGTTCCGAATCCTCAGGCGCTGGCCAGCATGAGTGGCAAGGATGTGATTCTGGGTCTGCGTCCGGAAAAGATCACCGAACCACTGCAGCACAAGGAACACGAGCCGCTGATTCGTCATCTGCAGTTGAAAGTGCTGGTGACTGAACCAACCGGTGCCGACACCATGCTGGTATCGGAGCTGAATGGCGAACAGGTTGACTGCCGCGTTGGCCCGCGTTTTGGCGTCAAGCCGGGTGAAATCACCGATCTGATGCTGGATATGAGCCTGGCGGTGTTCTTCGACCCTGAAACCGGTGCTCGTATCGACCAGTAAGCCTTGGATGACAAAAACATGCGGGCGAGCCGCCCGCGCTCCCGGCTTATGCTGAGCGAAGGGGAGCGATGGAATATCCGAATCAGACTGTAAGACGCTTTGTTTGCCCGCCACTGCGGGCTTTTTTGCTCTCGTAGCCACGCTCCCGCGTGGGTACAAGAGTCTTATCCGCTGACGTCTTCGAGGGTTGGCATGGCGGCGAAGGCACCGTAGCGGGAGGCGGCGTAGCCACCACAGCGGGAGGCGAACCGCAGGGCCTGATGCAGGGCCTCGGTGTTGTGGCTGAATGCAGCCAGTTCGGCGCTGCTGATGTTGTGGCTGGCGAGCTGGTACAGGAAGCCACCGATAAAGGCATCACCGGCGCCGGTGCTGTCGACCATCTGCACTGCTGGCGGTATCAGGCGGGTTTCTTCATGGCCGTCGTTGTTGCGTACCAGTATCCGCAGCGGGTTGCCGCCATCGGTCACCAGCAGCACCTGGGCCGGGCCTTCGAACAGGCGTTTGATGGTGTCTTCTTCACTATGGCCGTCGCACAGGTATTCCAGTTCTTCCTTGCTCATCTTCAGCACATCGGCTGCGGCGATCAGAGGCCAGATAGCGGCCAGTTCGGCGGCACCGGATGGCCAGAGATTGTGGCGCAGGTTGATATCGAAGCTGATCAGCCAGCCGTTAGCGCGAGCCATTTGTACACCGGCCAGGGTCGCTGCGGCAATGGCTGGGGCGGTGAGGGTGTTGGAGCAGAAGTGGAACAGGCCGGGTTCGGCAAACCATTCCGGCTGAAATTCGTCCGGGCGGAACAGCATGTCAGCGGACGGATTGCGGTAGAAGCTGAAAGAGCGTTCGCCGTTGTCATCCAGTGAGACAAATGCCAATGCAGTGTTGGCTTCGCGGGTGCTGAGCAGGTAACGGGTGTCCACACCGGCTTTGTTCAGTTCGTCACGCAGGAAGTGTCCGAACATATCATCGCCGAGTTTGCCAGCCATGCAGGCAGGGGCGCCGAGACGGGCCACCGCCACCGCGACGTTGGCCGGGGCACCACCGGCGTATTGGGTGAAGGATTCGGTGTCGCGGTGGTGGTCTGTGCCCATGCGACTGGACAGCATGTCGATCAGGACTTCGCCAAAGGAGATGGTGGTCAGCATGATTATGTCCGCCAGATCAGAGTGAAAAAGGGAGGTTCCACGGCCGGAAAACCCCGGTAATAAAAAAGGGTTACCGAAGTAACCCAAATACAGCGAGCGATTAAACAGGTCGGTTAGAACCAGGTTTCCATTTGAGCACCGACAAATATCTTGCTGGTGCCAGCCTGATCGCTTCCGGTGATGCCAAGACTATTGAAGCCACTTTCGGTTGATCCGTCATAAGTGTAGGTATTCAGGTCCTTGCCCCACTTCATATAGGTTGCCACCAGGCGCAATTCCGGCCGTGCAAAGAAGCCTGCGTCCGTATCGAGCTTGAGGGTTGGCGCGACGGTGAACTTGAAGACCTTGCCGTTACCCTGCGACTGCTCATTGCTACTGATGTTGCTGTCAAGATCCATATGCTGGAGGGTGCTTTCATACTGGATTTCAAAGTTCTGGTTGATCTCATTAATCAGGCGAACGTTCAGGGAAGCCCAGCTGTAGCTGTCGCCACTGTTAAAACGATCTGAACTGGTTTCAACAAACAGAGCGGGTGAGATATTCCAGTTGTCGGACAGCGCGGTGACACCGTAGGTAAAGAAACGGGTGCCGGTTGCATCTTCCAGCAAATCGGCAGCGGCGCCCGGGCGTTTCAGTAGTGTGCCCAATCCTTTGCCCACCAGTACTCCGGTTTTCGAGAAACCGTCGGCGATACCATAGAAGTTGTCGCCGTGGTACGCCAGCAGGCCATGAACACCACTGGTCGCCAGACCCGTATCAGCGGCGTCATTGGCTTTGGCCCTGATCAGGTTGACCATGACCTGCCATGAGCCGAAGTAGTTGTTGCTGTTCAGGATGTAGCTTTTGCTGCCGTTGAGATCCCGGCCATACAGATTGAGACTGGAGTTCCAGTTCTTGCCCAGCTGCGCATCATAGAAACCGGCACCGGTGCCGGACATAAAAATGATGTCGCTATCAAAAAAGTGGATATCAAAGTTTTTGCGGTCGAAACGTTTACCGGCCCAGAACACCGCGTTTTCAAAGGCGGTTCCCTTGAAAGACGGCAGATTGCCCATTTCGGCAAATGCCTGACGGACGTTGAGGTTGGTGCCGTCACCACTCCAGTCGTTATTGGTATCGGCTCCCTGGGCAATCATGGTGTTGTAACGCGCCCAGGAGCCATCGCTGCCCTTGAAGTTTTTGGCAAACTGGACTTCGGTATAGGTATTGGTTTCAAGTCCCAGGCGGCCAATCGGGCCTTCAAGTTTGCCGACGGGGGTCATGTATGGGCCCACTCCGGACAGGGTGGTTTGATCACTACCGGTCAGGGTACCGGCACGGGCATAACCGTGAAACTCGAACGATGAAGCAGTAGCTGTTACCGCTGGATTGCTGCTGGAAGGGGCCGCCTTCTGCAGAGATTGCATTGATGCTTCCAACTGTTGCAGGCGCGTTTCTACGTCGGAATCCGCTGCCATGGACGTTGCTGGTACAAGGCTGGCAACAATAGCCAGATACAAGCCGGTGCGATTGATCATCTTGGAAAACCTCTGTTTTTGTTTTTATCGTCAATGTGCCGGTGTGCCTGGAGCTGGCAAGAGTACGAAGCGTTTTGCTTTGTTGGTGCTGAAAATTCCTCCAATTTCTTCAGCAGCAACAACATTTGTTAAACGTTTAAGAGTATCTCCAGGTGGCGCTTCCAAAATTAGTTTTGGACAAGAGTGGAAGTCAAATGGAATTTTCGGTTTCTGCTACAAAAAAATATTACCAGTCTTTGTTTGTAACGAAATAGGCCAGAATTTCAGTTTTTGATAGATTCTTAAAGGATTAAGAAGCGGATTTTTTGATAGAAAACTGACAGCCAGTCAAAGTTTTTGGGTGTTTTTTGACCAGGTTTGACACTGGTAACGGCATTCAGCACTACCGGAGCAGAGATTTCTGGCGTCGTATTTTTTTCTCTGTGACAGTTGAAATTCGGATTTTTCAAGCCTAGGATAATTTCACTTCTGAAACGATTCAGAAGACTTACGCAAAACAAGAAAAAAAAGGTAAGCACTTATGAAACACCTGTTCGCTTCTATCGGAATTGCATTGCTGGCATCAGCCGCTGGTGCAGAAACCCTGTCGATTTCCTGTGGTGCCGTTGGCGCAGAATTTGAACTGTGCAAGGAGGGAGTTGATCAATGGGCTCTCAAAACCGGCAACAAGGTTAACCTCGTATCAACGCCAAACTCATCTACCGAGCGCCTGTCGTTGTATCAACAGTTGTTGACCAGCAAGTCCCAGGATCTGGATGTTCTGCAAATTGATGTGGTCTGGCCTGGTATGCTGGCCAGTCATTTGCTGGATCTGACCCCTTACGTCAAGAACACTGAGCAGTTCTTTCCCGGCATGCTGCAAAACCTCAAGGTCGGTAATCAGCTGACGGCTCTGCCCTGGTTTACGGATGCCGGTATGCTTTATTACCGCAAGGATTTGCTTGAAAAATACGGGCAGTCGACTCCGGTTACATGGGAGGAGCTGACGGCTTCGGCACGCCTGATTCAGGATAAGGAACGCAAGTCCGGACATGACCAGATGTGGGGTTATGTCTGGCAAGGGCGGGCCTACGAAGGGCTGACCTGTGATGCTCTGGAATGGGTATACAGTTATAACGGCGGCACCTTGATTGATAGCGCTGGCAAGGTTGACGTGACCAACGCAGGCGTGATCAAGGCGCTGGATATGGCCAAATCCTGGGTGAAAACCATCTCGCCGGAAGGCGTCCTGAACTACGCGGAAGAAGAGGCTCGCGGGGTTTTCCAGAGCGGCAATGCGGTCTTTATGCGCAGCTGGCCATATGCCTGGAATCTGGCCCAGGCAGAGAACAGTCCGATCAAGGGCAAAGTGGGTATCGCAGCCTTGCCGATGGGCGGTACCGACGGTCAGCACGCCTCGACACTGGGAGGATGGCAGCTGGCGGTTTCGAAATACACCCGTAACCCGGCACTGGCGGCAGATCTGGTTCAGTATCTGACCAGTTACGAAGAGCAGAAGCGTCGTGTTATCAAGTCTGCAGGCGGTTATAACCCGACTATTCCGGCCCTGTACCAGGACGACGATGTTATCGAGACCGTACCTCAGGTCATTGATCTCTATTATGTGTTTGCCAACAGCGTACCGCGCCCGAGCACAGTAACCGGTGATCGTTATGGCCAGGTCAGCAATGCATTCTTTAACAGCGTTCATTCGGTGCTGTCCGGTTCAGCGGATTCAGCTGCGGCTACCCGTGATCTGCAGCGTAAACTCACTCGCATCATGAAAGACAAGTAATGGAGCAGGTCATGCCTATTCATGAGTCCGGGATGTCGTCCACCGGGTCGGTGCTGGTTCGCCGCCACAGCAAACTGGTTGTCAGCAGAATACGCGCCGCCTGGGTGTTTCTGCTGCCGATGCTGCTTCTGTTATTGGTGGTGGCTGGTTGGCCGTTGCTACGGACGATCTGGTTTAGTCTGACGGATGCAACCTTTTCCAATATGGAGCAGGCGAGTTTCATCGGGCTGGAGAATTATCTGATCTATGAAGACGGGGAGTGGTTCGGCATTCTGGCAGACGGCCTGTGGTGGCGGGCAGTCTGGAATACCCTGACATTTACCGCTTTTTCGGTCAGTCTCGAACTTGTGTTAGGCATGATCTTCGCCCTGGTTCTCAATGCCGAATTTCCCATGCGAGGGCTGGTGCGTGCTGCTGTGCTGATTCCGTGGGCTATTCCAACCATTGTGTCGGCCAAGATCTGGGGCTGGATGCTGCACGATCAGTTTGGCATCGTGAACCATATCCTGATGTCGCTGGCGCTGATTGATAGTCCGCTGTCGTGGACTGCCAGTGCCGATTTGTCGCTGTGGGCAGTGATTGTGGTGGACGTCTGGAAAACCACGCCTTTTATGGCTCTGCTGATTCTGGCGGCCCTGCAAATGTTGCCATCGGATTGTTATGAAGCGGCACGGGTTGATGGTATTCATCCGGTCAAGGTGTTTTTCAGGGTAACTTTGCCGCTCATCATGCCTGCGCTGGTGGTGGCCGTTACCTTCCGGGTACTGGATGCGCTGCGTGTTTTCGATGTTATTTATGTATTGACGTCGAACAGCTCGGACACCATGTCAATATCCGTATTTGCCCGTCAGCAGCTGGTCGAATTCCAGCAGGTGGGATATGGGTCTGCGGCTTCGGTGCTGGTATTCCTGTCCGTTATGTCGCTGACCCTGATCTGGATGTATCTGAGCAATCGCTCTTCAAATCACGGAGGTGTTAAATGAACAGGAATATCATGCGGATACTGGCACGCTCCGGATTCTCCCTGCTGGTTGTGCTGATTCTGGTTTTTTGTCTGTTTCCGTTCTATTACGCGATTATTACGTCGTTCAAAAGCAGCAGTGAATTGTTCCAGGCCAGTTACTGGGTCAATCAGCTCCATTTTGATAATTACCAGCATATTCTGGGGCAGGAGACCTTTATTCACAGCCTGTTTAATTCGGTTCTGGTTTCTACCCTGGTCGTCGGTTTATCCCTGCTATTGGGATTGACGGCTTCCTATGCGCTGGGACGCTTTGAGTTTCGCGGTCGGAGTACGGTTCTGATGGTGATTCTGGCGGTTTCGATGTTTCCTCAGGTGGCGGTTCTGTCAGGGTTGTTTGAGGTCATTCGGATGTTGGGGCTCTACAACAACCCGTTTGGTCTGGTGATTTCCTACATGCTGTTTACCTTGCCATTTACGGTATGGATTCTGACGACCTTTATGCAGCAACTGCCGAAGGAACTGGAGGAAGCAGCGATCGTTGACGGCGCGACTCCCTGGATGACGCTGGTCCGGGTCATGATGCCATTGTTGTGGCCTGCATTGGTGACCACCGGGATGCTGGCATTTATTGCGGCCTGGAATGAGTTTCTGTTTGCCCTGACGTTTACGCTCACTGACGACCAGCGGACTGTTCCGGTGGCCATCGCTCTGATCAGTGGTGCCAGTCAATATGAATTACCCTGGGGCATTATTATGGCGGCCTCGGTGCTGGTGACGTTGCCACTGGTCATCATGGTCCTGTTCTTTCAGCGTCGAATTGTCTCTGGTCTGACTGCCGGAGCAGTCAAGGGTTGAAAATCCGTTTTATCTGATCAGCCGAATATTGTAATTGTGCCATCTGGCGGGCAGTTGCGTGTTCCGGAGCCGACTTTCCCCTGGATATGTTCGAGGGGTGGCCCTGCTTGGCTGGCAGACGGTATTGAATAAAAAATAATCTGGGTTTTGATTTATGAATTCTAATATTTCCGGAAATCAGTTTTCCGAATGGTGGCGTGGCGCTGTAATTTATCAGATATATCCGCGTTCCTATATGGATGCCAATGCCGATGGTATTGGTGATCTTGAGGGTATTATCTCGAAACTGGATTATGTCGCCTCACTGGGTGTGGATGCGATATGGCTGTCGCCGATATTTCCTTCGCCAATGAAGGATTTTGGCTATGACGTTTCCGACTATACCGATATTGCACCGGTATTTGGCACCGTCGAGCATTTCCGGACACTGGTCGAGCGGGCTCATGAACTGGGTCTGAAAGTGATCATTGACCAGGTGCTGAGCCATTGTTCTGATCAACACCCTTGGTTTATGGAGAGTCGCCAGAGTCGTGATAATCCCAAATCGGACTGGTTTGTGTGGTCTGAGCCCAAGGCTGATGGTACACCTCCCAATAACTGGTTATCCCTGTTCGGCGGCAGCTCCTGGGCCTGGGACAGTCGGCGTCGCCAGTATTATCTGCATAATTTCCTGGCCAGTCAGCCGGATCTGAATCTGCACCATCCGGAGGTTCAGCAAGCCTTGCTGGACAGCGTCCGTTTCTGGCTGGAACTGGGGGTTGATGGCTTCCGTCTGGATACTGCCAATTTCTATTTTCACGATCCTTTGCTGCGCGATAACCCGCCGCTACCTGCCGATCAGCCCAAAAGCCTGGGGGTGAAGGAGGATAATCCTTACTCCTGGCAGCGCCATCTGTATGACATCAGTCAACCGGAAAACCTGGAGTTTCTGCGGCGTCTGAGAAGCTTGCTGGATGAATATCCTGAACGCACCACGGTTGGGGAAATCGGTGATGATTTTCCGTTGCAGCGGATGGCGGAATACACCAGTGGCGGCGACAAGCTGCATATGGCCTATACCTTTGATTTACTTGGGCCGCGCTATGATGTTGAGCATATCAACCGGGTTGTCCGTAATCTTGAAGCGGTTGTCGGGGATGGCTGGCCTTGCTGGGCGCTGAGCAATCATGACGTGGTGCGTTGTGTCAGCCGTTGGGGTGATCAGGGGTTGGCCTCAAGCCGGGCTGCGCAGCAACAACTGGCGTTGGCGGCTATTGCCATGCTGGTCAGTATGCGGGGTTCTGTGTGTATTTATCAGGGTGAGGAGTTGGCCTTGCCTGAGGCTGAGGTTCCTTTTGAACGTTTGCAGGATCCTTACGCCATTCCGTTCTGGCCTGAGTGCAAGGGCCGCGATGGCTGTCGTACACCGATGGTTTGGGGGCCGCAGCAGCATGGTGGTTTTTCTCCGGTAGAACCCTGGTTGCCCGTGGATGATCGCCATCTGGCCTTGAGTGTGGAAGCGCAAGAGCGTGATCCCGATTCGGTACTGATGCGTACGCGAGCCTTGCTGCATTGGCGCAAGCAACAACCGGCGCTGGTGTCCGGATCAATTCAGGTTCTGGATACCGGTAACCGCCTGGTGTGCTGGCTGCGCCAGTGTCCACAACAGACGCTGCTGGTGGCTGTCAATCTCAGCAATACAGCGGTTGCCTGTGAGCTGCCGGATTTGCTGGAAAGTGCCAGGGTGATTCGCCTGCCAGCCATGACTGGTACTGTTGAAGGCAATACTCTGCATGTTCCGGCATTGCAGGCTCTGTTTATCGAACTTTAATCCCTGAAGGGAGCGGTACATCGCTCCCTTCAAGCTAGAGGATCCAATTCTATGGCCAGCGTCACTCTGAAAAAAATAAATAAGCATTTTGGCTCGGCTCATATTCTCAGAAATATTGATCTCGACATTGAGGACGGCGAGTTTGTTGTTTTTGTCGGGCCTTCGGGTTGTGGTAAGTCGACGTTATTACGGGTCATTGCCGGGCTGGAAGAGGTCAACAATGGTGACCTGCTGATTGGTGGTCAGGATGTTATTGATCTGGCGCCCAAGGAACGCGGCATTGGTATGGTTTTCCAGTCATATGCGTTATATCCACATATGACAGTACGCGACAATATTGCTTTCGGTTTGCAGTTGTCACGGGAGTCGTCCCAGACAATAGAAGAGCGGGTGGCCAGTACCGCCCGAATTTTGCAGCTCGAACCGTTGCTGGAACGCAAGCCTCGGGAGCTTTCCGGCGGGCAGCGCCAACGGGTGGCGATGGGACGTGCGATTGCTCGTGAGCCCAGAGTGATGTTGTTCGACGAACCCTTGTCGAACCTGGATGCGTCGTTGCGGGTCCAGATGCGTATGGAAATCGCCAAACTGCACCGTCGTCTGAAGTCGACCATCATTTACGTAACCCATGATCAGGTCGAGGCCATGACTCTGGCCAGCAAAATCGTGGTGCTGAATGCCGGGCGGATCGAGCAGGTCGGAACGCCTTATGAGTTGTATGAACATCCGGCGACCACTTTTGTTGCAGGATTTATAGGCTCCCCCAATATGAACCTGCTCTCAAGCTCGGTGGATGCCGTTAATGGCGATTTGCTGTCACTGGCGCTGCAATCCGGTACTTCAATTGATATTTCTCCTGTGCCTGTGCAAGGGGTCATTAAAGGTGATTCTGTCACCCTTGGTATTCGTCCTGAGCACATGCAGTTGACCACTCCGGCAGCTGGACAGATTGATGGTGAAATAGTGAATGTGGAGTATCTGGGTAATGAGCGCTTTGTCTATCTCATGTACCATGCGGATGCTGAGCCGTTAGTGATTCGCCACAGCGGCCAGCAATTGCCAATGGTCGGCGAGCGGGCTGGTGTGCTGTTTGAAGCTGACGCCTGTCATCTGTTTAATCAGCAGGGGATCAGCTATCCCAGGGTTTTACACGACCACCCGGAGAGCGCCTTGGCTGAATCTATCTGAATTGCCAGAAACTCATGATCGTTCAACAAAAAAAGCTGACACTCAAAGACATATCGAAGCTGTTGGAGGTATCAACAGCTACGATTTCAAATGCATTTAACCGGCCGGATCAGTTGTCGGCGGGACTGCGCCGACACATTCTCAGTGAATGCCAGCGTCTTGGTTATTACGGCCCCAATGGCACGGCTCGCAGCTTGCGAACCGGCCGTTCTGGCATTGTCGGTATCGTGCTGTCGGATAACCTCACCTATAGCATGACCGACCCGGTTGCCAGCGAATTCCTGCAGGGGGTTGCCCATGAGTTTGATGAGCAACAGATTCATATGTTACTGCTTTCCAGTGCCACCAGTGCGGATGGTCGAGCCGCCAACATCCCGGATAGTATGGTGGACGGTTTCATTATTTATGGTGCGCCGGGTGATCCTGGTGTGCTGGCGCGTATCTTTCAGCAAAACAAGCCGGTCGTGACGGTTGATTTCCAGTGTGAGACGTTTCCGGCGGTGCATGTCAGCAACTATGAAGGCGCACTGGAGAGTGCCCGTCATGCCTTGCAGCGGCAACCAGAGCAAGTTGCCATCCTCGGGTTGCGATTGATTGATACCGACCGGGTTTGCCGCATCAATGAGGATGACCTGCTGGACGAAGATGCCTCGGTATCGATTCAGCGTTTGCGTGGCTATATGCAGGCCCTTGCGGAACATGACCTGACGCTGGGAAATAACTGGATATGGAATATCCCGGTTAACAGTTTGCGCCATGCCCAACAGGCCGCTCGTGAGGCCTTGATGAGTTATCCACAACCGGATCTGCTTTTGTGTATGAGTGATCGTATTGCCCAGGGGGCGATTATGGTTGCCCAGGAACTGGGTATTTTGATACCGGACAGGTTACGGCTGGTGGGTTTTGACGATATACCGGAGGCCAGCGTGATCAGTCCATCACTGACAACGGTACATCAGCGTAGCTCTGACAAGGGGCGTCAGGCGGCTCGGCTGTTTCTGGGGCTGCAATCCGAACCCCAGGAAGTATTGACCGAACTGGTGGTGCGGGAAAGTTGTCCCTGAGTGATTTGAAGGCCGCAACAATAAAGTCCCGGCAATGCTGTTCACTTAAGCGATTTGCTCATCTGATCAGTATCAGGAAATTCCGATGTCAGACCATGACATCGGATTTTTTATGTCCATTCAGCAAGATCTCCTCGACCTCGACGAACTCTTTAACTTCTCTGATCTGAGTACCTTTACCCAGAACATCCCCGTTGAAGAGATTGAGTCGGCGCTGCGATTAAGCAACAAAGCCACCATTCGACGTCGACGCCTTCCCTCTGAACAAATGCTCTGGCTGGTTCTGGGTATGGCACTATTCCGTGAACGAACCTGTTCATGAAGTGGCTCGGCGCCTGAATCTGTGCGCCGAAGGACTGGTTTCAGACAGCCTGCTGGCGCGTAGCGGCATCACTGAAGCCCGTAAGCGACTGGGTGCCGACCCGGTCGAATGGCTGTTCCGGCAGACCGGCGAGGTCTGGGCAAAGGAACGCCACAGCGGTGATGATTGGCACGGGCTGCAAGTCATGGCGGTCGATGGCGCGGATGACCGATTGATCGAGATGACGGTCTCCCTGCAAGCCCGAAAGAAACACCCGGAACTTCCTGCTGTATGGCAGGCACGAGAAATCCGTTATATCACCAACGGCAAAGAGAAGGTGTTGCTGACTTCACTGCCGATCGGATCGCCGTGATGAAAGACGGCATCGTCCAGCAGTTCGGCACCCCGCAGGAAATCTACGACAACCCGGCCAACCAGTTTGTGGCGGGCTTTATGGGGTCTCCGGCGATGAACTTCATCCCGTGCCGTCTGGTTGGCAAGGGCACTGAAATCATGGCCGAAGTACAGGATGCCTTCGGCAGGGTGCAGTACCTGCCGGTTCCGAATCCACGGGCGCTGGCCAGCATGAGTGGCAAGGATGTGATTCTGGGCCTGCGTCCGGAAAAGATCACCGAACCACTGCAGCACAAGGAACAGGAACCGCTGATTAGTCATCTGCAGTTGAAAGTGCTGGTGACCGAACCAACCGGTGCCGACACCATGCTGGTGTCTGAGCTGAATGGCGAACAGGTTGACTGCCGCGTTGGCCCGCGTTTTGGCGTCAAGCCGGGTGAAATCACCGATCTGATGCTGGATATGAGCCTGGCGGTGTTTTTTGATCCACAGACAGGTGCGCGTCTCGACCGCGCCTGATGTTCTGATACCCCGGCGGGGGTTACCCGCCAATGACTTATCTCACCAGTCTTGCCCGCCTTCTTGCTCAGGAGTGCGGGCTTTTTTTGGTCTGGCGTCTGGGGCTACTCGGCTTGTTAATTGGCCACGCCGCTTGCCCTCTTGGGGGACCTTGTCACCCGGCCGGGCGGGCCTCCCCCTGCTTTTGCCCGCTGGGCTCGTGAATCCGGAATTCACCCACTCGGCCGTTTCGACCCCGACCCGATGGCACGTCCCTGTGCCAACGGGTCTGGCGGGGCATCCATGCCCCGGCCGGGTCGGGCCTCGGTGTGAATCCCGGCTCGCCCAATGGGCATTCGGCAGCCAGCTGCGCTGGGTTAAAGCGGTGTGTGGGTGGATGCTGTTCGTCTGGCGTCTGGCGTCTGGCGTCTGGCGTCTGGCGTCTGGCGTCTGGCGTCTGGCGTCTGGCGTCTGGCGCTTCGCGGCTACTCGGTTTGTTAATTGGCCTGGCTGCTTGCCCTCTTGGGGGACCTTGTCCCCCGGCCGGGCGGGCCTCCCCCTGCTTTTGCCCGCTGGGCTCGTGAATCCGGAATTCACCCACTCGGCCGTTTCGACCCCGACCCGATGGCACGTCCCTGTGCCAACGGGTCTGGCGGGGCATCCATGCCTCGGCCGGGTCGGGCCTCGGTGCGAATCCCGGCTCGCCCAATGGGCAATTGGTGGCCAGCTACGCTGGGTTAAAGCGGTGTGTGGGTGGATGCTGTTCGTCAGACGTCAGACGTCAGACGTCAGACACCCGACACCCGACACCCGACACCCGACCCGCCTCTTACCAGGTCTGAAATTGCCCGACGTTTTCGCGGGTGATGAGTTCGGACGGTAACAACAATTCGCCACGTTGGGCGGTTTGGCCTTGCAGTTGGGCGAGGCCTTCGCGGATGGCGGTGCGGGCCATGGCGTCGGGGGATTGGCTGGCGGTGGCGATGAGCAGGCTTTGCGGGTCTTGCAGGTGTTGGCGGGCGATGGGGGAGCCGTCGACGGATACCAGTCGGAATTGGCGGCCGGAGAGGCTGGCGGCCTGTTCGGCGCCGAGGGCGGTGGGGTCGTTGATGGCGAAGGCGCCGTCGATGTCGGGCCAGGCGGTGAGCAGGTGGGTCATGACTTCGAGGCCACCCTGACGGCTGCCGCCGCCATTACGGTCGTTGGATAACACTTCAATGGCCGGATGTTGTTGCAGCCGTTCCATACAACCGGCCACCCGTTCGATCACGGAGGCTACCGGTGGGCCGTTGAGGATCACCACCTTGCCATGAAACCCGAGCTGTTCGGCCAGATACTGGCAGGCGATTTCCCCGGCCTGGCGGTTGTTGGTGGTGATCGACAGGTCGGCCCCGACGGCGGCAACGTCAATGGCAAGCACTGGAATCGAGGCGCTGCGGGCGCGGCTGATGGCTTCGGTGAGGCCGTGGGGGCTGTTGGCGACCACCAGAATCAGGTCCATATGCTGCTGGATAAAGGCATCAATCTGCTGGATCTGGCGCTGTTCATCGTAGGCGCTCGACACCATCTGCAAACTGACGGTGCCGTTGTAGAGGCGTTTGGCTTCGTCTTCAGCACCACGGGCTATTTCGATAAAAAACGGATTACCGAGGTCCGAAACACTCAGGCCGATATGCAGCGGTGCGGATGCGGATGCGGATGCGGGTGCTGTTGGTGTTGGTGTTGGTGTAGCGGCGGAGGTTGCCGCCGCTGCCGGGTTATCGGCCCACACTGGTACGCTGCTGGCGAGCAGGCTGGTGAGTGCCAGCGCCAGCCATGAACCGGCCTTGTTCATACAGGACTCCCGTTTTCCAGACAGTCACGAATTACCGTGGCCAGTTGCTGGCGTTGAAAAGGTTTGGGTAACAGCGGCTGCGGGTTGATGCCATAACGCTGCTGCAGTTGCTGGGCATTGAGGCCCGAGGTCAGCACCACCGGCAGCTGTGGATACGTATCGGCCAGCTGCTGGCGCAGGCTCAGGCCATGCTGACCCGCCCCAAGGTTGATATCACTCAGCACCAGACTGACCTGCAGGCCGTTGGCGAGTGTCTGTAACGCCTGTTCGGCCGATGTCACATGGACACATCCGTAACCGAGGCTTTCAAGCTGTTCGATGGTGGCGAGTGCTACCTGTTCATCGTCTTCAACCAGCAATAAGTGGGCAGACAAGGCGGTGGGCCCGTTGTTGTCAGTGTTGGTTGCGGGTGTGGTGGCTGTCTGCCGACTGGCGGGCAGTTGCGGCAGCAGGATGCTGATGCGGGTGCCTTTACCGACTTCGCTGTTGATGTGGATATCGCCGTGCGACTGCTTCACAAAACCGTACACCATACTGAGGCCAAGGCCGCTGCCTTCACCAATGTCCTTGGTGGTGAAAAACGGCTCAAACACCCGTGCGAGGAGTTCGCGTGGAATCCCGCAGCCGGTGTCGGTAATACGGATATTGACCCAGCCACTGCCGTTGCGCTGGATACAACGGCTGCTGATGCGCAGGCTGCCGCCGTCGGGCATGGCGGCGCAGGCGTTGATGGCGAGGTTGAGCAGGGCGTTTTCGAGCTGGCTCGGGTCTACCTCGACTTCAGCACCCCGGCTGTTGAGGTCGAGTTCGAGTTTTACCGGATCGGCGATGCTGTATTCAAACAGGTCGTCCATGCCGCGAATAAGGTCATCGACGTGGATCGGTTTGGGTTCCAGCTGCTGTTTACGGGAAAACGCCAGTAATCGCCGGGTGAGGTTATTGCCGCGCTCGGCCGCCGCCAGTGCCCGCCGTACCCGTTTGAGGGCACGGCTCTGGTCATCGGGGTCGCTAAACAGGCCGGTGCTGATGCTGTCGTCGAGCAACTGCAGGTTGCCAAACATGGCGGCCAGCAGGTTGTTGAAGTCGTGGGCAACACCACCGGTGAGCTGTCCCAGCACTTCCATTTTCTGGGCCTGACGCAACTGTGCTTCGATGGTCTTGCGTTCGGTCACATCGGTATAGAGGGTTACAAAACCGCCGGTGGGTAACGGGCTGGAGCGGAACTCCACCTCGCGGCCATCACTGAAGTGGCGTTCAAAGCGCAGGTTGCTGCTCTGGCGCTGGCGGTTGATCTCGTTCATATCCAGCAGTGTACCCATTTGTGACCAGCCTTCGCGGGCGGCGGCCGGTAACAGGTTATGCAGTTCGGTCAGGGTCATACCCTTGCGGATGCTGTTGGCCGGAATTGCCAGAATCCTGGCGTAGTGCGGGTTCCAGGCCAGCAGGCGGCCTTCGCTGTCGAACACGCTGAGGCCGTCGGTGATGTTGCTGAACACGGTTTCCAGCAGGCGGGTCTGTTCACTGAGGTGGCGGCTGATGCGTTCTTTTTCCACCGCGTTTTCACGGAATACTTCAAAGGCACGGGCCAGTTCACCGAGTTCATCGCGGCGTTCAATCGCTGGGGTCTGCTGTTCTACATTGCCGCTGGCGAGGCGGGTCATCACCGCGGTTACCTGGGTCAGGCCGCGGCCAAGGCTGCCCACAATGGCGATGCCACCACCGGCGGCCAGCAAACACAGCAGGCTGATCAGCAGAATGCCGGTCTGGCCTGAGGTGGCGGTGTGGGCGACCTGACGACTTTCGCGGTTGATGCGCTGGCGGGTCTGGTCAACGAAGTGGGTGACGGCGTTACTGAGCTGTTCGGAAATGGCGCGGGTTGAGGCCAGCAGCCAGGCGCTTTGTTCTTCCTGTTGCAGTTGCTGGCGGCGCAGGCTGGCCAGTGACTGGTGTTCGTCGGAGCACAGCAGTTGCAGTTGTTCGATGTCGTTTTCGTCGGCGACGCTGGCCCTGATCGCGGTCAGTTGCTGGTCACACTGCTGCTGCAGGCTCAGCAGTTCACTGTTGTCGTCGGCGCGGGTGGTCAGCAACAGCAGGTTGACGAGGCTGGTGACCGTGGCGGCATCGCCGTTTATGCGTTGCTGCAACTGATGCAGACGATAACCGGCCTGACGGATGTCCTCGCGGATAAACAGGGTCTGGCGGGTGGTGTTGATGAGGTTATTGGTGTTGCGTTCCAGCTGTTCCAGCAAGGGCTGGAGGTCGGGGCTGGCGGCATCGAGCTGCGGCAATGTGGCGGCCAGCTCCAGTACATGGCGGATTTTTTCTTCGAGGGTCTGGCTCAGGCCCTGCAGCATAAAGGGGCTGCTGACCCCGGCCAGATAAGGGGCCATGGCGGCAAGGTTGGCGGTGCGTTCCGCCAGTTCCAGCGAGCGTGAGATTTCCGGCAGGCTGTGTTGTTCAAAGGCGGCTACCGCCTGTTCGGTATCGTTGAGGCTGCGCCAGCCCATAAAGGCGAGGCCAATGGTGCTGGTGGCCAGCACCAGAAACGCCAGCAACAGGCGACTGCCCGCGCGCAGCGAACGCCAGCGCGCCGGTAACAGCCGATTCAGCACTGGGTCACCGCGGCACAGAAGCTGTAACCAATGCCACGTTCGGTACGGATATAACGCGGCTGGCGCGGGTTCGGTTCAATTTTGCGGCGCAGGCGCAGGGTCAGCACATCAATGGTGCGATCAAACACATCCACGTTCAGGCCGCGGGTGGCTTCCAGCAGCTGGTCACGGCTGAACACGCGGTTGGGGGCCTTGATCAGGGTTTCCAGCAGGCCGTATTCGGCGTAGGTAAGGCCCACCGGTTGGCCATCGGGGTTGAAGAGTTCCCGACTGGTGAGGTCGAGCACCCAGCCATCAAAGGTCAGGCGCTGGTGGCTGTAACTGTCTTGCTGACGACTGACCGGAATACTGAGCTGGGTGGTGCGGCGCAACAGGGCTCGCACCCGCGCCAGTAACTCGCGGTTGTTGAAGGGTTTCATCAGGAAATCGTCGGCGGCCAGTTCGAGGCCAAGAATACGGTCGGTTTCGTCGCCCTTGCCGGTCAGCATCATGATCGGAATACCGGAATGGCTGCGTAACTGACGCGCCAGCTCCATGCCGTCTTCGCCACGCAGGCGCAGGTCGAGAATCACCAGTGAATGGGCGTGCTGTTCCAGGGCGCTGCGCATTTCCTGACCATTACTGGCGGTCGTGATCTGGAATCCGACTTCTTCCAGCAGGTCTTGTAACAGTTCCCGCATGGATGCTTCGTCATCGACGATGAGAATGCGCTGAGTTCCTCGTTCGGTCATTGTCGAGTGGCCTGTTGTTATTGTGAAAATTGCCAGAGCCTTTCTTATCACAGAACGCCGCAGCAAATGTTTCAATTATTACAGGTGATTCGATGGCCCGGCGCCAGTGGCCGGGCTCATGATGGAACGATCAGGAATATCAGCCCTGGCTGGCCAGCCCCGGTAACCACAGGGCAATGCCCGGAAACAGGCTGATAATCACCGCCGCCACACACATGAGTACAAAAAATGGCATGGCGGCTAGGGCAACCTTGCCAAGTTTTTCGCCGGTCAGACCCTGCAGCACAAACAGGTTAAACCCGACTGGTGGTGTGATCTGGCCAATTTCCACCATGATCACCAGAAACACGCCAAACCAGATCGGATCAATACCGGCCTGTATGACCAGCGGCAGGGTGATGGGCAGGCTCATGACGGTAATGGAAATACCGTCGAGGAACAGCCCGAGAATGATGTAGAACAGCGCCAGAATCAGCAGTAATCCGGCCGGGGTCAGCTGCATGGCACCAATCACCTTGGCGAGGTCCTGGGGAATATGCAGATAACCCACGGCGGTGGCCAGCAGGGCGGCGCAGACCAGAATCGAACAGACCATCACGCTGCTCAGCAGCGCCGAACGCACGGCGTCCTGAAATAACGACCAGCTCAGCTGTTTTTCGAACAGCAGGAACAGCAGGGTCGCGCCGAGACCAACGGCGGCGGCTTCGGACGGTGTGGCCAGACCGCTGTAGATCGAACCAATCACCACCACAATCAGACCCAGTACCGGTGCCAGCAGCGCCAGGCTTTGCAGAAAGGTGACGGTGGATTCCGTGGCAGGCTGACGCGGTGCCTTGTGTGGATACAACAGCGCCTGTACCAGCAGATAACCGGAATACAGCGTGGCGATCAGCAGGCCCGGCAGCACCCCGGCCATAAAGAGTTTGCTGATCGACACTTCGGCCTGAACGCCGTACACAATCATCACAATCGACGGTGGAATCAGCAGGCCGAGGCTACCGGCACCGGCCAGCGAACCAATAGACAACTGGCGGTCGTAACCGCGTTGTTGTAACTCGCGGGTGGTGATTTTGCCCACGGTGGCGGTGGTCGCCGAGCTGGAGCCACTGACGGCGGCAAACAGGGTGCAGCCGAAAATATTGGTATGCAGGATGCCACCCGGAATCCGCCGGGCGAAGGGTTCAAGGCCCTTGAACAGGCGCTCGGAAATATCCGAACGGAAAATCAGTTCACCCATCAGGATAAACAGCGGGATCGCCGACAGTTCCCACGAGTTACCGGCGCGGAACAGAATACGGCTGAGGGTGATACCAATTCGCTGCAGGTCAAAATCGCCCATCCACAGCAGCGATAGCACCGCCACCATCACCAGTCCGGCGAATACCCAGGTACCAAGACCCAGGACAATAAAAATCAGGCCAACCAGCCCGAGGGTCGTCCACAAGGTATCCATTAATGCAGCTCCTGTGGTTCACCATCGAGATAACAGGGAGGCTGGCGGTACAGCGCCAGGCTTAACACCCGCGCCAGCAACGACAGACAGAAAATCACCAGCCCGGTAAGCACCAGGCCTTCGGGAATCCACAGCGGCGTGTTGGCCAGCGAGTCGCTGTGAATATTGCGGCTGAAACTGCGTACCACGTTCTGGCCCCAGAACCAGCTGAGCCAGCCAAACAGCAGCAGACAGGCACTGGATACCAGCAGGTCTATCAGTACGTTGGCGCCTTCGGACAGGCGTCCGGTAAGCATATCCACCCGGATCAGTCCGGCCCGTTCGAGGGTGTAACCCAGCCCGAAAAAGGTCATGGTGGCTACCGCGTACCCGACGAATTCGTTGAGTACAAAGGTCGAGCTGTTGAAAAACCGCATGACGATTTCCAGCAGGATATGGCCAGCCATGTAGATCATCAGGGCACCGGCAATCGCACCGGCCCCCTGATTGATACGTTTCACCAGATGGATATACAGGCGCACCATAAGGCTTACTCGGCGGCCAGTTGTTTGAGGATGTCCTGACCCTGGCCTTTCATGTTTTCCAGCCATTCATCCATCGCCGGTTGGGCCGCCGCTTTCAGACGTGCGGCCATTTCCGGGTTGATGTCGGTTACCAGATTGACCTTGTGAGCGTTCAGTTCGGCGTAGTTCTGGTCGATACGGGTTTTGACGGTTTCCCAGTTGTGAGCGTCGGTGCGTTTGGCGGCTTCGAGAATGGCTTGCTGGCTTTCTTTTGACAGGCCATCAAAGGTCTTGCGGTTCATATGCACCATGTTGAGGGGGATGGCGTAACCGATTTCACTGTAGCTGCTGAGGTGTTCCCAGAAGCTGCTGTTGGCTCCGGCTTCGGCCGAGGTCAGTACCGCGGAAATACCACCGGTCGACAGCTGTGGCACTACATCACCCCAGGACAACATCACCGGCGCGGCGCCCACATCCTTGAAGGTCAGGGTGCCGTTTTTGTCGAAGGTGCGGATTTTCAGATTCTGCAGGTCTGCCACCGAATTCACCGGGGTTTTTGACCAGATACCACTGGCCGGCCAGGGTGAGGCGTACAGCAGAATCTGGTCATTGGCAGCGAACACTTTTTCGTACAGGGGTTTGGCAATCTGATACAGCTTCTGGGCGTCATCGACGTTGCTCACCAGAAATGGCATCGACGACAGCAGGAAAATCGGGTCGATACCGCCCATGGTGCCGGCCAGGGTGTCGGCAATCTGGATCGAGTTATCGGCTACTGCATAAAAGTGGTCCGCGGATTTGAAACCCAGTGCGCCGCTGGTATGCAGGGTGATATTCACATCGCCCTTGCTGAGTTCTTTGACCTGTTCGATAAACCAGGCATCGCCCTGGGCGTGGATCGACTTGTCGTTGTATTCGTTGGAGAAGTCGAGGTTGGCGGCCTGACTGGTGGTGGCCGACAGGGCCAGAATCGAGGCGGCGAGCAGGGAATGCAAAGGCAACATGGTGAACTCCTTTTCCCGTGCCATCTGGCCGGGTTGTTGGACAACTTCTGGGTTACTGCCAGAAAACGCCAATTCCTGTGGCGTCTGTTGACTGCCAGCGCTGCCAGCGGCACTGATTCCGCCATTCATCGCGGGTTGGCTCGTATCGGGTTTTCCAATCTGCCCATTCTGGTCTGATAGCCTTTTTACTTTTATGGGTATTGGGCTTCGGGCTATTACGCCACCAAATCATCCAAAAACAGGCCAGATTCCAAGGTGGCTGCTTTACTTACGGAACGACTGTTTCTGGTCGACCAGAGATTCAAACCGTCAGACTGACGTTGTTGTGGAAGGTACAGAATGATTCGGCAGAACAAGGCGTTGTTGCAGGTATTAATGGGCATTCTGTTGTGCTGGGTACTGGCTGGGCCGGTTGCTGCACAGAATAAAACCGAACTGGTGATCGCCACGGTCAACAACGGCCATATGCTGGCGATGGAGCAGTTGTCGCATTTTTTTGAAGAAGCCAACCCGGATATTCATTTGCGCTGGGTAACCCTGGAAGAAGGGGTATTACGTCAGCGAGTCACCACCGATATTGCCACCCGCGCTGGCCAGTTTGATGTGCTTACCATTGGTATGTATGAAGCGCCAATGTGGGGTGAGCGCGGCTGGTTATTGCCGCTGGAATTTGATGACGACTATCGCCCCAATGACCTGTTGCCCACCATCAAGGCCGGTCTGTCCGCCCGTGGCAAGCTGGTGGCTGCGCCGTTTTACGGCGAAAGTTCGATGCTGTTTTACCGTAAGGACCTGTTGGCCGCTGTGGGTAAAACCATGCCTGCCAATCCGACCTGGCAACAGGTAGAAGAAATGGCAGCCGCCATCCATGATCCGGCTAAGGGAGTTTATGGTGTTTGCCTGCGCGGCAAACCGGGCTGGGGTGACAACATGGCGCTGCTGGGCACAATGGTGAATACCTTTGGTGGCCGCTGGTTTGATATTAACTGGCAGCCGCAGATCAACACCGATGCCTGGAAATCGGCAGTCAGTTTTTATATCAGCCTGTTGCAGAATTACGGGCCGGAAAATGCCTCGGCCAACAGTTTTAACGAGAATCTCGATCTGTTCAGTGCGGGCAAATGCGGGATGTGGGTGGATGCCACCGTTGCCGCATCGTTTGTATCTGATCCGGCAATGTCAACCGTGGCGGGCAAGGTCGGATTTGCCCCGGCTCCGGTAGCGGTAACCCCGCGGGGGGCCAACTGGTTGTGGGCCTGGGCGCTGGCGATTCCGTCGTCATCCCGCCAGCAGGACGCCGCCAAACGGTTTGTCAGATGGGCGACGTCGCGTTCCTATATCGAGCTGGTTGGGCGTGAACTGGGCTGGCACCGGGTGCCAACTGGAACCCGTCTGAGTACCTATCAGATTCCGGCGGTAAGGGCGGCGATGCCATTTCTGGATGCCGAGCGTGAAGCCATTGATCGTGCCGACCCGAAACAGTCGACCCTGCAGGCTGTGCCTTACATTGGTATCCAGGTGGTGAACATTCCGGAGTTCCAGCGCATTGGCCTCGAAACCGGCCGCCAGATCAGTGCGGCGCTGGCGGGCAAACGCAGTGTTGAAGATGCCTTGCGTTCGGCCCAGCAGTTTGCCGAGCAGGAAATGAAACGTAACCGTGGCAAACCCTGAGCGCTGATTCGCTCAGGGTTTTATTGGTTTTTTTAGCAGGTTTCCGGGGCTGGGGTGGTTGGATAACGCGGTACATCCACCTGCCCCTGCGCCAGCAGTTCGCCCAGTTGCCACAAACGCCACTCACCGGGCTGGTAACGATCCCATTCCTCGTCGAGGGTGAGGGGCGAGGTTGCAATCAGGGTCACCACATCGGCCGGTGTGGTTTCGGCCGCAAAATCCACCGTCATTTCCGTATCCTGTAACGACGCCGGGCCAAAGGGCGCGCGCCGGGTAATACTGGCCATACGGGTGGTGCAGAAGCTGAATAACCAGTCACCGTTGGTCAGCAGACAGTTAAATACCCCCTGACTGGCGTATTCCTGCGCCAGGCTCACCAGAGTGCTGGCCAGCTGGGTTGGCATGGCGTCACGTGGCAGGTTCTGGCGCACCTGATTCATCAGATCACAGAAAATATCTTCACTGTCGGTATCACCGACCGGTTCATACATGCCCACCCGCCGTACAAAATTCGGCACCTGACCGTTATGGGCAAACACCCAGTAACGTCCCCATAACTCGCGCACAAACGGATGGGTGTTGGCGAGATTCACCGACCCCACGTTGGCCTGACGAATATGGCAGATGGCGGTTTTGCTCTTGATCGGGTGCGAACTGACAAACCGGGCGATGGCCGACGAGGCGCTGGGCTCAGGGTCATGGAAGGAACGCACGCCCTTGCCGTCGTAAAAACTGATACCCCAGCCATCCTTGTGAGGGCCGGTTTCGCCGCCACGGCGGGTCAGGCCGGTGAAGCTGAAACAAAGGTCGGTGGGGGTGTTGGCACTCATGCCGAGCAGTTCGCACATGGGATTTCCCTGAATTCGGTTGCTGGTTGCAGTATAACGCTGTCAGCGGGGTATTTTGTGAGGATCACGGAAACCCTGTGCGCGCCGACAGGTCTGTGTTTGCACTGATCACAGCTGTGTTGGTATTTCCCGGATTGGAGGGTGTTAAACGTGTTTGTTTCCTTTTTTATGCGGCCAGGCTGGTTCTTCCTGTCGTTTGCGCTCTGGGCTCTGCTTTGTATCGGCGGCTGGTATGGCTATTTTGCCGATCAGGGGGCGACATTCAGTATCGGTGTGAGTTTTCCGCAGGCGCTGGCGGCGACCGCCGATGAAGCGGCGCAGGCCGCGTTTGCTACTGCGCAGTCGGAGGCCAGTGAGTTCTGGTTCTACCAGTACATGCTGGTGGGATATGCGGTGTTTGTGGGCGTCTGGTTGTGGCTGGCCCGTGACCAGCGTTGGTCACGCTGGTCGATTGCCGGTTCGGCGCTGATTGTGTTTATCACCTGGTTCCAGGTGCAGGTCAGCGTGATGTTAAACGAGTGGTACGGCGGTTTTTACGACCTGATCCAGAACGCCCTGGGTAATCCGGGGAAGGTCAGTATCGGCGAGTATTACAGCGAGTTATCCACCGTGGCGGTGATCATCATGACGGCGGTGGCGGTATCGGTGTTTAACCGCTTTTTTGTCAGCCACTATGTGTTTCGCTGGCGCCATGCCATGAACGACTACTACACCTCCCGATGGGGCCAGCTGCGCCAGATTGAAGGGGCATCGCAGCGGATTCAGGAAGACACCATGCGTTTCGCCACCATTGTGGAAGACCTCGGTGTCAGCTTTCTGGAGTCGGTGATGACCCTGCTGGCGTTCCTGCCGATTCTGTGGGGGCTGTCGGCCTACGTTACGGAATTACCGCTGATTGGTGAGGTGCCACAGGCGCTGGTGATGGTGGCGCTGGTGTGGTCGATTGTGGGAACCGCGCTGCTGGCGCTGGCCGGTATCAAGCTGCCGGGGCTGGAGTTCAACAACCAGAAAGTGGAAGCGGCTTACCGCAAGGAGCTGGTGTACGGTGAAGACCACGAACACCGCGCCCATCCGCAAACCCTGTCAGAGCTGTTTGCGGACGTACGCGCCAATTACTTCCGCCTGTACCGCAACTACCTGTACTTCAACGTGGTGCGTTACGGTTATCTGAACGTCGGCCAGTTTGTGCCGCTGATTGCACTGGCACCGGCGATTATGGCAGGGGCGTTTACGCTGGGGATCATGCAGAGGATTCTGAATGCGTTCCGTCAGGTTCAGGATTCGTTCCAGTATCTGGTTAACTCCTGGACCACGATTGTGGAGCTGCAGTCGATCTACAAACGTCTGCGGGCGTTTGAGCGGACGTTGCAGGAGCGTGAAGCGGCGCAGGTAAATGCTGAGCAGTTGCAGGGGCGCAGTTTGTAAAACGCCCGAGACCGGCTTCTGGCGGCTACTCGGCTTGTTAATTTGCCAGGCCTTTTGCCCTGCCTGGGGGACCTTGTCCCCCGGCCGGGCGGCCGTCCCCCTGCTTAGCCCGACTGGGCTCGTGAATCCGGTCTTCACACACAAGGCCTTTTCGACCCCGGCCAGATGGCACATCCCTGTGCCCTGTCTATCGGTGAAAATAGGGCCTTGCCGGGCATCCATGCCCCGGCTGGGTCGGGCCTTGGTGCTTATCCCGGCTCGCCCAGATGGGCAATTAACGGTGGCCAGCTGCGCTGGGTGAAAACGGTGTATTACGCCAGGCTGCTTGCCCTGCCTGGGACCTTGTCCCCCGGCTGGGTCGGGCCTTGGTGCTTATCCCGGCTCGCCCAGATGGGCAATTAAAGGTGGCCAGCTGCGCTGGGTGAAAACGGTGTTGATGATTGTTGTAGTGTGGGCATTTATGCCCACAACAATCGCACCCGACACCCGACACCCGACACCCGACACCCGACACCCGACACCCGACACCCGATGTCAGACGTCAGGCGCTGTTGCCGGTTCGAGCCACTGATTCCAGAGGCGGCTGACTTCGGCACGGCATGTATCAAATCCGAGTTCGCGGGTTTCCTCGTCTTCCAGTAACAGTTTCTGGTTTTGCAGGGCGCGGCGATGGGTTTCGGCGCGGTAGGCGAGGTAGGTGTCTTGCAGCAGCTGGCGGTCGGCGCTGCTGAGCAGGCCGACGGCTTCAAAGCCGTCGAGCAGGCGCATGTTGTCGGTGACTTCCAGCAGTTGTGGATACTGGTGTGCCCATGCGAGCACGCCGTATTGCACCAGGAATTCGATATCCACAATGCCACCGGCGTCCTGTTTGAGGTGGAACTTGCTGGCGTTAACGGTGCTGTTGCCGGTGCCGAGCTGGTCGCGCATTTTCTGGCGCATGCTGCGGACTTCTTCCTGCAGGGTGGCCTGATCACGGGCCTGACCGAGGGTAACGGCACGAATGCGGCTAAATCCGGCGGCGACCTGTGGGCTGCCACAGAGCACGCGGGCGCGGGTCAGGGCCTGATGCTCCCAGGTCCAGGCGTGTTTCTGCTGGTATTCATCAAAGGCCTTGAGGCTGGCGACAATCATGCCGGAGTTGCCGGACGGTCGCAGGCGCATGTCGACTTCGTAAATATCACCGGTGCGGGTCTGGGTGGTGAGAATGTGGATCATGCGCTGACCCAGACGGGTGTAGAACACGTTGTTATCAATGCTGCGCTGGTTGCTGCCGGCATCGGCCTGGGTCACGCCCATGGAGTCGCTGTCGTGCAGGAACACCAGATCGAGGTCGGAGCTGTAACTCATCTCCAGACCACCCACCTTGCCGTAACCGATAATCGCCAGCTGTGGGTCGGTTTCCACTTCGCCGTCGCGACGGGATGGATAACCGTATTTGCTGACCATCTGTTGCCAGGAAATCTGCAATACCGCTTCGAGGGTCACTTCGGCGAGGAAGGTCAGGTAGTCGCTGATTTTCATCAGCGGCAAGGTGCCGGTGACTTCGCAGGCGGCGGCGTGCAGCTTGTGGGCGCGCACAAAGTGGCGCAGCTGTTCCATCTGCTGTTCGAGGTCGTCTTCGGCAATGCGCAGCAGGCGCAGGTGCAGTTCTTCGCGCAGCTCCAGATGTTGCGGGCAGCGCAGCAGGTTACGGCTGTTGAGTAACTCGTCGAGCAGCAGCGGTGTCTGGGCGATGTAGGCGGCCACCCACGGCGACGCGCTGCACAGACGGATCAGCTGTTTGAGGGCGTGCGGATTTTCTTTCAGCAACACCAGATAGGCGGTACGCCGCAACACGGCTTCCAGCAGCGGCAGCAGGCGTTCGAAGGTTACGGTCGGTTGTGGATACGCACTGAGGGTTTCCAGCAGGGCTGGCATCAGGCTTTCCAGACGCTCGCGGCCAATCGCCTGCATGCTGTTGACGGCACGGCTGTCGCGGAATTTGCTCAGCAGGTTGGCGAACGGGGTTTCCAGCAGTTCCGGGCAGCAGGTGTTAATGGTGGTACGTGAGCTTTCGGCAAGATCACCATGCCAGAGATCGATCCAGGTGTGCTGCTGTTCCTGCTCGGGCTGGTCTTCGTCCGGGCTGCGGACGATTTCAGCAAAGTGGTGGCGGACGGCACTGCGATGCTGTTCCAGCACCTGCAGATAGGCTGGCCAGTCGTCAAAGCCCATACAAAGCGCAATACGCGCTTGCGCTTCCGGTTGGTCGGGCAGCTGTTGTGACTGCTCGTCGTTGAGGGCCTGAATGGCGTGTTCACTGTCGCGCAGGAACAGGTACGCCTCGCGCAATTCGCGGGCGGCATCGGCGGGCAGATAACCTTCGTCGGCAAGAATACCCAGCACCGGCAGCAACTGTCGTTGTTGCAGCTGTTTGTCCTGGCCGCCGCGAATCAGCTGAAAGGCCTGTACGGTAAATTCCACTTCACGGATACCACCAGGGCCGAGTTTGACGTCCATATCGAGGCCGCGACGGCGCACTTCGGCGTTGATCATGGCTTTCATGGAGCGCAGTGATTCAAAGGCGCTGTAGTCGATATACACGCGGTAGGTGAACGGCCGCAGGATGTTCAACAGCTCGCGGGCGTAGGAGTCCTGTTCGCCTGTCATTACCCGCGCCTTGACCATGGCGTAACGTTCCCAGTCGCGGCCCTGATCCTGGTAATACTCTTCCATCGAGTCGAAGTTCATCACCAGCGGGCCACTCTGGCCGTATGGACGCAGGCGCATGTCGGTGCGGAACACAAAGCCGTCACTGGTGGAGCGGTCGAGGGCGGTGATCAGCTTCTGGCCGAGTTTGATGAAATACTCCTGATTGCTGAGCACTTTCGGGCCGCTGGTTTCGCCGGATTCCGGGTAGGTGAAAATCAGGTCAATGTCGGAACTGAGGTTGAGTTCATAGCCCCCGAGTTTGCCCATACCGAGTACCAGCAATGGCTGTTCCAGTCCACTGCTGCGGCCGATTGGCGCACCATGACGCTGCTGCAACAGCGGGCTCAGGAAGCGGATGGAGCGGCATACGGTTTCATCGGCCAGGTCGGATACCGAACGGGTGGTGACCAGAGTGCTGGCGATTTTCAGAACGTCACACCAGATGATATGAACCATGGCGCGGCGACGCAGACGGCGCAGGGCTTTGCTCCAGAGATCCTCGCTGCTGCCCACTTCCAGCGTGCTGCAGATGGCGGTTAACCATTCGGCAATATCGGTGCGCACAATCGGTGTATTGATGCGGCCAGACTGGATTGCTTCGGCAAACCATTGGGCATCGTGGGCAAAACTGTCGGCGACGTATTGGCTGACGGTCATGACAGTGCGCAGCTGTTGCTGCGAGTTTTCCGGCAGGGCTGCAAAAAAGGTGGGCCAGTCAAAACCAAAACGACCACAGGTGTCAGCAACAATGGCTTGCAGGTGGGTCCAGCGGGCGTGCAGGGATTCCGGGAAACGGGCTGTCATAATCATTCTCGTGCCGTTATTTTTGTTTACTTTAACGTCCAATTTGGACAATTGCATTGTCGCAAGGCAGGTGGCCCGTTCAGACCCTTTACCTTGGCCGGGGTTTCCCGTTGTGCTAGGTTACGGACAGTTTTCTCAGGGATGGATGAACATGTTGCGACTTGCGTTTGTGTCGTGGGTCGGCTTGCTGCTGGCCGGGTGTGCTTCACACCCCGCAGCTGTGCAGTGGACCAATACTCACGGCGAATACCAGCCAATGGACGTCGACAGCCAGGTTCGTATGCTCGGTGGTCCACCGGGGCTGGTTGGCTGGCGTATGAACAGCAACGGCGACCGGGTGATGTCTCGTAATGCCCTGATGAAACGCAAGGCGTATCCTCTGGAGCTGCGCGCGCGTCAGTATCCGGATGACTGGCTGCAACACTATGAGGTTCTGGAGCTGCATCTGCAGCGTGAGGCCTCAGCCAATGGGCAGGTTTCTGACCTGTCGATGGAACTCTGTGGTCAGTCGTTGACCATACCTGCTTCTGCCTGGAATTCGGCTCCTGCTGAATGGGTGGTACGTGCCGATCTGTCGGCGCTGCGTGATCAGGCTCCGCATGGATGTGAACCGGCATTCGTTTATCAGATCGAACTGGTGCCGGACGACGATCCGGTGGATGTGCTGCTGTCGGATATCAGGATTCGTTTCCTGCCGGCCGCTGGCGAACGGCTTGGCCAGAATTCGCCATAATGGTCTGATTGGTAATTTGCCAGCGGATACCTGATATTTGTCCAGTATCCCGTTAGACTCCCGTGTGAATCCAACCCTGGTTCCCTGAAATATATGCCTTTTTCCGGATTATGGTCGGTATCCCGGCTTCTGATGGCGGCTGCTTCTGGCAAGCCGCGCAAACCAAAATCTGATCCTGATGCTGCCTGGGGTAATAACCCCGATGGTCGGCCAGCCAGTACCCCGCGTTCCACCCCCAAACCACCGGCCAAAAAAACCGGCACGGGCCGCAAGCGTTCGTCCGGTGGTGGTGGCAGCAAACCGCCACGCTCGCTGGGCTGGTTCGGCTCGCTGCTGATGTGGATGATCCGGCTGGGGATTCTCGGTGCGGTGATTCTGGCGGCATCGCTGGTTTATCTCGACTCGCAGATGCGTGAGCAGTTTGAAGGCCGCAAATGGACGCTGCCAGCGCGGGTATATGCCCGTCCGCTGCAGCTGTATCCGGGCCAGCTGCTCAGCAGTGAACAGCTGGGAGCTGAACTGCAATGGACCGATTATCACCCGGTGGGTGGTTCACCTCGTCCTGGGACGTTTGAGCGGGTTGGTGATCGCTGGACCATTTATCGCCGTGACTTTGTGTTCTGGGATGGCCCGGAGCCAGCCCATCGGGTGGAGCTGACGCTGAATGGTGGTCGGGTTGATCGCTTGTGGGTTGACGGTGCCGATCAGGCCTTGGTGCGTCTGGAGCCTCAATACATCGGCGGGATTTTTCCGGCCCATAACGAAGACCGCGAACTGGTGAAACTCGATCAGGTGCCGTCGGAGTTGCTGGGTGCGCTGGTGGTAACCGAAGACAAGGACTTCTTTAACCACTGGGGTATTTCCCTGCGTGGTATTGCCCGCGCCATGATGGCCAACGTCGAAGCGGGTTCCTTTGTACAGGGTGGTTCAACCCTGACCCAGCAGCTGGTGAAAAACTTCTATCTGAGTGAAGAGCGTTCGCTGGCGCGTAAAGGCCGTGAAGCCATGATGGCGATCCTGATGGAGTTGCATTACTCCAAGGGTGACATCCTGCAGTCCTATATCAACGAGGTGTACCTTGGGCAGTCCGGACGTCGGGCGATTCACGGTTTTGCGTTGGCCTCGCGTTTCTACTTTGGCAAACCCATGAGTGAGCTGGATGTTGGCGAAATGGCCACGCTGGTGGGGCTGGTGAAAGGTGCATCCTATTACAACCCGAAAAAACACCCGCAACGGGCGCAGGAACGCCGTGATCTGGTGCTTACCCTGATGCGGGATAACGGTGTGATCACCGAGGACCAGTACCAGCAAGCCATCAAACGGCCACTGACCACCTCCGACAGCAAACGGGCGGGCCAGCGTGAGTACCCGGCATTCCTGGAGCTGGTAAAAGCCCAGTTGAAAGAAGACTACAAACAGGAAGACCTCGAAAACGAAGGCCTGAACATCTTTACCACGCTCGACCCGTGGATTCAGAACAGCCTTGAAGCCGCAGCAACCGCACAACTGGCGGCGCTGGAAAAAGGTCGTGCCAACCTGACGGATCAGCTCGAAACCGCCGCGGTCATTACCAGTATTGATGGTGGTGAAGTACGGGCGCTGCTGGGTTCCCGTCGTCCGGGCTATTTCGGCTTTAACCGTGCGGTGAATGCCCGTCGTCCGATTGGCTCGCTGGCCAAACCGGTGGTGTATCTGGCGGCACTGGAAAGTGGCCGTTTCAACTGGGGTTCGCCGCTGGATGACAGTCCGCTGCGGGTCGAAATGCCGGGTGCTCCGGTGTGGACACCACAGAACTACGATCGCAAGAGTCATGGTGTGGTGCCGATGGTGGATGCCTTGGCAGGCTCCTATAACCTGTCGACCGCCCGTATGGGTCTGCGTGTGGGCCTGGATAATGTGGTGGCCGAGTTCCGCTCGCTGGGTGTGACCGAAGACATCAAGCCGTATCCGTCGCTGTTGCTGGGTTCGTTGGAACTGTCACCGTTGCAGGTGGCGGCCATGTACCAGCCTTTGGCTGCCCAGGGCTTCCGGATGCCGATGCGCACCGTTGAAGGTGTGACCACCCAACAGGGCCAGACCCTGTCGTCGTATGCCGCCAGTGGTGAGCAGGTGGTAGACCCGATGAACGTCGCCTGGCTGCGTTATGGTCTGGAACAGGTAGTGGAACGTGGTACCGCTCGCAAGCTGCTGACCCGTCTGCCGGGGCCGCTGGCCGGTAAAACCGGTACCAGTGATGACCAGCGTGACGCCTGGTTTGCCGGTTTTGATAACCGTCACCTCGGGGTGATCTGGGTCGGCCGTGACGACAACCAGACCATGCCATTTGCCGGTGCCGGTGCGGCGCTGCCAATCTGGATGGATACGTTTGCCAAGGCCGGTGTTGATCCTCTGCCACCGCAGGCGCAGATGGTTCAGGTGGTGGTGGATGCCCAGGGCAATCAGCTTGGTGAAGGCTGTATTGGTACCCTGTATCCGTTCCCGCCTGAGCGGGTAGATGGCAATGCCCAGCCGTGTCGTACAACCCAGGATACCGAATCCGGTTTGCTCGAATGGCTGATGCGTCAGGTTGAATAATATCGGTGATCACCGCATAAAGGCGGTATCACGGATTGCTGGAGAGAATATGAACAGACTGACTGTAACCGGAGCCATGCTGGCTCTGGCCCTGCTGGTCACCGGTTGTGCCCCGGCGGCAGTACGAACTTCGTCGGACTCGATGGTGACCAGACCTTCGCTGCCATCACCCAAACCACCGCTGGCCAACGACAGTTACAGCCGGGTGGATAACACTGCGCAGGCCGTGCCCGCTACGGTGGTAGAGCCGGTACAGCTGGAAGCGCCGGAAGTATTGCCGGAGTGGAATGACGCGCTGCTGGTCAGTCTGGATCAGGGTAATCACCATCCAGCGATCCAATCGCTGTTACAAAAAGCCGAACAGTCTCGTCAGCAGCAAAACTGGTCGGCGACATTGACCTGGCTGGATCAGGCGCGCCAGATTCAGCCACGTAATGCGGATGTTCTGTATCGTCAGGGCTGGGTGTTGGCGCAGACCGAGCGTTATTCGGAAGCCGAGCAGTTGCTGCAGCGGGCGCGAATGTTCAGTACCGATAACAGTCTGACGGCTCGTATCCTGTTGTTGCGCAGTGATTGTTTGCAGCATCTGGGACGTGACAGCGAAGCGGATTCGGTACGGCGTGAAGCGGCTCGTCTTGATCCGTCCCTGCTGATTGGCTGATAAGCGGACGGGCTGATCTGTTCTGATCACAACAACTCCGGGGCAATACCAATTGCGCCCCGGTGTTGTTTGGTATTACAGACAATACAAATCGATAATACGAGTCAGCGGTACTTGAGCAGAGCTGTGTGGCGCATTTCAGAGTGCCCTGGCCATATATGGTCAGTCTGCTGCCGCCATGCGGTAAGAGACAGGTTGGGCCAGCATCAGCAGTCCCAGCAGGATCGCCAACCACAGAGAAGTCAGGCCACTGTGCAGCACATTTGACGGTGCCAGGTGCAGGATAATCCAGCACATAGGCGGAAAGGTCAGGAACCAGAAGCGCTGCTGACGGCTGAAATCCGTCAGGCGTTCGGTCTGACGCAGCAGGAATGGCAACATCAGCGCCGTTCCGCCGACCACCAGAGTAGCCAGCAGGACCCACTCCAGCACGCCGGAGCGACGGCCCAGTTCAAACACCACACACCAGCCCAGGAAAATCCGGCCCCAGGTCTGGCGGGTAAAGTGATAACGCAACCGTTCCGCCAGATGGGTGCACACCAGCATCGGCAGTGCCGCATACATGGCGAGCTGACGCATCAGTAGTTCGGACTGGGCGATCTCGTGATCATGCATGCTGTGATACAGCAGGCTGGCCACCGCGTAACCGACAATCATCAGTGCCGCTGCAAAACGGGCGGCAGCGGAGCCTGGCCATTGCTGGCCACGCGCCGCCGGACGATTGCTCACAGCCAGCAGCAGGCTGCTGGCCAGTAACAGCAGATCGGCAATGATCAGCATTACAGTGACGCCATAACCTTGTCGGCCGCGGCGATGGTGAAGTCGATGTCGTCTTCGGTATGAGCGAAGGACATAAAACCGGCTTCAAACGCTGACGGAGCCAGGTACACGCCCTGTTCCAGCATGCCGTGGAAGAACTTGCCAAAACGCTGGGCATCACACTGCTGCAGCACGTGCTGGTAGTTCTCGACTTTCTCCAGTTCGGTGAAGAACAGGCCAAACATGGAACCGGCCTTGTTGTAGGTGAACGGGATACCGTGTTTGTCAGCGGCGGCCTTGAAACCAGCCAGCATACGGTCAACACGAGCGTTCAGCTGTTCATATACACCCGGTTTCTGGATTTCTTTCAGCATGGCCAGACCAGCCGCCATCGCCAGCGGGTTACCGGACAGGGTACCGGCCTGATATACCGGGCCCAGAGGTGCCAGTTTTTCCATGATGGCGCGCTTGCCACCAAAAGCCCCCACTGGCAGACCACCACCAATGACCTTGCCCAGACAGGTCATGTCCGGAACGATGCCGTAGTGAGCCTGGGCGCCACCCAGGGCGACACGGAAACCGCTCATGACTTCGTCGAAAATCAGCACGATGCCATGTACGTCACACAGCTCACGCAGCCCCTGCAGGAATGATTTGCTTGGCGGAATGCAATTCATGTTGCCCGCTACTGGCTCGATGATCACACAGGCGATCTGGTCGCCCATCTGTGCGAAACACTCACGAACGTGATCGAGGTCGTTGTAGTTCAGGGTAATGGTGTGTTCAGCCACGCTGGCGGGTACGCCCGGAGAGGTCGGAACACCCAGGGTCAGCATGCCGGAACCGGCTTTGACCAGCAGGGAGTCGGAGTGACCGTGGTAGCAGCCTTCAAACTTCACCATCTTGTCGCGGCCGGTGTAACCACGGGCCAGACGGATGGCACTCATGGTGGCTTCGGTGCCGGAGTTGACCATACGCACCATGTCCATGGACGGGATCAGCTTGCACACTTCGCTGGCCATTTCGCTTTCGATTGCGGTTGGCGCGCCAAAGCTCAGACCCAGTTCCATACGGTCGCGGATGGCATCGATAATCTGCGGGGCGCTGTGACCCAGAATCATCGGGCCCCAGGAGCCAACGTAGTCAACGTAGCGGTTACCGTCGACGTCATACACGTAAGCACCTTTGGCTTTTTCGAAGAAAATCGGAGTGCCACCCACACCTTTGAACGCACGTACCGGGGAGTTCACACCACCGGGAATGTGTTGCTGGGCTGATTCAAACAGGGCCTGGGATTTGGATGTGCTGTAAGACATATGCATTTTCCTGTGGATTTCAGAATTCCTGACACGCAGGGCGTGAACCCTGCGTCAGACAACAGACAGTGGATATCTGCTGCGTTTTAAAACGGGCGGACGATCAAAATGGACGCACTACCACCAGAATCACCACGGCGATCAGGATGAACACCGGGATTTCATTAAACCAGCGATACCAGACGTGACCACGGGTGTTCTGGTCGGCCGCAAACAGACGGTTCAGTTTGCCGCAATACAGGTGATAACCAACCAGCAGGGCAACCAGCGTCAGCTTGGCGTGCATCCAGTGGGTGTCGATCAGGTAATACTGCGGGTTAAAGCTGATCAGCCAGCTGCCCAGTGCCAGCACAACCAGCATGGACGGCCACATGATGCCGCGGTACAGCTTGCGTTCCATGATCTTGAAACGGTCGCGGGAGACCTGATCTTCAGCGGCGGCGTGGTACACATACAGGCGTGGCAGATAAAAAATCCCGGCAAACCAGGTGATCACGGCGATGATGTGGAAGGCTTTGACCCAGAGCATATCGGTTCCTGTTGGTTACGGACGTGCATTACGTGGCTGGTAGCGATAGAAACGTTCGATCATGTCGCGAGACACCAGTCCGAGACAGTTGCCAGGGCCTCGTTTGCTGGTGGAGGGGCGACGATAAACGCCCAGCCATTGAATGTCACGCGCCTGCATCTGATCGAGGGCGTCCTGCAGGTTGGCCTTCAGCGGGATGCGCTGAATCGCCGCACGACTCCCGGGAATCGACAGCAGATCAATGCTGTGGACCGGTTCCGACAGGGCATCATCCGGGGCCGGTAATTGGCTCAGGGCTTCAGCAACGGCGGCCATTGGCACCAGAATCTGCTCCTGTTCCAGCAATAACCATTCGGTATGGCCTTCCAGTAACTGGCGTGCAAGCTGGGCATCGAGATGGCGTTCAACCGTGGCAACTGCACGGGTCATGGCATCGGCCACCCAGGTGTTGCGCAACATCAGCAGTACCGGGTCCGGGGTCTGATACAGCTGGTTGCCACCGAGTTGTACTTCAAACACCGACGGCAGCCGGAATCCTTCGCTGACTACCAGAGTGGCAATCACAATCGCCAGCATACCGGGCATGATCAGGTTCGGGTTGGCGGTCAGCTCCAGTAATGCCATCAGCGCCGCCAGCGGAGCACCCAGCACCGCGCCCATCATGGCTCCCATCCCCAGCATCACGTAAAAGCCGGTTTCAAGGCCGCGTTCACTGAAGGTGGTAGACATGGCATCACCAATCAAGGCCCCCAGCATGGCACCAATAAACAGTACCGGGCCGATCAGACCGGCCGGAAAACGGATCGCGGCTGCCCACGAGGCCAGCAACAGCTTGGCCAGCAGCACCATGACAAATACACCCGCGACCACGTTGCCCGACAGGGCAGCGTTTACGGTGTCGTAACCGGTGCCCATGATGTCCGGCAGATACCAGCTGATGGCCGCCGTGGTGAGGGTCAGGGAACCCCAGCGAGCCCACAGTGGCAGCCGATTCAGACGCTGTAGATAACGTACGGTCCAGATAAACGCCGCTGCCAGACCACCGGCCGCAAACGCCAGAATCAGCACGGCGGGTAATTCCAGCAGCGAGTGCATCGACAGTGGTGGCACATCAAATGCCGGGGTATTGCCAAAAATGGCGCGGCTGACAATGGCTCCCGCCACCGACGCCAGCATGATGGGGATAAAACTGCGGGTGCTGTATTCCAGCAACACCACTTCCATCGCAAAAATCACCCCGGCAATCGGGGTGTTGAACGATGCCGAGATCGCACTGGCAACACCGGCACCGGCGAGAATCCGCAACCGATGGTGCGCGAGGCCGGTGAACTGGCCGATCTGGCTGGCGGTGCCTGCGCCGAGGTGAATCGCCGGGCCTTCACGACCAATGCTGTGACCACTGAGCAGGGCGATGACGGCGGCCAGCCACTGCAGCAGCAGGTTGCTGGATGGCAGATAGCCTTGATGGCGCTCCATACGGATCAGTACATGGGTGACACCGACGCTGCGGCCTTCCTCGTTGCGGCGCGAAAACAGCAGGATCAGGGCTAGGCCACCGCAGATCAACATGCCGGTACGCAACATCGGTGACAATGTTTCGAAGCTTTCTGCCGATGTCATGGGCAGAAACAGGATGAGTGGCCATTCGATGGCAAGGCGGAACAGGGTAATCACAATACCGGATGCCAGACCGGCCAGCAGCGCCAGCAAAGCCAGCCCCAGCTGGCTGTCGGAGAGGATCAGCTGCTGTAGCCACGGCGGCGGGTTGGGAAGTTTTACCAACAATCGGAGTCCTTGATTGGTTGCTGCGGTGGAAGGGAAATCCAGAAGCGGTATTATAAGCGCCTTTGGGAACGGCTGCCCCCACCGATGGTGGCCAATTGCAATTTTGAGGTGTCGGTGTGATCAAGGTAGGTATCGTCGGAGGAACAGGCTACACAGGCGTTGAGCTGCTGCGCATCCTGGTTAACCATCCAGAAGCAGAGCTGAGCGTTATTACTTCCCGTAGTGAGGAAGGTGTTCGCGTTGCTGACATGTACCCGAACCTGCGCGGTCACACCGATCTGCGCTTCAGTGTACCGGATGCTGACAAGCTGGCGGCCTGTGACGTGGTGTTCTTCGCCACTCCACACGGTGTTGCACACTCGCTGGCTGGCGACATTCTGAAGTCTGGTACTCGTGTTATCGACCTGTCTGCAGACTTCCGTATCAAGGACGCTGACGAGTGGGAAAAATGGTACGGCCAGCCACACGGCGCCCGTGACATCCTGCCGGAAGCCGTTTACGGCCTGCCAGAACTGAAACGTGATGAGATCAAGGGCGCACGCCTGATCGCCGTTCCTGGCTGTTACCCGACCGCTGTACAGCTGGGTTTCCTGCCGCTGCTGGAAAACAATCTGCTGCCAGAACAGGTTCTGATCGCTGACTGCAAATCCGGTGTAAGTGGTGCCGGTCGTGGTGCCAGCGTGGGTTCCCTGCTGTGTGAAGCCAGCGAATCCCTGATGGCGTATGCCGTGAAAGGCCACCGTCACCTGCCGGAAATTCGTCAGGGTCTGGGCTGGGCGGCTGGCAAGGATGTGGGCCTGACCTTCATTCCGCACCTGACTCCGATGATTCGCGGTATCCACGCTACCCTGTACGCATTTGCGCCAGGTCTGGAAGCCGATCTGCAGGCGCTGTACGAAGCCCGTTACGCCAACGAACCATTTGTGGATGTGATGCCAGCAGGCAGCCACCCGGCTACCCGTTCTGTAAAAGGCAGCAACATGTGCCGTATCGCCGTTCACCGTCATGCCGCTACCGGCCAGATCGTGGTGTTGTCGGTAATCGACAACCTGGTGAAAGGTGCTTCCGGTCAGGCCGTACAGAACATGAACCTGATGTTTGGTCTGGACGAAACCACTGGTCTGAACCACGTGGCGCTGATGCCCTGATTAACGGGCGGTATCCGGTATGGCAATTGTAAAAGGGACAGTAAAGGGGAGTCGCCAGGATGATCTGGTGATTACCACTTTCCAGCCTGAACAACGCACCCGTCAGCGTTTGCTGACGGTGATTGCGCTGGTGGCTGTCGGATTTGGCGGCTTTGCCGGCGGGATGTACGGCAGTGTCGGCATGGTCGACAGTCTTACCGCCGAGCGCGATGAACTGCGCAGCCTGCTGGATGAAAATGAACAGACCATCGCCGACCTCACCCAACAGGTGGGTATCCTCCAGAAAGGGGGTGAGGTTGATCGTGTGGCGGCTGAAGACGTACGCGAAACCATTCGTGATCTGCGCTCCCGGGTAACCGGTCTGCAGGAAGAAGTGCGTTTTTACCGCGGCATCATGGTGGAAGATGAGGGCGTTGAAAAAGGCCTGAGTCTGAGCAAGGTGGAAATTCGTCCACTGCAAAACCAGCGTGCCCGTTACTCCGTGCTGCTCAGTCAGGTGGTGGACAACGCCGGTTATGTGGCCGGTACGGTAAACATGCGTGTGGTCGGGCTGCAGAAAGGCAAGGAAGCATCCTTTGCCCTCGGCCGTCTCGACAAACAGGTGAACGATGCCGGAGCGGCATTCCGCTTCCGTTACTTCCAGGAACTGACGGGTGAATTACAGCTGCCGGATGGCTTTGTGCCAACCAAGGTAGAAGTATCCGTCCAGGCGTCTGGCAAGGGCGGTCGCAAGATTGAACAGTCCATTGATTGGCCAACTTAAGGAAATACGATGTTCAGCGCCAAAGACAGCAAAGACAAGAGTGGCAATACTCACTACGACACCCTGATTTCAGCTCGTACCGAAATTGCAGGTGACGTTCATTTCTCCGGTGGCCTGCATGTCGATGGTGTCATCCGTGGCAACCTGATTGCCGAGCCAGGTAGCGGTGCCGTGGTACGTGTCAGTGACAAGGGCCGTATCGAAGGTGAAATCCGTTCCCCTAACGTGATCATCAATGGTCCGGTGCTGGGGGATGTACATGCTTACGAATATATCGAGCTAGCCAAAAGTGCTCAGGTAACCGGTGATGTGTATTACAACCTGATGGAAATGGTTTTGGGTGCTGCTGTGAACGGTCAGTTGCATCACCAGAGCAAGGAAGCCCAGGCTCACGCCAAGCCTGCCTTGGAAGTCGTTTCTGACAAGGTAAAAAGTTGACTGAAAAAGTCGGGTAATCGCATAATCGCGTATCTGTCTATTTTTGTGTTGAGCAACCATGACTGCTGTGCAATCTGCCGATCCTATTGAACTGACGGCTGCTGCCGAAGCCCGCATCCGCGAACTCCTTGCAGAGGAAGCGGACGACGAGCTGTGCCTGCGTGTGTTTGTAACCGGTGGTGGCTGCTCCGGCTTCCAGTACGGTTTCACCTTTGATGATGACCGTGATGACGACGATACCCTGCTCAACCGTGATGGTGTGCGGGTGCTGGTCGATTCCCTGAGCTTTGGTTATCTGTCTGGTTCAGTACTGGACTACCAGGAAGGTCTTGAAGGCGCCCGTTTTGTGGTGAGTAACCCGGCTGCCACTTCCACCTGTGGTTGTGGCTCCTCCTTCTCCATCTGATCGGATGCGCATGATCAGTCGGACGAATTGTTTTCAGTTTTCTCTTCAGGTTCTGGCCGTTGCCTGTATGGCAACGTTCTGCCAGGCCGATCCTGCTTCATCTGATCTTCTGAGCCCGGCCGATTATGAGCCGGCGCTGTTGTCTCCGTCTCCCGGTGTGGTTGGTCCTCGATACAAGGCTGTGCTGGAGTTGCACTCTGCGGCGGAGTTGCTGAAGGTGTTGCGGCGGGCAGAACAACTGGTGAATGAATCGCAGGAGAACGGTTATCCGGATCGTGAGCCGGTGGCGTTTATTCTGTACGGCGATGAAATCCGCCTGTTTGAGCACCAGCGTTATGGTGAAAACCGCGAAATAGTCGATCTGGCAGCGTCGCTGGAAGCCTATCGTGTGGTGGATCTCAAGGTCTGTGCCACCTGGTTGCGTGAGCACAATCTGCAGGAAAGTGATCTGCCTGCGTTTCTCGATTCTGTGCCTTACGGCCCGGATGAAGTTCGTCGCTTGCAGGAATCCGGTTACACCGACTTCTGAAGCTCTGCTGGCCGTTCAGGCCGGATAAATCCCACCCAGAATACGCAAGCCTGATGCGCCGGTTACCGATGGCTGGTTACCGGGCAGCCCCAGTAATGTCTGGCGAGCCAGCCACGCAAACGCCACCGCTTCCATACAATCCGGAGCAATACCGGCTTCCGCACTGCTGATCACCCGATGAGCGGGCAGCAGTTGTTGCAGACGCTCCAGCAACCAGCGATTACGAATCCCACCACCACAGACCAGCACCTCTCCAGAGGCATGTCCCCAGTTCTGGATGGATAACAGGATCGAACGGGCGGTCAGTTCCGTCAGGGTCGCCAGAACATCCTCGTGGGAGGTGGTGTGATCAATGTTCATATTCTCCAGCCGGAACAGCTCACGACCGGTGCTTTTGGGTGGCTCACAGCGGAAATAGTCGTGTTCAAGCCATTGGCTCAACAGTGATTCGATCACAGTACCGGAGCGGGCCAGAGCGCCATCTATGTCACAGGGTTGCGCCAGATACCGCTGGCACCATTCATCCATCAACGCATTACCAGGGCCACAATCGAAACCGATGGTATTTTCTCCCCGGATCACCGTGATATTGGCGATACCGCCGATATTCAGCACCATACGTGGAATCTGCTGATTGCCTAGGTAACGGGCATGGAAAGCCGGCACCAGCGGTGCACCCTGACCACCGGCAGCGATGTCGCGGCGGCGAAAATCGGCAACACAACAGATGGCTGTCAGTTCGGCGATGCGGCCCGGATCACCGATTTGCCAGCTGGCAACCGGGGGCTGTGGCTGATGGCGCAGAGTATGGCCGTGGCTGCCAATCGCGCGAATAGCCGTCGCAGGCAGGTTGGCTGCGTTCAGAACGGCCAGAGCAGCTTCGGCTGCCCGTTCGGCGATCTCGCGCTCCAGAGTCATTACATCTTCCGGAGCGAGCTGGGCGGCCACGGCTGCGGAGCGCAACGTGGCGGTGAACTCGGGGCTGTAGGGGCAGGATACAAACGCTTCAACGCTGAGCTGATCCTGATCGAATCGCACCAGCGCTGCGTCCATAGCGTCAGCGCTGGTGCCGGACATCAGACCAATATAACGCTCAACGTCCATCATCAGCCGGCCGGCTGGGCGTCTGGCGCCGGGGCTGGAGTGCTGGCAACCGGACTGACGGACAACTGATCCATCTGCTGGGTAATTTCTTTTGAACGTTTCAGAAAGGTCGCTTTTTCATTGGCGGCAATCGGTTCAGCCATTGGCAGCTTCAGAGTCAGGGAGTCACGCTGCACGCCGTCAACATGGAATTCGTAGTGCAGGTGAGGGCCAGTCGCCAGACCTGTCATACCGACGTAACCAATTACCTGGCTTTGTTTGACGGAGCGACCGGCACGAATATCACGGGCAAATGCGTTCAGGTGTGCATACAGGGTTTCGTAACGGCTGTTGTGCTGGATAACAACGACGTTACCAAAACCATTCTTACGGCCAGCAAAGGTTACCTTGCCGTTACCAGCGGCTTTCACCGGTGTACCAATCGGGGCTGCGTAGTCAGTGCCTTTGTGAGCACGGATGGTGTTCAGAATCGGGTGCTTACGGCCAAGACTGAAGCGCGAGCTGATACGGAAGAAATCGATCGGGTTACGCAGGAACGCCTTGCGCATACTCATGCCTTCCGGGGTGTAATAATTCACATTGCCGCTTTTGTCTTCATAACGAATGGCAGAATACAGCTGACCCTGGTTGCGGAAACGCACCCCCAGAATGTCGCCAGTACCAATCTTTTCACCATCCAGGAATATTTCTTCATACAGCACACTCATTTCGTCGCCCTTGCGGATATCCTGGGCAAAGTCGATGTCCCAGCCAAAGATGTTGGCAATTTCAATCAGGGTGCTTTCCGGGATACCGGCGCGCTCACCATCCAGGAACATGGAGTTCTCGATGCGGGCTTCGGCAAAACGTGGCAGGTGTTCAGCGTCACGCTGGATCAGCTGGTAAGCCAGCTTGCCTTCTTCGTTGCGAACGATGCGGTGTTTGGTCAGAGGAGAAACTTCGACTTCCATCTGCTGGATATGGTTATCACCCGTTCGAATCCAGCGAACTTTCTGATCAGGGCGCAGGCGCAGACTGTCCTTCGGGACAACTGCGGCAATTTCGATAATATCCGCCGCACTCAGCTGATTACGGCTGAACATTGATGACAGACTGCCACCGGAACGAATGGAATCTTCTTCCCACGGATCTTTTTCCACAGGCGCCGGTTTGGCTGTTGTTGCCGCTACAGGCACTTGTGCCTTGTTGTCAGCAGGCGTGGTTGTTTCTTGCCCTGGCAGAACCAGAGTCTCATGAATTTTGTGAGGAGTTTTCGCACCAGGCCAGAACAGAACAAGTACAAGAACAATAAGTGTAATAGCAACACCTGCCAGGTGAGTGGCAGGGAAAAATTGTAGTCTGGTGGACTGAGCCATGTCTAAGTCAACGTTCCTGAGTTATGGAAACTGCGTACAGCTCAGGTGAGAGCCGCGGGCATTTTAACCAGTGAGCTTGATTTTGCACATTGATCAGGTATTTTCGGCCCTCTTATTCATTGGACAATACCTGAGTACGTTATGACAGCCAAATTGATCAAAGATTTGAAAGCGAGAGGCCTGGTAAACCAGAGCACTGCTGAAGAAGAACTGGTTCAGCACCTTGAGTCTGGCATTCGTACTCTCTATTGCGGCTTTGATCCGACCGCCGACAGCCTTCACATTGGCAGTCTTGTTCCGCTGCTTACCCTCAAACGCTTCCAGATGGCAGGTCATCGTCCAATCGCTCTGGTTGGCGGCGCCACCGGTCTGATTGGTGATCCGAGCTTCAAGGCTCAGGAGCGCAAGCTCAACGGACCTGAAGTGGTTGCTGGCTGGGTCGACAAGATCAAAGCCCAGGTGTCTGCTTTTGTGGACTTCGATTGTGGCGATAACAGCGGGCTTGTTGTGAACAACCTGGATTGGGTTGGTTCCATGAGCGTGCTGGATTTTTTGCGCGACGTCGGCAAGCACTTCTCAGTAAACAACATGATTCAAAAAGAATCTGTGAAACAGCGTATCGAACGTGAAGGTTCTGGTATCTCTTTCACCGAGTTCACTTACATGTTGCTGCAGTCCTACGACTTTGCCGAGTTGGCTAACCAGCGTGCCTGCACACTGCAGATCGGTGGTTCGGACCAGTGGGGTAACATCGTGGGTGGTGTTGATCTCGCCCGTCGTATGTACAGCCAGCAAGTATTTGGTCTGACTTTGCCACTGGTAACCAAGTCTGACGGCACCAAATTCGGTAAAACCGAATCCGGTACCATCTGGCTCGATGCCAGCAAAACCTCTCCATATGCTTTCTACCAATTCTGGATGAACACAGCAGATGCAGACGTTTACAAGTTCCTGCGTTATTTCACCTTCCTGACTCCTGAGCGTATCGACGAAATCGAAGCGCACGATGCCAGTATTGAAGGTCGCAAGACTGCCCAGCCGATTCTGGCTGAAGAAGTTACTCGTCTTGTACACGGTGAAGAGGCATTGCAGTCCGCCCGTCGTATTACAGAAGCACTGTTCTCCGGTGACGTTGCGGCACTGACCGAAACCGAACTGGAGCAAATCAAACTGGATGGCCTGCCATCCGGAGATCTGGATCTGTCTGCTCTTACTGAAGTTCCGCTGACCACACTGTTGGCGGATTGCGGTATGGCGAAAGCTGGCCGGGAAGTAAAAGACGCACTGAGCCGTAACGCAGTCATTATTAACGGTTATGCCGCTGGTGCTGATGACAACATGAAAACCGCAGAGTGCTTTGCTGCCGACAAAGCCATGTTTGGTCGCTTCTTCCTGGTTCGTATGGGCAAGAAAAAGTACCACCTGTTTGAAGTTAAAAAATAATTTGAAAAAAGTGTTGACGCGCTCGGAAGGATCCTTATAATGCGCGGCCATTCGAGAGCAAAACTGCAACGCAGTAAAGCTTAAGAAAAAAGGGGTTGACAGTCACGAATGATTCGGTAGAATGCGCCCCCACAAAGACGAAGCGAAAACAAGCGCTGAAATCTGAGTGAAAAAAATGGTTGACATGAAAATTCGAAAGAGTATAATGCGCAACCCGATTCAACGATAAATTGAATCGCCGCTCTTTAACAATGTATTTAGACAATTACGTGTGGGTGCTTACCACGATGGTCTTAAGTCACAGATTATCAGGTAAGACTCTGTCGATAATTCATTTATTGTCAGTTTTTTACTGATCAAGATTTAGAGTGAATTTTTTCACTCGAAACACTTTGAACTGAAGAGTTTGATCATGGCTCAGATTGAACGCTGGCGGCAGGCTTAACACATGCAAGTCGAGCGGTAGCAGGCCTTCGGGTGCT
>NZ_JAPNOA010000017.1 GCF_026626885.1 Parathalassolituus penaei
GCCATCGGATGTCGACGGTGGAACCGGTGTTTGCCAACCTGGAACACAATAAAGGCTTGAAGCGGTTCGGTCTGCGGGGTAAAAAGAAGGTGCAAGCTCAATGGCAGTTATACGCCATGGTACACAATATTGAGAAACTGATACCTCAGATCAGGTGATTAAAGGAAATATCAGAAAATGGAGGTCAAATATGCAGTTGTATCGTGAATTATCCATTTTCGGTTGTTTCGGTTTTTTTGAGCGAAGCTATGGCAGCTGAGTTTCAATGGCTTTTTGATATGAAGAAAATATCCGCTCCGAAAATAGTTTTTCTACAGTCTCGTTANAGGGCTTAAATCTATGGCAGTCGAGATCTACATCGCTAAAGTCGACTATTGGAAATCAAGTGAAGATCCGATCCAGCTAAATGACTGGATTACTCTATGTGACGAAGATGAAACGCTTACTATATTGACCTCGACTGCGGCAAAGAATCCGGTTACGGGCGAAATACTCGCATCAAACGCACCAGGCATAGCTGTATATATTGACCCAGTCACAGGCAATTCCCATACGTTCGATTTTCGACGGGGTAAAATTTGTGCACGATATGTGCCTGACATACTCTCTAAGGCTACCGAAATTGCAAGTAAGCTTAGTGCTTATGTACAAAATGAAGAGGGGGTCGCGGTTCAGCCCTAACCAAGCGGTGCAGTGGATGCCCTACACTGCGCGCCTTCTTGCGCAATGTGCTGCGCACATTTTATTACGCAAGCCGGCACTCCGTTCCGGGCACCACTGACCTTGGCGTTGAAGCTGTAGAAAAACCTCTCTCAACCGCCTTTCTGCGGTAAAATTCCTGGCAGCAGCGAGGAAGCGATATGCCAAGGTACAAGCATTACGATTACAACCAGACGTCGATGGTGGTG
>NZ_JAPNOA010000025.1 GCF_026626885.1 Parathalassolituus penaei
ACTGGCGTACCGCCACCAGAACTGCTGATGCTGTAACTGTAGGTCGCACCCACTTCGGCACCGGCCATGGTCAGGCTGATGGAGGAGGCTTCACTGCTGCTGATCAGGCTGTCATCAAAACTGATACTGTGGCCGGAAGCCGCTGTGGTATCCAGAGTGCTGGTGTTGGTAACGGCGGTCGCCGCATTACCAGCACTATCGGTCAGCACCAGCGACACAGTCAGAGTACCGTCGCTCAAGCCGGAGACATCCACACCACTGATCGGCTGACCAGCACTGCTGACAGTACCGGAACCAGTGACTGGTGTACCGCCACCGCTGGAGCTGATGCTGTAGCTGTAACTGGCACCGACCTCGGCAGCTGCCATGGTCAGGCTCACAGACGAGGCTTCGCTGGTATTAATGGCGGAGTCATCGAAGCTGATGCTGTGACCGCTCGGAGCATTGGCATCCAGCGTGGTGGTGTTGGTAACCGCAGTGGCGGCGTTACCAGCGCTGTCGGTCAGCACCAAGGATACGGTCAGAGTACCGTCACTCAAGCCGGAGACATCCACACCACTGAGCTGCTGACCAGCGCTGCTGATGGTGCCGGAACCAGTGACTGGTGTACCGCCGCCAGAACTACTGATGCTGTAGCTGTAAGTCGCACCCACTTCGGCACCCGCCATGGTCAGGCTGATGGAGGAGGCTTCGCTGCTGCTGATGTTACTGTCATCAAAACTGATGCTGTGGCCCGTCGGAACCGAGGTATCCAGAGTACTGCTGCCGGTGACCGCAGTCGCGGCGTTGCCAGCGCTGTCGGTGAGGATAAAGGTGATGGTCAACGTGCCATCACTCAGGCCAGACACATCAATACCGCTGAGCTGCTGACCAGCGCTGCTGATGGTGCCGGAACCAGTGACCGGCGTACCGCCACCGCTGGAGCTGATGCTGTAGCTGTAGGTCGCACCCACTTCAGCACCGACCATGGTCAGGCTGATGGAGGAGGCTTCACTGCTGCTGATCAGGCTGTCATCAAAACTGATGCTGTGGCCGGAAGCCGCTGTGGTATCCAGCGTGCTGGTGTTGGTGACCGCAGTGGCGGCGTTGCCAGCGCTGTCGGTCAGCACCAGGGATACGGTTAATGTGCCATCACTCAAGCCTGACACATCAATACCACTGAGCTGCTGACCAGCGCTGCTGATGGTGCCGGAACCGGTGACTGGTGTACCGCCACCGCTGGAGCTGATGCTGTAGCTGTAACTGGCACCGACCTCGGCAGCCGCCATGGTCAGGCTCACAGACGAGGCTTCGCTGGTATTAATGGCGGAGTCATCGAAGCTGATACTGTGACCACTCGGGGCATTGGCATCCAGCGTGGTGGTGTTGGTAACCGCAGTCGCCGCGTTACCAGCGCTGTCGGTCAGCACCAGGGATACGGTCAGAGTGCCGTCACTCAAGCCAGACACATCCACACCACTGATCGGCTGACCAGCACTGCTGATGGTGCCGGAGCCGGTGACAGGCGTACCGCCGCCGGAACTGCTGATGCTGTAGCTGTAGGTCGCACCCACTTCGGCACCGGCCATAGTCAAGCTGATGGAGGAGGCTTCGCTGCTGCTGATGTTGCTGTCATCAAAACTGATGCTGTGGCTGCCGGGTGCCAGGGTGTCAGCACTGGCGTTGGAGCTGTCGGCTGTGGTGACGGTATTACCAGCGTTGTCGGTTGCAGTGGCGCTGAAATTGAGATTGCTGCCGTTGGCAGCACCGGAAGTCAGAGTCCAGCTGGCGCTCCAGCTGTCACCGGAATTACTGGCGGCGACCGCCGAACCGCCTCCAAAGCTGCTGAAATTGACACTGACGGCACTGATGGTGTCGCTGTTGTTGTCACCACTGGCGCTGTTATTCCAGGTCGCGGTGACGGTATCACCGATGATAAAGACGCCACCCGTGCCACTGGCCCCACTGATCGACAGACGTGCATCACTCATCACCGGAAGCTGATTATCAACGGTGGCGTTACTGCTGTCGGCCGTACTGGTCTGGTTACCAGCATTGTCGGTGGCACGCATCGAAACGTTACGGTTACTGGCATCCAGCGCCCCACTGACGATTGTCCAGGTGGCGGTCCAGATACCGCCACTGTTGCTGGCCGATACCGAACTGCCACCACCAAAGGCCGAGAAATCGACCGTCACGGCACTGATGGTATCGCTGTTGTTGTCACCGCTGGCGCTGTTATTCCAGGTCGCGGTGACGGTATCACCGACAATGTAGGCTCCGCTGCTGCCACTACCGCCGCTGATGCTGATGCCGCCATCCGTCACGGTAGGAGCAATGTTGTCGACACTGGCGTTGCTGGTATCAGCAATAGTGGTGGTGCCGCTACTATTGGTGGCGCTGACAGCAACATTCCGTGCCGTGGCATCAATCGCACCAGCCACCAGCGTGTAGGTTGCGGTCCAGACATCACCACTGTTGCTGGCGGTCACGGCACTGCCGCCGCCGAACTGGCTGAAATCAAAGGTCACGGCGGTAACGCCGGCATTGTTGTCGCCGCTGCCGGTGTTATCCCAGGTCGCGGTCACGGTATCGCCGATAATATAGGTGCCAGCGCTACCACTGGCGCCGGAGATACTGATATGGCTGGCACTGACCACCGGACCGGCGCCGGAGGTCAGGGTGCTGCTGGTCGCGGTGGTCAGGCTGCCGGAGCTGGCCAGCAGGGCCAGACTGTCGGTCGCTCCACCATTGCTGTACTGCAGGCTCAGGCCGCTGAATGTGGCCACCCCGCCTGACGCTGCCAGCGTCACACTGGTGCCGGAACCGTCGAGATCGCCGCTACCGCTGAGACTGCTGACGCTCCCATCCACAACGCTGTCATTGGGGTCGGTGACGGTCAACACCACGTTGGTGCTGTAGCCACTGTCGAGGGTGCCACTGCCGTCCACGGCGCGCACGACCGGGACGGTGGTAAAGCTGGTCGCCACTCCGCTGACCAGCGTGGTTGGCGCTGGCTGGGTGCTGAACTCCAGGCTGGTAGCAACGACGTCAGCCGTGACGGCACTGGCGCTGCCATCGGTCAGGCCACTGGAACTGGCCGTGAGCGTGAAACTTTCCTGGTCTGCAGTGGCGGTGTAGCTCAGGCCACTAAAGGTCGCAACCCCCGCTGTTGCACTCAGGCTGGTAGTGCCGGACAGACTGCCCGCGCTGGCTTCGCTCAGCGCGATGGTGCCGGTGAAGTCGGTGTCGGTGTTGCCAAAAGCATCCTGGGCAGCCACCACCGGTTGGGTAGTGAGTGCCGCACCGGATACCGATCCGGCGGGTTCGGTGCTGAACACCAACCGGGTCGCGCCAATCTGGATAGTGCTGCCGGTACTGTTGGTGACTGCCGAAGTGCTGCCCATGGCAGTACCGGTGCCGGTAGTGACATCGGTGTCACCATCAATACTGAGCACCAGGGTGTGGCCATCAGTAAGGCTGCTGTTATCGTTGAAATAACCATTGATGGTGTAGGTTTCGTTGCCCGCATCGGCAACCGAAATCGACAGCCCGGAGAAGGTAATGGTGTCGCTGGCAGCGTTATAGGTCCCGGTAACGTTGCTGGCATCCGGACCATTGAGGCGCCAGGTGACGGCCGCCCGCTCAGCATCGGTGCTGGTACCGCTGACATGCACCACAATCTGGCTGATGTTCATGGCCTCACCATCGGCACTGCCGCCGTCGGAGAGGGTAAAGTCGAGGACATTCAGGGCTTCACCGACGGTGTCCACCGTGGATGGCAAAGCCACCGGCTCGGTCACGTTTGCGGCGGCGGTGAGATTACCGTCCGAATCATTGGCAACCGCCGGAGTAACGTAACCGGCAATGGTGCCGGAGTGGTAATAAATCGCCCAGGCAACACTGTCTTCCGACACCACCATGATGCGATCGATCAGGCTGCTGATAGCAAAACGGTCATTCATGTATCCCGTCAGACTGAAGTCAAAGCCATCAACAAAGGTGCTGCCATCCCAGGAGTTGATGAAATAGGTACTGCCTTCCCGACAGGCAAAGTAGTAGTTGCCATTGTCGAGCTGCATGTCCTGCACCAGCACACTGCTGTGAGAGGCATGGGTAATTTCGGTGCTGACCCAGCTGCCTGAGGCATTGGTCACATGCCAGGACTGGCCATCGGATTCGTTGCGCCAGGCGTAATGGATCTTGTTGTTGCTGTCCATCACCACCGACGCCATGCGGTAGATCTTGGCGGCCGTTTTACCATCCAGAATCTTGGTTTTGGTGGCAAAGGCGTCTGTAGAAGACGCCATGTAGTAGTTATCCTGAGCGTTGTTCTGCAGGTCTTCGCGGCGGTAGAACACAGTGGCATTACTGCTGCTGTCGGCAACCACGTAGGTATCGTGCAGCTCATCGGTGCCACCACCGGTGGAGGTCACGACATTGGTCATGACCCAGGAACCGGACTTGTTGGTGGCGTAGGCCATCACATAGTTACTGTTGCTGTAATAGGTAAACGAGGTATGCAGCTTGCCAGCACTGTCGATGAACAGATCCACTTCATCAATGGTGTAGCCGGTCTCGGCGATTTTGGTAAAGGTCCAGCTGCTGCCATTGTAGTAACCATAATAGGCATCGTAATCGACTGCCCATTGGCTGGTCCCGGCGCTGAAAACCACGTGGATATGACCAGCACTGTCGATCACATAATCAACCCGATCCGAGTTGCCCCAGCCGGTATTGGTACGACCGGAAATATCGGCAGCCGTGAACGAGGTGTAATTGCTGTAACCGGCACCGTTCCACTTCAGGAACTGCACGCCGCCACTGACGGCCTGGGCGACATAGATATTGCCACTGTCATCCACCCGGGTTTTCGGAAATTTCCAGTAACCGACATCGGAAATCAGGCCAGTTTCATAGGCTGGATTCACCTGGGTCACGCTGTTGCTGACTTCATTGCTGGTATCGCGGGCAGCCAGATACACCATGTAGTAGGTGCCGTCAGTCAACCCGGAAAATGACAGCGTGGTACTGTTGGCAGCCGAACCACTGACGGCCTGCACCGCCGCATTGCCCGCACCGTCAGTACCGGCGATGACCTGGGCTGGTGTCGGTGCCGGTTTGGAGCTTTCCACTACCACCCCGTACACCGTACTGCTTTCACTCATGGTCACCGAGACATCAAACGCCGTGGTGGTCTTGTTGAGAATACCGGTCTGCATTACCACCGGCGCAGTAGTGGCGGTGTGCCAGGTACCATTACCACTGGTAACGCAATTACCCGAGGTGAACCAGTTGGTGGTATTGGTGAAATAAGTTACCCCCCAACTGGCGTGACAGTGATTGTATGGGCTGTCGCTGGCAAAGCGTTTACGGCCGTCCAGTTCGCCGGACAACAACGCCGGTTGCAAGGCCGCCGGATCAGGCTGCCAGCCATTGTTACGCAGAAACTCGAGAATCCCCTGTTCATTCTGGAGAGGTACAGCCGGAGGCATACTGTCGGCACCCGAAAATGCTGCAAAAACCTGACTCGGCTGCGACGGTTCCAGCACCTCATGCTGATCGACATGGATCACCGTCTTGCGCGAACTACGGCGACTGCTGCTGACACTGCGCACACCTGCAGCAGTGATATTGCCAGCGATCATCAGGGGTAATGCCAGCCATACAGCACGACCCAAAGAAGTCTGGCGGCAAGGGGTCAGTTTCAGACCAGCCGGATCGAATACAGGTTTGTTCATGGCGATTCCTCTTCAGACCAGAGGTTGCAGTGACGGATGACTGAAATGGTTGCGCATGCGCGGATGCTCTGGGGTAATCAGCTCGGGAAAGCTGCAGCCCGGCAACACGGCAATGTCGTAAATCTGATCCACGTTGCCGGTAAACCGGATGCGGCCGATCTCACTCATGTCTTCCAGATTGTAAAAACGCAGACCGGATTCGGTGTCTGCGTAGCGTTCCAGCAATGGCATCGACATCGGCACATTGCCCTGACGGACCCGTGACAGTCCGAGAATCAATAAGGGGCCGTAAACGTCGATACCACGGGTAAAACCCGGCACCTCGGCCAGCACCCGGTTGGAGCCGGTCGCCGGGTCATAACAGCAAAGTTGTCCAAGGGCGGAATTGCAGTAGTACACACGCCCCTGATACCAGCGCGGCGAATGCGGCATTTGCAGGTTATCGAGGAGGATTTCGTTGCGCGGCACGTCCATCAGGGTGCCCGCCATCAGCGTTTGCTGACGCCAGCGGGCGGCAGTATCGGCGGTTGAAAAGGTGGTCACAAAACCGGGTTTGCCATCTTTCAGGCACATGCCGTTCAGGTGACAACGATCTTCTGCGGCCAGCCCGGAAATAAAATGCGGCTTCCAGCGGGGCACAAAGCTGTAATCCGGCTGCAGGGTTGCCAGGCAGGAAAAACTCGAATTCACCACCCACAGACCGGCATCTCCCCAGTCCAGATCATGGATATTGATCATGCCGGTAAAGTGGCTTGAGCGGGCAATCAGGCAGGCATCGGCGCGATGATCCAATGGCTGCAAAAGATCGTCATCAACGCCACGCTCATCAGGCACCGGGTCGTCACCAGTGATCTTGACACGGGGGGCGGTAATATCTGCTTCAATCGGTGCCAGCGGCTGTTTGATCTGCGCCAGCAAGCCGTCTTCGCGCTGAAAACGGATCACCTGATTGAAGGTTCCCAGAGTCAGATGGCCATCACGGCTGCTTAATCCCATCGGCCGGGGAAAACGATGAAAGTTGATATCCAGATGGTCGCCATCCGAACGGATCATCATCAGACGCGCAGCCTGGTACGAGGTAAAAACCGGCGCGATATTAAGCCGTTTCAGCAGCAAGGGCAGATTCGAACTGTATTCACAGCGAAAATCCGGCTCGGGCCGGGCAAGCACAGATGACATATCAATGTCCTCCAGAAAACGGCTGACTACCTGCCCCGGGAGCAATGCCTTCCAGGCTCAACAGCTGTTGTTGTAATTGGGAGAGGGAAAGGTCCGGTTGTTGTGCCAGCAGCAAGGCCGTCATCGCGGTCACCAGACCGGCTGCCAGCGAGGTACCGGAAAAATGGCGGAGTCCGGGCAGTGACACCGGCAGCTCACTACCGAGGGTGTAAAAATCAACGCTGCCGCCACGATTGCTGTGGGCCAGCAAATGACCACGGGAATCCGTCGCCCCCACCACCAGAGCATCGGCGAGGGCGGCCTCGCTCTGGCCGGGTTCGATTTCCTGGCCGTCATTACCGGCGGCAAAGACAATGGCAGTACCTTTACCGCCACGTCCGTGCAGGGCCAGATCCCGCACCACGTCGGCCACCGGCTCCAGCAACAGCGACGAGGTCCAGCTGCAATTGATGACATCGGCACCAGCCAGTGCGGCCAGCTGGAACGCCAGCAGGGTATGACTGGTCCAGGTGTCCGGCTGGCGGATGGCAATCAGTCCGGCCTCCGGTACCAGCCCGGCCAGATCACCAGGCTGCAACGCGGGCTGCCGGGCAAACCACAACAGCGCCAGTGCGGTACCGTGGCGGTCACGACCGGAGCGAGGGCTGGCATCGGCCTGCTGGCTGCCAACGTCGTACTGGAACAGCGTATCGGGATGGCCCAACGCCTCTGACCTGAAATCCACACCGTCATCAATCAGGGCAATGCGGATACCCTGGCCGCGGCTGCCCTGCCATAAACGGTCACGCAGTTGCTGCAACTGCTCAATCACGTCGATACGGGAATCTGAAAGAACAGCCTGCTGACTGTGATAACCCCGCCGCTCCAGTTGCAGCAGATCCGGCTGCACCAGTTCAACGCCTGGCTGACGCCGGACGGCATCCATAGCCGCGAACAAATCCGCACCATCGCGTAGTTGCAAAAGCCGATAGTCCAGAGTCGGGCTCTGATACAGAATCCGAGCCGGGCCAGTGATATCAGGAATCGGGATATCCGCCACAAAAGCCTGGTTAACCCGTACCAGCAGACGTGTGGACACACGCACCGGCTGGTTGGCCGCTGCGATCAGGTAATCCTGGTGATAGGGCTGTAACGCCAGAGAGTGAGAGAAATTAGTGAAGACCGGAGCGCTATCTGCCAGCAGTGGCAGCGCCCAGCACAACAACAGCACTCTCCATCCATAAGACACAACACAATTCCTTTCGCCTGAGGCGATAAATCAACCATCAGATATCAGACAAGCAAAGGAATAGTGATCCTGCAAACCGGCAGGTTGATTTATATATATGGCGCGCCACTGGCGGCCGCAGGAATATCTGCTACGGACACTCTGAATAACTCTGCACAGCTCTCGGCTCTGGCTCTGGCTCCTGCTTCGCCCTACCTCCTGCATCCATGCAGTCGTGCACGAGTGCTGCAGCGGGTGTGAGCAAGGCGATGATCACAGTGAAATGACGAACCAACCTGTCCGGGTCCTTTTCAAGATCGGCAACACCGCTCAAACGCGTTGCAGCCCGCCCTTCGGGGCTTTCGGGATGGTGATGACTCGGTGCAGCCGGTTTGATGGCGTAGCGGGCTACATCAAAAAACGGCAACAACGAGTCGACAGCAGTGCGAAGGGAGCTCGCACAGAGCTATGAAGGATTTTTCAGAGAGTTTTTAATACAAAAAAGATCGAGAGCCCTGTTTGGCCAGACTCAAAGCTCCCATCAAAACAGAAGCCGTAGTCACCAGAAGCATTTATATATTAATGCGGTTCAACCACTCGACGATCCAGAATCACAAAGCTGTACGGCACCGGATTATCACCACTGCCAGCGTGATCAACCCGCTGCACTTCTTCCCACTCACTGCGGTCGAATTGCGGGAAAAAAGCGTCACCGTCAAAGTCAGCGTGGACTTCGGTGAGGTACATACGATCCACCAGAGGCAACACCTGACGATAAATATCAGCGCCCCCCATAATAATGGCTTCACCAGCCTCTGCCTGCAGGGCCAGACGTGCCGCCAGTTGAATGGCAGGTTCAAGGCTTTCCACCACCGCGACACCGTCGGACTGATAACCCGACTGACGGCTGATCACAATGTTCGGACGCCCCGGTAACGGTCGGCCAATACTTTCATGGGTCTTGCGGCCCATCACCACCGGTTTGCCCATGGTGACGGCACGGAAATAACGCAGGTCTTCTGGCAGGTGCCAGGGTAACTGGTTGTTGAGGCCGATGCTGTGGTTACGGGCCAGCGCTACTATGAGTGCGAGTTTCATACGACTGCCTTGCCTGCCGGGAAAAACCGGATAATACGGATTCAGGCGCTCCGGCTCCAGCCCTGCACCAATATCGACCACCCAGACCTTGGTTCAGATCAGGCGCAGCGTGATACCAGCAGGGGAATTTCATCTGCACTCACCGGTCGGGCAAAGAAATAGCCCTGATACTGGTCGCAGCCAAAACCGGCCAGTCGCTCCAACATATCGGCGTCCTCTACCCCTTCCGCGACCACCTTGAGACCCAGGTTATGAGCCAGCGCAATAATGGAGTTGGCGATGGCGGCATCGTTATGGTCGGTGACAATGTCCTTGACGAAACTGCGGTCGATTTTCAGGTAATCAATCGGCAAATCCTTGAGGTACGCCAGCGATGAATAACCGGTGCCGAAGTCGTCGATGGCAACACTGATGCCCATCCGTCGCAGTTCGGTCAGCATCGACGCGCCCTGCTCAAGGTTGTACATCAGGGTACTTTCGGTGATTTCGAGGGTCAGATTGGCAGGCGGCAGCCCGGTTTCGGAAATGATGTCGCGAATGCGCTGGCCAAGGTCACGCTGGCGGAACTGACGGGGCGAAAGGTTCACCGAGATCTTGCTGTTCGGGCTGACCTCGCCACTATCCAGCCATTGCCGATACTGACGACAGGCCTGCCGTAATACCCACTCGCCGAAGGGTTCAATCAGCCCGGTATCTTCCAGCACCGGAATAAACACATTGGGCGCCACCATCCCCAGCACCGGATGTTGCCAGCGCAGCAGCACTTCCACCCCCACAAACTGCTGGCCAACCACCGAGACCTGCGGCTGATAGGCCAGCCGTAACTCATCACGCTCCATGGCATGGTGCAGCGCGCTTTCCAGGCCGACGCGAATCTTGTCGAGAGGAGCCACCTGGGCGGTATAAACCTGACAGGCATTCCGGCCGTCCCGTTTGGCCTGATGTAACGCCAGTTCGGTACGGCGCACCATCTGTGCCGGGTCGTAATTGGCCTCGCAAGACAGATCCACCCCAATACTGACGGTCAGGAAGATTTCATTGCCATCCACCCGAAAGGGTAACTTGAGAGCGTTGGTGAGTTTGGTGGCCACCGCCATCACCACGTTAACGGCGCGCACCCCATCGAGAATCACGGCAAAGCTGTTGCCACCCAACCGCGCCACGGTATCGGAACGGCGCAGGTTACCGAGCAAACGCTGGGCACATTCAATCAGGAGTTTGTCACCCAGCGAGTGGCCATACAGATCATTCACCACCCGGAAGCGGTCGACGTCGATAAACAGCAGTCCTACGTTGGTGCCATTACGACGGGCCTGCATCAGGCTTTGTTCGAGACGATCCTGGAACAGGCCACGATTGGCGAGCCCGGTTAACGGATCAAAGTGGGTAAGGCGGCGCAGGGTTTGCTCATACTGCATTCGCGCCACCGCTTCATCACAGTGACGCACCAGCGTGGCGGCATCAGATACCGGACAATAGCCCTGTATCCCCATTGGAATCAGGCGAATATCACGCTCACTCGGGCGCCTGACCACCACCAGTACCGGTGCCGACGGCAAACGTAAACGCAAGGCCGCCAGCGCATTCAGGGTGCGATCATCACAACAATCCACCAGCACGCAGACCACCTCGGCCAGGACGCGCCAGCGTTCCGTAATCTGTTCAGGTGCCAGGATTTCACACCGCAGCTTGATACCTTCCGGTAATACCACAGGTGCCGGATCAGGCAGGGTGCAACACAGAAGAGTTGTGCAGTAACTGGCCGGGAGCGTCGATTCCATAACTCAGCTTCGTCTGGACATGAACACTGAGTATAGACAGTTCAGAAAAAATGCAGCCCCACGACGTAATGCTGATCAATTAAGGACTTTTAAACAGCCTGATCATTGATTTCCAAATGTGCCCAGCGCAGCTGGCTGCCCAATGCCCATCTGGGCGAGCCGGGATTCACCGCAACGGCCGACCCGGCCGGGGTATGGATGCCCCGCCAGGCCAGTTGGCACAGGGATGTGCCATCTGGCCGGGGTCGAAAAGCCGTTGTCGGTGAAAACCGGAAGCACGAGCCCAGTCGGGCTAAGCAGGGGGAGGCCCGCCCGGCCGGGGGACAAGGTCCCCCATGAGGGCATACGGTAGAGCCAATTAACAAGCCGAGCAGATCGTGACCAACCGATGCGGTAACGGCGTTTGAGGCCGACGGGTGCTTAACTGATCGGCACTAGCCCCACGAAGGGGCTGATTCTGACAAGGCACTCACAAAGGGCAAATCAGATCGCCACAGGGGCCTTGATGTGCGGGTGGCTCTGATAACCTTCGATCTCGAAATCTTCAAAGCGATAGTCGAACAGGCTGGCCGGTTTGCGCAGGATTTTCAGGGTTGGCAGCGCCATTGGCTCGCGGCTCAATTGCAGCTCGGTCTGCTCCATATGGTTGGCGTACAGGTGTACGTCACCACCGGTCCAGACAAAATCCCCCACTTCCAGATCACACTGCTGTGCCACCATATGCACCAGCAAGGCATAGCTGGCGATGTTAAACGGCACACCGAGGAAAATATCGGCGCTGCGCTGGTACAGCTGGCACGACAGCTTGCCGTCGGCAACATAGAACTGGAAAAACGCATGGCATGGCGGCAGCGCCATATTGCTGATTTCACCCACGTTCCAGGCGCTGACGATCAGACGACGGGAATCCGGATTATTGCGAATCTGCTCGATGACCTGGGTGATCTGGTCGATATGACGGCCATCAGCGGTTGGCCATGAACGCCACTGGGAGCCATACACCGGCCCCAGATTGCCATTGTCATCGGCCCATTCGTCCCAGATGGTGACTCCGTTTTCCTTCAGATAACGGATGTTGGTATCACCACTGAGGAACCACAGCAGTTCGTGAATAATGGAACGCAGGTGCAGTTTCTTGGTGGTGACCAGCGGGAAACCGGCACTGAGGTCGAAGCGCATCTGGTATCCGAAACAGCTGTACGTGCCAGTGCCGGTACGATCTTCCTTGAAGACGCCGTTATCGCGCACGTGTCGCATCAGGTCCAGATACTGCTTCATAACAACCTCGGTTCAATCAAAACACGCATTTAATCACGCTTGCGCTTTTGGCGCACGACGATAGGCCCACACCAACAGCGCCAGACCTGCCACAATCATCGGGAAACTCAGCTCCTGACCACGGGTCATCCAGCCGAACATTTCCAGACCAATCTGGGCATCCGGTTCACGGAAGAACTCGGCAAAGCTGCGGAATACGCCATAGCCCAGCAGGAACAGGGCACTAACCGCCATACGCGGGCGAGAGCGGCTGGAGAAACTCCAGACCAGTATAAACAGCAGCAGACCTTCCATACCGGCCTGATACAACTGCGACGGGTGACGCGGCAGATCATCCGCACGCGGGAAAATCATCGCCCACGGCACAATCGACGGATCGGCCACCCGGCCCCAGAGTTCACCACCAATAAAGTTACCGAAACGGCCAAACATCAGGCCAATCGGCACCAGCGGCGCCACAAAGTCGGCCACATCAAAATAGTGTTTGCGATGACGCCATGAGAACCAGGCAATCGCCGCCATCACCCCCAGCAAGCCACCGTGGAACGACATGCCGCCTTCCCATACCCGGAACAGCCAGATCGGGTCCTTGAGGAACTGGTTAAAGTTGTAAAACAGCACGTAACCAAAACGGCCACCAATAATGACCCCCATGGCGCCGTAGAACACCAGATCAGACACCTGCTCCTCGGTCCAGCCGGAGTTGGGGCGACGAGCACGAAAACTGGCAAGGGCATACGCCGTACCAAACGCCGCCAGGTACATCAGACCGTACCAGTGAATCTGCAAAGGCCCGAGACTGATCGCAACCGGGTCAATGTGCGGGTAAGTCAACATAAACACATCCTCTCGTTATTCCGGACGGTACAACCGCAGACACCGTCCGGCGGCAGCCCGGATTGTACCGGGATGCCATAACCTGTTGCTGACGATTACAACAACAGGAATTTGATACCCACGGCCGCCAGCAAGGCAGCGAAGGCTTTTTTGAGCATTTTCTGATCAAGTTTGTGAGCCAGACTGGCCCCAACACGGGCAAACGGCACACTCGCAATACCAATACCAATCACCGCAGGCCAGTAGATAAAGCCCGTGCTCCATTCCGGCAGCAGCGGGTTACCCCAACCGGTGATGATGTTACTGATACTGCCGGTAAAGGCGATGGGGAAACCACAGGCTGCCGAAGTCGCCACCGCCCGGCGCATGTCTTCGCCGCGCCAGGTCAGATACGGCACCGTAAACGTACCACCACCAATACCAAACCAGGATGACGCAAAACCGATCACCCCACCGGCAAATACATCCTTGCCGGGTTTTACTGGCAGATCACCACGCGCCGGTTGCAGACCAAAAAACATCTGCACCGCCACCAGCATGGCAAACACACCAATAATCTTCTGCAGCACAGGGCCCGGAATATCCGCCACCACCACACTGCCCGCGGCGGTGCCAAGCACAATACCGGCCGCCATCAGCATCACCAGACGCCAGTCCACCGCACCTTTCTGATGGTGGGTACGAATGGAGCTGACCGAGGTAAATACAATGGTGGTCAGCGAGGTTGCCACCGCCATATGCGTCAACACTTCCGGGCTGACGCCCTGAGCGGCCAACGCAAAAATCACCACCGGAACAATGACCGTGCCGCCGCCAATACCAAATAATCCTGCCAGCGTCCCCGCTGCCGCCCCTACCGCCAGATACAGCAATAATGAGGTCATATCCCCGTCCCGTTTACGAAAAGCGGCCATTATGTACCGGGCATCGATTCTCGACCATTGGCAATGGCCGCAGGCGTGACCGGAACAGAGTATTCCGCCACAGCCAGCAGCACCGGAACCGGGTAAGCTGGCAGTTATCTGTCGGAGAACTCCCATGTGTCTGATTGTGTTCCAGTGGCAACCCCAACAACCGCAATGGCTGACCCTGGCCGCCAACCGCGACGAATTTTTCCAGCGTCCTACGGCCGTGTTACAACCGTGGGACAGTCACCCGCACATGATTGCCGGACGCGATCTCGAAGCCGGTGGCAGCTGGATGGGGATGGCCGCCGGATTACGCTTTGCCGCGGTTACCAATATTCGCCGCGGCCAGCCGGAAACTGCCCCACGCTCGCGAGGTAAACTGGTTGCCGCCTTTCTGCAAGGTCAGGACAGCCCTGCCACCTATATCGGACAACTGCAGCAACGCGCCCATGAATACGGGCGTTTTAACCTGATCTGTGGCGACCGGCAGCAACTCTGGTATCTGCGCAACTTTCCCGATATCCGGGTCGAACAACTGCCTGCCGGGCTATACAGCCTCAGCAACGCTGAGCTCAACAGCCCCTGGCCCAAAGCGGAACTGGCGCGCCAGCAACTACAGACCTGGCTGCAGGAAAACCGGACCAACAAGCTGTCACCCGCCGAGTCTGGCTGGCAACTGGCGCAGCTGCTTGATCACCAGCAACCATGGCCGGATGATCAGCTGCCCGATACCGGAGTGCCGCTGGAATGGGAGCGCTGGTTATCGGCGCAGTTTATCCGGGCGCCGGGTTACGGCACCCGCAGCGGAAGCAGCCTGCTCGGCATCCACCAGCAACTCGGTATCACCGAACTGGCCTTTGACGAACAGGCCGACATTCACAGTCGCCAACAATACTGGCAGCCCTCAACACCCGGATAACACCGTTTATCTGAACTTTGCAGTCACCGGACGTCAGAAAGGGTCCATACTCAGACTATGAATACTGCCAACGTGTTGTTACATGACCGGCGTATTACCGTGCGCCGAGCTCTCTCACCCGGCTTCCGGCTTCCACTGCTGGCCGCTCTGCTGTGGCTGAACAGTGCCAGCAGCCTGGCAGCCAGTGGCATGCCTGCTGCGATTGCAGACGAAGCACCCCTGCCTGTGGTCAGCACACTGGTCGCCAACCCGGAGGTTGCCGAGCAACCGGCGACCAACGCGGTCAGTCAGCTGATCCAGCGCTGGATGACCATCGACCAGACACCTGATCCCGCTAACGAGCTGTACCGCATTTACAGCACCAGCCAGTTCCAGCCGTTATGGCTCGATAACACCACACTGGGTGTTGATGGCCAGCGACTGCTGACGGCTCTCGACGAAACCGCCGCCGATGGTTGGCTAAACTACCCGTTCGAGCTGGAGCGAATTCACACCCTTCAGAAGCAACTGGCAGAACCACCGATGGAGTCCGGAGCTCAGCCCTCAGGTCTGGCCGCAGACGCAACCCAACATGCCGCCGAACTGGAGCTGTACCTCACCCGTGCGGCACTGGCTTACGCCCGTATGGTCGACCAGTACCAGTTATTGCCCGATATTCAGGAAACCGATCAGGGTGAAGCGGTACGCGCTGCCCTGCAGCGCCGTTCACCACCACGCGACAGCCTCGTTGCCCTGCTGGATGCCATTCGTTACGGCCAGCTGAGTGCCTGGCTACAGGAACTGACGCCAGAAACCCCGGCTTATCAGGCCCTGCGCGGCCAGTGGCAACATTACCGGCAGCTTGCCGAACGGGGCGACTGGACACCCATTCCTACCGACTGGAGCGCCGAACCTGGCAGCCAGCATCCGTTATTACCATTGGTACGTCAGCGTCTGCTCGATTACGGCGACCTCAGTGCCGACGACAATGCCAGCAGCGTCGACCCAACCCTGCTGGACGCCACGCTGGAAGCCGCCCTGCACCACTACCAGCAGCGCTACAAACTCAGCAGCACCGGTGGGGTTGGCCCTCGTACCCTGCAATACCTGAACGAGCCACCGGCCTATCTGGCCCGCAAGATTGCCTTCAACATGAAACGCCAGCGTTTTATGCCAGCCGTACCGGACGACCGTTTCATTCTGGTCAACGCCGCCGACTTTCGCCTGCAGCTGTTTGAATACGGCCTCGAAACCCTCAGCATGAAAGTGATTGTGGGCAAACCGGCACGCCGCACCCCGGTGATGACCCAGGCCCTGACCCAGCTCGAACTGGCACCGACCTGGACCGTCCCCGACCGGATCGCCCGTGAATATCTGCTGCCCAAATTCCGCAAGGACCCAACCCAGATCCAGCGCAACCAGTACCAGATCAGTGATCGTTACGACCCCGCTCTGGTGGTTGATCCAGCCACCATCGACTGGAACAGCGTCAAGAGCAAACCTTTCCCGTATCGCATCGTGCAGGCACCGGGCCGTATGAACGCACTCGGACAGGTGAAGTTCCTGTTCCCCAACACCCAGTCGATTTACCTGCACGATACCTCGCAGCCAGAGCTGTTCCGCAAAGACATGCGCGCCCTCAGTTTTGGCTGTATTCGTCTGGAAAAGCCGCTGGCCCTGACCGAACACCTGTTAGCAGGCACCCGTAACTGGGATATGGAGCGGGTGCAGAGCACCATCGCTGATCATCGCAAGACCCGGCTGAATCTGGCGGAACCCGTACCCCTGTACCTGATGTACTGGACTGCCTGGGTAGATGAAAAAGGCCAGCTGCAGCTGCGCGACGATATTTACCGCCGCGACCAGAACGCTGGTATTCGTGTACCTACGGGTTCAGAGCTGCACGCGGCGCTCTGAGCCTGTAAAAAATTTACAGAATTCCCGACGTCCAACCTGACTGTTGTGACGTCAATGTCGGCCAATCTGAACCGGAACGCACTTGTTGCTGTCTTTCTGGGGCATACTCCTGCGAGCGCGGGGGAAACCTTGTAACAAAATGACAGAGAACAGACCGGATTCAGAATGCAACGACGGGATTTTCTGCACCGCGGGGTGCAATGGGGAATGGCGCTGGCACTGGCGGCCAACAGTCCGCTCAGTGTCGCAGCGCGACGGGACACCACACTGACATTGATGAACACCCACACGGGAGAACAGGTAAAAGCCACCATTCTGAGCAACGGTCAGTTACAGGCCAGCGAGTTGGCCGCCCTTAACCGGGTGATGCGCGATCACCGCAACAACCAGCAAATGGCCATTGACCCGGACCTGTACCAACAAATGGCTGCCCTGCAGCAACTGTTTGGCAAATCAGCACCGATGGAAATCATCTCCGGTTATCGCTCACCGGAAAGTAACGCCATACTGCGCGCCACCACCTCAGGGGTTGCCCAGAAAAGTCTGCACATGGAAGGCAAAGCCGTGGATATCCGGATTCCGGGCGTATCAACCCGCCAGCTGCAACAGGCCGCTCTGGCCATGCACAAGGGTGGTGTTGGTTATTATCCGGACAGTGGTTTTGTACACATAGACACCGGCAAGGTGCGTCACTGGTAAACCACTGACGCCCGTGCGGTAAACAACAGGCAGGAATGAATCCGGCTGACGGGGTATCAACCCCGTCCGGATGCCGGGCCGATAATACGGCCGAAACCTTCTTTTTCGAGCGCCAGCTGCACCATCGCAGCAATCACCTGAGCGCTTTCGATTTGCAGTACCTGATCGAGCAGGCGTTTGGCCCACGCCATATTGATACCACGGATGATGGATTTTACTTTCGGCAAGTTGGTGGCGTTCATCGACAACATGTCGTAACCCATGGCCATCAACAGCACACACCCCAGCGGGTTACCCGCCAGCTCACCACACACACTTACCGGTTTGCCCACTTCATGAGCGCCTTCAGCAATCAGCTTGAGTGCGGTTAATACCGCCGGATGGAACGCCTGATAGAGATCAGCTACTCGCGGATTGTTACGGTCAACCGCCAGCAGGTACTGGGTCAGGTCGTTGGAACCAACCGACAGGAAATCCACCCGCAGGCCGAGATCACGAATCTGGAACACCGCAGACGGCACTTCAATCATCACGCCGACTTGTGGCATGTCGATATCAAAACCCTCTTCCAGAACCTCCGCGTGAGCGCGGTAAATCAGGTGCAGGGCTTCATCCACCTCGCTGACACTGCTGATCATCGGCAGCATGATGCGCAGGTTATTAAGCCCTTCACTGGCTTTCATCATGGCGCGAATCTGCACCAGGAAAATTTCCGGGTGATCAAGGGTCACACGGATGCCACGCCAGCCGAGGAACGGGTTGGCTTCGTTGATCGGGAAATAGGTCAGCGCCTTGTCCCCCCCCACGTCGAGGGTACGCATGGTCACCGGTGCCGGCGCAAAGGTTTCCAGCTGCTGACGGTAAATCTTCTGCTGCTCACTTTCGCTCGGGAAACGGTCGCGCATCATAAACGGCACTTCGGTGCGGTACAGGCCCACACCTTCAGCCCCCCGATCGAGACTGCGCAGGGCATCGGTGATCAGACCGGTGTTTACCCACAGCGGAATCCGGTGGCCATCAAGGGTTTCGGCCGGTTCGCTACGCAGCACCTCAAGGTCTTTCTGCAGCGCCCGTTCTTCTTCGTAGATGGCGCGGTAATGTTCACGCAGCTCATCGGTCGGCGTCGACAACAGCTGACCACGATAACCATCCACAATCAGTTCCAGACCGTTCACCTGGGTATATGGCAGGTCCACCACCCCCATCACGGTTGGAATACCCATGGCACGAGCGAGAATCGCCACGTGGGAGTTGGACGAACCTTTTACCGAGACCAGACCACGCAACTTGCTCGGTGGTACTTCACCCAGCATGCCAGGGGTCAGTTCTTCACTCACAAGAATGCAGTCGTCAGGGAAATCATCGGCCGTCAGCGACTTGCCAGACGCACCCTGCAGGTGCGCCAGAATACGAGCGCCCAGATCGAGAATATCGGTGGCACGTTCACGCAGGTACGGGTCTTCCATACGCTGGAAATGCCCGACGTACTCCATCACCACCTGACGCAAGGCACCCTGAGCCCAATGGCCTTCGCCAATACGGGCCTTGACCTCAGCGCCAAGGGCGTTGTCGTCGAGCATATTGAGATACACATCAAACAGCGCCAGTTCCTCCGGACGCAGTTCGCCGCTGAGCTGGGAACCCAGCTTGCGGATTTCGGCGCGGGCAGAATCCAGCGCCTGGTCAAAGAGGACAATTTCAGCATCCGGGTCATCGGTGCCACGATCCATCACCGAACCGAGGTCGGCAGCGGGCAGCATCACAAAACCGGTGCCCAGACCAACACCGGCTGCACCCGGCGCACCGTTAAAACGGGTGCTCTTGCGGGATTCGCGGGCAGTAGCGATTTCCAGAATGTTGCCAGTCGCTTCGGCATGGGCAATTACCCCGGCCAGCTGCGCCGACATGGTCACCAGGAAGGCTTCTTCACCCTCGTCAAACTGGCGGCTGTCACGCTGCTGAACGACCAGAACGCCCATCAGGCGTTTGTTGTGGATGATGGGAACACCCAGGAACGACTGGAACGGGTCTTCGCCGGTTTCCGACAGGAAGTGGAAACGTGGGTGTGAAGGCGCGTTATCAATGTTGAGGGGTTCTGCACGCGAACCCACCAGGCCCACCAGGCCCTGCGACGAACTGAGGCTGACGCGGCCAACCGCTTCCTGGTTCAGACCTTCGGTGGCCATCAGCACATAACGCTTGGCTTCCGGGTCGAACAGGTACACCGAACACACCTCGGTACGCATGGCTTCACGGATGCGGGCAACCACCACCCGGAGGGCATCCCTCAGGTCGGTTGCCGAGCTGACTTCCTGCACAATGCGACGAAGAATGTCGAGCATAAGGCCTCAGATGTTGGATTTGCGTTGCAGACGAGCGATCTTGGGTGCCAGTTCAGTCATGGCGCGACGGTAGACGTCTCTTTTGAAGGCTACCACTTCACCGAGCGGAAACCAGTAACTGACCCAGTTCCAGCCATCAAACTCCGGTTTGGCATTGGCTGACACATTGATGCTGGAGTCTTCGCTCAGCAGTTTCAGCAAATACCATTTCTGTTTCTGGCCCACACAGACCGGATGATTGCCTTGTCTTACCATGCGCCGTGGCAAACGGTAACGCAACCAGCCGCGTGTACAGCCGAGAATCTGGACGTCACCAGCGGTCAGACCAACTTCCTCTCCCAGTTCCCGGTACAGAGCATTTTCAGGCGTTTCGCCATGCTTGATCCCTCCCTGGGGGAACTGCCAGGCATTCTGACCGATGCGACGTGCCCAGAGCACCTGGCCCTGGTCGTTGCAAAGAATGATACCGACATTCGGGCGGTAACCCTGTTCATCTATCACAATGCCATCCGGGAAAATATTACAGAGTCTGAAAAGTTGCCGATTTCCACTCAAAGGTCAAGATGGAAAGTCAAGCCAGTGCTCCGTAACGAGTTCATTTTTATCATTATTGTGCAAAGGGCGAACCCGGAATTATAAGGAAACGACCTGCGATTGGCTTTAGAATACTGTGCATTTATGTAACCGTATTCGGAGAGTTTCCGTGGCTCTGGCAATTTTTGACCTTGATCACACCCTGCTGTCCGGCGACAGCGACCATGCCTGGGGGCAATATCTGGTGGATCAGGGCCTGGTGGACGCAGAAGTCCACAAGTTCCGTAATGATCACTTCTACGAGCAGTACAAGGCCGGCACTCTGGATATCCACGAGTATCTGGCGTTTGCCCTCAAACCTCTGCTGGATTACCCACTGGAGCAGATGCTGGCCGCTCGCGAAGCTTTCCTCAATGACCGCATCCTGCCGCTGATCACCCAAAAGAGCCGCGATCTGATTGCTCGCCACAAGGAACAGGGTGACGACCTGCTGATCATCACCGCCACCAACGGTTTTGTGACCTACCCGATTGCCAGTCTGCTCGGTATCGACCAGATCATTGCCCCGCATCCGGAAGTGATCGACGGCCAGTACACCGGCAAAACCGTCGGCATTCCAAGCTTCCAGCACGGCAAGGTAACCCGTCTGAATGACTGGCTGGCCGAACACGGCAAGTCGCTGGAGGGCGCCTGGTTCTACAGTGACTCCCACAACGATCTGCCTCTGCTGCGTCTGGTTGCCAATCCGGTAGCCGTTGACCCGGATGCCACCCTGCTGGCGGAAGCCAACAGCAAGGGCTGGCCAGTGATCAGCCTGCGCGACTGAAGGAGTCACGGGTGAAGCGTCAGTTTCGACTGCATTTGCAGCAATCTTCCCGGCGTTTGCGTACCCCGCTGTCCGGTATCGCCTTGGCCAGCCTGTTGCTGGTTGGATGTGATCAGGCCAAGGACAACAAACCGCTGGAATCGGTGCCCGCGCCACGCACCCAGAGTCTGTCGACCAGCATCAACGAGCAGCTGTCGCAGTCGGCGTTTGACGCGTTTACCCATGCCGACCAGCTGGCTGACCAGCTGGTTGACGATATCCACCAGTTTCTCGATTCTCCCAATGCCACCACGCTGGAGCAGGTGCGTAACCGCTGGCGTCAGGCTTACACCGCGTTTCTGCAGGCCCGTTTTTACGGCTTTCTGCCAATCAACGATCCACCGGAATGGCAAAAACAGCAGATCGGTAACCGTGTGACCATGGCGCTGCTGGATACCTGGCCAATCGAAGGTGGTTACATCGACTATCTGGCCGATTATCCCTACAGCGGTATCGTGAACGATCTGACCCTGGAACTGACGGCGGATAATCTGATCGCCCAGCACGGTCTGTCGGATGTGTCGTCGGCCAGCCTCGGCTTCCATCCGCTGGAGTTCCTGTTGTGGGGCGAAAACGGCCAGCGCAGTGCATCTGACTACCTGCCAAACGCCAATACTGTGGCCCTGCTGGCGCCAACAACGGCCAAACCGACAGCCGCCAACAGCGATCCGGACGATAGCAACACGAATCAGGAAGAAGGCGAAGGTGGAGGTGACGACACCAGCAGCTGGGATGATCGTCCGGTGATGGTGCAAAACAATACCCGCCGCCGCGATTACCTCAATCTGGTGAGTGCGCAGATTCAGGACAACGTCCATCGTCTGGAGCGTCGTTGGGAACCGGGTAACGGTTATTACGCCACCCTTATTGGCCGCAGCAAACCGGGTCAGGCGCTGTCAGCCGGATTGATAGCCGGTCAACGTCTGTTAAACGACGAGCTGATCAACAAACGTCTGGTGCTGGCCAGCAGTGAATTCAGCCAGACCAGTCGGGACGATCTGAAAGCTCTGGTGGAAGGTCTGGAAAGCTGGATCAACAGCGGCATCCTGCGTGAACTGCCGGGTGATACCAGCAGCCTGCAGCGCGACTGGCAGGAAGGCTTCCGTGATTATTACAGCAGCCTTGAGCAAGCAGGCTCCAGCGCCCATCCGGGTGATGAAGACAGCTTCAGTGATGAGGAAAACCAGAGTGGCCAACAGATCACGCCAATCAAGAGCGCGCGTCATCTGCTGGCCCTGTTGCGACGCACCGCCAGCCAGGCCGGTGTGTCATTGACCGTTAGCGGGTCGGCAACACACGGCTGAACACCGCCTTCAGGTAACGGGTTTCCGGAATCGCCGGAACCACCGGGTGGTCAGCCCCCTGACTGCCGACATGCTGGATCAGCACATCACGGTCGAGTTCACGGCCAATGGTGCGCAGCATGTCGGGCAGACGGTCATCGCCCAGATGCATGGAGCAGGAACCACTCACCAGCAGACCATCGCGGTTCAGCAAACGCATGGCTTGCTGGTTCAGACGGTAATAAGCCTGTTCACCGGCCTTGATGTCCTTGCGACGCGGAATAAACGCCGGTGGATCAACCACCACCACGTCAAAACGCTCGCCGTTTTCGCGCAGCTGACGCAGCACTTCAAAGGCATCCCCTTCCCAGCAGTGCAGACGCTCTTCCACACCATTGAGGGCGGCGTTCTGTTCAACCCAATCCAGCGCCTGTGCCGAAGCATCCACGCAGTGAACTTCCGATGCGCCATGACGAGCCGCCTGCACACCCCAGCCACCCACGTAGCTGAACACATCGAGAACACGTTTGCCTTTGACCAGCCGGTTCAGCACCGCACGGTTTTCACGGTGGTCGTAGAACCAGCCGGTTTTCTGACCGTCGATAACCGGCGCCATAAAGCGGGTATCGTTTTCGATCAGCGGCGCACAGTTGTCTTCCAGAGCCCCTTGTACCACTTCCACGTATTCCGGCAGACCCTCAACCGCACGTAACTTGCCATCGTTCTTGAGGACGATACAACGTGGGCTGGCCACCTTGTTCACCGCATCCACCACCGCCTGACGCAGGTTTTCCATCGCCACGCTGGAAATCTGGATCACCACCACATCACCAAAACGATCAATCACCAGACCCGGCAGACCATCACTGTCGCCGTAGACCCAACGGTAACACCCGTTGCTGTACCAGAGTTCACGGCTGCTCATGGCGACTTTCAGGCGGTGCACCAGCAGGGAAGCATCCAGCTGCTGACTGCTATCGCGGCTGATCAGACGGGCACAGATCAGTTGCTCCGGGCTCACCACGGCGGTGCCCAGTGCCTTGCCGTTGGCAGCCTCCACGACCACCTGGCTACCGGCCTGCATACCACGCAGCGGGGTGGCAGCAATATCAACTTCGTTACTGTAGATCCACAGGTGGCCGCCTTTCAGACGACGCTCGGCCTTGGGATTCAGGCGCAGGGTGGCAACAGGGGATGCGGAACTTGTCATGAAAACCTCGCTACCGGACACCAGGCGGTGATCGGCAAATGGTCGGTGAGCAGAAATGGGCCAGACTGGCCGGGCGGGCATTATACGCATCCCAACCAGCGCCAGCATCTCGCACCGGTCTTTTGTAGCAAATCACGATGGCACCCCAACGACTCACCCAAATCAGCCTAAGCTCACTACAGATTACTCTGCAGGTGGTGCGTCATGTCATCAAAGGACCTAAGTGAAGAACAAATTCAGCGCATTCTTCAAGGAATAAGGATTCCTCCCCAACCCCAGATTCTGGTCGACCTGCAAATGGAGCAAGTGATGCCAGATCCGGATATCAATAGGATCGCCAAACTGATCAAGCAGGATGTTGGCCTCGCCGGCACCATTCTGAAAGTTGTTAACTCACCGTTTTTCGGTTTGCGCAGCCGGATTGCTTCAATCAACCAGGCCGTAAACCTGATGGGCGTTAACAGCGTTATCAACATCATTAATGGCCTATCCATCAAGAGCCAGATGAGCGACGAAACCATCGTCAGCATGAACCGCTTCTGGGACACCACCAACGATATTGCCCAGGTATCAATGCAGATCGCCCGTCAGGTGGGATATCCCAATGCGGATATTGCCTATCTGCTGGGGCTGTTCCACAACTGCGGTATTCCGCTGCTGATGTGTCGATTCGATGGGTATCTGAAAGTGGTGGAACGTTCGTATGCCGATCCCGGCAGCCGGGTGGTGGATGTCGAAAACCGCGAGCTGAACACCAACCACGCGGTGATTGGTTATTACACCGCCAAGTCCTGGAATCTACCCAAGGTGTTGTGTGATGTGATTGCCGAACACCACAGCGCCTGCCGTTATTTCTGCGCCAACAATACCCAGGACAGTGAGATCAAGACATTAATGGCGATCCTCAAGATTGCCGAACACATCTGCGGCAATTTCCGGATTCTGGGCAAACAGGCTGAAGATCTGGAGTGGCAGGCGATTGGTACCGAGGTGTTGACCTATCTGGGGCTGGGCGAATACGACCTCGAACAGATGGAGGCCAACTTTGCCGAAATGGGGATTGGCTACTGCAACTACCGTTAGCTCTGACCCGGCAGGCGGGTCTTGTCCAAACGCCGAGCCGATACGAACAAAAGACGAGGGGCTTACAGCCCCATCGCCTTCATCATGGCGTGTTGCTTGAGAGGCAACAGACGGTCAAACCGGCGCATCCCTTCGTTACGTAACAACCGCACCCACGGCTGTTGCGATTCAAACAAACGCTTGAAGCCCTCCATCGCTGCCATGGTGGCCAGGTTGTCACCTTCACGACGACGCTGATAACGCCCCAGCGCCGCCGCACTACCCGGTGCCAGACCACGCTGAAAGGCACGGGTCAGCTCTTCTGCCAGCACTTCCACATCCTTGAAGCCGAGGTTAACCCCCTGACCAGCCAGTGGGTGAATGGTATGAGCAGCATCACCGGCCAGCACAATGCCATTGCTCCAGTAACAGCGGGCATGACGCTGACGCAGCGGGAACAGGGCACGCCGGGAAATCCCGACCACTTTGCCAAGACGATATTCAAACGCTTTCGACAGCTCTGCCAGAAAGGTCTCGTCATCCAGCGCCATCAGGCTGGCCGCATCGTCATGACCAATCGACCAGACAATTGACGCCAGCTTCGGGTTGGTCGGCATCGGCAGAAACGCCAGCGGTCCGGATGGCAGAAAACGCTGCCAGGCGGTTTGTTGCAGCGACTGTTCACACTCAATGGTGGCCACAATCGCGGAATGACCGTAATCCCACTCGCGGGTTGGCAGGCCAGCCCAGGCACGAATACGGGAGTGGGCACCATCAGCGCCCACCAGCAAACGGGTATGCAGCTCTTCACCGGTTTCCAGCAACACACTGGTCACACCATTGGCATCGGTCGAACCAATCGAACGCACCGCCGAGGTCACCACCTGCAGAGATTCACACGCCTTTAACTGCTGCCACAAGGCCGCCAGTGCCAGCCGGTTCTCAACGATATGACCCAGTGCCGGAACGTGCAGGTCAGCGGCATCAAACTGCACCGCTCCAGTACCTTCCGCATCCCAGACTTTCATACTGCGATACGGCTGCAGACGCGGAATGGCCGACCACGCGTCCAGACGCTCAAACAGACGACGGCTCTGGTCGGTCAGGGCACTGACGCGCAGGTCGAAATCATCCAGCCCGTCCTGTTCACAAGCCAGTGCTGGCTCACGCAGCAGTGCCGGATCCACCAGCGCCAGGCGAATACCGGGATTATCCTTCAGCAATGCCAGCGACAGCGCCTGCCCCACCAGGCCTGCACCCACCACCAGCACATCCAGCAGAGCCGGAACGGCCACTTCAGAAGTCGGGTTCATCAGGAGTCTCCGTAATCAAGACGGGCAGCACGATGGCCAAGGCCCATGGCGTGACGTGCCAGCAACCGACGGGCAACCGGAGCGGCCGACAACGCCAGCAGCCCAGCATCACGGGCAAACGCCACCAGCGTGCCCGGATGGGCAAATACCCGTGGCAACCAGTCACTGGCCAGAATGGTATTACGCTGGTCCTGTTGTTGCTGACGGGCATAAGCCTGCAACATGGTCAGATCACCAGGGTCGCCACGTTGTTGCCAGCATTGCAGCAGGTATTCTGCCAGCACTGCGGTATCACGCAGGGCGAGGTTAAAACCCTGGCCTGCAACCGGATGCAAACTGTGGGCGGCATTACCGAGCAACACCAGCGCACGACGCACCTGTTCCTGACTGCGCACCAGCGCCAGCGGATAGGTAGCGCGCTCACCAATGGCGAGAATATTGCCAACCTTCCAGCCAATAATGGCCTGCAGACGCTCAATCAGAACGCTGTCAGGCTGCGCCATCACCTCGGCAATCGCCTCGGCCGGAATGGTCCAGACCACGGCAAAGCTGCGCTCCTGCAATGGCAGGAACGCCACCGGGCCGGTGTCGTTAAAACGTTCATAGGCCCAATGGCCATGTGGACGGTCAGTCTGCACCTGGGTAACCAGAGCAACACTGTCGTAGTCTTCACGGTCATGGCGAATGCCCAGGCGGGCGGCGATACCGGAACGAGCACCATCGGCCAGCACCAGCAAGCGGGTATCCAGCTGTTCGCCGTTATCGAGCGTCAGGCTGGCACCGTCAGCGGTCATCTGTACATTGGTGACGCTGGTCTGGTCGAGCAGGGTCAGGCCCGGCAGCTCACGAATGTCTTTTAACAGGGCATGGCCCAGCACAGTGTTTTCAACGATATAACCCAGCGCTTCGGCGTTCTGTTCGTGCGCGTGCAGGTGCGTCTGGCCAAAGCGGCCACGATCAGAAACCTGGATATGCTCAATGGCGCAGGCACGACCGGCAACCGCTTGCCAGCAGCCCATCTGTTCCAGCAGCAGGCGTGTTCCCCACGACAAGGCAGTGGCACGACCATCAAAACTCGGGGGGCGTTGTAATACATCGGCATCGGCACGGATCTGCTGGCGATCCAGCAAAACAACCCGCATCCCATCGCGCATGGCAGGCGCCAGCAGATGGGCCAGGCTGGCACCGGTCATACCGGCACCGGCGATCACAAGATCGGCCTGGCGGTGTGTCAGGGAGGTGTCTGTCATCGGATTCCCGAACCCAAACTTCAATCAGAAAACGGACGACAGATTACCGCAAGAATAATCTGTCGCGGTGACCCGCGTCAGTGTGACGCCATCAGAGCTTCAATATCGGCGATTTCTTTTGGCACACCGGACGTCAGAATCTCACAGCCGTCAGCGGTGACCACCACATCGTCCTCGATACGAATACCGATACCACGCCAGCAGGCGTCAACGGTGGTGTCATCCGGAGCGACGTAGAGGCCCGGCTCAACGGTCAGCACCATACCCGGCTCCAGCAGACGCGACTGGCCATCAACGCGGTATTCACCCACATCGTGAACATCCATGCCCAGCCAGTGGCCGGTCTTGTGCATGTAGAAACGACGGAATTCCTGGTTTTCGATGTTCTCGTCGACACCACCACAGAGCAGCCCCAGATCAATCAGACCAGCGACCAGCACCCGCACCGCGGCATCGTGTGGATCAGCCCAGTTATTACCGGCTTTTACCGCCGCGATAGCAGCATGCTGGGCGTTCAGCACCAGCTGGTACAGTTTGGCCTGTGGCTCGCTGAAACGACCGTTGGCCGGGAAGGTACGGGTAATGTCAGAGGCGTAATAATCCAGCTCACATCCAGCGTCGATCAGGATCAGATCACCATCGGCAATCACGGCATCGTTACGGGTATAGTGCAGGATGCAGGCGTTTTCACCAGTACCCACAATCGACGGATAGGCCGGCCAGCGGCTGCCAGCCGCCATAAAGGTACGCATGATTTCAGCTTCGAGCTGATATTCGTACATGCCCGGCTTGACCATCTGCATGGCACGCACGTGGGCATCAGCACTGATTTCACCGGCACGGCGCATCACATCCACTTCGGCTGCCGACTTGAACAGACGCATTTCGTGCAGCAGGTGATCGAGGTTGCTGAACTCACGCGGAGGACGTGAGCCGTTACGCACCTGAGCCTTGATATGATTGATCCAGCTCCACAGCTGACGATCAAAATCCGGGCTCACACCCAGATTGGTGTACACCTTGTCCTTGCCTTCGAGCAGGCCCGGCAGAATGTCGTCAATATCGGCGATCGGGAAAGCATCGTCTACACCCAGCACATCCGGTGCCGCCTCCGGACCCACCCGACGGCCAGTCCAGATTTCCTGCTCCTTGATTTTTTCCTGACAGAACAGCACATATTCACCGTGTTCACGGCCCGGAATCAGCACCAGCACCGCGTGTTCTTCGGCAAAACCGGTCAGGTAATAGAAGTCGCTGTCCTGACGGTACGGGTGCTCCACATCGCGGTTGCGAATAGTGACCGGTGCCGACGGCACAATGGCAATACTGTTAGGTGCCATCTGCGCCATCAGACGCTGACGACGGCGTGGATATTCACGAGCATCCAGTTTCATCACAGGGACTCCTGATCAGTGCAGGGTAGCGGGAGACGGTTGGCTGTCTCGACGATTCATGTGGTAGAACACGGTGAGGGCAGCAACCCGCGCATGTTCAGCCAGATCGAGGTACAGGCTTTCATTATCAGGATCGTTGACGTCATCAACTTCGGCCTGGGAAAACGCGTCCAGGTCACGCAGGACCTCAACCACGTCATCCGGCAGTTTGCCAACAGCACGGCCAGACGCACCAAAACCGTCGAGGAACCCCTTGCTCCATTCGGCCAGACACTCAACCTGTTCGGGAATGTCAGCATCTTCATCGGCAGGCAGCAGCGGCGCAAACGCCATTTCTTCAGCGCTGATGGTGGTCAGAACCCAGCCGTAAAAGGCAACCAGCAGGTCACGCATCGGACCTTCTGCGTCATTTTCCAGTTCCAGGTAGTCACGGGCCTCAATCAGCCAGGTCTCCTTGTCGAGACGAGCACCACTGGCCAGATAACCACTGAGCCAGCCATGCAGCGCGGATGGCGACTGGTAACAACGCGCTTCCAGCCAGGCATCTGCGGTTGAAGCAAAATCTATTTTCATAACAACCCCGAACTTTACCAATGCACTATTCTAACACTGGCCAGCGCTTGCTGGCGCGTTGCATTCACTGCCGACCTGTATTGACGCGGTAACGTTGACCTGCTTGCAAGCCGCCACTTATAGTAGCCGCTCCTTGTTTGCTTCTGGACCTTGGATGGCCAACATGCCGGGCAATACTATCGACAGCCTCCAGCAACGCATTCTGAAGATGCTAACCCTTCACGAAGAGCTGATGCAGGAGAACCGCCGGATGCGGGCCGCAGAGTCAGCCTGGCAGGCCGAACGCATACGGCTTCTCAAACAAAATGAAGAAGCACGTCTGAAGGTCAACGAAATGATACAACGACTGCAAACCCTGGAGCGCAACTGTGGGCAATGATTCTCGCACCCTGTCACTGAACATTATGGAACGTGATTATCGGGTGAACTGTCCCGAAGGTGCCGAGCAGAAACTGCGCGATGCCGCGCGCTTTCTCGATCAGAAAATGTCTGAAATCCGCGATGCCAGTGCCGGTTCCGGCAAGGTGCCTGGTATCGACCGCATTGCTGTGATTGCGGCACTCAACATCAGCCACCAGTTGCTGGAAGTGCAAGCACTGCTGCACGAACAGGATGCCGCCATTGAGCGCCTGACCCTGATGCTCGACGAAACCCTGCAGAAGACCCCTTCGCCAGACCTCTGATTGCAAGGATTGCCAACCGACGGGGGAACTCTGATATACTGGCAACACTCCCTGCTGCATTTGCCAGTCGATAAAGACCTCGAGCCGATGTTATATACCCAGGAGGGTTCCTACGTTGTTGTGCGCATGTCCACTTCCGGAAAGCCTTATACCGCGTATAGCCCGCCACCTTGAACCATTGGGTTCAAGGGCTTTCTCCGATAGCGGTGCAGCGGGGCTCCGCTTCTCTTCCTGCTTCGTTAATCCCGTCCCTGGCTCCAAACCTGACCGGAATCCCCCAGCCGCAGTCCGTTCAGGGACCCTGACAAGGTGTTTTTCATGGACAAAGCCAGTCTGCGTCGCGAAATGCGTCGTCGCCGTCGTGCAGTATCCCGTTCCGAAAGTCGTCAGGCCGGTATCCGGCTTGCCAGCAGCCTGCACAGCAATCCTGCGTTCTGCCGCTCGCCGCGTGTTGCCGTTTACCTGCGCAACGATGGCGAAATTGATACCAGCCATCTGATACAGCGTCTGCGCCAGCGTGGTGTAGAAGTCTTCCTACCGGTATTGCATCCGCTCAAGAAGGGGCATTTGGCGTTTATCCGTTATGACAACAACACACCAATGCGGCGTAACTGTTACGGCATTTCTGAGCCCGATTTCCGTTACGGTCAGAAGGTGCCTGCACGCTTTTTAAGCACGATTTGTCTGCCACTGGTAGCGTTTGATGAATCCGGTAACCGGATTGGCATGGGGGGGGGCTATTACGATCGCACACTGGCGTTCTGTCGCCGTCCTGGTGTCCGGCCACGCCTGATTGGCTGTGCTTATGAATTTCAGAAGTTGCCGGCATTACCGGCTGATGGCTGGGACATTCCCTTGTCCGCGATTGCTACCAACGTACGTTTGCGAACCGTTCGTAACAACCCTGACTGAGCAAATCCAGCTCAGCGAATCGTATGTTCAGAGACCAGCAGGGTCGGCTTCTGGGTGTTGTCTACCGTCATACCGGTTACAGCAGCACCCAGCAAAATAATCATTCCCAGAAACACCAGTAAATCCGGTTTTTTCATCAGCGACTCCCCACGCGTACTCTGAACAAAAGGTTAAATACAAAAACAGGACGGGCTTTACCAACATCCGCGTCAGACCAAGCAATAAATTGGCCAGTATCAATCAGATTTATGACGGCGAGATGACTAGCAATATTGGGCACAACAAAATACTCACGAAATCTTACGAAGCAGCTGACGAGGGTCAATACAGGATTAATTCACGACTGTTTTCTGGTCCATTTTGCTACACAAGGCGCGTGATGGAGCGGAAATCGAGCAAGTTGTGGCGGCAATTGAAGACAGGATTTTCGCATCCAGGTTCCACGTGCACCAGAATATTTCAGAAATATTTACGATGCCCTTACACAAGGCATTGTTCAGGCCGATTTCGGCAGATTGTCATCCAGCCAAACCTGCAGCCATTGCCATAATTGTTCACGTCGATGGGCGGTTTCGTTGACCAGATGATGATGACCTCCACTCAGGTTATGAATCTGAATTTGAGGAAACAAACGCTGATAGACTGGCAGGTTATAACGAAAATCGACCGTCTGGTCGGCATCCCCCTGCACCAGGGTTAACGGAAACGGCAGCGGAGACTGTTGCTCGACCCAGCCCATCCACTGCTTCATGGCCGTCACCCAGGCCACACTCAGATAATGCGACTGCAGCGGATCATCCTCGGCCAAAAAGCGTGAGAACTCGGGGTTGTTTCCCCCACGCGAAAACTGCCGTTTCAAACGGGTCAGCACTGGACTGAGCAGCCGATGCAACAAGCGGCCATGACTCCAGCCAGCAGGCCGTAACAGCGGCGCCAGCAACAGCATCGCCAATGGTGCATCCACACCCGCCTGCAAACGGGCATGTAACAACCAGCTGGCCAGAATCGCCCCCCCCGTACTCTGGCCGATCGCCAGCCAGTGGCCCGGCAGCTGTGTTTGCGCCTGTCGGAACAACTGCGCCGTAATCGCCACATATTCATCAAAACTGCCAATGGTCGCCTGCGCCCCGTCCGACAGCCCATGTCCCGGCAAATCGAAGGTCAGGACGTTCAACCCCAGCTGCAAACAGCGGCGGATCAACGGCCCATACAAACCACTGTGGTCGTAGTAACCATGCACCACCAGCACCGAACCACGCGGGTTCTGCGCCGCCCAGAACTGGGTATACAGACGATAACCACCCAATTCACTCCAGCCAGCCTGATGAGCGCCACAGACAGCTTCCGGCAAACCATAAAACTGCCGATAAGCCGCCAGATCCGCAAAGTCGGAGGCCTTCAGGCTCCAGTCAAACTCGGTGAGGGCAGCACGCAGGGATACCGCACTCCAGCGGCGAGAATTCAAGGTTGGCATCAGCAGTCCTGTTGACGAAAACAACGGCGGTCATGCTGGCACAAGGCAGGAAATCGATAAAGCGGCAGCACGACTTCTGGGCACAGACGAAGCGAGTGGAGACAGGAAGACAAATCCAGCGCAATAAAAAAGGGCTGCCGAAGCAGCCCCTTTGCACGATTACGTATGCGTAACGCCGTATTACACGGAGTAGTACATATCGTATTCAACCGGGTGAGTGGTGTGCTCAACGCGGTAAACTTCTTCCATCTTCAGATCGATGTAAGCTTCGATCATGTCCTTGCTGAATACGCCGCCAGCCAGCAGGTATTCGTGGTCAGCTTTCAGGCTGTCCATCGCTTCACGCAGGGAACCACATACTTGTGGGATCAGAGCGGCTTCTTCTGGCTCCAGATCGTACAGGTCCTTGTCAGCGGCATCGCCAGGGTGGATCTTGTTCTTAACGCCGTCCAGACCAGCCATCAGCAGAGCTGCGAAAGCCAGGTATGGGTTAGCGATTGGATCCGGGAAGCGAGCTTCGATACGCTTGCCTTTTGGAGAAGACACGTAAGGAATACGGATAGAAGCAGAACGGTTACGGGCAGAGTAAGCCAGCATTACCGGGGCTTCGAAACCAGGGATCAGACGCTTGTAAGAGTTGGTACCTGGGTTGGTGAAAGCGTTCAGAGACTTGGCGTGCTTGATGATACCGCCGATGTAGTACAGAGCGGTTTCAGACAGGCCAGCGTAGCCGTCACCAGCGAACTGGTTAACGCCGTCTTTCCAGTAAGACATGTGAACGTGCATACCAGAGCCGTTGTCGCCACAGATTGGCTTAGGCATGAAGGTAGCAGTCTTGCCGTAGGCAGCAGCAACGTTATGAATAACGTATTTCAGCATCTGCACTTCGTCAGCTTTCTTGACCAGAGTGTTGAACTTAACGCCGATTTCGTTCTGGCCAGCGTTAGCAACTTCGTGGTGGTGAACTTCTACGTCCAGACCGATGGCTTCCAGCTGGTTACACATTTCAGCACGGATGTCGTGGTGAGAATCCACTGGTGGTACTGGGAAGTAACCGCCTTTAACGCGTGGACGGTGACCCAGGTTGCCGCCTTCCATCACGGTTTCGGTGTTCCAGGCAGCTTCTGAAGAGTTGATCTTGCAGAAAGAGCCGGACATGTCGGCGCCCCAGCGAACGTCGTCGAACATGAAGAATTCTGGTTCAGGACCGAAGAAAGCGGTATCACCCAGACCAGTAGACTTCAGGTATTCTTCAGCGCGCCGAGCAACGGAACGTGGGTCACGATCGTAACCTTGCATGGTAGCAGGCTCGATAACGTCACAGCGCAGAACCAGAGTCGTGTCTTGAGGGAACGGATCGATGAACGAAGTGGTGTCATCCGGCTTCAGAATCATGTCGGATTCGTTGATGCCTTTCCAGCCAGCGATGGAAGAGCCATCGAACATCTGACCATTTTCGAAGAAGTCTTCGTCTACATAGCGAGCAGGGATAGTAACGTGCTGTTCTTTGCCCTTGAAATCGGTAAAGCGCAGATCAACCCACTTTACATCGTTTTCTTTGATCAAATTCAGAGTGTTCTCTGACATTTTCTTGTCTCCAGATGCTGGTTCATATCCGATAATGGGGTTCTGCCCCGGCTTACCATGCCCGAAATAAGAGCAAATCGCGTGCCAGCATGCAAGCGCCGGAAAGGCGCATGAATACTGGGATGATGCGGGCACACACTTCCACAAACGCACCAATATTGGGCATATAGGAGTCTGAAGCACTAAAATGGTGCCGTTAGCATCCACCAATCGGGGTCGCTTAAAAAGCGTGCCCATTATAGGTTCATCCCACTTCCGGCCGATAGTGACAAGCACAAAAATGGCGCTGGAATATCTTTTTAATTTGACATGCAGCAGCCGGACGAACTCTGTATAATCGCGCGTCGTTTTGTACAAACTTTAACCAAGGCTACTCTTGTGATCGACAATCTACGTAACATCGCCATCATCGCGCACGTTGACCATGGCAAAACCACCCTGGTTGACAAGCTGCTCGAGCAATCCGGCACGCTGGATCGCCGCGACCAGGGCGGCGAACGGGTCATGGACTCCAACGACCAGGAAAAAGAGCGTGGTATTACCATTCTGGCGAAAAACACCGCCATCAAATGGAACGACTACCGCATCAACATCGTGGATACCCCAGGACACGCTGACTTCGGTGGTGAAGTAGAACGCGTTATGTCCATGGTGGACTCCGTGTGTCTGCTGGTAGACGCCGTTGACGGCCCAATGCCACAGACCCGTTTCGTAACCCAGAAAGCGTTCCAGCGCGGTCTGCGTCCGATTGTTGTTATCAACAAGATTGACCGTCCAGGCGCTCGTCCTGACTGGGTAATGGACGAGATCTTCGATCTGTTCGACCGTCTGGGTGCTACTGAAGAACAGCTGGACTTCCCGGTTGTATACGCTTCTGCACTGAACGGTATCGCTGGTCTGGATCCGGACAACATGGCTGACGACATGAGCCCGCTGTTCCAGATGATCATCGACCACGTACAACCACCAGCGGTTGACGTTGATGGTCCATTCCAGATGCAAATCTCCGCTCTGGACTACGACAGCTTCGTAGGTGTTATCGGTGTTGGCCGTATCACCCGTGGCAAACTGAAAGCCGGTACTGACGTTCAGATCATCGATCGTGAAGGCAAGACCCGTAAAGGTCGTGTACTGGAAGTAAAAGGTTTCCACGGTCTGAACCGTGTACCGGTTGAAGAATCCAGCGCTGGCGACATCGTGTGTATCTCCGGTATCGAAGGCCTGAAGATCTCCGACACCCTGTGCGCCATGGGTGCTGTTGAAGCCCTGCCACCACTGTCGGTAGACGAACCAACTGTATCCATGACCTTCCAGGTGAACGACTCTCCGTTCGCTGGCCGCGAAGGCAAGTACGTCACCAGCCGTAACATCAAGGATCGTCTGGAAAAAGAACTGATCCACAACGTGGCACTGCGTGTTGAGCCAGGCGACAGCCCGGAAAAATTCAAGGTGTCTGGTCGTGGTGAGCTGCACCTGTCCGTTCTGATCGAATCCATGCGTCGCGAAGGCTTCGAAATGGCGATCGGCAAGCCTGAAGTGGTTCAGAAAGTCGTTGATGGCGAACTGATGGAACCGTACGAACAGGTTGTTATCGACGTTGAAGAACAGCACCAGGGTTCCATCATGGAAGAGATGGGTAACCGTCGCGCCGAGATGACCAACATGGTTCCGGATGGCAAAGGCCGTGTACGTCTGGAGTTCATGGCTCCGGCTCGTGGTCTGATCGGTTTCCGTGGCCTGTTCCTGACCCTGACCTCCGGTTCCGGCATCCTGACCAACGTATTCGACCACTACGGTCCAATCCAGAGCAGCCTGGGCTCCACTCGCCACAACGGCGTACTGGTTTCCATGGTAGCGGGCAAGATCCTGGGCTACGCCCTGTTCACCCTGCAGGAACGCGGTCGTCTGTTCGTATCTCCAGGTGCTGAAGTATACGAAGGCATGATCGTTGGTCTGCACAGCCGCGATAACGACCTGGTGGTTAACCCTACCAAGGCCAAGCAGCTGACCAACGTACGTGCTTCCGGTACTGACGAAGCCATCGTTCTGACTCCACCAGTGAAACACACTCTGGAACAGGCGCTGGAATTCATCGAAGACGACGAACTGGTTGAAGTAACTCCAACCAGCATCCGTCTGCGCAAGAAACTGTTGACTGAAAACGAGCGTAAGCGCTCCAACAAGAAGTCCTGATTTCTGCCGGGTCACAGGAGTGGTCAACGACCATTCCCATGACCAATAAAAATGCCCGCCGGGAGCAATCCCGGCGGGCATTTTTTATGTCCGGATGATCAGCCTGTCGCAAACAGGCAGCTCCAGTAACCGGCAAACAGCGCCCTTACAGAGCGTCGTCCGCCACGATGTTGGCAACTTCCAGACCATTATCAACCGCACCGTTAACCGTAGCGGTAGTTGCGGCAACCGGTTCAATACCATCATCGGCTTCCGGATCATCGGCATCACACACCAGATACAACTGGTAGTCACCATTCAGCAAGAAGCCCAGTGTATAGGTGTAATCACCGGTCGCTTCGTCCAGCTTCACCAACGCTGAAGTTTCCGGCCCCACATCGCTATCCAGCTCGGCAAAAGCGGTATTGGCACCACTGAAAGCATACACCACCGGCACCTCACAGCTCTCCAGCAGGGAACTGGCCACCGTGCCGGTGATATGGCCAGCGTCATCGCCATCGATCAGGCGCAGGGTCGGGCGCAATTTGTAACCGTTGGCAGACAAGGTCAGCGACTTGGAAACATCAAAGTCGATAATAAAGGTCGGGCTGGAGTTCACCGGCAAGGTGAATGGCGTATTCACTTTCAGACCGGTATTGCTGTTACTCGGAATCGTGATGTCATGTACACCACCATCGTTGGTGGTCAGGCTGCTCTGGTCAGTATCGATATACAGACGCATCCACTCGTATTCACCAGCCGGGACTTCTTCATCCGCAAACAGGTCAGCCGAGTTGGAGCCTTGCAGCTGCAGCAGGTCAAAACGCTTGTTGATGGTATAACTCAGGGTCTGGGAGCCATTTTTTAATTCCAGCTTCTCAACAAACAGTTCCAGTGAGGTGGCATTGGATACCGGTGCGTCAGTCAACTTCATACTCAGGCTGGCATTACCCGAACCGGAGGACGAACTGCCGCCACCACCGCCACAGGCAACGAAGCCCAGACCAGTCGTGACGGCGATGGCTAATGCGGAAATCTTGTTCATGCGGTTACTCCTCTGTTTCGCACAGGATACCTCTGGCCAGTCTCCAGACTTGCAGACGGGGTCAGTCAGAATCCCACATTTGTTGACATTTGCGAGGGCGGGCACAAATACGTAACCACTCAATAAAGAACAACTGATCTGTAATCAGAACTGGTCTCTGAAGCACCCGATAGAAATCACTAACTTACTGATTAGTATCCAGATTTATCACTCAACAAGATGATGGTGAGCACTACGGGAAACGCCCCAACACCGGCAAGCAACGGGCGGGCAAGCGTCAGGAAAGAACCTCAAAAACGCCAGAGAAAAGAGAGATAGAACACCGGAGAAGGGCGAGAGAAAACGCCAGAGAAAGGCGAGAAAAACGCCAGGACTGAGAACGAACACAGTCCGGAATGCACGAGAACAATGTCAGAAAACCATGCCGGGAAAAACACCACCGCAGCCCACAACAGGCAAGCGACAGATACAAAGCCAGCCCGAAGGCTGGCCTTGGCAACAATCAGCAGGCGCCAGCGTCGCGCAGGATTTCCGCGTAGGACTCACGACGAGCGTGGCTGCCAACGGTGCCCATAATGCTCACGCCATCCAGATTAACGGCGTTGAGGTTACGGCCTTCGGCTTTGAACAGCTCCACAAAACGGGCAAAGGTCGGCGCTTCCATATGACGGTAAGCACGGATCACCGCCAGGTAATCCGGATCAGTGCCATCAAAACTCTCAACGCTCAGGAACTCGCGCAGCTGCTGCTCGCTCCACTCACCACCGAATACTTTCTCTTTGTCTTTCTTTAACATGGTTATTTCCTGATCTTGGTCTGACGCCGGGCGCCAGAAGCGGTTAGTCAGGCCACGGCGGCGTTGGCCGCCGGGCAGGAATCAGTCTGCGAGTTTGCGGTACATCATGTCCCACACACCATGACCACGGGTATGGCCACGGTTTTCGAATTTGGTCAGCGGGCGGTGATCCGGACGTGGCACACAGTTGCCGTTGCCAGCAATGTTTTCATAGCCAGGCTGCACATCCATCACTTCCAGCATGTGTTCCATATAGTTTTCCCAGTCAGTGGCCATGTGGAAAATGCCACCCACTTTTAATACACGGCGTACGCTGGCGGCGAATTCCGGCTGCACAATACGGCGCTTGTGGTGTTTTTTCTTCTGCCACGGGTCCGGGAAAAACAGCTGCAGGGTGTCGACGCTGTTGGCCGGCAGCAGCTTCAGCACTTCAATGGCGTCTTCACGGTAGGTGCGCAGGTTGGTGCAACCAGCCTGATCGGCCAGGTTCAGCAACGAACCCACACCTGGCAGGTGCACTTCGATACCGATGAAGTTTTTCTCCGGTGCGGCGGCCGCCATCTGCACCAGTGACTGGCCCATGCCGTAACCGATTTCGACCACCAGTGGCGCTTCGCGGCCAAATACGTCAGCCGGTACAACCGCGCCCTGATTGAGGCTCAGGCCCCACTTTGGCCAGCAGCGTTCCAGTGCCAGATCCTGCCCCTTGGTCAGACGACCGGCGCGAATCACAAAGCTGCGGATCGCCCGCGGATGTGCCACGTCAGCCGGTACACCCTCGCTGCCTGGTTCAACCGCCTGGTTATCGTCTGGCAGTTCCGCCATGTCGTTCAGGTCCTGGGAATGGGTTTTATCGGTCACTCTGAATGCCTGTCTGTGAAGTTGTCTTGAGTCCCGCCACCATCAGCATCGACCAGCCAATCAGCCAGCTGACACCTCCGAGCGGTGTAATCATGCCGAGTATACGCACTCCGGTCAGCGCCATCAGATACAGGGAACCACTGAACAGCAGGGTTCCGACCAGCAACATCAGGGCCGCGCGCGCCAGCCATACCGACGGTTGCTGCAGATGCCAGATACCGACAGCCAGCAAGGCCACACTGTGTACCAGGTGATACAACACGGCGGTTTGCCAGACCTGCATCATGGCAGGCTCCAGCACGGATTTCAGACCGTGGGCGCCAAACGCTCCCAGCGCTACGGCAAAAAATCCGAGCAGGGCTGCGGCCACCAGGGAAATACGTGCGCTCATGGCAATCTCCGGAAAACGGGGCGGGCATTATAAAGGATGCCCGGCAGGGCGTCACAATTCCTCGCACTTCGCCATTGGCCCAGACCTGTCAGAGGTTGTTATGATGAACAGCATTAACCAAGGGGTGGTGAGTGAAATACAACGACCTGCGTGATTTTATCAAGGGCCTGGAACAGCGTGGTGAGCTCAAGCGCATCAGCTACCCGGTTGACCCACATCTGGAAATGACCGAAATCGCTGATCGCGTGTTACGCGCTGGCGGTCCGGCTCTGTTGTTCGAAAACCCGAAAGGCTACTCCATGCCGGTACTGGCCAACCTGTTCGGCACCCCGAAACGGGTGGCGCTGGGCATGGGCGAAGAGTCGGTTGAAGCCTTGCGGGAAGTCGGCCGTTTGCTGGCGTTCCTGAAAGAACCTGAACCGCCAAAAGGCATGAAAGACGCCTGGGAAAAACTGCCGATCTTCAAGAAAGTGCTGACCATGGCACCCAAGGAAGTCCGCAGCGCCGCCTGTCAGGAGGTAGTGCTGGAAGGTGATCAGGTTGATCTCACCCGTATCCCGATCCAGCATTGCTGGCCCGGCGACGTGGCGCCGCTGGTAACCTGGCCACTGGTGATCACCAAGGGTCCACACAAGGATCGCCACAACCTCGGTATTTATCGCCAGCAGCTGATCGGCAAGAACAAACTCATCATGCGCTGGCTCAGCCATCGTGGTGGTGCGCTGGATTTCCGCGAATGGCAGCAAGCCCATCCGGGCAAACCCTTCCCGGTCAGTGTGGCGTTGGGTGCCGACCCGGCCACCATTCTGGGTGCGGTAACACCGGTGCCGGATACCCTCAGCGAATACGCCTTTGCCGGTCTGCTGCGCGACAGCAAGACCGAAGTGGTCAAGAGTATCGGTAACGATCTGCTGGTGCCTGCCAGCGCCGAAATCATTCTTGAAGGGGTGATTCACCCGAATGAAATGGCACCGGAAGGCCCATACGGCGACCACACCGGTTATTACAACGAGGTGGATCACTTCCCGGTGTTTACCGTGGAACGCATCACCCATCGTAAAAACCCGATCTACCACAGCACCTACACCGGCCGTCCACCGGATGAACCGGCTATTCTGGGGGTAGCCCTCAACGAAGTGTTTGTGCCGATCCTGCAGAAGCAGTTTCCGGAAATTGTCGATTTCTACCTGCCACCGGAAGGTTGTTCCTACCGCATGGCGGTGGTGAGTATGAAGAAACAGTACCCAGGCCACGCCAAACGCGTGATGCTGGGCGTGTGGTCGTTCCTGCGTCAGTTCATGTACACCAAGTTTGTGATTGTGGTGGATGACGATGTAAACGCCCGCAGCTGGGAAGACGTAATCTGGGCCATTACCACCCGTATGGACCCGGCGCGGGATACCACCCTGATTGAAAACACTCCGATCGATTACCTCGACTTTGCCTCGCCGGTATCCGGCCTGGGTTCCAAAATGGGGATGGACGCCACCAACAAGTGGCCAGGTGAAACCACTCGCGAATGGGGTACGCCGATTGTCCGTGATCCAAAAGTGGTTGCCCATGTGGATGAAATCTGGAGTCAACTCGGTCTCGATAACCTGCCAGGCCGCTCGTTATGAGCGTCCGGCAGGTAACCGTTACCTTCCTGCCGAACCAGGTACAGGTGCCCTGTCGAACTGACCAGACCCTGATGGAAGCGGTCAAGGAACAGGGCATCCGCATGAAAATCGCCTGCAAGAACGGCATTTGCCTGATTTGTGGCGGAGACTACCGGAACGGTGAGTTTCAATTCAGCAATCCCCAGGGCCAGACAGTACTTGAGCAAAACAATCGGGTATTATGTTGTCTGGCCAAGCCACAAACTGATGCCGAGATTTATATGCCCAGCGTCCAGCACCCGGATTACAAAGAACAGCAAACCCTGACCTTTCAGGTGCAGGGCGTTACGGCCCTGAACGACGAAGTGTATCGGGTCGAACTGCTGGCTCCGGCCGGCAAAACCGCCGACTTCTGGCCCGGCCAGTACCTGATGCTGCATCTGCTGCAGGAAAACGGTGAGCCGAAGCAGGTTCCCTACTCGATCGCCAGCGCGCCGGGCAGCATGACATCGGCCAACAGCCGCGCACTGGAACTGCACATTGCCGCCACCGGTGATACCGCCAATGCCGTGATTGCGCAGTTACAGAAAGACCCGCTGGTGAAAGTCACCCTGCCCGCTGGCGACTGTTTTATCAGCCCGACCTTCCTGCGTCAGCATCCACAACAGCCACTGGTTCTGATTGCCTCCGGCACCGGCTTTGCCCAGATCAAAAGCCTGGCTGAAGCGGTACTGGCACTGGAACCCCAGCGGGAAATTCACCTGTACTGGTCCAACCGCAGCTCTGACGGTTTTTATCTGAAAGACTTGCCGCTGCAATGGGCCCATCAATATTCGAATCTGCATTATCACCCGATTCTGGAACAGCATTCGGAAGGCTGGCATGGCCGTGCTGGCTGGATATATCAGGTCATCCAGCATGACTTTGATGATCTGACGAATGTTCAGGTATTCGCCTGCGGTTCACCGAATATGGTGTATGGCACTCTCGATCAGCTGCAATCTCTCGGGCTGAGTCAGGCCAATATGCATTCGGATGTATTCGCCTACGCACCTCGCAATTGAATAAGCAGGGAACTTTCCGTTCCCTGACAGTTCGTTCTATATAGTGATATAACACTCACCATAATATGAATGACAATCTAATCAATAATGGACAATTCAAGGAGCCCTCGTGAACTGGCCTAATGACTGGAAACTCCCGTTTACCATGGACGAGCTGTGGACGAACTATTTGCTGCCCTGGGGTGGTCATGTTCTGACCGCAATCGCAATTTTCTATATCGGCCGCATCATCGCCGGAGTGGTCATTGGTGGCGCCAGCCGCGTCATGACCCGCACCAATATTGATCCGATCCTGACCAGCTTCCTGCTGACCGTACTGAATGCGGCCTTGCTGGCGCTGGTAACAGTCGCGGCCTTGTCGCAGCTGGGCCTCGATACCACCTCACTGGTTGCCTTGCTGGGTGCCGCTGGCCTTGCCATTGGTCTGGCCCTCAAGGATTCGCTGTCGCATTTTGCAGCGGGCGTAATGCTGATCCTGTTCCGCCCTCTGCGGGTTGGCGACTATGTCGAAGTAGATGGCGTCGCCGGTTCGGTTGATCGCATCACGATCTTCAGCACCCGTCTGAAAACCCCGGATAACCGCGTGGTGACCGTGCCCAACGGCAATGTATTCGGCAATACCATGGTCAACTATTCCGAAGAACCGACCCGTCGTATAGACCTGATTATTGGTATTTCATATGGCAGTGATTTGCTGAAAGCCAAACAGATCCTGATTGATATGGTCGAGAATCATCCGCTGATTCTGCAAGATCCGGCCTGGCGTGTGGCGGTATCCGAACTGGCGGATTCATCTGTCAATTTCGTGGTGCGTCCATGGGTAAAGGCCGAAGATTACTGGACTGTCCGTTTTGAACTGATCGAATCCATCAAACTGAAATTTGACGAGGAAGGTATTGAGATCCCATTCCCGCAAATGACCGTTCATCTGGATAAGGCAGAATAATACCGATATGCGACCAATGGCTGAGCGCATTGGTCGCCAAAACAGCACAAGATGTAACCACAATAATAAAAAGAAGGTTACGTCTTATGCTCAGATCAAGTCTCGTTGCATTGTCCTTCGCGCTGTCAGTCGGCAGCTTTTCACCCCTCGCACTCAGTGCCGACACCATCAAACTCGGCATGACCTATCCATCGTCGGGCCGTTACAAGGAACAGGGTATTGATGAAGCTCGTGGCGCCATGCTGGCAGTCGAGGAAATCAATGCCAGCGGTGGTGTATTAGGAAAACAACTCGAATTACAACTCGAAAACAGTGCTGCAGCCCCGGAAAAGGCCGTTGAGAACGTCCAGAAACTGGCCGCAGATGGCGCTGCCATGCTGTTTGGTGGTGTATCCAGTGCGGAAGCCATCGCGGCTGGCAAGGAAGCCGCCAAACAGAAACTGATCTACTTCGGCACCCTCACCTACGCCAACGAAACCACCGACGAGGAAGGTCATCGCTATATGTTTCGCGAGACCTATAACGCCTGGATGGCCGCCAAGGCACTGGCGTTTTATCTGAACCAGAGCCTGGCCGGTAAAAGAGTGTTCTACATTACCGCTGACTACAGCTGGGGTAATTCTACTGAAGCATCGCTGCGAACCTTCACCAACACCACCGATACCACCCAGCATCAGGTTGTAAAGGTTCCATTCCCGAAACCGAAGAATACCGATCTGGAGAATGCCCTGGTCGCGGCCGAACGTTCTGGTGCCGATGTGCTGATGCTGATCCAGTTTGGTGAAGACATGGCCACCGCCCTCAACATGGCCAACCAGATGGGCCTCAAAAACAAGATGACCATTGTGGTACCGAATCTGACCCTGGGCATGGCCAAATCGGCCGGTGCCAGCGCCATGGAAAACGTAATTGGTGCCGTGCCATGGTGCTGGCAGGTGCCGTACATGTACGGTTATGAAAAAGGCAAACAATTCGTCGAAAAATTCACCAGCCGCTTTGATCAGCATCCATCCAGCGCGGCAGCCTCTGCATACAATATCGTGTATGAATTCCGCGACGCCGCCGAACGGGCAGGCACGACCAGTACCGACAAGCTGATTACGGCACTGGAAGGCCATACCTATACCGGCCTCAAGGACCCACAAACCTGGCGAGATTTTGATCACCAGAGCGTGCAATCGGTTTACGTCGTAAAAGGCAAAAAGCGGGCGGAAGTGCTGGCCGACAAGTACAACGAGGACTTCTTTGAAATCCTCCTGAACATCCCCGGAACAGTGGCCGCCAAAACCCGAGAGGAATGGGCAGCGACCCGCAAGCAGGCGGGCAAACTGGCTCAGCTGCAATAAATTTGAGGCCCCTCTTTTCCCGGCTTTTATCGGATGCCTGCATCCGGTGAAGTCGGCTTTTTGCATTACGACGACCACTGTCCGGCCTGACGTTTATAACGCCCGGGCTTGAGTTCACTGTATCAGGGAGAGAACGTCGTTATGCCTCAATTCAATCCAGCCCCTCGCAAGCGCCACTGGTGGCTTGTTGCAGCCCTCGCCGCCGTCCAGCTGACCGCCATGGCAGAGCCGATCCGGCTGGGTCTTAACTACCCGTCCACCGGTCGCTACAAGGAACAGGGGATTGCCCAGGCCCAGGGTGCCATGCTGGCAGTCGATGAGATCAATGCCAAAGGAGGCGTGCTTGGTCGTCCGCTGGAGCTGGTCACCGCCAATACTGCGTCCGATCCGGTCAAGGCCGTTGCCAACGTCAACAACATGGCTGATCAGGGGGTTGCCATGTTATTCGGGGGGGCCAGCAGTGATGTAGCCATCGCCGCTGGCAAGGAAGCCGCTCGTCATAACCTGATCTACTTTGGCACCCTCACCTATGCCAACGAAACCACCGGCAGCGAAGGACATCGTTACATGTTCCGCGAGCCCTACAGCGCCTGGATGGCCGCCAAGGCGATTGCCAGCTGGATGAACGAACGGCTGGCCAACAAGAAAATCTACTACGTCACCGCCGACTACAGCTGGGGTAACTCCACCGAAGCCTCGCTGCGCCACTTCACCCATACCGAAGACACCAGCAAACACGGCGTCACCAAAACCCCGTTCCCGAAACCACGCCAGACCGATCTGGAACAAGGCATTAACCAAGCCGTCAAAGCCAATGCCGATGTGCTGGTGCTGGTGCAATTTGGTGAAGATCTCGCTACCGCCCTGCATATGGTGCAAAGCCGTGGCCTGAATCAGAAAATGACCATTATTGCGCCGAGCCTGACGCTCGATATCGCCCGCTCAGCCGGTGCAGTCAGTATGGAAGGAGTGATTGGTGCCATTCCGTGGAGCTGGAACGTGCCGTTTGAGTTCAACTACGACAAGGGCAAACAGTTTGTTGAAGCCTACGAAGGTCGTTATGGCAACTACCCGTCCAGCTCAGCGGCATCCGCCTACAGCATCGTTTACCAGTTCAGTTCTGCGGTTGAGCGCGCTGGCGGTACCGACAGCAACAAGCTGATTCAGGCGCTGGAAAACTACAGTTACACCGGCCTCAAAGACACCCAGACCTGGCGCGCGTTTGACCACCAGAACGTCCAGACCGTTTACGTAGTACGCGGGCGTGAACGCAGCAAGGTGATGGCGGATAAACACAAGGAAAACTTCTTCGAGATTCTTAGCAGCCTTCCAGGTGATCAGGCCGCCCCCAGCCTGGAGGAATGGAAAGAGCAGCGTCAGGCCGCTGGCAAACCGCTGACGCTGCAATAAACGCATGATCCGGTCGCGGCCCGGCCAGACGCCAGACGCCAGACGCCAGACGCCAGACGCCAGACGCCAGACGCCAGACGCCAGACGCCAGACGCCAGACAGGGTACAGGGATGTACCCTGTCCTCTGTCAGGGATTTACCCCGCCCTGCAACGCCAGACGATATAGCTCACACGCCTCTTCGTGGCGACCATCTTCCATCAGCAGACCTGCCAGCTCAGACTGCAATTCCGGCATGGATTTCATACGCAAACCGGTTTGCAGATAGTTTCGAGCACGCTCACGTTTACCGGCACGCACTGACAGTCGTGCCAGCACCAGCAGCAACACCGGATCATTCGGGCGTGCCGTCAGTTGTTGTTCCGCAAACAGCAGCTGTTGGCTGACATCCGGCAATTGCAGGCTGCCGTACAGCAGAATCAGATCATCGTGCCAGACGTTCTTGAGACCATGACGCAGTTCGGCTTCCGCCAGTTCATCGTCCTGATGCTGGTGCAGCAAACGGCTGTACTGCAGCAGAATGGCCTGACTGTAACGGCAGTGACGCGGCATGGAGTGATAGAGTTTCTTCAGCGCAGCGGCGGTGTCCTTGCCAAGGCTTGAACGAGCGGCGCGCTCCAGCAATTGCAGATACACCTTTTCTTCCAACTCACGCAAACGATCCTGCGGCACCTTGCCAGCACGGGTCAGAATCGGCAGCATTTCGTGCAGGGCGACCCAGTCTTGCAGGTCCTGATACAAGCGCACCAGCAGCTTCAGCAAGTAGGTATGGCGTGGATAACGATCACGCAGACTGACCAGCACCGCCAGTGCCTGTTCTTTCTGGCCACGGGAAATCAGCAACTGGGCATGGGAAATCCCCACCGCCAGTTCGGCCCCGCGGGTACTCTTGTTGGCCGCTTTTAACAGCTCGTCGGTGGTATCGTGTTTGCCTTGTTCGTAGGCGGCACGGGCAGCTGCCAGATAGTTGATCAGCGGCATATCGGTGGCTTCGGCACTGCGGGTCAGCAGGCGTTCGGCCTTGGCCCACTGGCCCTGGGCCAGACACAGAAGACCACGGGTGGTCTGCTTGCGCGCCATCCCGGTACGACGGGAACGCCGCCACTCGTTAAAGCGCCAGTCAGAACCCAGCATCACCAGACTCAGACGCATCAGCAGATACAACAGGAACACCATGACGCCCAGCAACAGCACAAAAAACCAGACACTGGTTTCGAGGCTGTAATTACGCCAGCTCAACAGCACGTATCCGGAGTCCTGACCGGCCAGCGAGCCAATGCCGAGGCCAAGCAGCAGGGTGATAACAAAGAAGAGTAACCAGCGTTTCATTGTGCTGTCTCCCCGACCACTCCGCGACGCTGCTGATCGAGCAGGTGACGCAGGCTGAGCAGAGAGCCGGAGATATCTGGCAGCGTCGGAGCCACTTGCCAGCCAGCCACTTCCTTGAGGCCATTACGTACCGCCGTGCTGGCGTCGTTTTCACCACTGAGATAATCGTCGAGCCAGTCGTTCACGCGCAGCAGGCTGTGTTCATACAGCTGCTGATCGCCACGCAGGAAGGCCACCTGTGCCTGTTCCAGCATCAGACGCATGCTTTGCTGAAGCTGCCATGCCTGTTCCTGACTCATCGGGGTATCCATCGGCTGGTCGTTGCGACGAATACGGATCACCTGACCAACCCCTTCACGCAGGGCAGTCCAGAGTTGCAGATACCAGGCCGGATTGCTGACACCTGCTTCCGACGGTGGTGCTGGCACCAGTTCAAACTCATGGCGTGGCAGCCACGGCAGATTGTCCACCGCATCCTGCAAGGCCTGCAGACGCAGTACCACACCAGTACGATCAAGGGACGGTACCTGACGCAGAGCCATCAGTTCGTTGGCAATGTGCTGACGCACGGAAGACAAGGCCGGGTTATCCAGCTCCACCAGCACCGTATCGGCCGCGTCGAGCATACCAATTGCGCCTTTGACATCACGCTCCAGCTGCAAACGCTGGCTGGCCAGTCGCAGCAGGTATTCCACTTCCGCCAGCAACCAGTCCTGACGCTCTGCACCCGGCAAACGTTGCAGGGCTTCGGTGTTATGAGCGAGTTGACGCTGTACCGCGCTCATTTCGCCTTCGAGTTTTTCACTGAAACCGAGGGCGCCCTGAGAGCGTTCATTCAGATATTCAAGGCGACGGCCCTGTTCCAGCAGCTGGCCTTCAAGGCTGTTTTGCTGGGTCGTGGCTGTCTGCAAGTCACGAGCAGTCTGCTGCCATTGGGTATACAACCAGCCACTGGCACCTGCCAGCAACAACAGGTTGATACCGGCCAATACCCACGGCAGGGCCGCACGGTTGGCAGGACGATCGGCTTGCGGTTCAGCGGTCTCTTTTTCTTTGCTCGCTGTCGGGGCTGAGGACTCTGCAGCCACCGCAGATTCGTCCTGAACTTCAGGCTTGTCGAGTTCGTTCACGTCCTTTTCCTTCTTCAGGTCGCCATTACAGCGCCAGCGTTAAAGCACCGGCGCTGGTCATGCCGGTGAATCGTTGGTTGGCCGCTCAGCAGGCCATTTCCCGTACACATGCCAGGGTATCGGCATCACCGGCGCTGGCTGGCACCAGCACCACCTCAAAGCCCTGACTGCGTGCCTGTTCTGCCACCCGGGCACTGGGTAACAGCAGCCCGGCGACACGCTGCGGCAGGTCACTGACCTGCTGCTGCACTATATCCAGTGCCTGACCGCTGCTCAGCAACAGCCATGGTTTTGCTCCGTCGACCGGCGCTAATGCCTGTTGCCACTGGGCAAAGCTGTAATCACACGGCTGGCGGTGATACAGCTCGGCATAATCAACCCTCGCGCCGCGTTGCCGCAGTTCTTCCGCGAGGGTTTCACGCCCGCCAACACCGCGCCAGATCAGGATTTTCTGATCCGCGACGGCAGCCAGTTGTGGTAGCGCCAGCAGGCCTTCGCTGTCAAAACGTTCGGGAGGACAGATGCCATCCAGACCGGCATCACGCAGCGGCGCCAGACTCGCCGGGCCGACCGCCAGCCACTGGATTCCCAGTGGTGGTTGCGGCCAGTAGTTATCCATCCACTCCAGGCCGAGCCGACTGGAGTTGGCACTGATGGTGATAACAGAGTGATAATAATCGAGATCGAGGAAACAGCGACGGGCTGAGTGCGCCAGATCTGTGTCTGCATCCGCAATCGGCAGAATGGTCATGAGTGGCATCGGCACCACTTCGTGGCCCAATGCCTGCAGACCGGCGATCAGCCCTTCGGCCTGATCGGCCGGACGGGTAACAATCAGGCGCGCCAAAACTCAGCGCACCTCGTGTCCGTAAACAGCAGCCAGAATTTCACCGGCGCCCTGTTGCAGCAGATGTTCAGCACCTTCAATACCAATGGCTTCGGCATTGGCCACAGAACCACGCAGTTCAGTGCGCAGCATACGGCTGCCATCCACTGAACCTACCAGACCACGCAGCCACAGCTCGTCGCCCTGTTGTTCGGCGTACGCAGCAATTGGCACCTGACAGCCGCCTTGCAAACGACGGTTCAGCGCACGTTCGGCCAGAACACAAGCGGTTGTAGTGGCGTCGGACAGTGGTTTGATCAGCGCCTGTACGGCGTCATCACCACAACGCCATTCGATACCCAGAGCACCCTGGCCACCGGCTGGCAGGGAAACCTCGGATGGAATAAAGGCGGTAATACGATCGTGCATTTCCATCCGCAGCAGACCGGCAGAGGCCAGAATGATGGCATCAAACTCACCGGCATCGAGCTTGGACAGACGGGTCTGAACGTTGCCACGCAGACTGCGGATCTGCAGATCCGGACGCAGTTGCTGCAGCTGGCACTGACGACGCAGGCTGGAAGTTCCTACCACAGCACCTTGTGGCAGCTCATCAATGCTTTTGTACTGGTTGGAAACGAAGGCATCCAGCGGGTTTTCACGCGCGCAGATCACGCCCAGCTCCAGACCTTCCGGAAATTCCATCGGTACGTCTTTCATGGAGTGCACAGCGATATCGGCATCACCGGCCAGCAGCGCCACTTCGAGTTCTTTTACGAACAGGCCCTTGCCACCAATCTTGGCCAGCGGGGTGTCGAGGATCTTGTCGCCCTGGGTGGAAAAGGTCACCAGCTCAACCGTCAGACCAGCATGCATGGCTTGCAGACGGGCCTTGATATGTTCGGCCTGCCAGAGAGCAAGCGGGCTTTTACGAGTGGCAATACGGAGCGTGGTTACGGCTGACATGACATTCCCTACACAGGTCAGGCAGCGGCCTGACGGATGGATTCAGACAAATGTTCAGCCATCATACCAGCGGGGGCGGTATGGGGGTAATGATCCGGATGGCTATATCCGCCATCCAACCGGCGCATTTGCGTCCGGGCCAATGGCCCGGAATGCAGGACTTACAGGCTTTTCATGACCTTGCGGACATCCGCCAGGTGGCGACGGCTGACACTGATGCCATCGTCGAGACCACGCAGGAACACCTTGTGGCCACCACCGTTCTGGGCATCCAGACGCACAATACGCTGACGGGATACCAGCGCACTGCGGTGCACACGCACAAACTGCGGACCAAACTCGTCTTCCAGCTGGCGCAGGGAGTCATCAATCAGGGTTTCACCACGACTGTGGACCACGTTGACGTATTTCTGGTCGGCTACAAAGTAGAACACTTCCTCGACCGGAATCAGCACCAGCCCCTGGTGGGTACGAGCACTGAGATGGGTACGGGCAGCGGCGCCATCGGCGGCGGTCACCACATCCAGATTCTCAAGCTCGGGCAGACGCTGGGAAGCACGCCCCAGAGCCCGCGCCAGATCTTCACGACGTACCGGCTTCAGCAGGTAATCAATGGCGTTTACCCCGAAAGCCTCCAGTGCATGTTCGTCGTAAGCGGTGCAGAAAATCACCAGTGGTGGGTTGGGCAGCTCCTGGATTCTGGCTGCCGTCGCCAGACCATCAAGGCCAGGCATCTGGATATCCAGCAGCACCACATCGGCTTCATGATGCTGGAGCCAATCGAGGGCAGACTGACCGTCCCCCTGCTCTCCTGCCAGGCGAAAATCCTGGTGTTCGTCCAGCATACGTTTCAGACGCTCACGCGCCAGCGGTTCATCATCAACCAGCAACAACCGGTAACTCATGTGCGTTCCCCTCCTGTGGAATCCGGAAGCATGAGCTGGGCCTGATAACGATCAGGCTGCTCGGTTACATCCAGACGCGCTGTCTCACCAAATAATGCTCCCAGGCGAGCGCGAATGTTGACCTGGGCAACTCCATTTCCTTTCCCGCCGGCACCGGCCTGACGGGCATTACTGACTGACAAAATCCAATAGCGACCACGACGCTCCAGACTGACCTGTATATCACCGCCTTGTGGCAATGGCTGGATACCGTGATAAACGGCATTTTCCAGCAAGGGCTGTAACAACAGCGCTGGCACCTGCAAATCCGGCAATTGCTCTGGCAAATGCCAATGCACCTGCATACGATCCCCGAGACGAATCTGTTCAATACCCAGATAACGACGTCCCAGTTCAATCTCAGCGGCCAGACTGGCTGGCTGATGCTCTGCTTTTAATACCACCCGAAACAGCTGGGCGAGATCAAGCAGAATGGTTTCGGCCTTGTCCGGATCAATCGGAATCAGGGCCGCCACCGTATTCAGCGTATTAAAGAAAAAATGTGGACGGATATTGGCTTGTAACGCCGACAGCCGTGACCGCAACTCCGCCTGTGACTGCAAACGCCACTGGCTCTGTACATAAAAATAACGCAACGCCAGGGCTGTAATCAGCGCACTGACCAGCGCATTACGCCCGAGCCAGTACCAGTCGGGAAGAAAAAAACCTCCCGCGGCAAAATAGTCAGCCAAAACTCCAACCACCAGGTTCACCAGCTGCACCAGCAGCATCGCCGCACCAACCGAATGCAGCAGTGGCCATTGAGATAATGGCCGCCGTAACCGGCACAAAAGTGCGACCGATACCAATGCCACCCACTGTACAAACAGGGACACCAGACCAAAGCGCTGCCAGGAAAAATGCGCAAGCCCCGACTCCATAAGAGTCAGCGTGACCACAAGACCCTCGCTCACAATTAACAAATAGACTACCGCGAGCGGGTTACAAAGATCCGGCAGGAAGAATCCTTCCGGGACTCCCGCGTCCTGCGGCTTGCGAACATTCATGCTGCTGCGCTTCCGTAATTGTAACAGTGTGTATCCTAGGTGGTGAATTGCTGATCAGCAAGTGTCTGATTAGCATTCCTGCACAAAGACAGCAGAAGACCATGCCGTTATAATTCGCCACCCGAATTCGGCTCTTTCTGCCAGACTTTTTGATCCCGGAGCAATCTCATGACCGATCAATCCACCAACGCCTCCTGGGGCGGACGTTTTTCCGAACCAACTGACGCCTTTGTTGCGCGTTACACCGCCTCAGTGGATTTCGACCAGCGTATGTACCGTCAGGACATCCAGGGTTCTATCGCCCACGCCCGCATGCTGGCCAAGGTCGGAGTTCTGACCGCACAGGAGCGTGATGACATCATCCGTGGTCTGGAAGAAGTACGTATCGAGATTGAACGGGGTGAGTTCCAGTGGTCCGTTGCACTGGAAGACGTTCACATGAACATCGAATCGGCCCTGACCCGCAAAATCGGCATCACTGGTAAAAAACTGCATACCGGCCGTTCCCGTAACGACCAGGTGGCCACCGATATCCGTCTGTACCTGCGTGACGAGTGTGATGTGATTGCGGCCGAGCTGACCCGTCTGCAACAGGGTCTGGTGGAACTGGCTGAAAAAGAAGCCGACACCATCATGCCGGGGTTCACCCACCTGCAAACCGCCCAGCCAGTGACCTTTGGTCACCACCTGCTGGCCTGGAATGCCATGCTGGAACGTGACTACAGCCGTCTGGTCGACTGCCGCAAGCGTATCAACCAGCTGCCGCTGGGAGCTGCCGCACTGGCCGGTACCACTTACCCGATCGACCGTTTCTACACCGCTGAGCTGCTGGGCTTTGACGCCCCTACCGAAAACAGCCTCGACTCGGTTTCCGATCGTGACTTCGCCATCGAATTTACCAGCGTTGCATCCCTGATCATGATGCACCTGTCACGCTTCTCTGAAGAGCTGGTGCTATGGGCTTCGGCCCAGTTCCGCTTTGTTGACCTCCCTGACCGCTTCTGCACCGGTTCTTCCATCATGCCGCAGAAGAAAAACCCGGACGTTCCGGAACTGGTACGTGGCAAGACTGGCCGTGTCTATGGCCATCTGATGGCACTGCTGACCCTGATGAAGTCCCAGCCACTGGCGTACAACAAGGACAACCAGGAAGACAAGGAACCGCTGTTTGACACCGTCGACACCATCCGTGACAGTCTGCGTGCTTTCGCTGACATGGTGCCACACCTGATGGCTCGCAAGGCCGATATGCGTGAAGCCGCCAAACGTGGTTTCTCCACCGCGACCGACCTTGCCGACTATCTGGTTCGTAAGGGCATTGCTTTCCGTGATGCGCACGAAATCGTTGGCAAATCCGTTGCTTACGGTGTACAGACCAGCAAGGATCTGAGTGAAATGACACTGGCCGAACTGCAACAGTTCTCTGACCAGATCGAAAACGATGTGTTTGAAGTACTGACGCTGGAAGGTTCTGTAGCTGCCCGTAACCACATTGGTGGCACCGCACCAGACCAGGTGCGCGCTGCAGCCGGTCGCGCCCGTGCCGCTCTGGAAGCACGTCCGCAGTAATCGCACGACAATGGCACTAAGGCAGGCGTCAGCCTGCCACAACGGTCGTTGCAAGTTTACTGCGACGACCGCACCTTCTTGCCAAACCAGCTTTGTGGGCTCACCACCTGCACAAAACGAAACACCAGAATCGCGTGCATCAAACCAATCAGACCACCGCTGACCATATCTCCCGACGCCATCATTTCCCATACCAATGCTGGTAACACCAGAATCGGAAACCAGGCAATAAAGCGGTAGAAGAAGTTTTCAAAGCTGGTAATCGCCTTGTTTTCAGGCTTGGCCACCACCACTGCTTCACCGGCACCCGTACTGTTCTTTTTATTCTGTTTCACATGAGCCTCTCTTGTGCGGATTCAGAGTCCGTATGTTCAGATAGCTGAACACAACTGGCTCACCACTACCACCCGCCCTTGGTCGAATCCGTCAGACAGCTTCAGACATCCCCCATCTGAATCAGTGTTGGATTTGCCGGGCAATGTTAGAATCCAAATGTCGAAAGAAACCCGGAGCAGTCAGTGTGTTACTGCGTTTATTGTTAATTTTCAACGTAGTAAGCCTGCTGTCCGGATGCCTCTCCGAGCCTCCCACGCTGCTGCGAATCGGCACCAATATCTGGCCAGGTTACGAACCTTTTTATCTGGCCCGTGAATACCAGTGGTTTCAAAGTGAGCAGATTCGTCTGGTCGAGTTTGGCAGTGCCGTCGATGTAATGGACGCCCTGCGTCAGGGCCGTCTCGAAGGGGGTGGCCTCACCCTTGATGAAGCCCTGATGTTAACGGCCGAAGGTATCGACCTTACTGTAGTGCTGGTCTGCGACCAGTCCGAAGGTGCTGATGTGGTCATGGCCAAACCCGAGATCCAGCAGCTGAAAGACCTGCAGGGCAAACGCATTGCCGCTGAAACCAGCGCTGTAGGGGCACTGATGCTGGAATCCACCCTGCAAGCGGCGGGTATGACCATGGACGACATCCAGTTGGTCAGTCTTGAACCACGCGAACAGCTACAAGCGTTTGAACACAACCAGCTGGATGCGGCAGTTACCTTTGAACCCTACAAAAGCCGGCTGGCGCGTATGGGTGCCCACGTCCTGTTCTCCAGCAAGGAACTGCCAGGCCAGATTCTCGATGTTCTGGTAGTGCGTACCGATGCACTGGAACGTCATCAGCAAGCCCTGCGATACCTGATCGGCGCCTACTTCCAGGCTCGTGAGGAAATCTTGCAAGCGAACAATAATGTCCTCGATATCCTCAACCGTCGTCTGCACCTCACCAGACCGGAGCTGCTCAATGCCTATGACGGGCTGATATTGCCCACTCTGGAAGAAAACCGTTCCTGGCTTGATACCCCTCCAGGTCGCTTGCATGGCCGCGCCGTTGCCCTCGCCGACCTGATGTACCGCCAGGGGCTGGCATCCAGCCCTGATGCCAATATTCGAACCACAGCCGAGCTGTTACCGGTGCCGCGTTCATGACCCGCCACTACCGTGTCCGCACCGCACTGCTGTTATGGACAGCGCTGGCATTGGGCATCACCAGCCTGCTGATGGGCTATTTCCTGTATCAGGCCAGCACCAGCGAATTCCGCCACAGCTGGGAAGCACGCGTGCACAACGAAATGACCCAGCTGTCCCGCCAGTTGCAGTACAACCTCGCATCCGGCGAGTGGCGGCTGGCCGACAAAAACATCGCGTTTATCGCCACCACCCCCTACATCCTCAGTGCCGAGCTGCAGCTGGATGGCACTATTCGCCTTTCGACCCGTCGTGAGCGTATTGGCAGCAAGGCAACCGAGTTGCCACCCACGCCGGATGCCAGCGAGTTTGATGGTCGCCAGCCAATCCTGGTGCCTCAGGTGGTGACCTTCACCATCGAAGGTCAACGCCACAGCCACGACGCCTGGCTGGTTGTTGAATACAACATCCAGAACGAACGCAAGGCCATGCTGGTCAACGTGTCGTTGCGCTTTGCCATGATTCTGCTGTTGATGCTGTTGTTTGCAGTTGGTCTCAGCCAGCTCATTCGCCAGCAGGTGCTGGCACCGCTGAACCAGCTGCAGGGATTTGCTCGGCGCTGGCGGCGCGACGGTGCAGGTCAGCGGGTCAGCCTGGATGGCAGTCAGGAATTCTGTGAGCTGGCCGCCACCTTTTCGGAGCTGAGCCAACACTTGCTCAAGACCTCAGAACAGATTCGCCAGCAGCACGCCGTTGACACCGCCTTTGCCCGCGCTTTTCCCGACAGTGCGGTACTGATCGACGAATCCGGCCGTATCGGTGCTTCAATTGGTAAACCGCAGACCCTGCTGTGGTTGAGTGGCAACTCCTATCCCGGACAGCTGCCACTCTGGAGCTGGATTAGTGATCCTTTACAACAGGAACAACTCAAACAGAACTGGCAACAGGCACTGAATACCGATGGCGTGGTGCAATCCGAATTGAACCAGAGTGGTTATGTACTCGATTCGCGTATGAGCCGCATCACCTCGGTTGATGGTAAACGGCACTCCAGTGGCCAGGTGTTATGGTTGTTACGCGACATCACCGAATTGCGCCGCCAGCAGCAGGAACTGGAATATCAGGCCCGTTACGACAGCCTCACCGGACTCGCCAACCGCAGCACCGCAATGGCGGCTATCCATACATTACTGGAGCAGTCCGAACGCGATCAGCTCGGCGCCATCCTGTTTATCGACCTGGATCACTTCAAAGCGATTAACGACTCGTTGGGGCATGCCGTTGGCGATACCCTGCTGGTTGAAGCATCCAACCGCCTGAGCCAGCTCAGTCGCGAATGTCACTGGCTGCCGGCCCGTCTGGGCGGTGACGAATTTGTGCTGGTTTCGCTGCAAGTGTTCCAGCAAGCCGAGGCGGCCCAAGCGGCCGTCCAATGCATGGCCGAACGCCTGCTGCAAGAGATGATCGATCCGTTTGTAACGGGCGTTCATCGGTTTTATCTGTCCGCCAGCATTGGCGCCTCGATTTACAACAGCTATGACAACAGTGCGGCCGACATCCTGCGCGAAGCTGATACCGCCATGTACTTCGCCAAAACCGCAGGACGTAACACCTGGCGCCTGTACGATGCCTCCATGCAGGAGGAAACCCACGCCCGCTTGCGAATTCTCAACGACCTGCATGATGCCCTGTTAAACCAGCAATTCAGCCTCATGTTCCAGCCGCAGATTGATCCCGATGGTGCCATTGGCGGTCTGGAGGTGCTGTGTCGCTGGAACCGTGAAGGTGAGTTGATCAGCCCAGAGCGTTTTATCCCGGCAGCCGAAGAGCTCAACCTGATTGCCCCGCTGGGGGAATGGGTGTTACGTAATGCCTGTCGCCAGTTACAACACTGGCAGCAACAGGGATTGCTGCCCGCCAGCTTCCGTCGTATGGCCGTTAACGTCAGCCCGAACCAGTTACATGATCCCGGCTTTGCCCGACATGTCCTTACCATTCTGGAAGAAAACAGGATTCGGCCAGATCAGCTGGAAGTGGAAATTACCGAAAGTGTTTTTATGGACAAACGCGCCGGGGTCATCCATCAGTTGCAAGAACTGATCGAACAGGGGGTCAGCATTGCTCTGGATGACTTTGGCACTGGCTATTCATCATTGGGTTATCTACGCGACCTGCCGATCCGCAAACTCAAGATTGACCGCGCCTTTGTTGCTGCCATTCAGAGCCCGCCACAACACCAGCCATCCGGCATCATCGACAGTATTATCCAGCTGGGCCACAATCTGTCGCTGACACTGGTGGCCGAGGGAGTGGAAACCGCCGAACAACATGCCTATCTGCAAGCACGTCAGTGCGATCTATATCAGGGCTATCTGTTCAGCCATCCACTGACCGCCACCGAATTCGAGCACTATCTGCGGTAAGCCGCCATGACTTTGCCTCTGGTATACCATCCGAACTATTCCTGCCCGTTCCCCGAGCAGCACCGCTTCGTGATGTCAAAATTCGTACGCCTGTTCGGTATTGCCGAACGTAACGGCTGGATTGGTAATAACCTGTTTCAGCCCCAACCGGCCAGCCCGGAAACCCTGGCAATTGCCCACGATCCGGTCTATCTGCACGAACTGATTCATAATCAGGTAGAAGCGCGAGCATGGCGTCGACTGGGCTTACCCTGGAGTCAGGGCCTGGTCGATCGAACCCTCACATCCCCTAACGGCACCCTGCTGACTGCCCGTCTGGCCCTGCAATACGGCATGGCCAGCCACCTCGCCGGCGGTACTCATCATGCACACCGCGATTTTGCATCAGGTTTCTGCCTGCTGAATGATCTGGCCTTTACTGCCCTCAGCCTGCTGGCCAGTGGTGAAGTAAAAAAGGTACTGATATTTGATCTCGACGTGCATCAGGGTGACGGCACCGCTGCCATTCTTGAGCACGAGCCACGTGCCTTTACCTGCTCCATCCACTGCGAAAAAAACTTTCCGTTTCGTAAAAGCCGCAGTGATCTGGATGTTGGTCTTGATCCGGGCATGACCGATCAGGCCTATCTGGATGTCGTCGAAACCACACTGGTGCAATTGCTCGACGAGCAACAACCGGATCTGGTGCTGTATGACGCCGGAGTGGATGTCTGGAGTGGAGATGTGCTGGGGTTGCTGGAAATCAGCCTGTTTGGCATCCAGCAGCGGGATGAACTGGTATTAACGGAATGTCTGAAGCGCCATATTCCGGTACTGACCGTGATTGGTGGCGGTTACGATGCCGATCATCAACGGCTGGCCGAGCGCCATGCCAGCATCGTCAACACCGCCTGGGATCTGTTCCCACGTTATCTGGGATAACCGGCAGCAAGCACCCGCTTGCTGCCGTATTGCTGCATCAGAAGTAATAACGCAAACCAGCACCAATAATGGAAACGCTGGTATTCAGATCCAGATCGTAATAACCGAGGTTGGAGTTGTAACGCTGGATGGTTTCCCAGGCAATCGCGCGGTACTTCCAGGTAGCGTCCAGCATCAGATGGTCTGCCACTTCAAATTGCAGGCCTGCCAGCAGGTTCAGGGAAATACCACTCAGGTCGCTGCCGTCGTCATCCTGTACGCTGTCATTGTTATAAAGACCCAGACCAGCCCCCAGGAACGGGGTGAATTGGCCGCGCTTGATCAGCCAATGGGCATCCAGATCAAAGCCGTTGTAGTTTTCACTGCTGTAATGGTCGTAATCCGCCTTGATCACCGAACGGGTCAGCTCCACACGAGCATTATGACGGAACTGGTAACCAACCTTCAGACCAAAAGAACTGGCGGTCAAACCCTCATCGTCATAAGCGCGACGACCATCGTACCAGGCCGTGGCTTCTGCTTCTTTGTTACCCGCTCCCAGCAAGCCGAGATCCCCCCCCACATACCAGTCACCGGCATGACTGAACGGTGCCGCAATCACCAGAGCCAGCGGCAACAGCGCATTTTTGATGAACATACTGGAATTTCCTTGCATAGATTTACATTCCCCCAGGCAAAAAAAAACCTGTCCATAGGACAGGTTTTTTCGGCGATCTGCTGCAACAAACTTAGTGTTTGCCCAGTTTCTCACGAATTTGCTGAATGGTACGCAGTTGGGCTGCGGCTTCAGCCAGCTGAGACAGAGCGCGAGAGTAATCAAAGTCTGCACCTTGATTCAGAATCGCCTGTTCAGCGTGTTTCTTGGCTTCCAGAGCTGCTGCTTCATCCAGATCGTTTGCACGAACTGCAGTGTCAGCCAGCACAGTAACCGCATTGGGCTGTACTTCCAGATAGCCGCCAGAGACGTAAATGATCTCTTCAGAACCGCCTTGTTTAACAATGCGGACTGGACCTGGCTTCAGCGGGGTCAGCAGTGCAGCATGGCCAGGTTCAACACCCAGGTCACCGATTGCACCAGACGCTACAACGCGCTCAACCAGACCGGAGAAGAGATTTTCTTCGGCACTGACGATATCGCAATGGACGGTAATCGCCATAATCTATCCCTCAGTTGAGGAGGCACGGGTTATTACCCGTGCCAGCCCGAATTACATGTTTTTGGCTTTTTCGACGGCTTCGTCGATAGTACCAACCATGTAGAACGCCTGTTCTGGCAGATCGTCGTAGTCACCGCCCAGAATGCCCTTGAAGCCACGGATGGTTTCTTTCAGGGACACGTACTTGCCTGGAGCGCCAGTGAACACTTCGGCTACGTGGAACGGCTGGGACAGGAAACGTTCGATCTTACGAGCACGAGCAACCAGCTGCTTGTCTTCGTCTGACAGTTCGTCCATACCCAGAATCGCGATGATGTCTTTCAGCTCTTTGTAGCGCTGCAGAACACCCTGAACGCCACGAGCGATGTCGTAGTGTTCGTTACCGATTACCAGTGGATCCAGCTGACGAGAGGTGGAATCCAGTGGGTCGATCGCTGGGTAAATACCTTTGGCCGCGATGTCACGGGACAGTACTACAGTAGAGTCCAAGTGCGCGAAGGTGGTAGCTGGAGACGGGTCAGTCAAGTCGTCCGCAGGTACGTAAACGGCCTGGATAGAAGTAATGGAGCCAGTCTTGGTGGAGGTAATACGCTCCTGCAGAACACCCATTTCTTCAGCCAGAGTCGGCTGGTAACCTACTGCAGAAGGCATACGGCCCAGCAGTGCGGATACTTCAGTTCCCGCCAGGGTGTAACGGTAGATGTTGTCAACGAACAACAGTACGTCACGACCTTCGTCACGGAACTTCTCGGCCATGGTCAGACCGGTCAGAGCTACACGCAGACGGTTGCCTGGTGGCTCGTTCATCTGGCCGTAAACCATCGCTACTTTGGACTGAGCCTTGTCGTCCAGACGAACAACGCCGGATTCAGCCATTTCGTAGTAGAAGTCGTTACCTTCACGGGTACGCTCACCAACACCAGCGAATACAGACAAACCGGAGTGTGCCTTCGCGATGTTGTTGATCAGTTCCATCATGTTTACGGTTTTACCTACACCGGCACCACCGAACAGACCTACTTTACCACCCTTGGCGAACGGGCATACCAGGTCGATAACCTTGATACCGGTTTCCAGCAGGGCAGTGGAACTTGCTTGTTCGTCGAAAGTTGGCGCAGGACGGTGAATGGCATAACGCTCTTTCTCACCGATTGGGCCACATTCGTCGATTGGACGACCCAGTACGTCCATGATACGACCCAGAGTTTCAGTACCAACTGGTACAGAAATAGGGGCGCCAGAGTTAGTCACATTCAGGCCGCGTTTCAGACCTTCAGTGGAGCCCATCGCAATGGTACGTACCACGCCGTCGCCCAGCTGCTGCTGAACTTCGAGGGTTGTAGCAGTACCATCTACGCTCAGGGCGTCGTAGACCTTAGGCACCACGTCGCGTGGGAATTCCACGTCGATAACGGCGCCGATGATCTGTACGATACGTCCGCTCATATTCGGTTCCTCTTAACTTAAAAACCTTTCGTTACCCGGCTTATACAGCCGCGGCACCGCTAACGATTTCGGAAATTTCCTGGGTGATCGCAGCCTGACGAGCCTTGTTGTACAACAAATTCAGCTCTTTGATCATGGTGCCGGCGTTATCGGTGGCGTTTTTCATTGCCAGCATACGCGCGGCCTGCTCACAGGCGTTGTTTTCGACCACACCCTGATATACCTGAGACTCTACGTAACGAACGAGCAGACCTTCGAGGATTTCCTTCGCATCCGGCTCGTAAATGTAGTCCCAGTGACCTTTCAGAGAATCGTCCTGTTCTGCCTTCAGCGGCAACAATTGTTCCGCAACAGGCTGTTGGGTCATGGTGTTCACAAAGCGGTTGTGCATGATGTACAGACGGTCGATTTTTCCGGAATCGAACGCATCCAGCATCACTTTCACCGATCCGATCAGGCTGGCCAGTTCTGGCGCATCACCCAGGTGGGTTTTGGATGCAACCAGGTTGCCGCCGAAAGAGCTGAAGAACAGGCGCGCTTTGGCACCCACAGCACAGAAGTCAACTTCCACGCCTTTTTCTTTCCACTCTTTGGCTTGCAGTGCAACACGTTTGAACAGGTTGTTGTTCAAACCGCCACACAGGCCACGGTCGGAAGACACCACGATGTAGCCAACACGCTTGACGTCGCGGTCTTGCAGATAACGATGGCGATATTCAGATGTCGCATTAGCCAGATGGCCGATCACAGCGCGGATTTTATCCGCGTAAGGACGGCTGTGCTCCATGCGCAGCTGAGCGCGACGCATCTTACTTACAGCAACTTTTTCCATTGCTGAAGTAATTTTCTGCGTGCTTTTCACACTCGCAATCTGCTCTTTAATCTCTTTTCCGACTGCCATAATGAAGCTGCCTTAACGTTGAGTGAATCCACGCCGGTACCCGTGGGCACCGGCACCGGACTTACCAGGTCTGGGAGGCCTTGAACTTCTCAATGCACTCTTTCAGACCGGCTTCGATCTCGCCATTGTAGTCACCCTTGACGTTGATCTTGGCCATCAGCTCAGAGTACTGGCTGTTGGCGAAGCTCAGCAGAGCGGCTTCAAATGGACGGATCTTGCTCACTTCAACGCCTTTCAGGTAGCCTTCGTTAGCAGCGAAGATCACCAGACCCATTTCAGCGGTAGACATCGGAGCGTACTGACCTTGCTTCATCAGCTCGGTTACTGCACGGCCGTGTTCCAGCTGGTTACGGGTAGCTTCATCCAGGTCAGAAGCAAACTGGGCGAACGCTGCCAGTTCACGGTACTGAGCCAGAGCCAGACGGATACCACCGCCCAGTTTCTTGATGATCTTGGTCTGCGCTGCACCACCTACACGGGATACAGAGATACCGGCGTTCATCGCTGGACGTACGCCAGAGTTGAACAGACTGGTTTCCAGGAAGATCTGACCGTCAGTAATGGAAATTACGTTGGTCGGAACGAACGCAGAAACGTCACCACCCTGGGTTTCGATGATTGGCAGAGCGGTCAGAGAACCGGTCTTGCCTTCTACACCGCTTACAGACTTCACGTAGTCAGCGTTTACGCGGCAAGCGCGTTCCAGCAGACGTGAGTGCAGGTAGAATACGTCACCTGGGTAAGCTTCACGGCCTGGTGGACGCTTCAGCAGCAGGGAGATCTGACGGTAAGCCCAAGCTTGCTTGGTCAGGTCGTCATAAATGATCAGGGCGTCTTCACCGTTATCCAGGAAGTATTCACCCATGGCACAACCGGAGTACGGAGCCAGGAACTGCATCGCAGCTGGGTCGGCAGCGCCGGCAGCAACGATGATGGTGTGTTCCATTGCACCGTGTTCTTCCAGCTTGCGCACTACGTTAGCGATAGAAGATTGCTTCTGACCGATAGCAACGTAGATACACTTGATGCCAGAACCTTTCTGGTTGATGATCGCGTCAACAGCCAGAGCAGTTTTACCAGTCTGACGGTCACCGATGATCAGCTCACGCTGACCACGACCAACTGGAACCATGGAGTCAACGGCCTTGTAACCGGTTGGCAGAGGCTGGTCTACAGACTTACGAGCAATTACGCCAGGAGCTACGCGCTCAACAGGTGCAAAAGTGTTGGTCTCGATTGGGCCTTTGCCGTCGATCGGGTTACCCAGAGCGTCAACTACACGACCCAGCAGAGCCTTGCCAGTTGGAACTTCCAGAATGCGGCTGGTGCACTTGGCGGTTTGACCTTCGGCCAGACCCTTGTAGTCACCCAGAATTACCGCACCAACGGAGTCACGTTCCAGGTTCATCGCCAGACCGTAAACGCCGCCTTCAAATTCAATCATTTCACCGTACATGGCATCAGCCAGACCGTGAATACGAACGATACCATCGGATACGGATACGATGGTGCCCTCGTTCTGGGCTTGTGAAGTCACATCAAGATTTTCGATGCGTTTTTTGATGACTTCACTGATCTCGGATGGATTCAGTTGCTGCATGCATCGTCCCTCAAATTAGGATTTCATCGCTTCGGCTAACTTGGACAGCTTGCCAGTGATAGAGCCATCAATTACCAGGTCACCAGCACGGATGATTGCGCCGCCGATGAGAGACTCATCAACTTCGCTGGTCATGCGTACTTCGCAGTTCAGTTTGGCTTGGAGAGCTTTTGCCAGTTTCGCAGTCTGATCCTCGCTCAGTGCAAACGCGGACGTTACAACAACGTCAACGGTGTTTTGCATCTGGGCTTTGAGGTCTTCATACAGAGCTGCAATTTCAGGCAACAGCGGCAGGCGCTTGTTCTCAGCCAGAATGCTTACCAGGTTTTTGGCTGCTTCGTTCAGCTTGTCGCCACATACGTCAATCAGGGCACGTGCTTGCTGGGCGCTGCTCAGGGAAGGGTGCACCAGCACCTTTGCCATGCTGGCATCAGCCGAAACGGCTGCCAGAGTGGCCAGGCTGGATGACCATGCATCCAGACTGTTCTGTTCCTGAGCATCAGCAAACACTGCCTTTGCGTATGGCCGAGCGAGAGTAGTTAATTCAGCCATGGCAACCCCGCTTAAAGCTCGTCAGCAAGTTTATTCAGAAGTTCAGCGTGTGCTGCTGCGTCCACTGACTTGCCGAGGATTTTCGCTGCACCGGTAACGGCCAGCTCAGAAACCTGCTTGCGCAGGGCTTCTTTAGCGCGGTTAACCTCTTGCTCAATCTCGGATTGAGCAGCGGCTTTCAGGCGTTCACCTTCAGCGCGAGCGGTTTCTTTCGCTTCGTCGATGATTTGGTTAGCACGCTTGTTAGCCTGTTCGATGATTTCGGCAGCTTTTTCCTTGCTTTCACGCAGTTGGGAAGCGGCTTTTTCTTTAGCCAGTTCCAGGTCGCGTTCGGCACGGTTGGCTGCGTCCAGACCATCGGCAATCTTCTTTTCACGCTCGTGCATGGCACCCAGCAGGTGGGGCCATACGAATTTCATGCAGAACCACACGAAAATCGCGAAAGTGATGATTTGGCCGATAAGAGTCGCGTTAATGTTCACGCCAGGGCCCTCGTGTTCGTTGGTAAAGGAAGTTCGTTAAAAAAGGAACTAACCCTTATTAGGCAGCGAACATCAGGTACAGACCCAGACCAACACCGATCATTGGAACGGCGTCGAGCAGACCAGCGATCAGGAACATTTTACCCTGCAGCATTGGGCCCAGCTCTGGTTGACGAGCAGTACCTTCCAGCAGACGACCACCCAGCAGACCGAAGCCAACAGCAGTACCCAGAGCACCCAGACCGATCATCAGAGCAGCAGCCAGGAATACCAGACCTTGTTCCATAGTATTTCTCCAAATAGTAGTTAAGTGAGTTAGTGAGTTAATGGTTAAAAATTAATGATCTTCGTGAGCCATGCTCAGATACACGATGGTCAACATCATGAAAATGAAGGCTTGCAGAGTGATCACCAGAATGTGGAAGACAGCCCATGCCCATTGCAGAACGCCACCCAGCAGACCCAGTACGGCGCCAGCGGAGAACATCAGGGCAATCAGGATGAAGATCATTTCGCCGGCGTACATGTTACCGAACAGTCGCAGAGCCAGAGAGATTGGCTTGGCGATCAGGGCAACAGACTCGAGGAACAGGTTGATCGGTACAAAAATCGCCTGCAGAACAGGGTTTTTGACCTTGAACGGCTGCAGACACAGCTCACCAGCGAAACCACCGATACCTTTTACCTTGATGGAGTAGAAAATCATCATGGCGAATACGGTCAGGGACATGCCCAGAGTGATGTTTACGTCGGTGGATGGTACGACTTTCATGTAGTGAACGCCGAACAGACCGAAGATTGAAGGCAGTACGTCTACCGGGATCAAGTCCATGAAGTTCATCATGAAAACCCAGCAGAAAATAGTCAGGGACAGCGGAGCAACCAGTGGGTTACGGCCGTGGAATGCTTCTTTAACGGTGTTGTCGATGAACTCAACGATCATCTCAACGAAGTTTTGCATACCGGTAGGAACGCCAGTGGTGGCGCGCTTGGCAGCAGAACGGAAGATCCACATGATCAGCAGACCCAGACCGATAGACCAGCCCAGAGAGTCAACGTGAACAGCTGAGAAGCCCATATCGGCGGCTTCTGCCTTGCTGTGTGCCATTGTCCAGGTGTCAGTAGTGAGTTCTTTTTCTACCACCGCGCCATCATGGCCAACTTCGTGACGAACATAACCGGCAGGCAGTTTGCCGAAGGTAAGGTTGGTCAGGTGGTGCGAGATATACTCTTGGGAGTTTCCAGCCATCGTTTACTCTCAATCCGTAGGTGTTTTATAAATTAACGACTTTTGCTGACGCCACGTGGCTCAGCTGCACTGTTATAAATCCGGCAAACAATGCAAGTACATTCAGGGGCTCCACGCGCTGGAAGATGGCTATGAAACACAGCGCTGTGAGCACAAATTTCCAGGATTCACCCTGGTAGAAGGACTGGACCACAAGATGTGCGGAACGGGCGCCTGAGTAGCGGAATGCACGCCAAATGAAGTAGGCATTGGGTACAGCGCACGTAAGGCCTCCCAGAAATGCCGATTTGGCGGCTACATCGCTGTGTAACCAGGCGACCAGTGCAGAAATCAGTGTCAGTGCCAGCTGCATGATGACAATTCGATAAGCTGGAGGGCGCGGAACAGTAGACAACCCGACCTCGATATATTCGATTTCTGCTTTGGCCAATCCAAAAGCGCCGTGATTATATGGGCAAGGTATCAGGTGTTCAACTCATAACGGTTCCAATTCGTCATAAATTGGTCGTAGTGCTTTCGGGGAACGCAAGTCGCTTGACAGGGATCAGTTTTTTGCGATTTTGGCGACTAATCGGCTGAGAAACCGCATGAAGTCAGAAGATTCGTCGGCCTGCACCATTTTGGACACAGGCCTTCGGGAGTAGAAAGGTTAATTCCGGCTTATTGAATGTGGCCCAGAATGCCGTCCAGTTCGTCCAGGCTGGAATAATTGATGACGAGTTTTCCTTTACCACCACTGCCGTGCTGGATTGCAACTTTCGCTCCCAGACGATCACCCAACACCCGCTCAAGACGCTGGATATCCGGATCAACCGGTGTTTTTACCGGCTTGGTTTCATCCTGTTTCTGCTCGTGTTGACGCACCAGTGCTTCGGTCTGGCGTACGGTCATGCCTTTGGCGACAACCTGTACCGCAGCGTCACTCTGGGCCTGACCGTCGAGGCCGAGCAGGGCGCGGGCATGGCCCATTTCGATATCGCCGTTCTCGAGCAGGCGTTTGACATCGCCATTAAGATTCATCAGACGCAGCAGGTTGGCCACGGTTGTCCGGTTTTTGCCAACCGCAGCGGCAACTTCCTGCTGGGTCAGTTCAAACTCGGTCTGCAGTCGGTGCAGGGCAATCGCCTCTTCCATCGGATTAAGGTCTTCGCGCTGGATGTTCTCGATCAGCGCCATGGCAATTGCGGCTTCGTCAGCGACGTTACGGATCAATACCGGAATCGGATCAAGACCCGCCAGACGTGATGCGCGCCAGCGGCGTTCACCAGCGATGATTTCGTAACGATCTTCTGAACCCGCCAGCAAACGCACCACAATCGGCTGCATCAGTCCCTGGACACGAATCGACTCAGCCAGTTCCTCCAGCGCTTCCGGCTGAATATCACGACGCGGCTGATATTGGCCTGGCTGAATGTGATCCAGCGGCAAACGGGTCAGATCACGCTCAGCCGCCGGTGTCGCACCCAGCGCTGCAGGCTCGTCACTGCGTTCGCTGTCGAATTCTTCACCTTCGGCCATGGCAGCCTGGGAAGCTGCCAGCAGGGCATCAAGTCCGCGGCCCAGTCCGCGTTTACGTTTCGTGTTCAAACCTGTTCTCTCACTTTGTCTGCACCACGACGGCTGCGATGGCGACGATTCATTTCACCGGCCAGAGCCAGATACGCCAGCGCACCACGGGAAGTGCGGTCATATACCAGTGCCGGAACGCCGTGACTTGGCGCTTCAGCAAGGCGAATATTGCGTGGAATGACGGTGTCGTAGAGCTTGTCACCAAAGTGTTCGGTGAGCTGGGCTGAGACGTCATTGGTCAGGCCGGCGCGCGGGTCATACATGGTGCGCAGCAGGCCTTCGATTTGCAGATCCGGATTATAGGCTTCACGGATCGATTCGACGGTTTCCATCAGGGCACTCAGGCCTTCCAGCGCAAAGTATTCACATTGCATCGGGATGAACACCGCTTCCGATGCCACCATGGCATTGACGGTGAGCATGCTCAGTGATGGTGGGCAGTCGATCAGAATATAGTCATACCGGTCGGATACTTCCGCCAGCGCACGCTTGAGGCGCAACTCGCGGCCAATCACATTGATCAGCTCAACTTCGGCAGCGGTCAGGTCGGCATTGGCAGGCAGCAGGTCATAACCCGCTTCCGGACATTTGACGATGGCTTCTTCAGTACTGCACTTGCGAGTCAGCACCTCGTAAAGGGATTTTTCGAGGTGGTACTTGTCGACACCACTGCCGGTGGTGGCGTTGCCTTGCGGATCAAGGTCCAGCAGCAACACCTTGCGGCGGGTAGCAGCCAGCGATGCGGCCAGGTTTACTGCGGTGGTGGTTTTGCCCACCCCGCCTTTCTGATTGGTGATCGCCAGTATCATCGTCATGACGGTTACTCGAATCGGATTACGGAAAAAACAGGGTATCGGCTCATCATGAGCCAATCACCAGTCGCAGCAGGTGGCGTTGCCCCTCAACACCCGGAACTTCCAGTTCCAGACTGCTTTGCAGCTGGATATCCGCTGGCAGGGCATCCAGCTCATCCTGCGGAAACTGGCCTTTCATGGCGAGAAAACAACCACCATCTGCCAGCAGGTGACGGCACCACTGCACCATGTCCTGCAACGAGGCAAAAGCACGGCTGGTGATCATGTCAAACGGCTGGGGAGGCTCATATGCCTCAACCCGGCCATTCACAATGGTCACGTTGTCCAGCTTCAGGGCTGTTTTGGCCTGAAACAGGAAACGGGTTTTCTTGCCATTACTGTCGAGCAGGGTGAACTTCCGCTCAGGGTGCATGATCGCCAGTACCACCCCCGGCAGTCCCGGGCCTGTGCCCACATCAATGATGTGCTGGGCAGTGCCGAGATGTTGGCTGATCGCCAGACTGTCGAGCAGGTGCAGGTTGACCATCTCGTCGGTATTACGGATGGCGGTCAGATTATAGGCACGGTTCCACTTGGCCAGCAGGCCCAGATACAGCATCAGATTACGCAGCTGTTCGCTGGTCAGGGTCAGGCCAAGGCGTTCGGCGCCCTGTTGCAATTTGCCCGTCAGGCGGGCATCTCCGGCAACGGCTTCCGGCATGTCGCTTCAGACCTCATATGAGTCGGATTCAATAGGGCGGCGGATACTAGCACATTTCCAACCAACCACAGGCAGGCTGTCCGTATTCTTGCCCTCTGGCAAGCCGCTTTCAACCTTTGATGCGGCAAAAAGCCGGTTGTTCGGCGCCTCTGTGCGCTGAATCCGGGGTTTAAGGCAGAATTAAGACAGTCCCGACCATACTGGTTGCCACATCCCGTCACAGAATTCGCAAGACCCTGCCATACTGGCCGGGCCTGAACCGGAATGGCCACCACTCATGGGGATTCTGACCAGAGCCTGTCCGGGTGGTCCCGGCATTCCGTACTGAGGAGGTATTCGTATGAACATCCGTCGGTTATTGGCAGTCGTGCTCACTGCCCTGATGACCATTTCCAGCGTGTCGGTGCAGGCATCAGAAACTCCCGATCCACGTCAGATCAAACGCTGGGTCGACGATGGCACCATCCTGCCGCTCGACGAAGTCCTGCGCCGCCAGAAACTGCCGGGGCGAGTACTGGACGTGGATCTTGAATATGAAGATGACGTGCTGGTGTACGAAGTCAAATGGCTGGATGACAGCGGCCATCGTCACAAACTGTTTCTGGATGCCCGCACCGGCCAGCGCATCGACTGGCGTCACCGCGAGCATGATCACGAACATAAACGCGACAACAACGGCGAGAGGCGCCCACAACCATGAAATTGCTGCTGGTAGAAGACAATCTGTTACTGGCAGATCAGCTCAAACCCTTGTTGACCAAAGCCGGTTATGCGGTTGAACACGCTGATAATGGCATTGATGCCCAATTTATGGGTGAACAGGAAAATTTTGACCTGATCGTGCTGGATCTGGGTCTGCCCGGTCGTAATGGTCTGGAGGTGCTGCGCAACTGGCGCCAGCAAGGGCGTCGGATGCCGGTACTGATCCTGACCGCCCGTGACGCCTGGCATGAACGGGTGGATGGCCTCAAGGCCGGTGCTGACGACTATCTCGGCAAACCCTTCCACAGCGAGGAATTGCTGGCGCGCCTGCAAGCCATCAGCCGGCGCAGCGCTGGTCAGGCCAATAACCAGTTGCAATGGCAGGGCGTCACCCTTGATATCGACAGCCAGACAGCCACCACCAGCAATGGCGACAGCATCAGTCTGACTGCCATTGAATACCGCCTGCTGCATTGCCTGATGCAGGAACCGGCACGTATTCACTCCAAAACCAGCCTCAGCGAGCGTATGTACGAAGAAGACCAGCTGCGCGACAGCAACGTCATCGAGGTATACATCAATCGCCTGCGCCAGTACTTCGGCAAGGACTTTATTGAAACCCGTCGTGGCCAGGGTTATCGGCTGCGGCCTGCGCCATGAGTTCAATCCAGCGCCAACTGCGCCAACAACTGTTGTTAACGCTGATTCTGGTACTCGGCGGTACGCTGGTATTGCTCGATTACGGCGTCCGCCAGCTGACCGAACACTACATCATGACCCGTCTGGAGCATGACACCGACAGCCTGCTGACCGCTCTGGAAATTGAAAACGGCAAACCGGTATTACCAATCGAACGCCAGGCCTCTATTTACCAGCGCGCCTACTCTGGCCATTACTTCATGATTCTCAGTGATGCCGGCAACCTGTTCAGCCGCTCCCTATGGGATCTGGATATTCAGGCCCCACCATTGCCACCCGGCCTGGATTTGCATGGCCAGATGCCGGGCCCCGATAACCAGAGCTGGTTATGGCACGCCCTCGGGGTCGAACTGGACGATGACAACGGCAACAACATCAAACTGACGATCTGGGTTGCCGAAGACATCAGCCCGCTACGCGGTGAAATGCGCACCTTCCGGATGGCTGCGCTGGGATTACTGGTGTTGGCGTTACTGGTGCTGTTATACGGCCAGCGCAGGGCACTGATCACAGCCTTTACACGCCTCGATCCGTTACAACAACAGCTGCGCGCCATGCGTTATGGCGAACTCAACCTGGATATTGAACAGGTTCCGGATGAAGTACGGCCTCTGGTCGAAGAAATCCGCCATTTGCTGGGCCTGCTGGAGCAACGGGTCAGTCGCTCCCGCAATGCCCTTGGCAATCTGGCTCATGACATGAAACGGCCTCTGCAACAGCTCAACCTGCTGGCACCGGAGTTACCGGACCAGACCGGCAAACAGTTTCAGCATGCCATTAATGAACTGCAACGAATGGTTGAACGAGAATTGCGGCGAGCGCGTATTGTCGGGGTTTCGTCACCGGGCCGTCAGACCCGCCTGAGTGAGGAATTACCACCCCTGCTGGACGTATTGAGCCGGATTTATCCGCAACACTCGCTCAAGGCCGATTACCCGGCGGACAGCAGTTTGCCGCAAGACCGCGACGATATGCTGGAGTTACTGGGCAACCTGCTCGATAACGCCTGTAAATACGGTCACCAGCAGGTGCAGCTGAGCGTCAGCCGGGAGCAAGCCGACAGCTGGACGATCCGGGTTGAAGATGATGGCCCCGGCATTCCAGCAGAGCAGACCCAACATCTGTTACAACGAGGAACCCGTCTCGATGAATCCGGCAGCGGCTCCGGCCTTGGCCTCGCCATCTGCCAGGATATCGTCAACAGCTATGGCGGCCGCCTGCAGTTATATCCAGCCAGCCGTGGCCAGGGATTGATGGTCGAGGTCTGGCTACCCGACCAGCCCACCGTCAGCCACTCATAACAGGGCCTTAGTAATACCAGCGCCATTGCAGCTGCACATCGGTGCGCTGCAACTCGGCCGAACGCCACTGATCAGCCTCCAGCAGCAGCGCATGTTGCGGGCTGAAGGTCAGGGTCTGGCTGAAACCGGTCTGTTGCAGCAGCTCCTGCTGCAAACGCCAGCGCGGCTTCCAGAACAGGCGGGTCTTGAGTCCTTCAGCCCAGTAAAAGTAAGTACCTACTTCGGGTGCAACCCAGCCATAACGCTCTGCCGGGCGCAAATCCGTGCCCACGCCAAGCAGACCATAAGCCGTCCAGGAGTCGTTCAGAGCCAGCCCCAGACCACCCGCTGTTTGCAGCTGGAAAGCGCTGTGGGTGTCGAGTTTTTCATCCACCACCGGTTCAATCCCCAGCGCCAGACGGCCCGACCAGCCTCCGGTCAGGGACTCATACGGCGTCATGCCAGCGGCGGAGAAAATCTGCAAACGATGCAGGCGCACTTCACCGGTGTCACTGACCTTGAGAGTCGGTGCCATCACTTGCAGCTCATATTCGGTGAAGTTGTGGCGGTAATCGTCGGTCAGCTGATGGCCGGCCGGAACCCAGTTCAGCAGCATCCAGGAACGCTGATCTTCCTGACGGACACCAAAACTCATCTGGGCATCCAGCGGATTCAGCATCGGGCGGCGATAAGCAGCATCGGCTTCCGGGTCGGCCAAGTCAGCGCGCTCCGGCAAACGCTGCAGGCCTTGCTGCCATTCCACTTCCGAGATCAGGCCGGTTTCATAACGCCAGTCCTGATAATGCAGCGCCAGCTGCTGTATCTTGCGCTGTTGCTCATCGTCGGCCAGCGTTACAGGTTCCGTCGGCACCGGTGTTTCCGGATCAAGCAGTGCCAGTGCCGCCTCACGACCATCCGAACCCAGCTCATACGAGAGTCGACGGGTCTGCCAGCGGGATGCCAGATCAATCCGAGTACCACTGACAATGCCGCGCTGCTCAACAATCCGGGCTACATCCAGCGGGCTGACCCAACCCACATCCTGATTGATATCCGGGTAGGCCAGCGCCAGCAGGTCCAGCGCCATGGTGGCGCAATTGAGGGTATCGAACTGGTAAAGGATGTCGAACTGCTTCAGTTCCCAGACATGCGCCTGCAGCAGCTGACGCTGGTCGGCGTCCATACGAATATCGTAACGCCATACCGGACGCTGGTATTCCAGCAGGTAGTAGCGATAGTGAGCACTCAGTGACTGCACAATAAAGAAACCATCCTTGCCAGCAATGATGGTCTGATAGAACAGTGACACCGGGTTATAGGTATCAATTTCAGTGAAGAAGGTAACGGCGTAAGCGGCCGGGTTGCCGTCGCCATTGGTGCCCGACAGCGCCAGCATGCCGTGCCCCATCATACTGGTGGTTTCCGTCAGGTATTCGGTGGCGTACACCACACTGACGGTATCGGCCGGAATCTTGCGGGTAAAGGCCTCAAAATCGGCACACGCAGGGCGTGCCGGTACCCGCACACCGGCTTGCTGCAGGAACAGATGACGGGCCGGAAAGCGGCAGATGTTGTTGGCATCCCGTTCAAACAGGGTTCGGGTCAGTGCCATTTCCCGCTCCGGTGAATAATCCGGTAACGACAGCAGGAATTGCGGATTTTCGATCTGCAAACGCCCTTGCTGGATATGCAACAACGCCAGCCAGCGCGCCCGCACATCGGCATCGGCCAACAGCTCCTGCGCCTCCGCCTGATAGGCATCCGCCAATGGCGGCATAACCGCCGGTTCATCGGCACGCACTTGCAATACCAGCAGCCAGCCCATAACAACCAGCACCAGGCCAGCACTCCAGCGTTGTGCCCGGTTACCCTGTGAACGCATAAAACTCCACCACATCAGAACTGTTTTCTTCGAGCGCATCAGAAATGCATAAAAAAGGAAGCCCGCAGGCTTCCTGTTATTCGATGTCCACGGCGAACCGTGATCAGTCACTGGCTCAGCTGGTTACCCGTGCCGCCATTTTGTGTTTTTTCAGGTGAATCAGAATCTGGCTGATCGCCGCCGGGGTAATACCGGAAATACGCGATGCCACACCCAACGTTTCCGGCTTGAGGGTACGCAGTTTCTGTTTCACCTCGTTGGACAGACCACCCAGCGCGTCGTAGTCGAGATCTTCCGGCAGCGGCGTATTTTCATAACGACGCAGCTGTTCGATTTCTTCCAGCTGACGAGCAATGTAACCGTCGTATTTGGCCTGGATTTCAACCTGCTCCGCGACCTGTTCGTCCACAACCGCTTCGCCCTTCAAACCAGCCACCTGCTGGTAATTCAGACCCGGACGCTTGAGCAGGTCCATCAGGCTGTATTCACGTACCGGAGCGGTTTCACCCAGCGCTTCCACAATAGCGGCCTCGGCAGAACCCGGCTGGATCCAGGTGCTCTTCAGACGCTGCGCTTCTGCCTCAATGGCTTCACGCTTGGCGGAGAACGCCGCCCAACGCTCGTCATCAACAATACCCAGCTGACGACCGATTTCGGTCAGACGCAGGTCGGCGTTGTCCTCACGCAGAACAAGACGGTATTCCGCACGGCTGGTGAACATCCGGTACGGCTCCTTGGTGCCCATGGTGATCAGGTCGTCGACCAGCACACCGATGTAGGACTGGTCACGACGCGGAGTCCAGATGTCCTTGTCCTGAGCACGCAGGGCGGCGTTCAGACCGGCCAGCAGCCCCTGGGCACCGGCTTCTTCATAACCGGTAGTGCCGTTGATCTGGCCTGCAAAGAACAGGTTGTTGATCACCCGGGTTTCGAGGCTGTGTTTCAGCTGCTGCGGGTTGAAGTAGTCGTATTCGATGGCGTAACCCGGACGGGTGATGTGCGCCTTTTCAAAACCGGCAATCGACTGGATGTACTGCAGCTGCACATCAAACGGCAGACTGGTGGAAATCCCGTTCGGATACAGCTCGTTGCTGGTCAGGCCTTCCGGTTCCACAAACACCTGGTGGCTGGTCTTGTCGGCAAAACGGGTCACCTTGTCTTCGATCGACGGGCAATAACGCGGGCCAATACCTTCAATCACACCGGCAAACATCGGTGAACGGTGCAGGTTGGCGCGAATAATATCGTGGGTACGTTCGCTGGTATGGGTCATGTAGCAGCTTACCTGCTGCGGATGTTCACTCACGGAGCCCAGGAATGACATCACCGGCAGCGGGGTATCACCCGGCTGCTCCTGCATCACCGAAAAATCCACACTGCGACGGTCGATACGCGCCGGAGTACCGGTTTTCAGACGGCCCACATCAAACGGCATTTCACGCAGACGCTGGGACAGACGAATGGACGGTGGATCACCGGCACGACCACCGCTGTGGTTTTCCATACCAATGTGAATCAGGCCATTCAGGAAAGTACCAGCGGTCAGCACCACACAGGTGGCATGAATACGCATGTTGGTGTTGGTCACCACACCACACACAGTACTGCCCACACCATCACCCTGCATGATCAGGTCATCACAGGCGGCCTGGAAAATATCGAGGTTGGGCTGATTTTCAACGATGTTGCGAATCGCCGCCCGGTACAACTGACGGTCAGCCTGAGCGCGGGTTGCACGCACCGCCGGGCCTTTGCGGCTGTTGAGGACACGGAACTGGATACCGGCGCGGTCAGTGGCACGCGCCATGGCTCCGCCCAGAGCATCAATCTCCTTCACCAGATGGCTTTTACCAATACCACCAATGGCCGGATTACAGGACATCACGCCGACGGTGTCAGTGTTATGCGTCAGCAGCAGGGTCTTGCAACCGGTACGGGCCGCTGCCAGCGCAGCTTCGGTTCCGGCATGACCACCACCTACCACAATCACGTCATAACGAACGGGATAATCCACAGCTCACCTCAAGGCTTACCAAACAGAAAAGGGCGCGAAGTATATCAGCAGTTATCGGGCGGGTGCAGTGCCTCTGGGTGTTTTTTGTACAGGCATTTTATCAACAGAGGTTTTCAACAGCAGAATGCCTGTGGAAAATGTTTTCCACACGCACCACAAAACTCAAAAAAATCCTTTATCTTCATAAAGATAAATCACAAAAAAGACTGTTGAAAAGTTTTTATGAAAACTTTTTCCACAATCATGAGCGCAAGGTTTTCCGAGGTCACCGACAAAAACAATACACAGATATCAGAGGTTTTCGACAGTCTTATCCACAACAGGGATATGAATTTGACGAGCTATTACCGCGCTTGAGTAACAAACGTTCAGTCAGAAGGGGGTTCAAAAGTCGTGTGCAGAATCAAAACAGGCAGGAGAACGGCAATTCGCAGGAAGCCGTTAACGATCACAGGCAGCAAGCCGCCGCGATGTCAGCAAAAGGAATAATGGGGGTAAAACAAGGACGAAGGCAGAAGTAACACCCCGCTTGCGGGGTGTTGGGGAATTAACGACTGAAATTCATAATCAGCATGCTGGTGCCATTCAACAAATACATTTCCAGAGTACCGGCCTGGTTCATGGCAGCAAACCCACTGACCGTGGCACTGATATCAAAACCGCTGCAATTGCTGCGTTCGTAGAGGTTGGCTTTCATCAGCGGATAAGCGCTGTTGAGCAAAAACAGCTCACCCTTGAAGGTACAGCCGGAAGGGCCAGAACCCACAAAACTGTTTTTGCCATCCAGTTGGCTGACATACAAACTGTAATTGCCCGCTTTCCAGGTACCAACCAGATTCCACAGATTGGATTCATTATCCCAGCTGCCATCAGCATTCAAGACCAGGCTGCCAGCCGTGCTGGTACCCAGACGATAGTCGCCAGCGATGGTGCCGGTAGTCGCCGTTTGCTCCACCAGCAAACCATTCACTTCGTAATGTCCGGAAACACTACCACCCGAGGCGTAGTGTTTTGCCGTGGCATTGGCCCAGGTAATCGGATAACTGTCGAACACCATCCCGACCGAGCGTTCGGAACTGATATAGGACACAGTGCCGACATAACCGCGACTGCCGTCAGTACCGTAGAGCTTGCCCTCGTACACCAGGAAACGGAGTTTACCGTTCTGGTCGAACTGGCCATCCCAGAAACCATTCAGTGCGATAGCACGATCATAAGAAGATTCAATAGGTGCGTTATTGTCAACGGCGACGCAGGAGGCCAGCACGGTTGAAAAAAGAATGGGCAAGGCGCGCATGACTTGTCCTTCTGTGTGAACCACAGGGATTACAGCTCGTTATTATCAGTTATCGTTTGTGACTTTATATGTCAATTAATGACGTTTCGCGTCACAAAAGTATGCCGAGGAGGCTTGTTACAAATTTCTATGAAAAAGTCAACAGCATGTCCGTCAGATTTCTGGTTTTGTCACGAACCGGAAGAAGATACGGGAGAGAACAACAAAAACAGCTGTTCGGAGTCCTTGCGCAGATAGAACTCAAGTTCACCATTGTTATTCAGAGTGGCAAAGCCGGAGACGTCGGTTTTATTAAAAACATCACAGTTTTTGCGCTCGGAAAGGGTAACGGCATACAAATTCTGGCTGCCATTGATCACGCTGAGCGTGCCGTTAAAAGCACACCCACCGGTGGTCGCCGCAATGCCTTTTAACGAACCACTGCTGCCATTGGTCGTGACATACAACTCGTAATCCCCTGTACTCCACTGACCCGCCACCTTGCTCAGACTGGCGCTGGTTGACCAACTGCCATCATCGGACAAGGTAAAACTGCCTGTCGCCGTTGTGCTGCTGTAATCACCCACCAGCGTGTCGTTACTGCTGGTGACCGTAAACAATAGACCGTCCAGATCGTAGGTTACCGCTGTACCGCTGGCGTAATACCAGCCATTGGCCTCGTCACTGGAGCTGATGCTGCGTGCCGCCAGGCTTAACACCGCCCGGCTTTCGGAATTGTTGTACTCGATGGTGCCGTAGTACCCATAAGTTTCATCCTTGCCGAATACATTGCCCTGCCAGATCAGCAGTCGCAGAGTGGAAGCCTGGTCAAACTGGCCATCCCACAGGCCATTCAGCATCAGGGTCGTCGTGGTAACCGGGTCACCCTGATCATTGCTGACGGAGTTGTCGGTCGCAGGATCCGATGACACCGAAATACAGGCTGTCAGCAGCAATGACAGCAACCCAGACAACAGTAACGGCACACAGACGGACATCCGGTTCATAAATACAGGCCTCCAATGAACACTCGCTCAGTCACGGGCCGCTGCAACCGCATGGAAATACACGCAACCACCCTGTTTTAACCCTAGCAGGCAGACAAAAAGCTGCCGAACCCTGCTGATGAGTGGCGCAAATGGCTGAATTGCCCATCGCTATCGAACGTTAGTGTGGTTTTTTGGGCCCGAATGGTGGTTTTCTGACCTGTAACATTCTTTTTTGAACTAACAGCCGATAGTGTTTCGGTTAATTTCAGATCAACTTTGACAACAACCAGGTTAGGGAGAGACATGATGAGTGAGACGAGAGATCAGCTGAAACAGATTGCCGCGACGCAAATCCGTCAGAAGAACCTGGCGGCTGCCAGTTTCCGTGAGATGGGCAAGGCCGCGGGCATCAAATCCAGCTCCGTGCATTACCATTTCAAAAGCCGCGACGCCCTGCTGCTGGAAGTTCTGCAGGATTATATCGTCCAGTTCAGCGCTGAACTGGATAGCCGTACGGAAGATATCAGCAGTCCACGTCAGCGGATGTTATGCCTGTTCGATCTGTGTTCTGAAGAAGTCATCGAAGGCCAGCAATCGCTGTTACTGGCCTACATCGCTGGTCGCCATGAACTGACAGACGCCAGCCGCGAAGCCTTGTCCGGTTTCCTCGAATACCTCTACCAGTGGCTGCTGGAAAGTCTGACATCTGCCCGCTTCCTGCCAGTGCCACGGGAATCGCTGGCGCGCGTCATTGTGGCCGCCATTGAGGGGGCCGCACTGGCCGACTGTGGCCGTGGTGGTAATGATCACCTCACAACCGTACGTGAATGGATCACTTCCCTGACTCGCCTCTAAGCCAGGTGTAGTAACCAGCCGCCACCAATAGCCTATTGGTCATTCACAACCGGGCCAGCACACTCAGGGTTTTACTCTGGTGATAGTGCATGGCCCGGCTTGTTCTTGTTCTGCTGCTTGGCAGCCTGAGCCCCTTGTTATGGGCACATGGCGTCGATGACAACACCCGCACGTTCCTGCAACAGCTCGATGGCAGCCGTATCGGAGCACTGTTTTATATCGGTGCCAAACATATGGTCACCGGTTACGACCACCTGCTGTTCCTCGCCGGTGTGGTGTTTTTCCTGCGCCGTCGCAGCGACATTCTGGTGTACGTCAGCCTGTTCACGCTCGGCCACAGCCTGACCCTGCTGGGCGGAGTCTTGGGTGGCATCCGCGTAAACGCCTGGCTGATCGACGCCATTATCGGCCTGTCGGTCGCCTGGAAAGCCTTTGATAACCTCGGTGGCTTTCGCCATCTGCTGGGTTTTCAGCCAGACAACCGCCCGATCACCCTGATTTTCGGGCTGTTCCACGGCCTTGGTCTGGCCACCAAACTGCAGGAATTCGAACTGCCCGCCAACGGTCTGCTGAGCAATCTGGTGGCGTTCAACATTGGCGTCGAAGCAGGACAGTGTCTGGCCCTGTTGCTGATTTTGCTGGCCCTGAACTGGTTGCGCCTGCTGCGTCTGCCGGGTCTGGTGGTAACGTTTAACGCGCTGCTGATGCTGGCCGGTTTTGTACTCACCGGTTATCAGCTCTGTGGTTTCTGGCTTAGCCAGTCGTGAGGTTTTTATGAATCATTCAGCCCATTCACCGCTGTCGGCGGCAGCCCTCTGGCGTACCACCCTGATCACCCTGCTGCTGGCAGCCTTGGTGGTTGTGTGTCTGGTGTTACCCGCCGAATTTGGTCGTGATCCAAGTGGTATTGGTGCCCGTCTTGGTCTGCTCGACCTGTCTGCTGAACCAGCCGCCAGCGCACAGGAAAACGTCGCTGCCAACGATCAGCAACGCCATTTCAGCATTACCCTCGGGCCCGGTATGGGGCAGGAATTCAAGGTGGTGATGCCGGCCAATGCCTTGATGGAATTTGAGTGGCATACCGATGGTGCACCGATCTATTTTGACCAGCATGGCGACCCTCTGGGGGATAGCAGCGGTTATTTCATGAGTTACAGCGAAAGCAGCGCCAGCAGTGTCAAAGGCCGCCTGTTGACGGTATTTGCAGGCAACCATGGCTGGTACTGGGAAAATCGCAGCGGCAATCCCGTCACCATCAGCCTCAGCATTGGTGGCGATTTTCCGCTGATGGAAGCCAAACACTGATTTCATCACCCAGCGGTACCGCATAAAAAAACGGGCACTGCTGAACAACAGTGCCCGTTTTGTTATGGCCAGCCGATTCTGTGGTTATTTGCCAATACAGAAACTGCCGAAGATCTTGCCGAGCAGATCATCAGCGCTGAATTCGCCGGTGATCTCACCCAAAGCCTTCTGGGCGGCACGCAGATCCTCCGCCAGCAATTCCCCTGCAGCCATTCCGTGAAGCTGCTCCAAACCGCTCTCAAGCGCTTTGCGGGCCTGTTGCAGGGCCTCCAGATGACGACGACGCGCCAGGAAACCCCCTTCACCACCGGCATCAAAGCCCATGACGGCTTTCAGGTGTTCGCGCAGGGGTTCGATACCAATCTGCTCACGGGCCGACAGACGCAGCACCGGAAAACGGCCTTCGCGATCCAGCCCCGGTACTTCCGCCGACAGGTCAATCTTGTTTCGAATCACGGTAATACGGCCGCTTTCAATGAGCTGATCAGTAAGTGAGTGCTCACCTCGCTCATCGTACAAACGATGCAACAAGGCCTCCGGATCGGTTTCATCACTGCTGGAGTCAATCATCAGCAGGATACGGTCAGCCTTGCTGATTTCATCCCAGGCACGCTGGATACCAATCCGTTCAACCGCGTCCGGAGCGTCACGCAGACCGGCGGTGTCGATGATGTGTAACGGCATACCGTCGATATGGATGTGTTCACGCAGCACGTCACGGGTAGTACCGGCAATGTCGGTCACAATCGCGCGTTCGTGGCCAGCGAGGGCATTCAACAACGATGACTTGCCAGCATTCGGACGACCCGCAATCACCACACTCATGCCTTCCCGCAGTAGGCTACCCTGATTGGCTTCGCGCTGTACGCCCTGCAAACGCTCAAACACCGCCTGCAGCATACCCGCGACCTTGCCATCCGACAGGAAGTCGATTTCTTCTTCGGGGAAATCAATGGCGGCTTCCACGTACATACGCAGCTCAATCAGGCTGCTGACCAGATCGTGGATGCGATTGGAAAACTCGCCCTGCAGGGAGCGCAGGGCACAACGTGCCGCCTGTTCCGACGCACAATCAATCAGGTCAGCAATGGCTTCGGCCTGAGCGAGGTCCATCTTGTCGTTGAGAAACGCCCGCTCGGAAAACTCGCCGGGCCGTGCCAGCCGACAACCGCGGGCGGTCAGGCTGCGCAGCAGCAAGTCGAGTACCACCGGGCCACCATGGCCCTGCAGTTCCAGAACGTCTTCTCCCGTAAAGGAGTTGGGGCCTGGGAAATACAGGGCAATGCCCTGATCCAGCACTTCGCCTTCAAGGCCATAGAACGGCCCATAGTACGCATAACGAGGCGCAGGCAGACGACCCAGCACCTGCTCGCCCAAAGTGGCTGCCAGCGGCCCGGAAACGCGCACAATGCCAACCCCGCCACGGCCAGGGGCGGTCGCAATGGCAACGATGGTATCGGTATGAACACTGGACGACATGACAACAACTCCTCGAAACACAAACAGGGCTCTGGTGACGGGCTTCAGTGTACCCGCAAGCCACGCATAACAAACGCACATAACAAAAAAGGCGCCGAAGCGCCTTTAGTGGATCAAAAGCGGGATCAGGCCCCTTTTTCGATCTGTTTGGTGATCACGTACTGCTGGGCAATGGACAGGATGTTGTTACACACCCAGTACAGTACCAGACCAGCCGGGAACCACAGGAAGAACACGGTGAACATGATTGGCATCAGCTGCATCACACGTGCTTGCATCGGATCTGGTGGAGCCGGGTTCAGCTTCATCTGGATAAACATGGAAGCACCCATGATCAGCGGCAGAATGAAATAAGGGTCCATGACCGACATGTCCTTGATCCACAGCGCAAATGGCGCCTGACGCAGTTCCACGGATTCCATCAGTACCCAGTACAGGGAGATGAATACCGGCATCTGGATCAGCATTGGCAGACAGCCACCGAGCGGATTGATCTTCTCGCGCTTGTACAGCGCCATCATTTCCTGGCCCAGTTTCTCACGGTTATCAGCATACTTTTCCTTCAGTTCCTGCATCTTCGGACCAACCTTGCGCATGTTGGCCATAGAGCGGTAGCTCATTGCAGACGGGTAGAAGAACAGCAGCTTCACACAGACAGTCAGCAGGATGATTGCAACACCCCAGTTGCCAACCAGACCATGGAAGAAAATCAGACCAGCAAACAGCGGCTGGGCAATCCACCACAACCAGCCGTAATCCACGGTCAGATCCAGGTGTTCAGCCACTTCGGCCAGACGATCCTGGGATTTTGGGCCCATATACAGGCTGGCACCGGTCTCAGCAGTAGCACCAGCAGCGACGGTCATTGGCTGATCGTAGAAACCGAAGATGTAGTTACCATTCACAAAACGGCCGTTGAACGTGTGGCTGGCGCTCTGGTCAGGTACCCAGGCGCTGACGAAGTAGTGTTGCAGCATGGCTGCCCAACCACCTTCGTGCTGGTTCTTGTACGGCTGTTCTTCCAGATCCTTGAAGGTCACCTTTTCGTAACGGTTTTCCTTGCTGGTAGTCGCCGCCCCCAGGTAAGCGTTCATACCCATGGAGCTGGACTTGGATGGATCTGCAGAACCGTCACGCTTCAGCTGGGCAAAGAACACACCCTGCCAGTCTTCAGACGAGGTGTTGTGGATACGGTAAGTCACGTCCACCAGGTAATCACCACGACGGAAAGTGAACACTTTTTCGACCAGACCTTTGGCAGTCTCAGCTTTCAGAACCACTGACAGAGAGTCAGCACCGTCTTTCAGCTCGTAGGAAGTGGCATCAACAACAAAACGGGCAGCGCCGTTGTTATCAACACCGTCACGACCAATCAGACCACTCTGGGCCACATAGGTACGACGCTCGTTCTGCTCCAGCAGCACAAACGGAGTGTCTTTCTGATCCACTGCAACCGGGTAAGCCGGCAGCAGGGCCTGAACAATTTCACCGCCCCGTGGATCGATGGTGATATCCAGCACGTCAGTGCGCACACGTACAGGTTCAGTAGAACCAGTAACCGCAGCAACGACAGGCTGACCATCAAGGGTAGGGTGTTCAGAGTTGGCGGATGCCACGCTGGCAACCGGCGCTTCGCTCTCGGTATTGAGAACAACATCCATCGGAGCAGTACTGCCAGGCTTCTGACCGTAGTCATCGTTCCAGGCAAGAATCATCAAATAACTGCTGATGGCAAGACCAATAAAAATAACCGTACGGCGGATATCCATCTTCAGGGTTTCCGTTGACAACAGTTGGAAGAATGGTGATCAGCGAGGTCGGGAACCATATCGACTCCGTGCTGACCCCAGGGATGGCAGCGAGACAGGCGCTTCAGTGTGAGCCAGCCTCCGGTCCAGGCGCCGTAGCGCTGGATGGCTTCGAGCCCATAGGCAGAGCAGGAAGGATAAAAACGGCAACGATTCGGCAGCATCGGGCTGATGGCATACCGATACACCCGGATTAACAACAAAAACAAACGAGCCAGAAGACTAGCGCCGCTTTTTTCGCTGGCTGTTATCGGGTTTGGCATGGCTGGGGCGCCTCAATCTGAACCAAAGGGCGTCAATCATCTCACGCAGCTGCTGGTTATCCAGTTCAGTACAGCCAGAGCGGGCGAGGATGACAAAGTCCTGTGCTTCGAGCTTTGCCTGATTCAGGCGGAACGATTCACGGACAATACGTTTGATGCGATTGCGGTCAACAGCGTGACGAACCTGTTTTTTCGCAATCACGAAGCCCAGTCGTGCCTGAGCCTGTTGATTGGCGCTTGCCAGGATCAACAGGCACGGCGTGCTCCCGCGCCATTCGGTGTTATCAAATACCCGCTTGAATTCAGCCGGTCGGAGCAGTCGCGCGTTACGGCTGAAATCGAATGCAGACATTTGAAACTGGAAACTGGTTACAGGAGCCTGGTAGTTACGCTCAGGCGCACAGACGAGCACGGCCCTTGGCGCGACGACGAGCCAGAACCTGACGACCGTTCTTGGTAGCCATGCGTGCACGGAAGCCGTGGGTACGCTTGCGCTTCAGTACGCTTGGTTGAAATGTACGTTTCATATGACTTTCACCCGGGTTGATGTTTAGGGTCGGTTTTTAAAGGGCGGCAATTGTAGGTTAAAGCAGGTGCCAAGGCAATGATTATTCCATGAACACTTTTGCTGACCGTAAATCCCCTTCGAGGCGCAACAAGTTACGGATTTTTCAGCACTTTTTCCAGTGCAATCGCTTACGGTCAGCAAATCTTTCCAAACGTTCGCGCAATTTTTTGACCGATCAGATTTTAGCCCGCCTTGGCAAAACTGCTCAAAATCCGACCTGTCCGACCCCAAATCGGTCAGCAAAATTAGTCTGTGAATGGAAATCTGGTCTGAAGGTAAGGGGAAGGGGTTTGATGTTATGGTTTTTACTGTTGGCAATTTCTGTGGATAACAATTATTTCTCTTTCTGAAACAATGGTTTGCGCGATGAATAACCGCATAGAAAAGACGTTGGTGAGCTGGGATTTAGCTGACCGGAAGAGGTGCATAAGATAGCCGGTTATACAGTCCGGCGAAAGTCGTCGATTTGTGCTGTGGAGCATCCTCAGGGTTATCGTCGGGTTATCCACAGAAAGTATCACACGCCGATTTGCTGACCGGAAGAATATCCTGTGGATAAGTTGAGCGGCTTTGATTAGAATGCTCGTCCCGTTTTTTTCCTAGCCGTTTGAGGTGTCAGTGACCGCCCTGTGGGAAGAGTGTCTGCGTAGCCTGGAGCACGAGTTGCCAACGCAGCAATACAACACCTGGATTCGTCCATTGATTGCGTCATCGCGTAATCAGCAGCTGATTCTGAGCGCCCCGAACCGCTTTGTGCGCGACTGGGTTAAAGACAAGTATCTGCAGCGCATACAGGAAATCCTCTCCGACCTGAATGGTGGGCGGATTACGCATGTCGATCTGGTCGTGGGGGAGTCACAACCCATGTTCCGGCCGCCTGAGCCTTCCCGTGTGGTCACTCCACCACCAACGGCACCGGTCAGTGCGCCGAGTTTTGCGGCGACCCGTGCCCGTGCCGAAGACAATCTGCCCGAAGATGATGATTTTGGTGCACCAGTGCCGTCACAACCGGCCAGCTCCATTATTATTCCGGCCAGTGCTGCTGCTCCGGCGGTTGCTGCTGCCGCTGCGAAAAACAGTAACCGTCGTGAAGTGCAGGTAGAAGGTGGCGTCAAACACCGCAGCTTCCTGAACCCGGCGTTTACGTTCAAAACCTTCGTGGAAGGTAAGTCGAACCAGCTGGCCCATGCGGCAGCACGTCAGGTGGCGGAAAACGCCGGTGGTTCCTACAACCCCCTCTTTATATATGGCGGCGTAGGTCTGGGTAAGACGCACCTGATGCACGCGGTGGGTAACTACCTGCAAAGCAAGAATCCGAATGCCAAGGTGCTGTATGTGCATTCCGAGCGTTTTGTGCAGGACATGGTAAAAGCCCTGCAGCTCAACGCCATCAACGAATTCAAACGTTTCTACCGTGGCCTGGACGCGTTGTTAATCGACGATATCCAGTTCTTTGCGGGCAAGGAACGTTCCCAGGAAGAGTTCTTCCACACCTTCAACGCCCTGTTGGAAGGTGGTCAGCAGATGATTCTGACCTGTGACCGTTATCCGAAAGAGATCCACGGTCTGGAAGAGCGTCTGAAATCCCGCTTCGGTTGGGGTCTGACGGTGGGTGTAGAACCTCCGGAACTGGAAACCCGGGTTGCGATCCTGATGAAAAAGGCCGAGCAGAGTAATATTCATCTGCCGGACGACGCTGCATTCTTTGTGGCGCAACGGATTCGCTCCAACGTGCGTGAACTGGAAGGCGCCCTCAAGCGGGTTATTGCCAGCGCCCAGTTCACCGGCAGTGAAATCACCCTGCCGTTTATCAAGGAATCCCTGAAAGACCTGCTGGCTCTGCAAGAGCGGCAGGTCAGTATTGATAACATCCAGCGCATTGTTGCCGACTATTACAAAATCAAGATCTCTGATTTATCATCTAAGCGCCGTACCAGATCGGTAGCCAGACCGCGCCAGGTCGCGATGGCTCTGAGCAAGGAGCTTACCAATCACAGTCTTCCAGAGATTGGTGAGGCTTTCGGAGGGCGCGACCATACCACCGTGTTGCACGCGTGTCGTAAAGTCAAAGAGCTGCAACAAACAAGCGCAGATGTTGCGGAAGATTACAAAAATCTGCTGCGTTCACTGACAACCTGAACCTGAGTGGAGAACCATGAAATTCGTCATCTCAAGGGAAGCCCTGCTTCGCCCCCTGCAACTGGTTGCCGGGGTCGTGGAAAAGCGGCAAACCCTGCCTGTACTCTCGAATGTGCTGCTGCAAGTACGCGGTCAGCAACTGTCTCTGACTGGTACAGACCTCGAGGTTGAACTGATTGGCCGCGTTACCCTGGACGAGGTTGGGATTGAAGGTGAAATAACGGTTCCCGGCAAAAAGCTGATGGACATCTGCCGCTCCCTGCCAGATGGTGCCCAGCTGGAAATCGCCCTGGAAGACCAGCGTGTTAACGTACGCTCCGGTCGTTCCCGTTTCACCCTGTCGACCCTGCCAGCCACAGAATTCCCGAATGTTGATTCCGTGGGTGAAGAAAAAACCTTCGCCATGAGTCAGCAGGTACTGCGTCGCGCCATCGATCGCACCAGCTTCGCCATGGCCCAGCAGGACGTACGTTATTACCTGAACGGTATGCTGTTTGAAGTCGGGCAGGACAGCCTGCGCACGGTTGCTACCGACGGTCACCGTCTGGCGACCTGCCGTGTTGATATCAGCGGTCCGGATGAAGCCCGTCAGATCATTCTACCACGCAAGGGCGTGCTGGAACTGGCCAAGCTGCTGACGGACGCTGACGTCAGTGTGACCCTGGCGTTCAGCGCCAATCACCTGCGTGCCCATACTGAAAACTTCAGCTTCACTTCCAAACTGGTGGACGGCAAGTTCCCGGATTACACCCGTGTGATTCCGAAGAACGGCACCAACGTGCTGATTGCCAACCGTCAGGAGCTGCGTCAGGTTTTTGCGCGTACCGCGATTCTGTCCAACGAAAAATACCGTGGTGTACGTCTGTTGCTGAGCACCGACATACTGCAGGTATTTGCCAATAACCCGGAACAGGAAGAAGCCGAAGAATCCGTAGGAGTGCACTATAATGGTGCATCCCTGGAGATGGGCTTTAACGTGTCCTACCTGCAAGATGTGATGTCCGTGATTGCCACGGAAAACGTCAAGATGACCCTGTCTGATGCCAACAGCAGTGCGCTGCTGGAAGAACCAGAGGGTGGGGATTCCGTCTACGTTGTTATGCCGATGCGTTTGTAATATCTATGCCCATTCGGCAACTCGATATTCAGGGGGTAAGGAATCTTGCCCCGCTGGATATTACTCCATCACCTCTGGTGAACTTCATTTATGGCGACAACGGCAGTGGTAAAACCAGTGTCCTCGAAGCCATACACCTGTTAGCAGCCGGTAAATCCTTTCGCAGCACCCAGGTGCGGCAGGTGCTCAGTCATGAGCGTGACCGCTGTGAAATCCGCCTGCGTTTTCAACGCGACGATGAGACTCCCGAACGCGAGTTATATCACCTGCGTCTGAAAAACGGCGACCACCTGTTCCGGCTGGATGAATCCCTGCTGAGTGCACAATCGCAGGTGGCAGCCCTGTTGCCGGTACAGGTCATTGAACCCAATACCTTTCGTTTGTTGTCGGGCACACCGGAAGACCGCCGCCAGTTTCTCGACTGGGGTGTGTTCCACGTGGAACCTGCCTTTATTGAAGAGTGGCGGATGTTTCGCCAGACCCTCAAACAACGCAACAGCGCATTAAAACAGGATCAGGGTGATTGGCTGGATGTGTGGAACAGCGGTTTTATTGAATCTGCCGCCCGCATCGACCAGTTCCGCAAAGCTTACCTGACCCTTCTGGTCGCGGAGTTCCGCAAGACGTTGGCCAGTCTGGATGACAGCCTCGACGTTAACCTGAATTATTACCCTGGCTGGGACCGTGAATCGGACCTCGCCAGTGTGCTGGAGCGGCAAAAAGACCGCGATATCCAGCTCGGTTTTACCCAGTCCGGCCCGCACCGGGCTGAGCTGCGTATTACCGTCAACCGCGTACCCGCCGCCGAGGTATTGTCACGCGGACAACAGAAAACCGTGGTTTCGGCGCTGAAGCTGGCACAGGGAATTGTGTTCAAGCAACAGACCGGCACTGCGCCGATATATCTGGTGGATGATCTGGCATCAGAACTCGATGCCAGGCACCGTCTGGCTTTATGCCAGGTGCTGGAAGATTTAAAATGTCAGGTCTTCATCACCAGTATTGAAAAGAACCAATTGATGGATGGCTGGGCCCCCGCCGATTTCAAAGTGTTTCACGTGGAACACGGCCAGCTTCAGGAAGAAACACTTGCCTGAACCCCACCACCAGAACCCTTTGGGTTGCCCTATTCGAACAAGAGGAACACCGAATGAGTGAGCAGGTTTACGATTCATCCAGCATCAAGGTGCTGAAGGGCCTGGACGCAGTCCGCAAACGGCCCGGAATGTACATCGGTGACACGGATGACGGCACTGGTCTGCACCACATGGTGTTCGAAGTCGTAGATAACTCCATCGACGAAGCACTCGCCGGTCACTGTGACCGCGTGGACGTTGTGATTCACAACGACAACTCCGTCAGCGTGTCCGATAACGGCCGTGGTATTCCAACCGACCTGCACCCGGAAGAAGGTGTATCCGCCGCTGAAGTGATTCTCACCGTATTACACGCCGGTGGTAAATTCGACGATAACAGCTACAAGGTATCCGGTGGTCTGCACGGGGTAGGTGTGTCGGTTGTTAACGCCCTGTCTGAAAAACTGAAGCTGGTGATCCGTCGTGCCGGCAAGCTGTTTGAGCAGGAATACACCCACGGTGTACCGGATTACCCGCTGCGCGAAGTGGGCGTGAGTGATTACACCGGTACCACCGTGACCTTCCTGCCGTCCAAGCTGACCTTTACCAACAAGACCGAATTCAGCTATGACTACCTGGCCAAGCGCCTACGCGAACTGTCGTTCCTGAACTCTGGCGTGCGCATTCATCTGAAAGACGAACGTACCGACAAGGAAGACCTGTTCGAATTCGAAGGTGGTCTAGCCTCATTTGTGCGTTATCTGAACGATGGCAAAACCGCGATCAACGACGTCTTCCACTTCAACGCCCAGCGTGAAGACGGTATTGGTGTTGAGGTTGCCCTGCAGTGGAACGACAGCTTCCAGGAAAACATTTTCTGCTACACCAACAACATTCCGCAGCGTGACGGTGGTACTCACCTGGCCGGCTTCCGTGCCGCTCTGACCCGTACCCTGAACACCTATATCGAAAAAGAAGGTCTGGCCAAAAAAGCCAAAATCGCCACCACCGGTGACGACGCCCGTGAAGGCCTGACCGCCATTATTTCGGTAAAAGTGCCAGACCCGAAATTCAGCTCCCAGACCAAAGACAAGCTGGTTTCCAGTGAAGTCAAAACGGCGGTTGAGCAGGAGATGGCGCGTCTGTTCAGCGACTATCTGCTGGAAAAACCACAACAGGCCAAAGACCTGGTGGGCAAGATGATCGACGCCGCGCGTGCCCGTGAAGCCGCTCGTCGTGCGCGTGAAATGACCCGCCGTAAAGGTGCTCTCGACATCGCTGGCCTGCCTGGCAAGCTGGCTGACTGTCAGGAAAAAGACCCGGCGCTGTCCGAAGTGTACCTGGTGGAGGGTGACTCCGCCGGTGGTTCGGCCAAGCAGGGCCGTGACCGTCGTACCCAGGCGATCCTGCCGCTGAAGGGTAAAATCCTGAACGTGGAAAAGGCACGCTTCGACAAGATGCTGTCTTCTGCGGAAGTGGGCACCCTGATCACCGCGCTGGGCTGTGGTATTGGTCGTGAAGAGTTCAACCCGGACAAACTGCGTTACCACCGCATCATCATCATGACCGACGCCGACGTCGACGGTGCGCACATCCGTACGCTGCTGTTGACCTTCTTCTTCCGTCAGATGCCAGAAATCATCGAACGTGGTCACGTCTACATTGCCCAGCCGCCGCTCTACAAGATCAAGCGTGGCAAGCAGGAGCAGTACATCAAGGATGAAGACGCGATGGAGCAGTACCTGACCCACATCGCGCTGGAAAAAGCCGCCCTGCACCCGTCTGTGGACGCTCCGTCCATTTCTGACGAGGCGTTTGCCAAACTGGTAGCGGATTACCGTTCAGCCCAGGAAACCATCCAGCGTCTGGTGACGCTGGCACCACAAGCGGTTCTGCACCAGATGCTGACCCTGCCACGCCTCAACGCTGCCGACCTCAAGGACGAAGCGCTGGTGAAAGGCTGGGCAGCCCAGATGCTGGCCAAGCTGCCGGACGCTGGTCGCAGTGGCAACCATTTCCACGTGGAACACATCCACGACAAGGAACGCGAAGGTGAATACAACGTGCTGGTGAACGTGATCACCCACGGTATTCCGAAGCAGTACGTGCTCGACCACGACTTCTTCACCGGTTCCGGTTACCGCAAGCTGGCCAACATGAGTGAAGTGCTGACCTCCACCCTGGAAGACAGCGCCTACATTCAGCGTGGTGAGCGTCAGTTCCCGATTACCGACTTCTGGGATGCCATCCAGTGGCTGCTGGCCGAAGCCCGTAAAGGCTTCAACATCCAGCGCTATAAAGGTCTGGGCGAGATGAACCCGGAGCAGCTGTGGGAAACCACCATGGACCCGACAACCCGTCGTATGCTGCGTGTGACCATCGAAGACGCCATTGGCGCCGACAAGATGTTCACAACCCTGATGGGTGACGAAGTAGAGCCGCGTCGTGCTTTTATTGAAGCCAACGCACTCAACGTAGCCAACCTCGATTTCTGATAAAACCCAGTAATCATGCGGGCCCCGGCGAACATAAGTTCTCCGGGGCTTTTTTATTGCGTCACGTTTGTGACCGGTCACGACGGGTTATGCATAGCCCTGCGCACAAGATTATCCACGAAGTTATCCACAGGCTGGGTGAAGTTCCGCTGTGGAAACAGCCGCCGCCTGATGTTGATCATTGTCGACCTGCAGGCAAGGCTGTTATCCGCTCGTCAGGTGGTATAATCCCAGCCTGTTTTTGCCGGGGTTCTATCCGCACAGTCTTGATTGCAAGGCTCTGGCCGCTTTATCCGCAATCACCATCAACAGGAATGATTCATGATTATCAAACCCAAAGTCCGCGGTTTTATGTGTGTGACCACCCATCCGGTCGGTTGCGAAGCCAACGTAAAAGAGCAGATTGATTTCATCAAGGCTCAGGCTCCAATCTCCGCCATGCCAAAACGCGTTCTGGTGATTGGCGCTTCCACCGGTTATGGTCTGGCTGCCCGTATCGCTGCGGCGTTTGGTGGTGGTGCTGCCACTCTGGGTCTGTTCTTCGAAAAAGAAGGCTCCGAGAAGAAACCGGGTACCGCTGGCTGGTACAACTCGGCAGCGTTCCACAAGTTCGCTGAAGCCGAAGGCCTGTACGCCAAGAGCATTAACGGTGACGCGTTCACCGACGAGATCAAACAGAAAACCATCGACACCATCAAAGCTGACCTCGGTCAGGTTGACCTGGTGATCTACAGCCTGGCGGCTCCACGTCGTACCCACCCGAAAACCGGCGTGGTACACAGCTCTACCCTGAAGCCAATCGGTAAAGATGTAACCCTGCTGGGTATCAACACCGACAAGGAAGAAATCCAGGAATTCACCCTGCCAGCCGCTTCTGAAGAAGACATCGCCAACACCGTAGCGGTGATGGGTGGTGAAGACTGGCAGATGTGGATCGACGCGTTGGACGAAGCCGGTGTGCTGGCCGATGGCGCCAAGACCTCTGCGTTCACCTACCTGGGTGAAAAAGTGACCCGCGACATTTACTGGGGCGGCACCATCGGTCAGGCCAAACAGGACCTCGACAAGAAGGTGATTGGCATCCGTGAAAAGCTGGCAGCCAAAGGCGGTGACGCTCGTGTTGCTGTTCTGAAAGCGGTGGTAACCCAGGCTTCTTCTGCGATTCCAATCATGCCGCTGTACCTGGCACTGCTGTTCAAAACCATGAAGGCCGCCGGTACTCACGAAGGCTGTATTGAACAGCTCTATCGCCTGTACGCCGAGTGTCTGTATAGCGATAGCCCACGTCTGGACGAAGAAGGCCGTGCTCGTGTTGACGAGCTGGAACTGCAACCGGAAATCCAGAAAGCCGTGGAAGATGCGTGGGACAAGATCTCCACCGAAACCATCGCCACCGAAACCGACTTCGTCGGTTACAAGGCTGACTTCCTGCGTCTGTTCGGTTTTGGTATCGACGGTGTGGATTACGAAGCTGACGTAAACCCGGTAGTGGATATCAAAGACCTGGTGGTCTGATCTGTGGTGACAGGGTTAGCCGTGTGACTGTTCCACGTGGAACGCCTGCGGCGACCCCCAAAAACAAAAAAGCCAGCGCGAAGCGCTGGCTTTTTTGTTTTTGATCTCTCTGAAAGAATGGCAGTGGTCATTGGCTGGTACCGATTCAACCGGGCAGGGGAGCTGTTTCACGTGGAACATTCCTCGAATCAATACGAGCAACACTGCATCAGTACCGCCCAAACGCCGCTTTGTATGAGCGACAGAACTCAAGGGAGTGACGATCAAATGACGGACAACACACCCGCCTACGAATGGGCCAGCTGGAGCGAGCCAGGCGAACTCCATAACGAACCACTCAGCCCCGACCGCCTTGGACGGGCCGCGTATGCCGAGTTCCTGACCCATTACCTCAACCATGTTGGTCAGCGAGACGGCGGTTACGTGATCAACCTCAATGCTGAATGGGGAGCGGGCAAAACCTGGTTTCTCAAACGCTGGTGCGCCACCCTCAAACCCCATCATCCGGTAGCCTATATCGACGCCTGGAAAAACGACTTCTCAGATGATCCGCTGCTAACCGTAGTCAGTGGAGTGCTGGAAGCGTTAAAGCAGAATCCGCATGTGCGCTGGATCGAACGCGAACAGAAGCTGTTCAGCAAACTTGGGCAGTTCGCAAAACGGGGTGTGGATGTCACTGACGTCGTTTTAAAAGCAAATGGCATTAATGGGCTGGGAGAAGCCTTCGGCGTGCTGTTGTCCTCCCACCAGAAGAAGTCGGAAGGAATCGATGCACTGCGCAGCGAGATCAGGAACTGGCTCAGGGATGTGACGGAAAGCCCTCACAGCCATAACATCCAAAACCCCATGTACGTTTTTATCGACGAGCTGGACCGTTGCCGTCCAACCTATGCCATCGAGCTGCTGGAAACGGTGAAGCATCTGTTCGAGATCGAAGGCATCGTTTTTGTGATTGCCACCAATACCGACCAGCTCCAGCACTCCATCCGCGCGGTGTATGGCGAAGGGTTTGATGCCAACCGATATCTGTACCGGTTTTTTAACAGAAGTGCTGCCTTGCCCATACCTGATTCCCTTACGGCATTCATCAGCACTTCAGATATTGGGCAACGGCTCATAGACAGGCTGGCAGTAACTGGAGATGGGGATGTCGTGATTGCGCCAGACAACCTCATTGAAGTGCTTGGAAGTCTCGCTGATGGTTTTGGCTTTGATCTGCGTACCTGCAATCAATGGCTGGAGCAGTTGTTTGCTGTATATAGCAATGATGAAGCCTGTAGAAAATTCTTCTGGCTTGTTACCGCGATAATGCTTGGTCTGCGGTTAGGCAATCCGGAAATATATGCAAAGTATGTTAAATCACTTTGGTATGCCGAAGATGGATCTATTCCGTCTAACCAACCTGCCCACCATCCAATTTTACGAGGGAAGACAAAAGCCTGCCTGCAGCTGAATCTGAAGAGTGAGCACTTGAAGAGAAAGCCTTACAACCTACCGGAACGAGCTACGGGTTATGTTCCTCCAGGTTTGCCGCTAGAGGTAAAGATTACGGATAAGGTCTGTGATGAGTGGATATGGAATATTGTTGATGTATTCCAGTCCAACCGAGGAAATGAAACTCACTTGGTCACCTTTTGGGATGATGGTGATAAAGGCTATTCCCACGGCTATTTCATCGCAGGCAATTATTTCGTTGTTAAACACAAGGCTACCCGTGAGGGTTATGTCGCGTTGGTGGAACAAGCCGGGCTGCTGCTGTAAATGTACCTCCTGTGATGTATTACGCCTTCGGCTAATACATCCTACATTTCAGTCCCCGACACCCGACACCCGACGCCCGACCCGACGCCCAAACGTTCCACGTGAAACATTCAGCCAATCACTGGCACGACCGCATCGCCCACGTTCAGCTCCCCACCTTCGAGAATCTTCGCACACAGGCCACCGTGACCCAGCATGGCGGCGGTGCCACCGTTGCCGAGCATTTCATCCATCCGGCTGCACGGATGACAAAGGGCGGTGGCTTCCAGCAGGACGTCACCAATCCGGAATTGCTGATGGCGCAGGGCCAGCAGGTTGATGCCACTGACCACCAGATTGCGGCGCAACAGGCCGGGATCGATGCTGGTCAGGCCGAGCAGGCTGGCGACCACCTGGATGTGTTCGGCATTAATCAGCGTGACCTGGCGGGCGGATAACGGGCTGCCAGCGCAGCGATGATCACCTTCCAGCCCGAGGCCGGGCAGGGCGATGGCGCGCTCAACCACCAGCAGGTTTTCGCGGCGTGCCGGGCGCACGCCAATCCAGTCCAGGCGGCCGGGTTTGATGGATGGCAAATAGCGGGAAAACAGTTGCTGGCGAGCGGTCATGGTTAGCCTCTTGTGATGTCAAGGGGGATGATTCAAACCAAAGGTTGGCATAGCAGGGTTGCGCTAACCAGTCCGATTTTCTACTGTCCGCGCCTTTTTGTTTTGCCCTTATGGGCGTTCAGCAGGAGTGAGTAAGTCGTATGAACGCAGTGGTGGTTGCCGTCGTGCTGATGCTGATTCTCAGCGTCGCACGTATGCACGTGATGTTATCCATGATGATCGCCGCGCTGGTCGGTGGTTGGGTTGGTGGTCTGGATCTGAAACAGACGCTGGATGCCTTTAACGAGGGTATTGGTGGTGGTGCCGGTATCGCTCTGAGTTACGCCATGCTGGGTGCGTTTGCGGTGGCGATTTCGCTGTCGGGCCTGCCACAGCTGCTGGCCAAAAATCTGCTCAAGCGGGTAGGCCATGAGTCCGACGTGAACCAGGGCCACGTCAGCACCGCAATTATTGTGCTGATGCTGGTTGCGGCGATGATGTCGCAGAATCTGATTCCGATCCACATTGCCTTTATTCCGATTCTGGTACCGCCGCTGCTGATGCTGATGGCGCGTCTGAAACTGGACCGTCGTCTGATCGCCTGCGTGCTGACCTTTGGTCTGATCACTCCTTATATGTTCCTGCCAGTAGGTTTTGGTGCGATTTATCTGGATGAAATCCTGCTGGGCCAGATTGCATCGGCGGGTGTGAATACCGAAGGTTTGTCGGTGGTAAAAGCCATGGCGATTCCAGCGGCAGGTATGCTGGTTGGTCTGCTGATTGCGGTGTTCTTCAGTTACCGTCGCCCACGTGAGTACGATCTGAAAGTGGTGGAAGCGGGCAGTCACAGCGAGCGTGAAGTGACTGGTCGTGGTCTGGTGGTGGCGGTTGCTGCCATTGTGGCGGCCTTTGTGGTGCAGCTGGCGACCGATTCCATGGTGCTGGGTGCGATGGTTGGTTTCCTGATTTTCTCGGTGACCGGTGTGGTGCGCTGGAACGAGTCTGAGAGTGTGATTCTCGACGGTATCCGGATGATGGCGTCCATCGGTTTTATCATGATTGCCGCCAACGGTTTCTCCGAGGTTCTGAAGGCCACTGGCCATATCGATACCCTGGTGAGTGCTTCTGCCGAGTGGCTGGGTAACAGCAAGGCGCTGACCTCGTTTGTGCTGCTGGTTGTGGGTCTGTTGCTGACCATGGGTATTGGTTCGTCGTTCTCGACTGTGCCGATTATTGCCGCCATTTACGTGCCGCTGTGTGTGCAGCTGGGCTTCAGCCCGCTGGCGATTGTGGCGCTGATTGGTACTGCGGGTGCGCTCGGTGATGCCGGTTCTCCGGCGTCGGATTCGACTCTGGGCCCAAGTGCTGGTCTGAATGCGGATGGTCAGCACAACCACATGAAAGACACTGTGATTCCAACCTTCCTGCACTTCAACCTGCCGCTGCTGGCGGCCGGTTGGGTAGCGACGATGGTTCTGTAAGCGGCGCGTTCGGCTGATCGGGTGTGTGGGCATCAATGCCCACATTCCACGCTAGCATCTGGTGTCTGGTGTCTGGTGTCTGGTGTCTGGTGTCTGGTGTCTGGTGTCTGGTGTCTGGTGTCTGGTGTCTGGTGTCTGGTGTCTGGTGTCTGGTGTCTGGTGTCTGGTGTCTGGTGTCTGGTGTCTGGCCGGGCCGCGATCGGATCTGGCGTTTGGCTGGATCAGACACCCGGCAGACAGGGCGCTATCACCTGTGTGGTCGGCGCGGGCTGTTGTTGGTGGCGATGAGGTCAGACGACGGCCATAAAAAAGGCACCCATCGGGTGCCTTTTGTTTTTACGCTGAGAGGCTCTATATCGCGCTCAGAAGCGTTTTCCGCTGGTAGCCGCCTCTACGTACTCGCCAGTGAATGGAACGGCTGAGATACGGTCTACCTGTTCGTTGATCCATTGTTCGGTCATGTCGTTCAGTTCGGCGGTGCTCATGCCTTCGGTCTGGATCGCCTTGCCGACCACAATACGGATAACACCAGGAGATTTTACCCAGCTGGTGTTCGGCCACAGGTCGCCGGAGTTGTGGGCAATCGGGATCACCGGTGCAGCGGTTTTGGTGGCCAGCATGGCGCCGCCCTTGGAGAACACCTTGCGTTTACCGGACGGGATACGGCTGCCTTCCGGGAACACCAGTACGTGAATACCGTCTTTCAGACGTTCTTCACCGCCCTGGATGACCTGTTTGAGAGCGTTGGCCTTTTTGCTGCGATCAATAAAGATCGGTTTGATCAGGCTCAGGCCCCAGCCAAAAAATGGCAGGTACGAGAGTTCTTTCTTCACTACCTGCACGTGCGGGTAGATCAGGGTTGGCAGCATGAAGGTTTCCCAGGTGCTCTGGTGTTTGCTGATCAGCACATGGCCTACGCCATTGTGCGGGATGTTTTCAGCACCTTCGACTTCACAGCGGATACCGGCCAACCAGCGCAGACCAAAAATCACCAGACGGCAATGAATGCCCATAATCCAGTAGTTGCGGGTTTTTAATGGCAGGAACGGGCCGATCAGCAGACTGGGAATAAACCAGAATACGGTGGCGATACTGAGCCAGATGTAAAACAGTGCTGTACGCAGCTTGTGGCTGAGTGGTTTAGTGGCCGGACCGTGGGTATCGGCATGACGGCTGGTATTCATGAGCTTGGCGAGCCTTATTGTTAAGCGGTCATAATCGGGTGCTGTGTTATACCACCACCCGGTTAACTATCTTTTAACCAATATTCCTATGACTGTTGCCAAAATGGCACCATAAAATGTCCGGATACCGGATTATTTGACACTTTCCAGCAGCTGGTCGACCCAGCTGGCGAGGTCGTTGTACACCTCGGCCGTGGCTAGCTGCGGATAACGCGCCAGTTTGGCGACCGATGCTTCACCCTTGCCGGTGCGTACCAGCACGGGTTTGCAACCGGCGGCGACACCGGCTTCGAGGTCGCGGATGGAGTCTCCGACCATCCAGCCACCGGCGGCGCTAACGCCTAACACACGTTCAATCTGATGAATCAGGCCGGGCAAGGGTTTGCGGCAATCACAGCTGTCATCCGGGCCGTGTGGACACCAGGCAATATGGGCGAACTCGCCACCGGCTGCGTTGACCAGCGCCGTCATTTTGGTGTGCATGGCATCAAGATCGGCCTGGCTGAAGTAGCCACGGGCGAGGCCGGACTGGTTGGTAGCCACCGCCACCTGATAACCGGCCTTGCACAGGCGGGCAACGGCTTCGGCGCTGCCGGGAATGGGGATCCATTCGTCTACGGATTTGACGTAGGCGTCGGAGTCGAGATTCAGAACACCATCGCGGTCCAGAATGATCAGTGGCCGGCTGTCCATGATATTTCCCTGTGTTGGTAAAACGGGCTTGCAGAAAAAAGGGAAGCCGGAGCTTCCCTTATTGGCGTCGGCCGTGGCTTACGCCTGCAGCAGACTGATGTCGGCGATTGCCATGAACATACCACCCAGCTGCTTCAGCAGTGCCAGACGGTTGTTCTTGATGGCTTCGTCGTCGGCCATCACCATCACCTTGTCGAAGAAGGCATCCACCACACTGCGCAGGGTCGACAGGGCGGTCAGAGCGCCGTTGTAGTCACCTTTTTGCAGGGATGGCACGATGAGGTCGGTGAGGCCGGTCATTTCTTCAAACAGGGCGCGTTCTTCATCCTGTTGCAGCAGCGCGGCGTTAACCGTGGCAACTACGGCATCACCACCGTTCTTGGCGAGGATGTTGGATACACGCTTGTTGGCAGACGCCAGTGCCTGGGCGGCTTCCAGCTGGTAGAACGCGTGTACGGCTTTCACACGACGGTCGATGTCCAGCGGGTTGGTAACCCCCAGGGCACGCACAGACTGGAATACTTCAGCCGGGATGTTGGCGTCCTGGTACCAGGCGCTGAAACGATCCAGCATGTATTCCGTCAGGGTGGCTGCGGTTTCGCCTTTCAGGTCGGCTGGCCAGTTGTTGTTGATGGCCCAGCTGATCAGGTCTTTCAGATCGATGTTCAGCTGTTTCTCAACCAGGATACGCAGCACGCCCAGAGAGGCACGACGCAGGGCAAACGGGTCCTTGGAACCGGTTGGCAGTTGGCCAATACCAAACAGACCCACCAGAGAATCCAGACGGTCGGCCAGGGCGATGGCAGTACCGGTGGCGGTGGCTGGCAGGGCATCACCGGCAAAGGCTGGCATGTACTGTTCGATCATGGCGGCGGCAACGTCTGCGTGTTCACCGTCGTTTTCAGCGTAATACTTGCCAGCCAGACCTTGCAGCTCGGTGAACTCGTTCACCATGTTGGAGACCAGGTCGTTCTTGCACAGCTGGGCGGCACGTTGAACGTGGGCCACTTCTGCACCAGTGAAGGTCGCAATCTGGCTGGCCAGGTTGCCAATGCGGCGCGCCTTGTCAGCAACAGAACCCAGACCATTCACCCAGACCACGTTTTCCAGCTTGGCAAAACGGCTTTCCAGTGGCTGTTTGCGGTCGGTTTCCCAGAAGAAAGCGGCGTCGGACAGACGTGGACGGATCACCTTTTCGTTACCGGAAATCACCTGTGACGGGTCTTTGGACTCGATGTTGGCGATGGTAATGAAGTTCGGCAGCAGCTTGCCGTCGCGGGTCACGTGGAAGTACTTCTGGTGTTCCTTCATGGAGGAAATCAGGGCTTCCTGTGGCACGCTCAGGAAACGCTCTTCGAAGGAGCCGGACAGCGCCACTGGCCATTCGTTAAGAGCGGTTACTTCGTTCAGCAGGTCGGCATCAATCTGGGCAACACCGCCCAGTTTTTCGCCTTCGGCTTTTACCTGACGCTCGATCAGTTCAGCACGTTCGGCGAAGCTGGCCATCACGTAGGCCGCGCGCAGTTTGCTTTCGTATTCGGACGGGTCGGCAAACACCACGGCTTCCGGAGCGTGGAAACGGTGACCACGGCTGCTGTTGCCGGAGCTGATGCCCAGCACTTCGGTGTTCACCACGTCGGTGCCAAACAGCATCACCAGCCACTGGGCTGGACGTACGAATTCAACGCGGGAAGCACCCCAGCGCATACGCTTCGGAATTGGCAGCTTGTCGAGGCTGGCTTGCACAATGGCACCCAGCAGCTCGGCGGTTGGTTTGCCAGCGATGGTACGACGTACCATCAGCTTGCCAGCGTTTTTGCCTTCGGATTCCGGGGCAGTTTGCAGCTCGGCTGCGGTAACACCGGCGCGGCTGGCAAAACCTTCGGCGGCTTTGGTCAGTTTGCCTTCGGCATCAAAGGCGATGTTGGCCGGTGGGCCAAACAGGGTTTCCTGCTGGTCGTCCTGTTTGACGGGCAGTTCGGCAATACGTACGGCCAGACGACGTGGGGCGGCAAACAGTTCAACCTGGCCAAACGCCAGACCGGCGTCTTTCAGGCCTTGTTCAATACCGGCACCAAAGGCTTCGGACAGGGTTCTCAGGGCTTTTGGTGGCAGTTCTTCAGTGCCCAGCTCAACCAGAAAGCTCTTGGTTTCAACGTTGCTCATTATTTGTTCTCCTGCTGGGCTTTCTGGGCCTGTTCTTCTTTCTGGGCCTTGTAACGGGCCAGCACATCGGCGCGGTTGGCTTCATCCGCCAGAGGGAAGCCTTTTTCAGCGCGGCTGTCGAAGTAGGAGTGCGCAACGGCACGGGCCAGGGTGCGGACGCGCAGGATATAACCCTGACGTTCAGTCACGGAGATAGCACCACGGGCATCCAGCAGGTTGAAGGTGTGGGAAGCCTTCAGGGTCTGTTCGTAAGCTGGCAGCGGCAGGCCGGCAGCAATCAGACGGTTACAGTCTTTTTCGTACTGGTTAAATGCCTGGAACAGGAAATCAACGTCAGCGTATTCGAAGTTGTAAGTGGACTGTTCCACTTCGTTCTGGTGGAACACGTCGCCGTAGGTAACGGCCTTGCCGTCCGGGCCGTAGGTCCATACCAGGTCGTAAACCGAGTTCACTTCCTGCAGGTACATGGCGATACGTTCCAGACCGTAGGTGATTTCACCGGTAACCGGGAAACATTCGAGGCCGCCCGCTTGCTGGAAGTAGGTGAACTGGGTCACTTCCATACCGTTCAGCCATACTTCCCAACCCAGACCCCAGGCGCCCAGAGTTGGCGATTCCCAGTTGTCTTCCACGAAACGGATGTCGTGAACCAGTGGGTCGATGCCCAGTGCTTTCAGGGAGCCCAGGTATTTTTCCTGGAAGTCTGCCGGGTTCGGCTTCATCACCACCTGGAACTGGTAGTAGTGCTGCAGACGGTTCGGGTTTTCACCGTAACGACCGTCGGTTGGACGACGGCTTGGCTGAACGTAGGCAGAGTTCCAGTTTTCCGGGCCAACCGCACGCAGGAAGGTGTGGACGTGGAACGTACCGGCACCGACTTCCAGATCGAGTGGTTGATTGATGACACAGCCCTGTTCGGACCAGTATTCCTGCAGGGTGGCGATCAGACCCTGGAAGGTTTTGACGTTATGGCGACTCTGACTCACGGCACAATTCCTGTTGTCAGCAAGGCAAAACTTGCAATTGGCGACGTTTAAAGAGGCCGGATTATAGCAGTGATGATTGCTGAAGACAGAGGCAATCCGGTTATGGAATATCCATCGTTGGGTGGATGTTGGTGTCCGCTGACAGGATTGTTATGCCCCCGTGGTGATCTGTTTGTGAATCTGTATACCGAGACGGCGCGCCAGACGTCCAAAGTTGGCACGGTCGATCTGCAGACGGCGGGCTGCTTCGGCCTGATTACCATTACAGAGGTTCAATGTTTCCAGTAATAACTGACGTTGAAACTGATCGGTGGCGTCACGAAGATTAACGACGGGCATTGGAGTTGATGAGAGTGGAAAAACGTCTGCAGCAGCCTGTGTTGTGCTTGCCTGGTTTATCAGATCAGCAATATCGGCGGCTTCAATGGTGATGATACCGGTATTGGGTTGACGGCTGCGCGCTCGTAGGGCGGCACGGTCAATACCATGTTCCAGCTCCCGGATATTGCCGGGCCAATCGCTGGTGGTCAGTTGTTGCACTGCTGATTGACTAAGGCGTAACTGGTTTATACCGAGTTTGCGGCGGGCACGTTCGCTAAAATAACCTGCCAATAACGGTATATCTTCAGCTCGGTCACGTAAAGCTGGCACATGGATCGGAAAAACGCTGAGGCGGTGGTAGAGATCAGCGCGGAACTGGCCATTGCTGACTTCGCCGGCCAGGTCTCGATTGGTTGCCGCAATGACTCGCACATTAACCAGTCTTGGCTGATCTTCACCGACAGTCTGGATTTCACGGTTTTGCAAGGCACGTAGCAATTTACTCTGGAGATGAAGTGGTAGTTCGCCAACTTCATCCAGAAACAGGGTGCCGCCATCGGCCAGGGCGAACTTGCCGGTGCGGTTGTGATCCGCACCGGTAAAGGCCCCACGAATATGGCCAAACAATTCACTTTCAATCAGGTTTTCGGGTAACGCAGCACAGTTCAGATACACCAGCGGGCCATGCGCGCGGTTTGATTGCTGATGTATGGCATTGGCTACCAACTCCTTGCCGGTACCGGTTTCACCACTGATCAGGACGGTCAGATCGGAAGGAGCAACGGTATGAATACTGGCCTGTAGCTGCTGTAGGGCAGGGCTGTTGCCAATCATATCGACGCCATGAGATGGCGCATGGGTCAGTTCCTGCACAAGCTGTTCGGCACGGGCCGAGTTACGTTCGAGCAGCTCCAGAGTCAGAGCGGTATTCAAGCTCGCTGCTGCCATGGCTGAAATGATTTCCAGGGTGCGTTCGGCAATATCGTCGAATTCGCCGGGTTGCAGGCTATCGAGACTCAGCACACCGATCAGACGATTTTCAAATAACAATGGCAGGCCCATACAGGCATGAATGGGCAGGTTACCTTCCGATGCCAGGAGTAGGCCATCGTATGGGTCCGGTAGCGGGTATCCGCTCGGAAAGCGAACGGGTGTCAATGAATCGCAGATGGTTTGAAAGCGCGGATGTTCGCTGATGACAAAACGGCGGCCGAGGCTGTCGGTGCTGAGTCCCTGTTGCGCCAGAGGTTTGAGGGTATCCCCCTGACGTACCAGCAAAACGACTGCGTCGCAGCGAATTGTTCGGCGGACCGTTCCCAGCAGGCGCTGGAAGCGATCCTGACTGGTCAGGCCTCTGCTGAGGTCTAGGGCCAGTTCAATCAGCGATGCAAGCGGGATGTTTGTCATTATGACTACTCATTGTTTTTTTGACTCTTTAATAAGTAGTCATATTGACATCAAAAGTCCAGAAGATTTTTTAAGTTGTTGATTTTAATATAAAAATATTTTTGGCATGTAATTGGCTAAAGAACTTCCAGCAGATTGTTATTGCAGGAGTTCCAATCATGCCCGGTTTGTCTTTCTCTCGTTCGGCAAGTATTTACGATCCTATCGTCCCGGCATCAGCAGTGTCATGGCAGCGTCTTCTATCTTGGGGGAATCGGTTGATGGCCTTGGGGGGGCTGATGACGCTGGCGTCGGTGTGGTCTGGTTATGTGCTGGCTGACCATTTGTCGTTGCTGTTGCAGGGGCTCAGCCATGTCAGTGCCTTGTTGTGGGCCGTCCTGATCAAGTTTGGTTTTATCATGCGTTTGTCGGCCCTTAACCGGAAGCAGTTAGGGAGTTCTCAGCCATGAAGACTAGCGCCGTTTTACACCCGGATGCACCGCTCTGGGAGTTGGCTTTTCGTCCTTTATTCCTGCTTGCTGCGATTCTGGCGGTGGTTGCCATTCTGGTATGGCTGGGCTGGCTTGATGCCTTCTGGAATGGTGCCGGGCTGCGCTGGTCGCCACTGTACTGGCATGTTCATGAAATGCTGTTCGGTTTTGGTTTTACCGTAGCTGCCGGTTTTTTGCTGACGGCTGCGCAGAGCTGGACAGGCCAGCGCAGCTTGCATGGTTATGGTTTGCAGACACTGGTGCTGCTGTGGATTTTGCTAAGGATGCTGTTGTGGAGTTCGCTGCCTCTGCTGGTGTTGGTGGTGTTGCAAAGCAGCTGGTGGTTGCTGGTCATCTGCGCGATGGCGCGCATGCTGATTGTGGCACGTAGTAAACGCAACTATCTGTTTTTGCCAATTCTGGCTGTGATTGCACTGTTGCAACTGGCCTTTATCGTTCTGGCTGAGCATCAATCCGGTTTGGCATTGCATGTGGCTCGTACGGCGATACTGGTGTTCTGTCTGATCATCGGAGTGGTGGCCGGACGTGTGGTACCCATGTTTACCCGTAATGCAGTTGCCTCCGAACGAGTACAGTCAACTCCTGTTGCCGATCGTGTACTTCTCCTCTTGTCGGCGTTGGCAGCCATTTGTTATCTGCTCTCTGCGTTGTATCAAATGCCAATAAACCCGGGTTTCTCAATGATAGTGATTGCTCACATTCACTTGTACCGTCTGGGACATTGGGGTGGTTGGTACAGCCGCAATGAGGCCTTGTTATGGTCTCTGCATCTGGCTTATTTGGCGTTGGCAATTGGTCTGGCACTGACTGGTATGGCACTACTGACCGGCTGGATTGCAGTTGCTGATGCATTACATCTGCTTACGGTTGGTGCGATCGGTTTTCTGATCATGAGCATGATGGCACGGGTATCCCTCGGGCACACTGGCCGCCCGTTAAGGGCTCATCGTTTGATTCAGCTGGCGTTGTGTCTGCTGCTGTTTGCGGCAGCCGTTCGCCTGTTGCTGCCGATATTGTCGTGGCCCCAGCTGGGCTGGAATCTGTCTGGATTACTTTGGGCCACGGCATTTCTTCTGTTTCTACGGGTGTATGTCCCGATTCTGGTAGCTCCCCGTAGAGGGTTAGGCCACTCCTGACGGGTTGGGAGTGGTTAACCCACTCTTGCTCGTTTCCATATCCCTGGCAAGGGGAACACGACTGTTAAAGAGGAAACTCGCATGTTGTCACAACAGCACATTGAAATTGTCAAAAGTACCATTCCATTGCTGGAGCAGGCTGGACCTGCTCTGACTGAGCACTTTTACAAGCGTATGTTCAGCCACAATCCGGAGTTGTTAAACGTATTTAACCGCGCCAATCAGCGTTCTGGACGTCAGGCACTGGCCCTGTTCGAGGCGGTTGCTGCCTGGGCTCGTTATCTGGATACACCAGAGGTGCTGGTGGATGCTGTGGAACGTATCGCTAATAAACACGCGAGCCTGGATATCCAGCCGCATCAATACGCAATTGTTGGTGGGCATTTGCTGGCAACCCTTAGGGAGTTGGCTGCCGAACAATTTACCAGTGAAGTTGAAGCCGCATGGACGGCTGCCTACGATCTGCTTGCTGATATTCTGATTCGTCGTGAAGAGGCGATTTACCAGCAAAATGAGCAACAAAATGGTGGCTGGCGTGGTCGTCGTCGTTTCCGTCTGCTGGCTCGGGAGACAGAGTCTGCCTTGGTGAGCAGCCTGTGGCTTACACCGGTTGATGGTGGTGTCTTGCCTACTTACCAGCCCGGTCAATATCTGGGGTTGGAGCTGCAACCGGAGCCGCATGGATATCGTGCTATGCGCCAGTATTCACTGTCGACTTGCTGGCAGCCGGATCGTTACCGGATTTCGGTAAAGCGTGAAGCGCATGGGCTGGTGTCTGGTTATTTACATGATGTTCTGCAGATTGGTGATGAACTGGATGTGCTTGCTCCAGTGGGAGACTTCGTGAAGCCGGTTGGTCAGGCGCCGCTGGTGTTGATTTCGGCTGGTGTTGGGGTGACACCGCTAATGGCCATGCTGGAATCGGAGGCGTCTGAAAACAACGGTCGTCAGCTGTGGTGGCTGCATGCCTGTGCCAATGCCGGGCAACACAGCTTTCGCGAGCGAGTGGAGCAGCTGGCCGGTGAATTGCCGTTACAGACTGTTTGTTGGTACGAGGAGGCTGAATCTGGTTCTGCACAACAGCGAGCTGGGCGCATGAATCTGAGCCTTATGGCTGGCGATTTGCCATTACTGGATGGTGAATTCTGTCTCTGCGGGCCTGTTGCATTTATGCAGGTCATTCATCAGGAACTGATTCAGTTGGGTGTTGATGCAGGACGTATTCATTATGAGGTTTTTGGTCCGCATGCCCGTATGTAATGGTTATAACACCAACAAAAACGGCGCTGTAAATAGCGCCGTTTCCGTTGTTCTTGTCTGATGAGTGCTCAGAGCACTGGCAGGAACAGGCAGACTTCAGCACCACCTTTTGGCAGGTTGCTGCAGCGCACCTTGCCAGCGGTGTCGGAGCTGGAGTGGTGTTCGGCAATCTGGCGGATCAGATACAGGCCGAGGCCGCTGCCACCGTTTTTGGTGGTGATCTGTTCGCCGTTGAGCACGCTCTGGTCAAAACCGTGGCCGTTGTCTTCGAGACGAATGGTCAGGCCGTTGTCTTGTACGGCGCTCAGGCGAATGCGGGTGGCACCGGCCTGGGCACTGTTGGTGATGAGGGTGACCAGCGCCAGATGGATCAGGTCTTCGCTGTAAAACGCCTGGATCTCTTCGGGAATATCGTTCACAAAACGGATATTCGGAAACTGCAGCTGAGTCGATTCAATGGCATCCAGTGCCGTGTCGTGTGGCCAGGCGTCGTCCATCGGGAAGTCGCGCTCTTTTTCCATGCGGAACAGGGTCATCATCTGCATGGTGTCGTTCTGCAGGCGATTGGTGTTCTGCAAAATCGGCTTGAGCAGGTCGTGGTACTGTTCGGGTATGTGCGACAGGGCTTCCTGTTCGCAGGCCAGTAAGGTTTGCAGCTGGTTTTTGAGGTCGTGAATAACGGCCCCGACCATGTATTCAAATTTCATTGGGCTGCCTCCTGAAGCAACCGGGTAAAACTGGCGCGCAATCGATGGTAACGATCGTAACGCTCGTCTGTGCTGGCAATGGCTCCAATACGCTGGAACAGCGGGCGACATTGCACGATAAGACTCTGGCGAAGCTGTGGATCACACTGCTTGCCCTGGGCAATGCTGACTCGTACCTGAATGGCGTTGAGCAGCACACTGATACCGGCTTCCTGATGGGAGATGGCATCATCAAACGCTCTCATGGCGGCGAACAGGTCGCCAGCCTCATACAGACTTACCCCGCGAGCATTGGTTTCATCACTGTGCTGGCGGATGACGGCTTCATCCAGTTCCTGCATCAGCTGATCCCGCTCGTCGATGGCCTCCATGGCTTGCAGCAGTTCCTTGGCCTTGACGTGATTACCAGACTGCACCAGCGCTGCTGAGAGCGCAATGGTGTCACCGGCGGCCGGGTGTTCCATCTTGTGGTAAAGCTGTTCGGCCATCAGCAGAGCGTGTCTGGCCTTGTCAGGCTGGGCACAACTCTTGAATAAACGGCCTTGCGCCAGCCAGCTGCGCAGCTGGATAGCGGGTTGTTGACTGAAGTCGTTGAGGACCTCATTGAGAGCGCGCGCCACTTTATCGCTCAAACGTTTGTATGTCACCCGATCTGACTCAATCAGCTGATTGGCGGCATCGGCAAAGCGAAAATAGGATTCGGCGTTTTTGTAACAGGAATGACGACCGAGCCGCACCACCTGTTCCCAGGCATTGGCGGCCACTTCCCAGTTCTGCTGACGATCCGCCAGTTGGCCCAGTTCACTCTGACGTAACACGGCCTTGGGAGAAATAGAGGCGGCTTTTTGTAACAACTGCAGGGCGTAATCGGCGTCGCCCATACTCAGATAAATACGTGCCATCCAGTCGTAACACTGCACGTAGCGGGGATGGCTGCGCAGAATATCCTTGAGCAGGGCAATTGCACTTAACGAGTCACCGAGATGATGCAGGCAAATGGCTTGCCCAAGGCGCGCCCACGACACCTTGTGTTCGTTGAGCAGGCTGGAATAAACCCGGATGGCGTTGTTGTACTCCTCCTTGTGCATGTACAGGGGGCCAAGAATGCGGGTAATCGGCCCCAGCATACGTGGCATTTCGAGCAGCAGGCTGTTGGCCAGTTCGATGGCCTTGTCCTGCTGGCGGCGATTCATGGCCTGATACAGCGGCGACAGCTGGCGCCGGATTTCGAAAATCCGCCACAGGCGTTGTCCTAACATACCCATGGTGATGGGTTTGGTGAGATAGGCATCGGGTTCGTATTCGAGGGCGCCCATCACCATATCGGCGGCGTTTTCACCGGTGATCATGACAAACACCGAGTCGTAGCGCAGGCGGCCGCTGTAACGGGCTTCTTCCAGTACCTGCTGGCCGTCACGGCCTTTGCCGAGGTTGTAGTCGGACAGGATCAGGTCGTAGTCATTATTGCGGATCAGCTCGGTGGCCTGATCACCATCCATGGCGGTATCAATCCGTTTGGCACCGAGTTCGGTGGCCATCCGTTTGATCGAGCTACGAGCTTCCACCATGTCATCAATGACCAGCAGGCGCAGGTTATCCAGTGACGGTTTTGATGGAGGCATTGGCAACATTCCCGGATGAATTCCGAAAGTGTAGCAAAGCTGTTTACCCGACAATGGCGCATAGCACTCTTGTCAGGCTCGGCGTAGGCCGTACACTGCGAGGCTTTCAGGTTATGGTGAGGATAGGGTTGTGACACAACTGTCCGGATGGCTGATGATCGCCGTTATTCGAATGCTGGGCATGATCCCGCTGGGGCAGGCCCAGGCCATTGGTCGGCTGCTGGGGCGTTACCTGTATGCACGCCGTACCCGCGCCCGTGAAGTGGCCCGGGTCAATCTGGCGGCGGTGTATCCCGACAAGACTGAACCGGAACGTGAAGCCCTGCTGCGTACTACTTTGCTGCATAACGGTATGGCTGGTGCCGAGATGGGAACCTTCTGGGGCCGTAGCAATGACGAGCTGCTGGGTCTGGTGCGTCAGGTACATAACGTTGAGCTGTTTCAGGCCGCGCTGGCCGATACCCGTGGTTTGCTGGTGATGGCGCCCCATATCGGTAACTGGGAATTGCTGAACACCTACGTGGCGGCGCATTGTGAAATTGCCATCATGTACAAACCGGCACGTAACCCGGTATTCAGTGAGTGGATGAAAAAACGTCGTGAGAACTCCGGGGCGGTGATGGTACCAACCACTCCGACCGGTGTTCGTACCCTGTTCAAGACCCTGCAAAAAGGCGGCAACGCCGGTTTTCTGCCAGATCAGGAGCCGGAGGAACGCAGTGGTTTGCTGGTGCCGTTTATGGGAATGCCGGCGTTAACCGCCCGTATGCCGTTTGAACTGTTCCAGCGTACCGGCGCGCGCGCGATTATTGCCGCCTGTATTCGTCGTCCGGATGCTGATGGTTTTGATCTGCATTTTATGGAGCCAGACGCACGCCTGTACTCCGACGATGCCGAAGTGGCCTGTACTGAACTGAACCGTTGTGTGGAACGGGTAGTGGCACTGGCACCTGAGCAGTACCAGTGGACCTACAAACGCTTCAAGCGTCAGGGCGAAGGCAAGCCGAACCCGTACAAGGCGGCCGGAGTGCCATAAAAATATGGGTGGTCGGGCGGTTTCTGGCGCGTATCAGGCGCGCCAGAAGGCCGGGCTGATCAGTACCAGCAGGGTAAAAATCTCCAGTCGCCCGAGCAACATGGTGAACGACAGAATCCACTTGGCGGCATCACCAATATCACCGTAGTGAGTGGCCACTGCACCGAGACCCGGACCGAGGTTGTTGAGGCAGGCACCAACCGCTGAAAACGCCGTGACGTGATCAATACCGGTGGCCAGCAACAGCAGCATCATCACCATATAGGTCATGATGTAGAGCGCAAAAAATCCCCATACCGCTTCCAGCACCCGTTCATTCACCGCCTGCCGTCCGACCTTCACCGGAATCACAGCATTGGGGTGAATCAGGCGTTTGATCTCGCGATAGCCCTGGCGAAAAATCAGCAGGATACGAATGGCTTTCATGCCACCTCCCGTGGAACCGGCACAGCCTCCCACAAACGCCATCATGAATAACAGCACCGGCAGGAAAATCGGCCATGATGAGAAGTCGGCGGTGCCAAAACCTGTGGTGGTGGCCACCGATACCACTTCAAAAATACCGTAGCGGATGGAGTCGCTGAGGTCGTAGGTTTCGGTCAGCCACAACGCTGGAATGGTCAGGAAAATCCCGCCAAAAATCACAAAGAAGAAAAACTTCACTTCGGAATCGCGCAGGTAATGGCTGATGGAGTGATAACGCCAGGCGAAGAAGTGCAGGGCAAAGTTGATCGACGAGATCAGCATAAAAAACACGGCAATCATCTCTATCACCGGGCTGTCGAAATAGCCGAGAGATGCATCATGGGTGGAGAATCCACCAATCGCCACGGTGGCAAAACTGTGGCCAACCGCATCAAACAGGGTCATCCCTGCCGCCCAGTAACCAAGGGCACAGAGGATGGTCAGGATCATGTAGATGTACCACAGCGCCTTGGCGGTTTCGGTGATTCGCGGCGTCAGTTTCGAGTCTTTCAGCGGCCCTGGAATCTCGGCGCGGAACAGCTGCATACCGCCAATCCCCAGCATCGGCAGAATCGCTACCGCCAGCACAATCAACCCCATACCGCCCAGCCACTGCAGCTGCTGGCGATACCAGAGAATACTCTGCGGCAGGTCATCAAGGCCGGTCATGATGGTGGCACCGGTGGTGGTCCAGCCGGACAGGGATTCAAAAAAGGCGTCGGTGAAACTCAGGCCGGGGCTTTGCGCCAGCATAAACGGGAATGACCCCGACAGTGCCAGCACCAGCCAGAACAGCACGGTGATGACAAAACCGTCACGGGTACGCAGGTCGTTATGAACGTTGTAGACCGGCGCCCAGCACATAAAACCGAGACCAAAGGTGGCCAGCAGAGCGGTTGTGAACGCCACGATGGCTCCGTCCTGGTAATACCAGGACACCATTATGGGGGGCAGCATGGTGAGGCTGAAGAGCATCAGAAAGATACCCAGCACCCTCGAAATAACTGAAAAATTCATTAACGCGAACGTCCCTGATCAGAAGAAGCCGAGACCTACCTGGAACAGACGCTCCACATCGGCAATGTGACGTTTGTCCATCACGAACAGGATCACGTGGTCATCCGATTCCACGACCACATCCGAGGTTGCCATGATCACGGTTTCACCTCGCACGATGGCACCAATGGTGGTGCCAGGTGGCAGGCGGATTTCACGGATGGAACGGCCGACTACCTTGGAGGAGTTCTTGTCACCGTGGGCGATGGCTTCGATGGCCTCGGCCGCGCCACGGCGCAGTGAGTGAACATTAACTACGTCGCCACGGCGCACGTGAGTGAGCAGGCTGCCGATGGTGGCCTGTTGTGGCGAAATCGCCACGTCGATGGTGCCACCCTGAACCAGATCCACGTAAGCGGCCTTGTTGATCAGGGTCATCACCTTGCGGGCACCCAGACGTTTGGCCAGCAGCGACGACATGATGTTGACCTCGTCGTCGTTGGTGAGGGCGCAGAACACGTCGGTGCTTTCGATGTTTTCTTCTTCCAGCAACGCCTTGTCGGTTGCGCTGCCGAGCAGCACCACGGCGCGGTTGAGGTTTTCACTCAGATAACGGGCACGCAGTTTGTTGTGCTCGAGAATCTTGATGTTGTATTCCTTCTCCAGCGTCTTGGCGAGGCGATAACCAATGTTACCGCCACCGGCGATCATGATGCGTTTGTAGGAATCTTCGGTGCGGCGCAGCTCGGCCATTACCAGGCTGATGTGCTCCTTGGCGGCGACAAAGAACACTTCGTCATCGGCTTCAATAACGGTATCACCGGTAGGCTCAATGGCCTTGCCACGACGGAATACCGCGGCCACGCGGCTGTCGACATCGGGCAAGTGGTGTTTGAGCTGGTTGATGGCCTGACCCACCAGTGGGCCGCCGTAGTAGGCTTTTACCGCCACCAGCTGCACACGTTCATCGGCGAAGTCGAGTACCTGCAGGGCACCCGGGTATTCCAGCAAGCGGCGGATGTAGTTAGTAACCACTTGCTCCGGGGAAATCAGCACGTCGATCGGAAAGGCATCATTACGGAACAGCTCGGGCTGTTTCAGATAGAAGTTGGAGCGAATACGGCTGATCTTGGTGGGGGTGCGGAACAGGGTATAAGCGACCTGGCACGCCACCATGTTGGTTTCGTCGGAGTTGGTCACCGCCACCAGCATGTCGGCATCGTCGGCTCCGGCATCGCGCAGTACCTGCGGGTAGGAACCGTGACCGGAAACGGTCTTGATGTCGATACGGTCCTGCAGTTCGCGTAGACGTACCTGGTCGGTGTCGACCACGGTGATGTCGTTGTGTTCTACCGCGAGGTTTTCGGCCAGTGTGCCGCCTACCTGGCCAGCTCCGAGAATAATGATTTTCATACAGGCTGTTCTCCGGGAACAACGTTATCTGCTGCCGACTTCACCAGCAGGGCATAAAAGAATCCATCCGGCCCGGCCAATGTCGGGAACAGTTGTCGCCCGGCATTACAGGACCATCCCCAGGGCTTGTCCAGTGATATTAAGGTCGCATCATTATGCCGATTCAGGAATGCCCCGATCTGTTCACTGTTCTCTTGTGGCAGAACCGAGCAGGTGGCGTACAGCAGGCGGCCGCCCGGTTTCAGCAGCGACCAGTTACTGTCGAGAATATGTGCCTGAATGGCCTGCAGCTGGTCGATGTCTTCACGGCGACGCAGCATCTTGATGTCCGGATGGCGGCGGATTACGCCGGTCGCTGAGCATGGTGCATCCAGCAGGATGGCGTCAAAGGCCTCGCCGTTCCACCAGCGGGATGGTTCTGCCGCATCGTCGCATACCACGGTGGCACTCAGTCCCAGACGGGCGAGGTTCTCGTGAATACGCGGTACCCGGCTTTCTTCCAGTTCAACCGCGGTCAGATCAATGTCAGCGGATTCCAGCAGGTGGCAGCTTTTGCCGCCCGGTGCGGCACAGGCATCGAGAATGCGTTCCCCGGCCTGGGGTGCCAGCAGTTCGGCGGCGAGCTGGGCGGCTTCGTCCTGCACGCTGACAGCACCGTCGGCGAATCCGGGCAGGCTGGTGACGTCACAGCCTTGCTCCAGATAAATACTGTGGCGGGTGAATTCACCGGCGCGGGCTTCAATCCCGGCTTGCGTCAGCAGCTGCAGGTATTGCTCGCGGCTGTAACGGCGCTGGTTAACCCGCAGGCACAGCGGTGCGCGCTCGTTGTTGGCAGCCAGAATGGTATTCGCCTGTTCGCCCCAGGCCTTGTCGAGCAGCTTCACCAGCCATTTCGGGTGGCTGGTGGCGGTGACCGGGTTGTCAGCCAGACTTTCCACCAGGCTGTCCCGCTCACGCAGGAAGCGGCGCAGGCAGGCGTTGATGACCGCCCGCGCCTGCCCCTGACGCAGATCGTCGCAGGCGCTCACCGTGGCATGCACCGCCGCGTGCTCGGCGCGATTCTGGCCATCCAGCTGGTAGAGGCCAACAATCAGCAGGGCGTGTAACACCTCGGCGCTGTCGGCAAAGGGTTTGCTCAACAGCATCTTGGCAATGGCGTTGAGGCGCTGGTAATAACGGCAGCTGCCGAGCAGCAGGTCACGCAGGAAACCCCGGTCTTCTGGCCGCACGGCACGATCGAGCAGCGGCAGTACCTGATTCAGGGAGTGACCGTGCATAACCTGCAGCAGGCCTGCGGCGGCCAGCGCCCGTGGATTGTCAGTGGCTGGCAAACGCCAGTCGTGGGTCTGCTCGGCAGAAGACGGTTTCAATCAGGACCTCAGTGCTGTGATGACAGCAGATAGTTGGGCTGGAACAGATGGGGTTGGCCATTAATGACATCGGCAACCTGCATGGCTTTTTTACCGGCCAGCTGGATCTGTTGCAGACGCAGCACACCATCACCACAGGCAACGTCGATGCCTTGCGGGCTGACGGCGACAATGGTGCCGGGCAGGGCGCGGCTGTGCTCATCACTGATAGTAGCGTTCAGAACCCGGACACGCTCATCACCCAGCAGGGTGTAGGCCACCGGGAACGGGTTAAAGGCACGAATGCGACGTTCCAGCACCGCGGCGTCGTCAGCCCAGTTGATCAGGGCTTCTTCCTTGCTGAGCTTGTGAGCGTAGTTAGCCAAGGCATCGTTCTGGACTTCCGGCTGCAGTTGGCCCGCTTCCAGCTGTTTCAGAGTGTCGAGCAGGGCGGCCGGGCCCATGCTGGCCAGACGGTCGTGCAGAGTGCCGCCGTTGTCGTCGGCCATGATGCCGGTGGTGACCTTGCTCAGCATGTCACCGGTATCCAGACCAGCATTCATCTGCATGATGGTAATACCGGTAACCTTGTCACCGGCTTCGATACAGCGCTGGATCGGCGCTGCACCACGCCAGCGTGGCAGCAACGAGCCATGCACGTTCAGACAGCCAAATTTTGGCGTGTCCAGCACCCGCTGCGGCAGGATCAGGCCGTAGGCCACCACAATCATGACGTCAGCGTTGAGGCTGGCGAGGGTGGCAACATCCTCGTCATTGCGGAAATTCAGTGGCTGGAATACTGGCAGATTATGAGCCAGTGCCACTTCCTTGACCGGGCTGGCCTGCAGTTTTTTGCCACGATTGGCCGGGCGATCCGGCTGGCTGTAAACGCCCACAATCTCGTGTTCGCTGTTAACCAGCGCCTGCAGGTGAATGGCCGCGAACTCGGGAGTTCCGGCAAAGACGATTCTCAGCGCCATATCAGCGTTTACCCCCACGGGCTTCCGCCTTGTGTTTTTTCTCGAGCTTGTCCTTGATACGGTTGCGCTTCAGCGGCGAAATGTAATCCACCATCAGCTTGCCGTTCAGGTGATCAACCTCGTGCTGGATACACACCGCCAGCAGGCCGGTGCATTCCATTTCGAAGGCGTTACCATCCTTGTCGATGGCTTTTACCAGGCAGTGCTCAATGCGGGTTACGTCTTCGTAGAAGCCCGGAACCGACAGGCAACCTTCCTGCATGGTCTGCTCTTCCCCAGGCAAGACCTGGATCTCAGGATTGATAAAGACCAGCGGTTCAGACTTGTCTTCACTGACATCAATGGTAATGATGCGCTCATGGATGTTGACCTGCGTGGCCGCCAGGCCGATGCCCGGAGCCTTGTACATGGTTTCAAACATGTCAGCGAGGATGGCGCGAACGCGATCGTCAACAACGGTGACCGGCGCGGCGACAGTGCGCAGGCGTTGGTCGGGATATTCCAGAATTTCCAGTATGGCCATAGATCTGCTGTGCTTATAGAACTTGTGGGTGGTGGCTTGCTAAACTTGCCGCGTTCTGACCTTGCATGCCGGTCGCCGGTAAAGCGCCTGTTACGTTGTCACAGACGCGGGCGCGAGCGCAGTCGCCACGGTTGTTGATTAGTATCCGGTTATTGCCGGAATAATAAAGGGAATACAGGATGAGCAAAACCATCAAGCGTTTGCTGGCAGTCATGCTGGTCGGTTTGACCAGTCAGGTCTCGGCTCTTGAGCTGCTGCCAAACGCTCCACAGGAATACGTGGTGGTACCGGGAGATACCCTCTGGGACATTTCTGAACGATTCACCAACGATCCGTGGAAATGGCCGGAAATCTGGCACCAGAACACCCAGATCGAAAACCCGCACCTGATTTTCCCGGGCGACCGTATTGGTCTGATCAACGTGAACGGCGAGACCCGTGTGGGTGTGCTGGAGCGTGGAGATTCCAGCCGTACCGTCAAACTGACCCCGGGTGGCGACAAAAACCGCCTGCAGCCAACGGCTCGTGTTGAGCCGATTGAGTCCGCTATTCCGGCTATTCCGGCAGAATCTATCCGTGGTTATCTGAAAGAACACCGCGTGGTACGTGAAGAAGATCTGGTCAATGCTCCCCGTATTATCGCGGGTGAAGATAACCACGTTGTATTGGGGGCCGGTTCCAACGCCTATGCACGTGGCAACTTTAACCAGCAAAATATAGAAGCGTTTAGTATCTACCGTCGTGGTCAGGTCTATCGTGATCCGGAAACCGGCGAAGTGCTGGGGCTTGAGGCGCTGGGCATTGGTCTGGCCCGTCAGATTGGAGTGCAGGGTGACATTGCTACTGTAGAACTGGATCGCACCAGTGAACAGGTTCGTATTGGTGACGTACTGCTGCCAACCGAAGACCGTACCCTGGTAACCCGATTCTTCCCGAAAGCGCCGGAACGTGATGTGCACGGCCAGATCCTGGCGGTATCCGGTGGTGTCTCCCAGGTTGGCCAGTACAACGTGGTGGTTCTGAACCGCGGTGAGCGTGATGGCCTGGCGGTTGGTGACGTGCTGCTGGTGAAAAAAGCCGGTGCCGTGGTGGTTGACCGTGTGCAGGGCGACAAGGTGCGTCTGCCGGAAGAACGTGCGGGCAGCATGATGGTGTTCCGTACCTTCGACAAGATGTCCTATGCGCTGATCATGAAAGCCACCCGTCCACTGCGTGTGGGTGATACCTTCTCTTCTCCGGATTGATTCGGATTGGCGGGTGAGCCTGTTGTGTTCACCCTGCCTCTACCTGTGGGGCCAGCTATTCGGCCCCTCGCTACCCCAATAGCAACAGGAGTCTGCTCATGGATGAGCGTACCCAATCTCTTTACCGCGCCTGGTGGCGTCTGGCCCGATTGCCTGGTGTTGGTACGGTCACACTGAGCGAGTTACGCCAGAATCTTCAATCTCCTTACGATTTGCCCGATCAGGGTGTGGATTTGCTGGCCGCTGCTGGCCTGAATCCGGCTGCCTGTGAACGCTGGCTGCACGATGCGTCACTGGACCAGGGCTTTGATGTGCTCTTGAACTGGTGCCTGCAACCCGGTCAGGGAGTGCTGCTGGCTGGTATGGATCATTACCCGGAAGCACTGGCCGCTCTCAGCGATGCACCCACCTTCCTGTACTGGCGTGGCCAGTTGGCACTGCTGGATATGCCTTGTGTGGCGATTGTCGGCAGCCGTAACCCGACGCCTTATGCCCGTGACTGGGCGTTCCAGTGTGGCCGTGATCTGGCTGCTGCTGGCGTATGTGTAGTCAGTGGGCTGGCGCTGGGCATTGACGGTGCGGCGCACGAAGGAGCGTTGAGCACCGGTACAACCATTGCGGTGCTGGGATGTGGGGCTGATGTGGCGTACCCGAAACGCCATAACAATCTGATGCAACGGATTGCTCATCAGGGTTTGTTGTTGTCTGAATTTGCACCGGGTACCCAGCCGTTGGCGGCGCATTTTCCGGCGCGTAACCGCATTGTCAGTGGTCTTTGTCAGGCCGTTGTGGTGGCCGAGGCTGCCGTCAAATCGGGATCACTGATCACCGCCCGGCTGGCGGCCAGCCAGGGCCGCGATGTCATGGCCTTGCCTGGTGCGGTGACCAACCCGCTCAGTCATGGCTGTCATCAGCTGATTCGCGACGGTGCCTTGCTGGTACAAAACGCTTCAGAGGTGCTGGAAGGGGTGGGGATTTTCCAGCTCAGTGTCACCCATGCGCCAGACAGTGTGGTTTGTATGCCGGTACCAGAACTGGTGACCCTGGTAGATTATCAGGGCACCAGTGTTGATGTGCTGGCGATCCGTTCCGGACTGGCGATTGCCCAGTTGTTGCCGCGTCTGATGGAGTACGAACTGGATGGCTGGCTGCAGAAACAGGCCGGTGGTTATCGGCGTTTGCGCTGAGTCGATGCCTGTATCCTGCCTCAGAAAATTCGCATAAAAAAACCGGCTGCGCCGGTTTTTTTATGCTTCGCTGTAGGTGAACAGGCGCGATCGGCCTGAATCAGTGGAGTTTCATTTTCGGTTTTACCGCCTTGCTCAGCCAGTCGGCGGCGACAATCAGAGCGCCACGGACCTTGCCGTGAATCGCCAGCTGGTGCATGCGATACAGCGAGATGTAGAACAGGCGAGCCATATTGCCTTCCACAAACATCGACTTGCGGGTCAGGTTGCCCATCAGAGTGCCGACCGCGCTGTAGCTGCTGAGGCTCACCAGCGAGCCGTGGTCATGATACTCAAAGCCCTTGAGTGGCTTGCCGTTACGCAGGTTCATGATGTTGGCGTAGACGTTGCTGGCCATCTGGTGGGCAGACTGGGCGCGTGGTGGTACCTGACGGCCATCGGCACCGGTGAAGGCGGCGCAGTCGCCAATGATCCACAAATCCTTGATCACATAACCTTCCGGGCTGGTGGCCTGCAGGTAATCGTTGACGCGAATCTGGTTGCTGCGGGTCAGGTCGAGGCCCTTGATGTTGCGCACCACGTCGGGCGCTTTGACACCGGCCGCCCAGACCATCAGGTCGGCATCAATACGTTCGCCTTCCTTGGTTTGCAGACCTTTTTCATCGGCGGCTACGACGGCAACCGAGGTACGGATATTCACACCCAGTTCCCGCAACTCATGGCTGACGGTAGTGGAAATACGCTCTGGCAGTGCTGGCAGTACCCGTGGGCCCGCTTCGATCAGATTCACTTCCAGCTGACGCTGCGACATACCGGCCATGCCGTATACCGTCAGCAGTTCGGTCACCTTGTAGAGTTCAGCGGACAGCTCCACACCGGTAGCGCCAGCGCCAACAATGGCAATACGCAGACGCTCGCCAGAATGGTCCTGGTGAATCTCGGTGAAACGATCAATCAGGGTGGTGTGGAAACGTTCAGCTTGCTTGAGTGAGTCGAGCATAAAGCAGTGCTGCTGGATGCCCGGAACGCCGAAGTCGTTGCTGATCGAGCCAATGCCCAGAATCAGCTGATCGTATTCCACCACGCGGGTAGAACGTGGTGAGTCCGGATTGGAGTTGTGGCGTGAGGCAAGGGTAATCGTCTTGTTGACCACGTCCACGTCCATGAGCTGCCCCAGCTCAAACTGGTAGCCGTGACGGGCGCCATGGGCAAAGTAGGAAACGCTCTGAGTGCCGGTATCGAGGGTGCCACTGGCCACTTCGTGCAACAGTGGTTTCCAGATATGAGTGCGGTTACGGTCGATCAGCTTGATGCTGGCCTTGCCCTTGCGGCCCAGCTTGTGGCCCAGACAGGTCGCCAGCTCCAGACCGCCGGCACCGCCGCCGACAATCACGATACGTTGCTGGTCTTTGCTCATGAGGGGGTCACTCCTGTCAGTATTATAAATTCGGTTCGACGGCCGTGCTGTAAAGGGTCTGACGCACTCGTAGTGATCCGGTCGTGACGGACCTGAAAACAGTGTGGCAAGGGAATTGTAAATACTCGAATAGCCGTCAGCGGATCCTGCCGGGTTGTCCGGTATAGCCACAAGACAGGAATGGATGGTTATCAGCATACCTGCCTGTGCAGCGATACCAGGCTAATCCGGTTGTTATCCAATCTGCTTTTTCTGACGGCGAAGCATAAACAAATTCCGGTCTGACCAATAATTCAATTTCCTTGCGGACGTATCAAAAGGCCTGCAACGGCTGGCACGATCAAGACGTTGTCCGTAGCGAGCAATAGCGGCCAGCAGTTCTACGTTTGTCGTTGTTTTACGGCGCTGGCCAGCAGAAGGAAATTGTTAATCAGAACAGCGTTGCGGCAAAAATATGGGCACAAAGTAGTAAGTGGCATATCTGATGACGGCGCTGGTGTTTTTTTTGGCCATTCAGGGGCTTCAGAAAGACGTCTCGGCTTGGTGCTTGTGCCATAACTGCTCATCAGTATCCGCATCACCGGCTGGGGCGGCCGCTTGTTATGCACCGAGTGATGGGGTAGGGTGCGCAAAATCGCTATTTGCAAATCGTTATCAGGAAGCACCCAGATTGTTACCTATCAACTCCTGGCATCTGACCCAGGCGGTGAACTGTGTTCGCGCCGGTGGTGTCCTTGCGTATCCAACCGAGGCCGTTTGGGGGCTGGGTTGTGACCCTGCCAATGAAGCCGCGATCCAGCGGATTCTCGATCTGAAAGCTCGCCCATGGCAAAAGGGCCTGGTGCTGGTGGCGGCATCGCTGCAGCAGCTGGAGCCCTGGTTGTTACCACTGTCAGAAGCCGATGAAGCGACCGTTCAGGCCACCTGGCCGGGGCCGGTTTCGTGGGTGCTGCCGTGCCGTGAGTCGGTGACCCCACTGCTGCGTGGCACCCATACCTCGCTGGCGGTACGGATTCCGGATCATCCGCTGGTGCGGGCCCTGTGTGAACAGGTCGGGCCGCTGGTATCAACCTCTGCCAATCCGGCTGGCCGTGAACCGGCACGTACCTCCCTGCGGGTGCGTCAATATTTCGGAACGGCGCTTGATGGTATCCTCCCGGGCCAGCTCGGAGGGCGCAAAAACCCTTCAGAAATTCGCACGCTCAGCGGTGAGCGCTTACGTTAAGGAGTCATGATGACTGGTCAGTCCCGCTGCGATGTGGCAGCCGTAAAGGCATACCTGCTGGATCTGCAGGATCGTATCTGTGCTGCTCTGGAAGCCGAAGATGGCAGTGCCTGTTTTGCTGAAGACAGCTGGGAACGCGAACAACCGGAAGGCCCGCTGGGCCTGATGGGTGGTGGTCGTACCCGGGTGATTGCCAGCGGCGCGGTGATTGAAAAAGGCGGCGTTAACTTTTCCCATGTAAAAGGCGATGCCCTGCCTGCTTCTGCCACGGCATCCCGTCCGGAACTGGCTGGTCGCAGTTTTCAGGCCATGGGGGTGTCGCTGGTGATTCACCCGCACAACCCGTACGTACCAACTTCCCACGCTAACGTCCGTCTGTTTGTGGCGGAAAAAGAAGGTGAAGAACCGGTATGGTGGTTTGGTGGTGGCTTCGACCTGACTCCGTTTTACCCGTTTGAAGAAGACGTGGTGCATTGGCACCAGACCGCCAAGGATCTGTGTGAGCCGTTCGGCGCTGAGACTTTCCCGCGTTACAAAAAATGGTGTGACGAGTACTTCTTCCTGAAACACCGGGGTGAAAGCCGTGGTGTGGGTGGCTTGTTCTTCGATGACCTCAACCGCTGGCCGGATGCTCCGGATGTGGGTGCTGATTTCGACCGCAGCTTTGCATTTATGCAGGCCGTGGGTAACGGTTATATCGACGCGTATGTGCCGATTGTGGCGGCGCGCAAGGCCCATGAATACGGCGAACGCGAGCGCAAGTTCCAGTGTTACCGTCGCGGCCGTTATGTCGAGTTCAACCTGGTGTTCGACCGTGGCACCATTTTTGGTCTGCAGACCGGTGGTCGCACCGAATCCATCCTGATGTCATTGCCGCCGGTGGTGCACTGGGATTATGACTGGCAGCCGGAAGCTGGCTCGCCGGAAGAACGTTTGTACAAGGATTTTCTGCCACACCGCGAGTGGGTGTAAGCAGGTTTATAGGAGCGCAATATGACCGATCGTTACGCAGTCGTCGGCAACCCTGTCGGCCATAGCAAGTCCCCGCGTATTCACACCGCGTTTGCCCAGCAAACCGGTGAGGATATTCTCTACACGGCCATTCTGGTGCCACTGGGCCAGTTTGATGAGGAAGCCCGCAAGTTTTTCAGCTCGGGGGGCAAGGGACTGAACGTGACGGTGCCATTCAAGGAAGATGCGTTCCGTTTTGCGGATGAACACACTGAACGCGCTCAGCGCGCCGGTGCGGTGAATACCCTGAAACGCCTGGAAGACGGCCGTATTCTGGCCGACAACACCGATGGTGCCGGTATGGTCGGAGACCTGCTGGATCATGGTGTCACCATGGCTGGCAAACGCATTCTGGTGCTGGGGGCTGGTGGTGCCGTGCGTGGCATCCTGCAACCACTGCTGGGTCAACAGCCAGCGCAGGTGGTGCTGGCCAACCGCACCGTCGCCCGTGCCGAAGAACTGGCTCGTCTGTTTGCCGATGTGGCAACGCTGGACGTGTGTGCGTTTGAAGACGTCAGCGGTGAGTTTGATCTGATCATCAACGGCACTTCGGCCAGTCTGGGTGGTGATCTGCCACCGATTCCGGCCAGCTGTGTGGCGGCTCATACCGTCTGTTACGACATGATGTACGGTGCTGGTCTGACGGTGTTTAACCAGTGGGCGCAGGATCAGGGTGCCGCCCGTGTGATTGATGGTCTGGGGATGCTGGTGGGCCAGGCGGCAGAGTCATTCCTGCTGTGGCGTGGTGTGCGTCCGGAAGCCCAGACCGTGCTGAACAGCCTGCGCAACGATCGTCGCAGCTGATTTTCCTTGCAGTAACTTTCTAAAAAAACTCCTCAGCTTAATGCCGATCGGTTAAGTCCCGATCGGCATTGCTCAGTCTCGTCAGAGAGCTGCCCAACTGGCGCAGCTTGTTAATTGTCGACGCTGCTTGCCCTCGTGGGGGACCTTGTCCCCCGGCCGGGCGGGCCTCCCCCTGCTTAGCCCGACTGGGCTCGTATCTCCGGTATTCCCCCGACAACGGCGTTTCGACCCCGGCCCGATGGCACATCCCTGTGCCAACGGGCCTAGCGGGGCATCCATGCCCCGGCCGGGTCGGCCGTTGCGGTGAATCCCGGCTCGCCCAGATGGGCAATTAACGGAGGCCAGCTACGCTGGGCAAAAGCGGCGATCAGCCGCTTTCCCGTTAGCCGCTTTTCGTCTGGCAGGGGTCTCGCGCCTGAATCAGTTACCAAAACCCAGACGGTAAACACTGGTGGTACCACTCACTTCGTTACCCACGGCAATAAAGTGCTCGCCGTTGGTGCTGAAGTAATCAATGGATTCAGGGCCCAGGTCACCGGCGGCGCTGTTGTAGGTGCCGTTGCTGCATTCACCGTCTTCGTTCACTTCTGTGCAGACTGGCTGGCTGAAATCACGGTTGTTGAGCATGCTCTGGAATACCGGTGCCGTCGGGTCGGTTACTTCGTACACCAGCACACCACTCTGACGCTCCAGACCCACAAACGCGAAGGTACGGTTGCCAATGGTGGCAGCTTCGATGGCTTCCGGTTCGGTACCTTTGTCATCCGAACGGCTGTCAGCGGAGTCGTTACTCTCGTGGTCGGAGTTGAAGTGATCCGGATCGGCGGCGTAGACACGCTGAGCGATATCATCACCGCTATCGAACACCAATTCGGCAGAGCTGTTCCAGATCGAGAAGGAACGGGCACCGAAGGCATACAGGGTGTCGGTGGCGGCGATGCTGTCGCGGTCATCCACAAACTTCAGACGCTTGAGCTGGTTGTTATCGTTGAGTGCGGCTTTCAGCGGGTGGGCAGCATCCACCTTGTCATACAGATCACCACCACGCGCCTCGTCGAGGTAATCACCGTATTCACGGCCGTCACCTTCGTTGGCGGACAGGATGTAGGTGGCACCGTTCACTTCAAAGCTGGCCAGGGTGTCTGGCATGTACAGACCGGCCAGTTGTTCGTAGCTGGCGAATTCACCAGGGCCCGCATCCTTGTTGGAAGCATCCAGCTGGTTGCCGGAAGCGCTGTTCCAGGATTTTTCGCCCAGCGCCTTGATAGCGCTGACGCTGGCGTTTTTCACGTCAATGATGGCGATAGCGTTGTTTTCCTGCAGCGATACCCAGGCGGTTTTACCGTCCTTGCTGAGGGTCATGTATTCCGGTTCGAGATCCTGCGCCACTGTGGTACCGGCCGGGCCGGTAATACGTACGGCGGCTGGCAGTTCGCTGGCACGGCTGGCACCAGTGTTGAAGTCGGTGAAACCAACCTGATGTACCACGGCCTTGTCGGCAGCAAAACCGGCGCTGATATCAACGATGGTCACGGAACCCTGAGGGTCTACGCTGTAATCGCTGGAAGGCTCACCTTCGTTGGCGCTGAGGATGTATTGACCATCGGCCGACAGGGTCACCATGTCTGGCAGCGAACCGGCGCTGTAAGTACCCAGCAGTTCGAGGGTGTCAGAACGGTAAAGAGCGATCAGACCCGCATCCTGCTTGTTGGCGGCTTCAATGGCCACGGCAACCAGACCCTGTTTGGCAGACACGCTGTTGGCGGCGCCAATCTCGATACCGGCGGCTTCGGAAGCGGTGTTGAGGTTGATGGTGCCGGTATGGGATGGCACTCCGCTGCTGGACAGGCTCAACACGTCGACGGTGGCTTGCTGGGCATTCACAACGTACAGCTTGCCGGAGCAGCTGTCGTAACTGACGATTTCCGCCGCACCGCTGGCGAATTCACTGTCGGACGCATAGGTGCCGACCAGTTCCATACTCAGGGTGCCGGTTGGGGTGCTGGTGGCGGCTGTGGATGCCTGGCAGCTGATCCCCAGCGCTTCGATGGCGCTGGTTTTGTCGTTGTTGTCGTCACCACCACAGGCTGCAAGGGTGGAGGTAATGGCGATGGTCAGCAGGGACTGACGGAACAGAGCCGGAGACATGAGAAACTTCCTGTTGGGAAATGAGAATTTCTCCATACTGGCTATGCAAAATGACAAAATAATGACGTTTTGTTACGTGATGTTACGTGTTGAGTTGGTATTACAACAAATAACGGAGTGCCAACGATGGCACACAAAGCTGGCAGAACATCTTTTTGCCAATTTTGCGATTACTTGAGGGAGTGTGTCGTAAAAGTCATGTTGTTCGAAAAGCAGATTGTACGACTAAGCTGTCATGTCTGTTTTTTAATCAATAAAATAGCTCTGTCGCTGGATACACAACGTAACGATTGATTACATAATAATCAACAACCTCCACAACGCCCGACGGCCACTACTTCAGGAGCTGTTTTGCCATGAACCTGCAACCACATCTTGCTGTATTGGGACTGGATGCCGATGCCAGCCGCCAGCAAGTTCGGGAGCGTTACCGCAAGCTGGTGATGTTCTATCACCCGGATCGTAATCCCGCCGGTATTGAGCAGTTCCGGGCCATTCGTCAGGCGTATGAATTCCTGCTGGCCGCAGGTATTCCGGATCGCGAGGAAGAAGCCGTTGAGCGCGCCCATGCGCAGGCAGCGTCCCTGTCCGGGGTACAGCAGCAAGCCACTCAATCAACGCCAGAATCGCAGCAAGAACAGCAGCAGGCCAAACCTGAGGCAGAACCTGCGGGCAACCTGTATCAGCTTAACTCTGAGCGTCGTCGTAACCGCCGTCGTGGCACTCCCGGCGATCGTCGTTTTGAATTTATTATGGAAGACCAGTACAAGGGCACCCAGGTGCGTATTCTGGTCTGAGAGCTGTCTTCTGACGCGATAAAAATCCATAAAAAAAGCCGGCATCAGCCGGCTCTTTTTATGGGTACCGTTAAAGGTACAACTACACTCAGCCTTCGAATTCGCCGTTGTGGAAGATCTGCTGTACGTCTTCCAGGTCGTTGATCAGACCGGCAAAACGTTCGAACTGCGCAACGTCATCACCGCTGATCGGGTGTGGCATCTGTGGCAGGTAGGTGATTTCTTCCATTTCAAAATCAATGTCGGCTTTCCAGTCGGTCAGCGCAGTTTTGGTTTTGAAGAATTCGGTAGGCGGAACCAGCACGGTCACCATGCCGTCTTCACATTCGATGTCGGTTACATCCACATCGGCTTCCAGCAGCACTTCCATCGCTTCATCTTCGGTTTCACCGGCGAACACAAACATGGCGCGGTGATCGAACATGTGGGAGACAGAACCCTGGGTGCCCAGCTTGGCCTTGCACTTGGAGAACACACCACGGATTTCACCGAAGGTGCGGTTCGGGTTGTCGGTCAGGGCGCTGATCAGCACCATGGCGCCGCCAGGACCAATACCTTCATACAGAGCTGCCTGGTAGTCTTCGCCTACGCCGCCCTTGGCCTTGTCGATAGCCTTTTCGATAACGTGGCTTGGAACCTGGTCCTTCTTGGCGCGATCGATGATGCTGCGCAGGGACAGGTTGCCACTTGGGTCTACACCGCCAGCCTTGGCGACCATGTAGATTTCACGGCCGTACCGGGAGTAGACCTTGGTTTTTGCCGCGGCCGTTTTGGCCATGGATTCTTTACGGTTTTGATACGCTCTGCCCATGGTTCACTGTCTTGTATGCAAAAAGTGGAGTGAAAAAACAGCAGAATTGTACCCCTCAGGGCGCTTAAAGTCTTGCGCTGTGGGGTTATTCGCTATCGTCGTCGCTGTTTGTAGCACCCTGACCATGCAACCAGGGTTTGCCTGCCAGATATCTGACCTTGAACAGCTCAAAATACTGCGCCAGCACATCGGCGCGTTCTGGGTCGCCCAGCAACCGCAAAATATCGACCGTCACTTCCGCCGTCCCCAGCTGGTGCGGGTGATACGACTCTCGCAGGCGGTAATCACGCTCGGCTACCGGCTCAATCCCCAGCACCGGCAGCTGATTCAGCCAGGTACTGCGGAACATCTTGCGCGCCTCGCGCCAGGTTCCATCCAGAATCACCATCAGCGGAATACGACGCTCGCCACTGGCTTGTGGGGTATCGAGATACGCCTGCAGGCGTTCCGGGCTATTCAGCTGGCGCTCGGCTTCAGCGTACTGGAACGGAAACACAATCACCGGAGCGTAGGCCGGGTTCGCCAGTAATGCCAGCAACTCGGCCTGTGGTTCGGTACGGTGCCAGCGATAGGCATGGTTATCGGTCAGAATATCCGCCACCAGACGCCCGCTGTTGCTCGGTTTGAACACCTCGCCATGGAAATACAGCAGGCACACCGCCACCTGACCCGCCGGTGCCGGGCGTTCATTGCAGATACATTGCGCCGGTGTCAGCAGACATTCCTGGCAACGCTGAACACGACCACCACGGGCCAGAAATTCGCGGCGGGATTCGGCTTTTTCAGCCGCCCGCAAACGGGTAACGGAGTTGTCGAGCATGATGGCGTGGTGTCGCAGCAAAGGGGCGCGGATTATCCAACGCCAGCACCGGCAAGGCCAGTGTGGAGGCAGTTTTATTCCGGAGGCTGAGTCGCCTCTTGATGTGGCCGTTTTAGCACCGTAAGGCAGGCCGGATTGATCAGTCGTCCTTGTTGAGTCTCGACAAGGCGATGTCATAGACCTCATTGCGGTTGCGTTTGCCGACGGCAATGACGGTTACCGTGATCACATCATCCTGTACCGAATATACCAGGCGGTAGCCCAGCTGGCGCAGTTTGATCTTGTAGAGATTAGTGGCACCGGACATTGCCGCAGAGGGGACGTGCGGGTTGGCCAGCCGTTCGTGGAGTTTGTTCTTGAACTGTTCGCGGACGGTATGACCCAGCTTGTTCCACTCCTTGAGCGCCGATTTCTTGAACTCAAGGCTATAAGTCATCCAGTGACACCTTCACGGACTCCTCGTTTGTTCGTTCCTTGACCAGCTTCAACAGCTCGGCATCGTCGATCAGCTCCATCAGCGCTTCATAGGCTTGAGCCGGGACGCAATAAAATGCCGGTTCGTTGCGATTCAGTACGGCAATCGGCATACCGTCACCACTGGCGACAACCTTCATCGGGTTGGCTTTTAACTCGGAAATACTGGCAGCGATCTCGGTCAGAATCTGGTGTGTCATCAAATAACCCTCAAAAGACCTGTTAACAGGTCTTAGTTTAGATCTTCTGATAGCGTGAGGCGAGTGTAAAGATGGAGCGTTGGGCAGTGAGTTAAAAGGGTTTAATCCGCTCACCCGCCGTAATGTTTGAGAAACGGCCGTGCGACTTGCCAGAGGTTAAACCCGGCGCGTTCGCTCCAGAGCTGGGCCTGTTCACGAATGGTACGGGAGTCGGCTAACGGTCGTTCGCCTGGGGCGGGTTTACGCGCCCAGATGATCCAGTTGCCGTCTTTGGTGGTGTTGTGGAGCAGGGTCGGGAAGCGCACCTTGAGCTGGTTGAGCCAGTCGCCGTGTTCGCGATGTTCGCGCCACAGGTTCAGCACCAGCCAGCCGCCGGGGGCGAGGTGGCGATGACAGCGGTCGAGGAACTGTTCGTGTAACTGTTGCTGGTCGAGTCCGGTAGACAGGTACAGGTCGCTGATCAGCCATTGGCATTGGCGGTCGGCGTGGGTTTCCAGATACAGCCCGGCATCCATAAAGGTCAGTTGCAGGCGTGGGTCGCGTGGCAGGCCAAAATACTGGCGGGCAACGCGGCCAACCGCTTCGCGCAGATCAACGGCGTTGATCTGCGCTTGTGGTAACCAGTCGAGCAGCGAGCGCGCCATGCTGCCGCCACCGAGGCCGAGCAGGGTGATCTGCTGCGGTGCCTGTTCCACGTGGAACAGGGTCAGCAGGGCGGCCATTGCACGGCTGTAGTCGTGTTGCAGCTGCGCCGGTTTGCTTTTCAGCAGGCAGCTTTGTTCGTCCGTGGTGCCAAAACTCAGGTAACGCTTGTTGCCGTCATCAAAGACCTGAATCAGGCCCCAGGAGTCGTAACAGCGGTGAATTTCATTTGCGGGGACAAACCAGTCGGCCGCCATACTCTGTTTCCTTGCCGGGCTATGGGTTACAGGCCTTTAAAAAAGACCTTGGAGTTTCGCTGGTAGTTATACAGCTTCTGGCGTTCTTCCGGCAGGTCGGTGACTTCGCCAGCCACAAAGCCCTGTTCGATAAACCAGTGCGCGGTACGGGTGGTCAGAACAAACAGCTGTTTGTAGTGGCGACGCCGGGCTTCCTGTTCGATCTGCTCCAGCAGCATGGTGCCACGATGGCCACGACGGTAATCCGGGTGTACAGCAACGCAGGCCAGTTCGGCGCGGTCGTCGGAGTACGGATACAGCGCCGCACAGGCGGTGATCATGCCGTCGCGCTCAATCACGTTAAAGCGGTGGATTTCGTTTTCCAGCAGCTCTCGCGAACGACGCACCAGAATGCCTTCGTCTTCCAGCGGTTTGAGCAGGGCCAGAATGCCGGAAACGTCGTCGATACGGGCCGGACGCAACTGGTCGTACGGGTCCTGGGTCACCAGGGTGCCAGTACCTTCGCGGGTGAAGAGTTCTTCCAGCAGGGCGCCGTCCTGGGCGTAACTGACCAGATGCACACGGGACACACCGGATTTCACGGCTCTCAGCGCCAGCTCGGCGTGGCAACGGGCTTCGCCTTCCATACGCTGGATGTCCTGGGCCAACATGCCGCAGGTGACTTCGTGTTCGGTATGGCCGTCTTCATCGAGAATGCCGCCGTTCTGACCCAGCAGGATCAGTTTGTCGGCCTTGAGGCTGAGGGCGGTTTGCAGCGCCACATCTTCAACCGCGAGGTTAAAGACTTCCCCTGAAGGTGAATAACCCAGACATGACAACAGCACGGTGTTGCCACTCTGCAGCAGGTCGGCAATCACCTGATGGTCGATACGACGCACTTCACCGGTGTGCTGGAAGTCGATGCCGTCGATCACACCCAGCGGTTTGGCGGTAATGAAGTTGCCGCTCAGTACGCGCAGACGGGCACCGTGCATCGGGGAGTTTGGCAAACCGACCGACATGCGTGATTCGATATCGGCTTTGACGTAACCCACAGCGGCTTTTACGGCGGTCAGGGCATTGCTGTCGGTGATGCGCAGGTCGTTATGAAAACGGCTGCGTACACCGAGGGTGCGCAGGGCGGCATCAATTTGTGGACGTGCGCCATGCACCAGCACCAGGCGTACACCGAGGCTGTTGAGCAGGGCGATGTCCTGCACCACGTTGTTGAAGTTGTCATCGCTGATGGCGTCGCCATCAAACATCAACACGAAGGTTTTGCCCCGGTGAGCATTAATGTAGGGGGATGACTGGCGGAACCATTGCACGTAGGCGGTGGTGTCGGTGGTCAATGAGTGATCCTCGTCTGGACGCTCGTTAGGCGCTCGGGGTTACACAAAAACGGTCAATCAGGTTACAGAGCAGTTCGATGCAGGGCTCGATCTGATCATGGGCCAGGTATTCGTCGACCTGGTGGGCCTGGTCAATACTGCCAGGGCCCAACACCAGGGTTTCCATTCCCAGTTGCTGCAGGAACGGTGCTTCGGTGGCAAACGCCACGGCTTCACTGCTGAAGCCGGTCAGGCGCTCGGCGACCTGCACCAGATCACTGCTGGCCGGCGTTTCAAATGGGTCGATACCGGGGAAGTGGCTGTACATCTCGAAGCCCACTTCGTTCTGGGCGGCAATGGGATTAACACGACGGCGGATTTCGTCGCGCAGCTCGTCGTTGCTCATGCCCGGCAGTGGGCGCAGGTCGAACGCCAGTTCACAGGAACCACAAATGCGGTTGGGGTTGTCACCACCGTGGATGCAGCCGAAGTTCATGGTAGGCACCGATACCGAGAACAGTGGGTTCTGGTATTTGGCCGCCAGTTCACGCCGCAGGTTTTTCAGCTCGCCCAACACGTCATGCATCGCATCGAGACTGTTGATGCCCAGCGCCGGGTTGGAAGAGTGCCCGGCCTTGCCGGTCAGGCGTATGCTTTCCATGATGATGCCCTTGTGCATACGAATCGGCCGCAGGCTGGTCGGTTCGCCGACCACGGCGTAACGACCGCGAGGTTTGCCCATCGCTGCCAGCGCACGGGCGCCACTCATGGAGCTTTCTTCGTCGGCGGTGGCCAGCACCATGATCGGCTGTTGCAGATCACTGGCTTCGTAACGCGCTACGGCCTGTAACACGAGGGCAAAAAAGCCTTTCATGTCGCAGGTGCCAAGGCCGTAAAAGCGGTTATCGCGGTTGCTGAGGGTGAACGGGTCGGAGCTCCAGCGTTCCGGATTACAGGGCACGGTGTCGGTGTGACCACTGAGCACCAGGCCGCCGCTGCCGCGGCCAAGGGTGGCCAGCAGGTTGGCTTTGCCGGGATGTCCGACAACAGGCAGAATCTCGACAGCAAAACCGAGGTCGCCGAACCAGTTGGCGAGCAGCTCGATAACGGCCAGATTGCTCTGGTCGTATTCGGGTAAAACCGAGCTGATACTGTTGCGGCTGATAAGGGCCGCGAGGGCTTCTTCTACAGAAGGCACAAAGCCCCCAACTTTCTTGACAGAACTGGACATGATTCAAAGACCTTGTGCTTGCGCAACCCAACGGGGCTTATGAGAATACCGCCATGACTTATGAAATCGAACTGAAGCTGCGTTTTGATCCCGCCCAGGCCGACATTCTGGCCGCTGCTATCGGGGCTCGGGCTCAGGCCGTCCGTCAGTCGCGACTCAACAATACCTATTATGATACACCGGACGGCCGCCTTTCGGCCGCTGGCTGTGCCCTGCGGATTCGCCAGAAAGGCCCTAACAGCTGGGAACAGACGCTCAAAACCCGTGGCCAGAGCCTCGGCGGTTTGCAACAGCGTCGCGAATGGAACTGGCCATTACAGCGCAACGCGCTGGATTTCGGATTACTCAACTCCCCGGAAGTTCAGGAACACTGGCCAGTCAGTGTGGATACCAGCGCGCTGGTGCCACTGTTCAGCACCGGCTTCCAGCGTCATGCCTGGATCTGGGAAATGGGCAGCAGCAAGGCCGAAGTGGTGATGGACCGGGGGGTGGTGCGCGCCGGTGATCTGACCACGCCGTTGTGTGAAGTGGAACTGGAGCTGCTGGAAGGTGATGCCGAAGTCCTGTGGTGGATGGCGTCGTCGCTGTGCAGTTCGGTGCCGCTGTGGCTGAGTGATATTTCCAAGGCCGAACGCGGTTTCCGTCTGGTCGGGCTTGGCAAACGCTGGCAGCCGTCCCTGAGTGCGCTCTTGGGGCCAAAAGCCGAGCAGGACATGCAGAAGCATGGTTTTGGCTCACCTCTGGCGCTGGCCGAAAGTTTCCGTTTTATGAAGCGGGCGTTAGAAGACAGTCTGTGGGAACAGCAATTTGCGGATGCCGGGCTGGCACTGGAATACATTCTGGCCTTCTTCACGCTGGCAACGGCGAACCCGGCTAACGTCAGCAGTTTGCCACGGGTGGCGCTGATGCAGCCGCTGTTAACCCTGTCCTGTGCCTGCGCGGTGGCGGCGGCCAGTCCGGGTAACGAGCAGGCGCGCCGTAACGCTGAACAACAGATCCACGAATTACGCTCCCAGGCCGCTCTGGCCCAGCAACTGCTGGCACTGGCGGAATGGATGTGGCAACAGGCGGTCGCGGCTGCTCCGGCTACTGTGATCGCGGTTGAGCAGATGCTCGAACGTATGCGTCCGGAAATCCGTCGTCTGGGTGAAAACGCCTGGCTGGATGGCCCGCAGAATCTGGTGTTCCTGGCGTTACTGGCACCGTGGCTGGACGACAGTCTGCATGGCCCGGCACGTGATGCCCGTGAGCAGTTTGCGGCGCAGTTGCTGCAAACCGGTCTGCGTCAGGCCGGTATGCCGCTCAACGATGCCCAGCAGCATCAACAGGCTTTAATGGAACGTCACCAGCGTCTGGTGGCAGCGGTTGAAAACCTGCTCGCCAGCGATTCTTTTTCTGATACCTGATCAAGGGATGTAAGTATGCAGGCCGTAGCTGATCGTCATCTGACCCTGTCCTCGTTGCTGGAAGAACTGCGCAAGGGCGGGTTGTTATCGGAAGCTGAATATCAGCAAGGCCTTAATATTCGCCGCCAGCAATCGGAAGTGAACCTGCATCCGATTGCAATTCTGGCGCGTCAGAATTTTCACGATGCCCGTGACCCGGTGCGTCTGCTCAGTGAAGACCAGATCTGTGAGTGGCTGGCGCAGCAGCACCAGCTGCGCAGTTATGTGATGGACCCGCTGGAAATCGACGTACCTGCCATCACCGAAGTGATGTCATACCAGTTTGCCGAACGTCATCGTATTCTGGCGGTAAAAGTCACCAAGGACGAAGTGCTGGTCGCCACTGCTGAACCCTGGGTAACCGGCTGGGTCGCCGACCTATCCCATGTCACACGCCGTATCATCAAACGGGTACTGATGTCGCCCACCGACATTGAACGTTACCGGGTTGAGTTTTATCAGCTGGCGACTTCGGTCAGTCGTGCCAGCTCGCGTCACAATGGCAATACCTCGGTGCAGAACCTGGAAGCCATGGTGGAGCTGGGCAAGGCACGAGCGCCGGATGCCAACGATGAACACATCGTTAATATCGTCGACTGGCTGCTGCAGTACGCCTTCGACCAGCGCGCCAGTGATATTCACATCGAACCTCGGCGTGAACACTCCCATGTGCGTTTCCGTATCGACGGCGTGTTGCACAACGTCTACGAATTACCGGCGCAGGTCGGTCTGGCAGTGGTTGCGCGTCTGAAGTCACTCGGGCGTATGAACGTTGCTGAGAAACGTCGGCCGCAGGACAGTCGTCTGAAAACCAAATCGCCGTCCGGCCAGGAAGTGGAATTACGTCTTTCCACCATGCCAACCGCATTTGGTGAAAAGATGGTGATGCGTATTTTTGACCCGCAGGTACTGGTACGGACCTTCACCGAACTGGGATTCAGCAAGGAAGATCAGCGTCGTTGGCAACAGATGACCCGTAACAATCACGGTATCATCTTTGTGACGGGCCCGACTGGTTCCGGTAAAACCACTACCCTGTATTCCACCCTCAAGCTGCTGGCGACCCCTGAGGTGAACGTTTCGACCATCGAAGACCCGATCGAGATGGTCGAGGCATCGTTTAACCAGATGCAGGTGAACCCGGCGATTGAGCTGTCGTTTGCATCCGGTGTGCGTTCGTTACTGCGTCAGGACCCGGACATCATCATGGTGGGTGAGGTACGTGACCTCGAAACCGCAGAAATCGCCGTGCAGGCAGCCCTTACCGGCCACCTGGTGTTATCAACCTTGCATACCAACGATGCACCGTCGGCTTTTACCCGTCTGCAAGAGCTGGGGCTGCCAGCCTATCTGATCCGTTCCAGTGTGTTGGGGGTAATGGCCCAGCGTCTGGTGCGAACTCTGTGCCCACACTGCAAGAAGAAAGAAAAAACCGATGAACATGCCTGGAAACAGCTGACGGCGCCGTGGCTGGTGAAAACACCGGAGCATGTATTCAACGCGGTCGGTTGTCTGGAGTGCCGTGGCACCGGTTACATGGGCCGTATGGGGATCTATGAAGTGATGCCGATGAGTGAAAGCCTGGAGCCTCTGATTCACGAACAGACCGACCACACCCGCCTGCGTCAGGCCGCCATGAAAGAAGGCATGCACAGTCTGCGTCTGAGTGGTGCCCACAAGGTGGCGGCTGGTATGACCACGCTGGAGGAGGTTATGCGAGTAGCGCCAATGATCCGCACCAACTGACACATTTCTGTAACACCCGGCAGTTAAACAGCAGGCGAGAAATTCGGGAACCTTTTTGGCCTGCTGCTGTCAATTCCACCTCTGTGGCATATTGGCCGCATTGCTTACAATGATCATGGAGCGAGCAGGCAACACCCGCTACAATGTCAGGCTTAATCATGAATGGCCATTCCACAGGAGTGCCTGCGTGCACAAACCCGTTCCACCCATCATCGATCTTGAAGCATCCGGATTCGGATCAGGCAGTTATCCTATCGAAATCGGATATGCCCTCGAAGACCGCGTGGTGTATTCATGCCTGGTAAAGCCAGCACAACGCTGGACCCACTGGAGTGATGAGGCGGAATCCATTCATGGTATTTCTCGGGACATGCTGGCACGGGATGGTCTGACCGTGCGTGAAGTCGCGTTGCGTCTGAATGAAGCCCTGCGTGGTAAAACCCTGTTTTCGGATGCCTGGAGTTTCGACAGCTCATGGCTCGGACGTCTGTTCGATGAAGCGGAACTGGTTCAGCGTTTTCGCCTCGATACCATCAATCGTTTGCTGACTCCTGAACAGATGGAGATCTGGCACGACACCAAAAAAAGTCTGTGGCAAGAGCTGGATATCACCCGTCATCGCGCTGCCAATGACGTACGTGTGTTGCAGGAAACCTATCTGCGTGTGACACGTAACACCTGATCTCTGCCTACCGGTTAGCGTTCTTTTCAGCCGTTTATGCCGTCTGCCCTGCGTCTACTGGCCTTGACTATTAAAGGCAGATACAGTGTAAGGCTTCCGCTACAGTGCCTTTGATACGAGTGTAAATGGAGTAACTACTAATGGAAGTGGTCACGCTGGTTGGACTGATCGTGCAGTTGGTCACCCTCGGGTTGCTGTATACCCTTATGTCACGGATGAAAAAGCAACAGCCAGAGATTGAAGCGCAGCAACAGCAAGCATTGGAAGCCCTGTTCAAACGTATCGACGAGCAACTTGAGAACGTTGCCATCGACGTCAAGGACCACGCCGAAGTAGCGTTTGGTCAGCTTAATCGCGAAACTGAATCCCTGCAGGAAACCCTCGCCGATGTTGCCGAATCTTCAGGCAAGGCACTGGCGCTACAGGAGCTGGCTTTCAGCGAAGCCACTACTGGTAATACTCGTATTCAGGATATGTTGTCTGATAACTCCCGTCGTCAGCAAAAACTGACCCAGGATTTGATCAGCAGTACTGAACAAACCTTCCGTGATACCAGCGCAGGTGTTGAAAGCAGCATTCGTGGCTTGCTGGAAAAACACGACAAGGCTCTGGTCAGCCTTGGCGAATCTTCTCAACGCATGCTGAGCAGCGTCACTGCTCACTTCAATAACCTGGGGAACGACACCGCTGCCCTCAAGAAAGCGGCAGCGGCTCTGCTGAACCATAACAAGGGTGTTGAAGAACAGCTGCGCAGCAAGCTGGAAGGCGCATTGGAACCGATAAAAGCAGAATTGCAGACCGCCAATGAGTTGTCACAGGCGATTCTCGACAACAGCAAACACATTGAACCTCTGACAGAATCGGTTTACGCCCAGCAGCGTCATCTGCAGGTGATTCGTGATAACACCAGTGGCCTGATCGAAGCTCATGTGTCGCTGCAAAACCACACCGAGCGCCTGCAAGCCCTGCAGGAACTGACCACCGCTATCCAGCAGCATCTGGAAGAGCTGGGTGCGCGTCAGTTGACGGCGGCTGATTTTGAAGCTCAGCAACATGCTCTCAGTGAGTCTCTGGATGATATTGCTGCCATCATGCAGCCACTCCTGAGCATCGACAGTATGGAGCCTGCAGGCGGTGTAAGCCTTGACGGACAGGCATTGGTTGCTGACTTTGAATCCCGTTACAACAGTCTGCTGGACGACCTTAATGAACGTTATCAGACCTTGCTGATTCAGGGCCAGGCACTGGAAGCCAGCCTTGATGCCGCCCAGACCACGCTCTATACCGAGCTGGATTCCGTACGCGCAGCACAGGTCAAAGCGAACCAGCAAAACCAGGATCTACAACGTTTGCTGGGCCTGCTGCGTCTGCAGCAAACCGCTCTGATGTCAGCTCCTGCTACTCTGGCGCGTCAGCTGGAGGATCAGAATGGTCAGCTGCGTATCGAAACCGATGATCAGGTGCAGTACCTGAGTGGCTACCGTCTGGATGCTGTAGAGAACCGCCATACTGGTGAATTTATCCGTTTCAGTTATGGCCAGGATGGTCGTCGTTTACAGGCCGAAACCCTCTACAACGGCCAGCTGCGTTATCGTATGCAGCTGAATCCGCAAGGTGGCCCGCTGATGGCCAGCGAGTTTGATCACAACGGCCGCGAGCTGGTGCAGTACCAGTACGACAGCGCCGGTAATGTGACCAGCAAGCGTGAGCTGTTGTACGATGCCAGTGGTATGCCGGTGGGCTCCACCGATACCAGCATGGTGTCGTAAGGCTCCTCCATCCAAATACAAAGAATAAAAAAGGCCTGCATCTGCAGGCCTTTTTTATTCTTTCTTATTGCCGGTTGGTGATCTGCGCCGCTTATTTGCGGCGATAGATACTGCCACTTTTCTGGGTGGCGTCCGGGCTGGTTTTGAAGCGTTTGTGCAACCACAGGTACTGGGTTGGATGCTGACGCAACTGGCTTTCGATAAAGGCGTTGGCCATACGGGCATCTTCCACATCGTCACCGCTCGGAATTGGCAGCGGTTCGTGGATGGTGATGTCGTAACCTGAGTTGTCGTCCCGGCGGAAGTAGGTCATTGGCATCACCAGCGCATCACCGGCTTTGGCAATCCGCGAGGTGGCGGTAATGGTCGCCGCGGGCACTCCGAAGAAATCCACAAACACACTGTTTTTGCGGCCGAGATCCTGATCCTGGGCGTACCAGAGGATTTCGCCATTTTTCAGGCAGCGGATAAACGACCGGATGTCCTTACGGGAGAAACAGGCGGTGTAGAGCTTTTCACGGCCGGTTTGCATAAACCAGTTCATCACCGGGTTGTCCTGTGGACGGTAACTGATATTGGCTGGCATTTTTGTCACAAACAGCGCTCCGGCCAGATCCAGCATCGAGTAGTGCGCACCCAGCAGCAACACCCCTTTGCCCTGACGACGGGCTTCTTCCAGCCGTTCAAAGCCGTAGAAGCGGGTCTTGTTCACCAGCCAGTGTGGGTCGCGGAACCAGCCAATCAGGGTTTCCATCAGGCCGATACCGTTGTCGATAAAGGTCTGACGCACCATGGCTTCACGTTCAGCGGGCGATTTTTCCGGGAAGCAGAGTTCAAAGTTCACCTGGGCGACATGACGACGGCTTTTGCCCAGACGATACAGAACCAGTCCCAGTACCTTGCCGATGGCCAGTTGCAGGCGCCATGGCAGGCGGGTGATCAGTAACAGGAATCCCAGTCCGAGCCAGGTTGGCCAGTGTTTGGGATGAAGTAGTGCTTTTGGTGGCATTGCGATTGGTCTTTGCTAATTGTCGGAAGTCAGCCGTTACCCTGGCGGGTAACGGCGATGGCAATCAGGCGTTCAGCACGTCCAGATACAGGCTGACACCGGTGGCCACATCGGCAAATGGCTGGTCATAACCGGCTGCACGCAGTTTGCTGATATCGGCTTCGGTAAAGCTCTGGTAAGCGCCTTTCAGGTGCTGCGGGAACGGCACGTATTCCTTGCTGGCGGCGGTGCCGCGGCTGGAATGCCAGGCCAGAACGGCATCGGCAACGTCGTTGAAGCTCTGGCAACGACCAGTACCGAGGTTAAAAATGCCACTCTGGTCCGGGTTGGCCCAGAACCACAGGTTAACCTTCACCACGTCACCAACGTACACGAAGTCACGGCGCTGTTCGCCGTCGGCGTAACCATCACAACCACCGAACAGTTTGCAGATGCCACCGTCCTTGATCTGGTTGTTGAAGTGGAACGCTACCGATGCCATGGAGCCTTTGTGCTGCTCGCGTGGGCCGTAAACGTTGAAATAACGGAAACCCACGACCTGACTCTGGAACAGGTGTGGCTGGCGTTCCTGCAGCTGGCGCACGTACTGGTCAAACTGCCACTTGGAGTAGCCGTATACGTTCAGAGGCTTTTCGTGGGAGCGCTCTTCCTTGAACACCGCACTGCCACCGTAGGTTGCAGCGCTGGAGGCGTACAGGAACGGAATCTGTTCGGTCAGGCAGGCGTGCAGCAGGATCTTGGAGTATTCGTAGTTGTTTTCCATCATGTACTTGCCGTCCCACTCGGTGGTGGAGGAACAAGCGCCTTCGTGGAAAATCACTTCAACGTCGTCGAGGATGCCATCGTCCAGCTGCACCCGGCGGATGAAGTCATCCTTGTCGAGGTAGTCGGCGATGTCACAGTCGGACAGGTTGTAGAACTTCTTACCGTCGGTCAGATCATCAACCACGAGGATGTCGGTACGACCCTGGGCATTGAGGGCCTTGACGATGTTGCTGCCGATAAAGCCGGCACCGCCGGTCACAATGATCATGCATTTTCTCCTGTCGCGCTGTCGCTTTGCAGAATCTTTTTCACAATGGCACTGGTGGAACAGTTGTCCTTGAAGCTGAGGACAATCACCTGGCCGCCCGCGGCCTGCACACACTGGCCGCCAGCAATCTGGTCGATACGGTAATCACCACCTTTCACCAGAATATCCGGCAGCAGGCGGCAGATCAGACGTTCCGGGGTGTCTTCCACAAACGGCACCACCCAGTCGACGCTTTCCAGACCGGCCAGCACCGCCATACGGTGATCCAGCGGGTTGATCGGACGGGTTGGGCCTTTCAGGCGCGACACTGACTCATCGGAGTTCACGGCCACCAGCAAACGGTCACCGAGTGCCTTGGCTTCTTTCAGATATTGCACATGGCCCGGGTGGATAATGTCGAAACAGCCGTTGGTCATCACCAGGGTTTCACCACGGGCACGGGCTTCCTGCACCAGCAGGTAAAGGCTGTCTTCATCAAATACACCGGCGCCGGAATGACTGCCGATCCGCAGTTCGGAGCGCAGCTCTTCGGTAGTAACGGTGGCGGTACCCAGTTTGCCCACCACAATACCGGCGGCGGTGTTGGCCAGCACGGTCGCCTGTTGCAGGCTGGTGCCTGCGGCCAGGGCGGCAGCCAGTACCGAAATCACGGTATCGCCAGCACCGGTCACGTCGTAAACCTCACGGGCACGGGTCGGCAGGTGGAAGGCATCCTTGTCGCGTTCGATCAGGGTCATGCCTTTTTCGCTGCGGGTGACCAGTACGGCGTCGAGGTCGTAGTCCTGAATCAGGGTACGGCCTTTGGCCACCAGGGTTTCGTCATCACCACAGGCGCCGACCACGGCTTCAAATTCACCCAGGTTCGGGGTCAGCAGGGTAGCGCCACGGTAACGTTCAAAATCGGTGCCTTTCGGATCAATCAGAACCGGCACGTTGTGGCGACGGGCACTGCTGATCAGGCGTTGCGGATTGCTGAGCGCACCCTTGCCGTAGTCCGACAGAATCACCACCCCGGTGCCAGCCAGCTGCTCGTCGTACTGCTGGTACAGCGAGGTCATATCGGTGCTGTGAAAGGCTTCTTCGAAATCGAGGCGAATCAGCTGTTGCTGACGGCTGATGATGCGCAGTTTGGTGATAGTCGGGTGCTGCGGGTGTTGCAGAAAATGACAGTTGACGCCGGTATCCTGCAGCAGGGAATTCAGCTGGCGGCCGTTGTCGTCGTTGCCGGTAATACCAAACAGACGGACAGCTGCGCCCAGGGTAGCGATGTTCAGAGCCACGTTACCGGCACCACCGGCGCGTGTTTCGTCATCCTGGATTCGGACCACCGGCACCGGCGCTTCCGGAGAAATACGGGAGGTCGGTCCTTGCCAGTAGCGGTCGAGCATCACATCGCCAAAAACCAGCACATTGGCACGGTGAAAATCGGGGAGAGTTACATCCATCGTTGGTCTGTAAATAGTGGCCAAAAAGAGCGCAGAGTCTAGCACAGGGGCCATTGTGCTACTATGCGACCCATGTCAGACCCGGGGCCTGTTCAAGTGGTTCGATTTTTCTATTCGCTGTTATTAACCCTGTTATTGCCGGTTTTCCTGCTGCGTATGTGGTGGCGTGGTCGAGTGAATCCCGCCTATCGCCAGCGTCTGGGCGAGCGTTTCGGGCTGCTCAGGCAACGACCAGCGAGCGGTGGCATCTGGATTCATGCGGTATCGGTGGGTGAAACCCTGGCGGCACTGCCGCTGATTCGTGCCCTGCAGCGCCAGCATCCGGAATTGCCATTACTGATCACCACGACCACGCCAACCGGTTCCGAACAGGTTCGGCGTCTGTTGGGTGACAGCGTCTGGCACCAGTATTTACCCTGGGATCTGCCCTGGCTGCTGGGGCCATTTCTGCGCAAGCTGCAACCGTCGTTACTGGTGATTATGGAAACCGAGCTGTGGCCCAATCTGATTGCAGGCTGCCAGCAACGAGGCATTCCGGTGATGTTGGCCAATGCCCGCCTGTCGGCCCGTTCCGCTCGTGGTTATCAGAAATTTGCCGCCCTGACGGCACCGATGCTGGCTGGGCTGGACTGTGTGGCCTGTCAGAACAGTACCGATGGCCAGCGTTTTCGTCAGCTGGGTCTGACACAGCAGCAATTACACATCACCGGCAGCATCAAGTTTGATGTGGCGGTCAGCCCGGACTTGCCTGCCGAAGCGGCAGCCCTGCGCCAGCAGTGGGGCCGTGAGCGGCGGGTATTAACCCTCGCTTCCAGTCATGCCGGTGAAGATGAAGCCTTGCTGGAGCGTTTGCCGGCCTGGCAACAGCAGTTTCCGGACCTGTTACTGATGCTGGTGCCGCGCCATCCTGAACGCTTTGAGGTGGTGGTGAATACAGCGCGTTCGGCTGGTTTCCGGGTAGAGCGCCGCACCACTGCCAATCCGGCCAGCCTGCCACAGGCAGAGGTGTACGTGGCCGATACTATGGGTGAAATGATGCGCCTGTTAGCCGCCAGTGATCTGGTGGTGATGGGGGGCAGCCTGTTTGAGATTGGTGGCCATAATCCGATTGAGCCAGCGGCGCTGGGCAAACCCGTGCTGATGGGCCCGTATGGCTTTAACTTCGCCGATATCGTCCGCGATTTGCAGGCGGATGGTGCCTTGCAGCTCACTGCTCTCGACAGTCTGGCCGCGGATGTTGGCCGTTTGCTGGCGGATGCAGGGGCGCGCGAACAGATGGGAGAATGTGGACAGCAAGCCGTGGATCGCAGTCGTGGTGCTGTTGACCGTATGCTGGCGCTGGCCATGGGGCTGCGTAAGGCACGTTAATCGCGGTGTTCTGCGCTGTTCTTCTATGAAAATGGCAGCGGCGTAATACATCAAAAACAACAAGGCCGGTAAAAACCGGCCTTGTTGTGTGTGACAGAGAGGGTTCCGGAAGTGCCGGATTAACCCGCTAGCCAGGCGTTGAGCGCGTCGATATCGGTCTCGTTCAGAGTACCGGCATAGAACTTCAGGCTCAGCAGATTGATGATGTAGTCATAACGGGCGTTGGCGTAGTCACGCTCGGCGCTGTAGACGTTTTTCTGGGCGTTCAGCACTTCCACAATGTTACGGGTACCCACCTGATAACCGGTTTCGGTAGCGTCCATGGCACTGCGCGCGGAGGTGATGGCCTGTTTGCGGGCATCAATGTTTTGTACTGAGGTTTGCAGCTGACGGTACAGGCTGCGAATGCTCTGGCGCACCTGACGACGGTTGGATTCCAGCTGGTAATCCGCAGTGGCGTAATTCACCGCGGCCTGCTTGCTCTGGGCATAAATCGAACCACCGGCCAGCAGCGGAACGGATACGTTCACGCCAACAGTGGTGACTTCAGCATCGTAGACATTCGGGTAGCTGGAGGTCGGAGCGTTGTCACCGGTGGTGTAACTGGCCCCCAGACTGACGGTCGGCAGGTGACGGGCACGGGCGGCATCACGCTGTTGGCCAACGGTCTGCTTCTGGATCATGGCCATTTGCACGCCAGGGTATTTCTCCAGGCCAGTGTTAACCCAGTCATCCACATTGGCAGGTTCCGGCATCAGCATTGGCAGGTTTTCGCGCAGGCTCGACAGGTTGTCGTAACGCTGGCCCGTCAGGGTTTCCAGCGCTTCGTAACTGATGTCCAGAGCGGCTTGCAGGGACAGCAGGTTAACCTTGGTGAGGTCGTAACTGGCCTGGGCTTCCTGCACTTCGGTAATGGCGATCAGGCCCACATCAAAACGCTGTTTGGTCTGTTCCAGAGAGCGTTTTACCGCCTTTTCTTCGGCTTCGGCGGTGGTCAGGTTTTCCTGGGCTCGCAGCACATTAAAGTAGGCCTGGGCGGTGCTCAGCAGCAGTTGCTGTTCGGACAGTTGCAGTTGCAGGTCGTAACCCTGATCGGCGGTTTTGGCAGCTTGCCAGGTGTACCAGCTGTTCAGATTGAACAGGGTCTGGGAAGCACTCAGTTGCAGGCTGCCCAGTTCGTAATTGTTGTTAACATCGGTACTGCCGAAGTGGGCATCCGCATTGATGCTGGTATAGCTGTACTGGGCCTGAGCCTGTGGCAACAGGGCACTGCGGGCAATATCGGTATTGTAACGAGTGGATTCACGAGTGCTGCGAGCGGCGGCAATATCGGCATCGTTACTGGCTGCCTGACGATAGATGGTGCTAAGGTCGGTGGCGAATGAGCTGGAGGAGGCCAGGGCAATGGCGGTAAGCAAAAGCAGTTTCTTCATGGCTTGACCTGTGCTGCGTTTCTGAAAGTGTCGTTGTCACGGAGTCTATCAGAAAAGACCGGACCTCCCGTGGCGGCATTGTACGCACGGTGTGAACAGTGAGTACATGATGTGAACAATCAATATTCTTATTCAGTAATATAGATGGGTCAAGCATGGAACAGGACAACCTGACTTTCGGCCAGAACGATGTGATTGTGGAAAACCGCGAAACCCTGTTTCAGGGCTTCTTCCGGATTGATCGCATTACCCTGCGCCACCGTACCTTTGCGGGTGACTGGACCGGCAGTTTTACCCGCGAGTTGTTCGAGCGTGGTGAAGCGGTCTGTGTCATGCTGTATGACCCGGCGCTGGACGATCTGATTTTCACTGAGCAATTTCGTATAGGGGTTGCAGGATCGGAACAATCACCGTGGCTGACCGAGCTGGTCGCTGGATGTGTCGAGGAAGGTGAAAGTTACGAAGACGTTGCCCATCGGGAAACCCTTGAGGAAGCGGGGTGCAGCGTTCAGGAGCTGGTACCGATTTGCCGTTATTGGGTGTCCCCGGGTGGCACCAGTGAACGGGTACAGCTTTACTGTGGCTTGCTGGATAGCCGCGGTGTTGAAGGACTTCATGGCCTCGCCGAGGAAAACGAGGATATTCGCCTGCGTCGAATGGGCTTTGATAGCGCCTGGCAGGCTCTTGAGGAGGGATCCATTAACAACGCAGCCACCATCATTGCCTTGCAGTGGCTGAAAATTAACCGAGATAACCTGAGGTCACGTTGGCAGGCCTGAGGCTGCTCACTGACCGATGAGCTGCAATACCATGCTGATCCGTCGCAAACTGCACGTTCCCGACCTGTCATTGCTGGCATCCCTGAGTGCCGCGAATTATGCTCGTCTGATGAAACTGACCCGCAACCAGGAAACCGGGAGTCTCCGGGTTTTCAGGGTGAGGAATGGCTCGCAACCGGGGCAGACAATCTCGGTTAGAATTGAGGCAGATCATAAATACACCACTATGCTGAAATTATGTCATGAGCACGACCAGCCAGGCTGGTTGGGGCGACACGAGCTGCAGGTACGCATGTACCATGATGCTCGTATGGCAGAGGTGGTGGGGTACCAGAACGTAAGGGTAGTGGACGGACGATTCCCGTATCCGAACCCGTCGATGTTACAGCCGGATGAGAAAACCCAGCTCAACCGCTTCTTATCCGATTGGCTGGAACATTGTTTGCGTTTTGGTCATATTGACAAGGAAGTCAATTTGCAGACCGATATTGCTGGTGCTGGAGAACCTCCAGCGAGCCTTTAAGCGGCGTGAGGAACCGGGTGTATCCCGACGAGAACAGGGGTGTTTTTTGTACAGTCTTGATACCGATACAACACTGAGACTGATCCAGATAACAGACACTCACCTGAGTGAGCTGGAAGGTGGTCATTTACTGGGCATGCAGACCCTGCATAGTCTGGTATGTGTGCTGGATCTGGTGCAGAAAAATCATGCCATTGTTGATGCCATGCTGGTTACAGGTGACCTGTCCCAGGATGGCAGTATCGAGTCCTATAAACGTTTGCAAGATGCGCTGGGCACGCTGCCGTATCCATCATTCTGGTTGCCGGGCAACCACGACGAACCTGATGCCATGGCCGTTGTAACCAGCGGAACCCGCCTTGAAGAACGCGTACTGCGCAGCCAGCACTGGCAAGTTGTGCTGCTGAACAGCCGTGTGGCAGGCAAGGTTTATGGTTTCCTCGAAGATTCCGAATTGCAGATCCTGCGTGATGCCCTCGCATCAGCCGATGGCCGTTATTCACTGATCTGTTTCCATCACCATCCGGTCGATATGCAATCACGCTGGATCGACCAGATTGGTATTCGTAATGCTGACGCCCTGATGGCCGTAGTGCAGCAGTATCCGCATGTGCGGGTGTTGTTGTGGGGCCATGTACATCAGGAAAGTGACCAGCTGCAAAACGGCATTCGTCTGCTGTCGACACCCTCTACCTGCGTGCAGTTTGAACCCCATACTGAGAATTTCAGTGTGGATTCAGTGGCTCCGGGTTATCGCTGGATTGACCTCCATAACGACGGCTCGATCAGCACCGGTGTAAATCGTGTGTGTGATATCGAGTTTGAAGTCGATTATTCGGTTAAGGGATACTGACAGCCCGATTCCCATCGTAGCTGGAGTATTCCGTGAGTTCCCAACCGATAGCCTGCCTTTATCTGCATGGTTTTCTGAGTTCACCTCTGTCCGGAAAAGCACAGGAAGTGCTGGCTTATTACCGTGAACAGGGCGCTGAAGACCGCATTCGTATCCCGGCGTTGCCGTTTGAACCCGAAACTGCCATTGCTTTGGCCGCGACCCAGCTGCAGGAACTGCAGCAGCAGTTTGGTGATGTATTGGTGATTGGCAGTTCCCTCGGTGGTTTTTACGCCACCTGGTTGGCTGACCAGTTTGCGATCAAGGCGGTGCTGGTCAATCCGGCTGTGCGCCCACACGAGCTGTTCCGTCATTACCTGGGCCCGGTAACTCACTATTACACCAATGACGTTCATCTGCTCGAAGAGCGTCATCTGCAACAGCTGTCAGCTATTGCTGTTACCAGCATCCGTTACCCGCAAAACCTGCTGGTGATGTTGCAAACCGGCGATGAAACCCTCGACTACCGTCATGCAGAAGAGCTGTATCAGGGTTGTGCGCTGGTGCTGGAAGAGGGTGGCAGCCACACCTTCGACGGGTTTATTGATCATATGGCCGCCATTCAGGCATTTGCGACCCGCGCTTGATCGCGGGTTAACGGATACCCCTCACACGGCTATACTCCGGCCAGAATGGCGAATTCCGAATACACAGTCTTTGAGGTCTACATGTCTGACACCAGCAAACCCGGTCAATACACAGCTTCGTCCATCGAGGTTCTGAGCGGGCTTGATCCGGTCCGCAAACGTCCGGGCATGTATACCGACACCACGCGCCCGAACCACCTGGCCCAGGAAGTGATCGACAACTCCGTCGACGAAGCGCTGGCGGGTCATGCCAGTCGTATCGACATCACCCTCCATGAAGACGGCTCCATGTCGGTGCTGGACGACGGTCGTGGTATGCCAACCGACGTACACCCGGTGCATGGTGTCAGCGGTGTGGAACTGATCCTGACCCAGCTGCACGCGGGCGGAAAATTCAACAACGACAACTACCAGTTCTCCGGCGGCCTGCACGGTGTGGGTGTGTCGGTGGTGAACGCCCTGTCGTTGTGGGTGGAAGTGACCATCTGGCGCGACGGCCAGGTGCAGCAGATCCGTTTCCGTGACGGTTATAAAGACAGCGAACTGACGGTGATCGACAGCTGTGCCAAGAAGAAGACCGGTACTCGTGTGCACTTTATGGCCGACCCGAAATACTTCGACTCACCACGTTATTCGGTGGTGCGCCTCAAGCACCTGCTACGGGCCAAAGCCGTTCTGTGTCCGGGCCTGCGGATTACCTTTACCGCGCCTGATCCGGCCGATAACGGCGAATGGTACTTTGAAGATGGCCTCAAGGATTACCTGACCAGCCACGCGGTTGACCTCGAAACCATCCCAGCCAGCCCGTTCTGCGGTGCCGTGGTGGGGAAAACCGAAGGTGTGGACTGGGCCGTGCACTGGCTGCCGGATGGCGGCGAGTTACTGCAGGAAAGTTACGTCAACCTGATTCCTACCGCCCAAGGCGGCACCCACGTTAACGGTTTCCGTTCCGGCCTGCTGGATGCCCTGCGTGAGTTCTGTGAGTTCCGCAACCTGTTACCCCGTGGCCTCAAGCTGACCCCGGAAGACCTGTGGGAGCGGTGCGCCTATGTGCTGTCGGCGAAACTGGCCGACCCGCAGTTTGCCGGTCAGACCAAGGAGCGTCTGTCGTCCCGCGAAGCCTCGGCGTTTATTTCCGGTATCGTTAAAGACGCCTTTGCCCTGTGGCTCAACGACAACGTTCAGGAAGCCGAAAAACTGGCCGAGATGGCCATCGCCAGCGCCCAGAACCGTCTGCGTCAGTCGAAAAAAGTCGCCCGTAAGAAGATTACCCAGGGCCCGGCACTGCCTGGCAAACTGGCTGACTGTACCAGTCAGGATAACCAGCGCACCGAGCTGTTCCTGGTGGAAGGTGACTCTGCCGGTGGTTCTGCCAAACAGGCCCGTGACCGCGAATTCCAGGCCATCATGCCGCTGCGTGGCAAGATTCTGAACACCTGGGAGGTGGATTCCGACCAGATTCTGGCCTCCCAGGAAGTCCACGACATTGCCATTGCGCTGGGCATCGATCCCGGTGCTACCGATCTCTCCGGTCTGCGTTACGGCAAGGTCTGTATCCTCGCCGACGCCGACTCCGACGGTCTGCACATCGCCACCCTGCTGTGTGCCTTGTTCCTGCGTCACTTCCCGGCGCTGGTGGAGCAGGGCCACGTCTATGTGGCGATGCCACCGTTGTACCGCATCGACCTTGGCAAGGAAGTGTATTACGCCCTCGATGAAGCCGAACGCATTGGCATTCTCGAACGTCTGGAAGCCGAGAAAAAACGCGGCAAGCCGAACGTTCAGCGCTTTAAGGGTCTGGGTGAAATGAACCCGCTGCAACTGCGCGAAACCACCATGGACCCCAACACCCGTCGTCTGGTGCAGCTGGTCATTGAATACCAGCAGGAAGTCGAGAATACGCTGGACGACGAACCCGAGTTGGTCGCTTCTGAACAGTTGTCAGAGGGTGAAAACGCCGCGCCTGTTGAAACCGGCGACAGCCTGGCGGCATCGCTGTCGGGCCATCAGCAGACCATGGAATTGATGGACATGCTGCTCGCCAAAAAACGCTCCGGCGACCGCAAGAACTGGCTCGAAAATCGCGGCAACGAAGCCGAACTGGTGTAAGTGTATGGGGATCAAGCACCTGACGGCATCGTTGCTGGCGACTGATCTGGTGGCGTTTCTGCGTCAGCAGTTATCCGGCTGCCTTGCCGTTTATGTGTTTGGCAGCCGGGCCACTGGTGAGGCCGGTTTGCACAGCGACCTGGATATTGCGGTGCTGGTTGAAGGTTATGCCGAGCCGTTACAACTCTGGAATCTGGCTTCGGATCTGGCAATCAAGGCAGGCTGTGACGTGGATTTGCTGGATCTGCGAGCGGCCACTACGGTCATGCAATTTCAGGTTCTCCAGACCGGTATCTGCCTGTGGTCGCAACAACCAGCAGCCGGAATATACGAAGCGTTTGTTCTCAGTGAGAAGACCAGCCTGAATGAGCTGCGGGCGGATTTACTGAAGGATATCCAGCAGCGGGGAAGTATTTATGGCCGATGATGTATTGCTGAATAAAGCCGCGACCATTGAGCGTTGTATCCTGCGCGCGCGCGAGGAATACGAGGCTGATCCGGCGACGTTTGCAACCAATTATTCCCGTCAGGATGCCGCGATCCTGAATATCCAGCGAGCCTGTGAAGCCGCTCTCGATATGGGCCAGTATCTGATTCGTCGGGAGCGTTTGGGTATCACCCAGAGTTCACGTGACGTTTTCCGGTTATTGGCTGAGAGTGGCTGGATTTCAGCCGAGTTGGCTGCCGCCATGCAGCGTATGGTGGGGTTCCGCAACATCGCCGTACATGATTATCAGAAGCTGTCGATTCCGATTACCGTGCAGGTTATTACCCATCATCTGCATGAGTTTGCCGACTACTCCTCCGTGATTCTGAAGCAGGATGCCGGTACGGTCAGCGGATGACGGCCAGCCGTCATCCGTTATCTGTCATTCAACATCCATCGGCGCTCAACACCTTCGCTGGTCCTTGTTTATCGTTATTTATTCATCGTCATCATCGTCGTCGTCATCCAGAGATCGGATGACGGGGCGATAGATTTCTACCCGGTCGCCGGCTTTTAACGGGCTGTCGAGTTCGGTGAACTTGCCATAAATCCCCAGCCGCATGCGTTCCAGATCAATCTCCGGGAACTGTTGTAACAGCCCGGACTTACGAATGGCGGTTTCCACATCCGAGTCATCGTCGACGTCCACCTTGACCCAGGATTGCCGCTGGGCACCGGCAAAAACCACACTTACCTGCATGATGATGTCTCCTCAGGATGCCAGCACAGCTTGCATGGCTTTTTGCTGGGCGCGATGGGCACGGCGGCGGTCGATCAGGCGCTTGCCAGCAATCAGGAACCCCAGTGCCATAAAGGCACCGGGAGGCAGGATGGCCAGTAGTACCCCGGAATAGTGCGGAATCACCGTCGTTTCAAGCCAGGCAAACCCGCTGCCAAGCAGGAGTGAAGCATTGGCGAACAGGGTGCCGGAACCAATCACCTCGCGAATGCCCCCAACCACCACCAACACCCAGGTAAAACCGGCTCCCATGGCAATGGCGTCGGCGATGGCCAGTGGCACCGGATTCTTGCTGGCAAAACTTTCAGCACGACCAAAAATCGCACAGTTGGTGACGATCAGGGCAATAAACAGGCCCAGCACCTTGTAGAGATCGTGCAGGAAGGCGTTGATCGTCATATCCACCAGCGTCACCACGGTGGCGATCAACACAATCAACACCGGAATCCGTACCTGGGGGCTGATGATATTGCGCACGGCGGAAATGATGCCGTTGGTCATGATCAGCACTGCCAGGGTCGCCAGCCCCATACCAAGGCCATTGGTGGCGCTGGTGGTGACTGCCAGTAGCGGGCACAACGCCAGCATCTGGCCCATGGCAACGTTGTTATCCCACAGACCATCACGAAAGATACGGGCGTACGCTGAGCCACTGCTGGTAGTGGACGGGGTATCGGAATGACAAAACTCAGTCATGGCTGGATGCTCCTGTCGGGGGTTGTGATGTGGATGGCTGGCCTTTTTGTTGCCATTGCTGCTGAATCAGCAAGCCTTCGTGAACACCTCGCACCACCGCTCGTGGTGTGATGGTGGCACCGGTGAACTGGTCGAACTCACCGCCATCCTTTTTGACCTTCCATTGCTGGGCGCTGGTGTTGGCCAGCGAATGGCCTTCAAAGCCGGTAATCCAGTCGCTTTTGGCGCGTTCGATCTTGTCGGCCAGACCGGGGGTTTCCTTGTGGCTGATCACCCGTACCCCGAGTACCTCTCCGGCCGGGTTTACCGCCATGATCATATTCAGTGGGCCACCCCAGCCCGGCACAATCAGCTGCAGGATATTGGCCTGTAGCTGCTCGTCACGCGTGGCCTGCATCAGCACAACAGGTTCAGCCAGTTGTGGGCTGGCTTGTTCTTCGCTGTGTTCCAGCGGGTTGTTGTTGTAGGCACTGGCCGGTAATACCTGCGCCAGCATGGCCAGTTTATCGGCAACCAGATGGTCACCAATGCGCGGCAGGGTCAGTTCATTACCCGCCACCAGTAACAGGCTGACCAGCGCGCAGGCACCGCCCAGCAGCAGAATCTGGTAACTCAGGCGATCACGGTAGGCAGAAAGCTGGAAACTCATAGTGGGCCTCACACAATCTTGCGCATGTCGGAGTGTTTGAGGGTTTTGCCGCCAAGGGTGCGGCCATACGCCCGGGGTTTGATAAATCGGTCAATCAGAGGGGTGAGGGCGTTCATAAACAGCACCGCAAAGGCGACCCCCTCGGGGAAACTGCCCCAGCTGCGAATGGTGAACAGCAGCAGTCCACAACCGGCACCAAACAGCAGTTTGCCGGTGGCCGAAGCAGGGCTGGTGACATAGTCGGTGGCGATAAAAAACGCTCCCAACATGGCGGCACCGGTGGTCAGCTGGAACAGTGGGCCGGGAAACAGGTGGCCGTTAAAGTGCGATGCCAGCCAGGCGCACAGGCTCAACATGCCCAGCATACTGGCCGGAATATGCCAGCTGATCACCCGTGCCCAGATCAGCCACAGGCCTCCGACCAGAATCAGCAAGGCTGAGGTTTCGCCGAGGCTGCCACGAATATGGCCGGAAAAGGCCGCCGTGAGCGGGAAGTCCGCCGCTAGCCACTGGCCCACGTCCGTGCCAGCACCAACGGCGACCTTGCTGGCCCCCAGCCAGCTGGCACCGGTCATGGCATCCACTCCGCTGGGAGCAGCGCTCAGATGCGCTGCGTAATCGGCATTGGCGAAAATAATCGCCAGCGCATCCACAAAACCGGGTGCCAGCTCACTGCCCAATGGCATCGGGTTCACCCAGGTGGTGAGCTGTACCGGGAACGAAATCAGCACCGCCACACGGGCCAGCATGGCCGGGTTAAACAGGTTCTGACCAATGCCACCATACAGGTGTTTACCAACGATCAGGCCAAACGCCACACCACCGGCACCAATCCACCAGGGTGCCCACGGCGGCAAGGTGGCGGCGTACAACCAGCCGGTCAGCAGGGCGGAGCCATCCAGCAAACGTTGCAATGGCAGGCCTGCCAGGCGCAGACACAGGGCTTCGGTGGCAACCGCTGCCAGCAGGGTTACCACAAACAGGATGATGGCTGGCCAGCCAAACAGATACAGTCCATAAGCCGTGGCCGGACTCAGGGCCAGGCAGACCTTGAGCATGATGCGATCCACCGAGGAGCGATCATGAGCGTGGGGTGCCGCTCGTAGCGGCAGTTCATGAGTGATGCTGTTCATGGCTGTTCCTCGCGGACACAGTTGTCGGCCGGGCTGGTGGTCGTACTCTCGGGGTGTTGTGTTTTGGCCTGCGCCGCTTCTTTTTCGGCTTTGGCAGCAGCCCTGGCGGCGTCTTTGGCGGCTTTGGCCGCCTCTTTTGCAGCCTTGGCGGCTTCTTTGGCCAGGCGTTCCTGTTCGAGACGCTCCTTGCGGGCGTCGATCAGGCCCTTGGTGTATTCCTGCTTCTGTTGGCTGCTGCGGCGATCGGCCAGCTCGCCCTTGGCGTATTCAAAGTACTGCACCAGCGGGATATGCGACGGGCAAACGTAAGCGCAGGAACCGCAGAGAATGCAGTCGCGCAGGCCAAATTCCTGAGCGGCATCGAGCTTGTCGGCGCGGGAGTTGCGGGCCATTTCCAGCGGTACCAGCCCCATCGGGCAGGCATCCACACAGCGGGCACAGCGGATACAGGGAGAACTGGTGTGAGCGTTGACCTCGGCTTTGCTGAGTGCCAGCACACCAGAGCTGCCCTTGATGATCGGTACATCCAGAGAGGGCAGAATCTGGCCCATCATTGGCCCCCCCATCAGCAGGCGGGCGGGAACCCCGGTCAGGCCACCGCAGACTTTGAACACATGTTCGATAGGGGTGCCGAATAACACCTCAACGTTCTGAGGTTGGGCCACACAGGCACCCGCCACCGTGGTGACCCGCGACAGCAGTGGTTTGCCATACACCAGTGCCTGCTGAATCGCCCAGGCGGTGGCGACGTTATGCACCAGCACACCAATATCGTTACTGCGTTTGCCAGCCGGTACTTCCAGACCCGTTACCGCCTGAATCAGCTGTTTGGCTGAACCCATCGGGTAGTGGGCGGGCACCACCATCACCTCGATGGCTCCGACCTTGTTAGCGGCGGCCTGAATCGCGGCGATGGCGGCGGGTTTGTTGTCCTCAATGGCAATCACTGCACGGTAGGCCTCGATGATCTTGCGGATCAGGCGGGTGCCTTCAACGATCTCGTCGGCACGCTCCTGCATCAGACGATCGTCAGTGGTCAGGAAGGGTTCACATTCACTGCCGTTGATAATCAGGGTCTGGATTTCGAAGCGCCGCCCCTGGCGCAACTTGATGGCGGCCGGGAAAATCGCACCGCCCATACCCACCACACCGGCTTCTTCGACCTTGCTGGCCAGTACGTCGGGATCAAGGCTGAACGGGTCGGGCGGGGTTGGAATCTCAATCCAGCGATCGTCACCGTCGGGTTCAATAATCACCGCCATGGCTGGCAGGCCGGATGGATGTGGCATCGTGACCGCTTCAATGGCCAGTACGGTGCCGGAGGTTGGGGCATGGATCGACGCCGATACCCGCCCGCTGGCCTTGCCTATCAGCTGGCCTTTTAATACCCGATCACCGGGGCGTACCAGTGGCAGCGCGTCATCACCGGAGTGCTGATTCAGCGGCACGTACAGGCGCGATGGCAGCGGCAGGTTGGTCAGAATCGGACGGTCGGAGGTGGCGTCCTTACGGCCGTCCGGGTGCACACCACCACGGATCTTGCCGGAGCCAAATAAACGGGGTGCGAACATATCAGGCTGCCTCCGGTTTGTGCCAATGCCAGGTCGTCAGCGACAGGGTTTCCGCCTGCAGGCTGATGCAGTCTTCCGGACAGGCCGCTACACACTGGCTACAACCGGTGCAGGCGGCGCTGATCACGCTGTGTAACTGTTTGCTGGCGCCAACGATGGCGTCGGTTGGGCAAGCCTTGTAACAGCGGGTGCAACCGGTGCATTGTTCGGCGTTGATCACCGCCAGTTGTGGTACGGCAGCGGCACCGAGGGTGCTGATATCGATATCGAGCTTTTTGGCCAGAGACTCCGCCAGGGCGCGGCCACCGGGTGGGCAGCAGGTAACGGCGGCAGTACCGTTGACAATGGCTTCCGCCGCCGGGCCACAGCCGGGCAGGCCACACTGGCCGCACTGGCTGCCGGGTAACATGGACTCCACTTCTTTCACCAGCGGGTTGTCGTCATTACTGGCGAACGCCCGCGAGGCCAGCCCCAGCAGGCCGCCCAGAATCAGACCCATGAGGGTCAGTACCAGAGTTGCAGTTAACATGGCTGTGCCTCCTCAGATCATGCCGCCAAAGCCCATAAACACCAGTGACAACACACCTGCCGTCACCAGACTGATTGGTGCGCCACTGAACAGCGCCGGTACGGTAGCCAGTGCCAGCCGTTCGCGCAGACCGGCAAACATCACCATCACTACCGAAAAACCCACCGCCGAGCCAAAGCCGTACACCAGGCTTTCCGACAGATTGTGCTCCTGGGTGATGTTGAGCAGGGCGACGCCCAGTACCGCGCAGTTGGTGGTGATCAGCGGCAGGTAAATCCCCAGCGACTTGTGCAACGCCGGGCTGGCCTTGCGCACCAGCCCTTCGGTGAACTGCACAGTGGCGGCAATCACCAGAATGAACGACAGGATGCGCAGGAATTCGATGTGTAGCGGCACCAGTAGCCAGTGTTCAATCAGCCAGCTGGCGAGGGCTGACAGGGTCAGCACAAAGGTGGTGGCGAGGCTCATACCCCAGGCAGCGGACAGGTTTGATGACACTCCCATCAGCGGACACAAACCCAGAAATTTCACCAGAACAATGTTGTTGACCAGCGTGGTGCTGATCAGGATAAGCACGTACTCCACAGGAACCCCCAACGGCCTGAGTGGCCAGCCTGTGGCCGGAACATCCGGCCTCTGAGGGGCAAAATTGCATTTCCTGTGCCAGCGATTTTGGGCCGTTTTGCGGCCCCGGGGCCGACAAAATCCTCCACTTTGTGGCAATGCCCACGGTGCATATCCAACAAAAGCCAAACAACCCGACAGCCCGTGTAAGACATCCGACAAGCCTTCCATAAGCCACCGGAAGCTTTGTAGGAAACCCGACAAAAACGGCAGGAATGCCAAAGAAAACAAGGCTTTGTCGCGATTTGTCACGCGGCATGCTCTTTGCTGAACCTCTGAATCGGCGTAGTTTCACTAATCCAGCAACACTGTAGGGGTATTGCGATGCGCAAGGTTCGGATGACGTCAGAACAAGCGGAATTGTTCGCTCATGTAAGCGACACCAGCATCAGCGCGGCTCACCCCGAGGGTGTGCTGTTGTCGGAAGAAGTTTTCTTCCAGGCCGTAGAGCACTGCCCTGTGGCGGTTTCGATTACTGACCTCAAGGCCAATATCCTCTATGTGAACCGTGCCTTTACCCAGGTCACCGGGTATTCCGAAGACGAGGTGCTGGGCAAAAACGAATCCATCCTGTCTAACCACACCACCCCGCGCATTGTGTATCAGGCCTTGTGGGGCCGCCTGGCCCAACAGAAATCCTGGACCGGCATGTTGTTGAACCGCCGCAAGGACAAACGCCTGTATCTGGCTGAACTGACCGTCGCACCAGTGATTAACGAAGACGGCGAAGCTCTGTATTACCTTGGTATGCATCGGGACGGCTCGGATGTGCATGAGCTGGAACAGAAGGTGCTGAACCAGAAGTTGATGATTGAAGCGGTGGTGAATTCGGCACCGGTCGCTGTGGTGGTGCTGGATGAGTTCAATCGGATTGTGTCCAGCAACCCCAGCTATCGCCGTCTGGCCACTGAGCTGGCACCACAACAACCGCAGGAAGCTGGCGTGCAGGTGATTCGGGAGGCGCTGGGGGATCACTTCCAGCAGTTACTGGACGAGCGTAAAGGCTTTTCCGACCATGAAATATCACTGGCGAGCGGCGGTGGCCGTAACCGCTGGTTCACCTGTTTTGGCACCACTATCGCCATCAAGGGCGAAAAAGCCGATGGCTTCTTTGATCAGGATATCCGCGATTATGTGCTGCTGATGATCAACGACATCACCGATGTCCGTAAGCGTCAGGAAGAAGTCCACCTGAATGCTCTCAAGGCGCTGATGGCCGAAGAGGATCTGGTGCAAGGTATGCGCGAAACCGTCAACGCCGCCATTCACCAGCTGCAAGGCCCGGTCAACATGATGGAAACGGCCGTGAATATTCTCCAGCGTCGTACCGACAGCCGTGACAGCAACCTGCTGGCAGCACTGGAAGATGCCCTCAGTGCCGGTCGTGATGCGCTCTCCAACATGACAGCCTCCATGCCTGCGCCTCTGGAGGAAAGCCGCAAGCCGGTGAACATCAACGAATTGTTGCGTGAGGCCATGAGTCTCAGCACTGCCAGCCTGTTGGCCAACGGCATCACGGTGGAATGGCAACCGGCACTGCATTTGCCAGCGGTGATTGGTCGCGAACGCCGCCTGCGTAGCATGTTCCGCCAGCTGATTGATAACGCCATTGAAGCCATGAGTGAGCGCAGCGTGCGCGTGCGTGATCTGGTGATTGTCACCAGCGCCGAAAAAGACTGTGTGACCTGTGAAATCCGCGACAGCGGCCCCGGCATTGCAGCCGAATTACGGGTGAAAGTGTTCGAACCATTCTTCAGCACCAAAAGTGGTGGTCAGGGTTGCCGTGGTATGGGCTTGCCGATGGTGCAGGATATTGTGACTGATCATGCTGGAACCGTTCATATCGACAGTAACTGGACCAGCGGCTGCCGGATGATTGTCCAGCTACCGATTGGCAATCACCGTTAACCAGGAGGGAGCATGGTTATGACCACTGCACGTTTTGCCCGTAACGGAATGCGCGTAAACAACCGTGGCGAAATCCTGGAACGGCAGTTTCGAGCGCTCTGCCAGATCTCTGGCATTCTGTCGAAAGCCTCCAATATTGAAGAAACCCTGAGCGGTATTCTGGCCGTGTTGCACCATGAAGTTGGTCTGCAGCATGGCATTGTCACCCTCTGTAACCCTGAACATACCAGCCTTCAGGTTGGAGCGATTCACACCGACTCAGACATGGTCAACAAGGCCTCCGGACATGTGCGTTATCAGGCTGGTGAAGGGATTGTGGGACGGGTGTTACAGCAGAACCAGCCGATCGTACTGGGGCGGATTGCCTCGGAACCGCGTTTTCTGGATCGTCTTGAAGTCTACGATCTGGAACTGCCTTTTATTGGCGTGCCAATTCGGGATGGCGATGGCTCTGCCATCGGTGTGCTGGCGGCGCAGCCGGATGTACCAGCGGATGATTATCTGGCCGATCGTAACCAGTTCATGATGGCCGTAGCCGACCTGTTGTCCCAGACCGTACGCCTGTTGGTCAATGTCGAAGAAGGCCAGACCATTGCCACGGAGCGAGATGAGTTGCGGCGGGAAGTACGCGCCAAATACGGCTTCGACAACATGGTTGTGGGCCATTCCGAAGGCATGAGACGGGTGTTCGATCAGGTGCGGCGGGTCGCCAAATGGGACAGCACCGTGCTGATTCTGGGGGAGTCGGGTACTGGCAAAGAGCTGATTGCCAACGCCATCCACTATAACTCTCCACGTGCCCACAACCGCTTTGTTTGTCTGAACTGCGCCTCCCTGCCGGAAAATCTGCTGGAATCTGAACTGTTCGGCCATGAAAAAGGTGCCTTTACCAACGCTGTCAAACAGCGCAAGGGCCGTTTCGAAATGGCCGACGGTGGCACCCTGTTTCTCGACGAGATTGGCGAGATTTCACCGCTGTTCCAGGCCAAGTTACTGCGGGTATTGCAGGAAGGAGAGCTGGAACGGGTAGGTGGTGGCCAGACCATCAAGGTGAACGTACGGATTGTCGCCGCCACCAACCGTAACCTCGAATCGGAGGTCGAAAAAGGCCGCTTCCGGGAAGACCTGTATTACCGCCTGAACGTGATGGCCATTCGCATTCCACCGCTGCGTGAACGGCTGGTGGATGTGCCGGAGCTGTCGCAATTCCTGCTAGCCAAGATCGCCAAACAACAGGGGCGGCCGTTACGCCTCACCGACAGCGCCATGCGGATGCTGATGAGTTATGAATGGCCGGGTAACGTGCGTCAGCTCGAAAACTCACTGGAGCGAGCTGCCGTCATGAGTGAAGAAGGGGTGATCGACAGTGATGTGATTGCCCTGCCAGACCAGTACCGGACACCGGTGCTAACCAGCAGCCATCCTCCTGCCGCAGCTGCCAGTATCGCGGTACCGGAAGTTGATCTTGGTAATCCGGAACTGGACGAACGTGAACGCCTGATCGCCGCGCTCGAACAGGCCGGTTGGGTACAGGCCAAAGCTGCACGCCTGTTAGGTATGACCCCTCGCCAGATTGCCTACCGCATCCAGATTATGAAAATTAACGTTCGCAAGATCTGACACTCAGCAACACCCACTCAACGCCGGGATCTTCCCGGCGTTTTTTATGGCGGATGGGGAGTCCATACCAGCCAGTACACCAGCCAGCACACCCGACACAAATGTCCCCAACCCCACAAAACCCGCTGTCAGTGTCTTGTTCCAAACCCTACAAAACTGCTGTTCTGAAAATAAAAAACCTTTAAAAACAACAGGTTGGTAATCGGCATTGGCATTGCAACCGGTTTATATACAACCGCCTGACAAGCTCACCCCGCAGAGGGTGACCACCGGTTCTGACCGGACGGTTTTCAAGAACAACCCAGGGTACTGATCGTAGGAGCTGAACCATGGAACTGACCGTGCTTGGACAAGATTCCGGCGCTGCTGCCAGCAGCTGCGCTTCCGGCTCTTGTGGCAGCAGTAATGACCAGATGGGTCATCTGCCAGAAGAGATTCGCAATAAAGTCAAAAACCACCCCTGCTACTCGGAAGAGGCGCATCACTACTTTGCCCGTATGCACGTGGCGGTTGCACCGGCTTGCAACATCCAGTGCCACTACTGCAATCGCAAGTATGACTGCGCCAACGAGTCGCGTCCGGGTGTGGTGTCGGAAGTGCTGACACCCGATCAGGCAGTGAAAAAAACCAAAGCGGTGGCCGCGGCGATTCCGCAGATGAGTGTGCTGGGGATTGCAGGCCCCGGTGACCCGCTGGCCAACCCGCAGCGTACGTTTGAAACCTTCCGGATGCTCAGCGAACAGGCGCCGGACATCAAACTCTGCGTGTCCACCAACGGTCTGGCGCTGCCGGACTGCGTCGACGAGCTGGCCAAACACAATATTGATCACGTCACCATCACCATCAACTGTGTTGATCCCGATGTCGGCGCGCGCATTTATCCCTGGATCTACTGGAACAACAAACGGGTGTTCGGTCGCAAGGCCGCAAAGATCCTGATTGAACAGCAGCAGAAGGGCCTCGAAATGCTGGTCGCGCGCGGCATTCTGGTGAAGGTCAACTCGGTGATGATTCCCGGTGTGAACGATGAACATCTCAAGGAAGTGAGCCGTATCGTCAAGGAGAAAGGTGCTTTCCTGCACAACGTGATGCCACTGATCTCCGAAGCGGAACACGGCACGTTTTACGGAATTATGGGCCAGCGCGGCCCTGAGCCTGAAGAACTGCAGGACCTCCAGGACGCCTGTGCCGGTGATATGAACATGATGCGTCACTGCCGTCAGTGCCGTGCCGATGCGGTTGGTCTGCTGGGTGAAGATCGTGGCGAGGAATTTACCCTCGACAAGATTGATGCCATGGATGTCGACTACGAAGCCGCCATGCAGGTTCGGGCCGCCGTTCACGAAGGCATTCTGGAAGAGCTGGCGGAAAAAGAAGCCAAACGTGCTCGTCTGGCGGCGGTCACTGTTCCTCAAAGCGAGGATCAGCTCGCCCCGACGTTACGCCCGGCCATGATTGCGGTCGCGACCAGTGGTGGCGGCCTGATCAACCAGCACTTCGGCCACGCCACCGAGTTCCTGATTTACGAAGCCTCACCGCGTGGAGTGCGTTTTATTGGCCACCGCAAGGTCGACCAGTACTGCATCGGTGGTGACACCTGTGGCGAAAAAGACAGTGCCCTGGCGGGTTCCATCCGTTCCCTCAAAGGTTGTGAAGCGGTGTTGTGTTCCAAGATTGGTTACGAACCCTGGTCGCTGCTGGAAAGCGCCGGCATCGTGCCGAACGGTGAACATGCCATGGAGCCCATCGAGGAAGCTGTGATGGCGGTCTACCGCGAGATGGCCAGCGCCGGAAAACTGGTCGACGCCGCACCACTGGCTGCCAGCCTCAGTGCCTGAACCGGCCAATCGTAACGGGTGGCCAGTGGCCACCCGGATTATCCAATCTGACGGATGTTCGAACAGGGAGAAAAATCTATGGCACTGACAATTGTCGATTCCTGTGTGAATTGCTGGGCCTGTTACGACGTATGCCCGAGTGAGGCGATTTACCAGAGCAGCCCGCACTTCAAAATCAACGCCCGCAAATGCACCGAATGTGACGGCGACTTTGCCGACCCGCAATGCGCCAGCATTTGCCCGATTGAAGAAGCCATTCTTGATAGCAGTGGTATGCCGATCAATCCGATTGGCAGCCTTACCGGTATCCCACCGGAAAAAATGGCCGAGGCCATGCGCGAAATCCAGGCACGCTGACAGGGAGGTAGCCGTTATGGCCATGCAGGTGCAGTTCTATCAGAAGACCGGATGTGGTGGTAACCGCAAGCAGCTGAACTGGCTGCGCGAAGCGGGTATCGACCCTGAAGTACTCGACCTTGCCAGTACTCGCTGGACCGCGGAGCAATTAACGCCGTTTCTGGCGGGTATGAAGGTTGCCGACTGGTTTAACGGCAGCGCACCGGCGGTACGTGATGGCCTGGTCAAACCCGATCAACTCAGTGCTGAAGAAGCCCTGGCACTGATTATCGAACGGCCGTTACTGGTGAAGCGCCCCCTGATCCGGGCCGAGGCCGACCACCAGAGTGAACCCCTGTACCTGTGCGGTTTTGATCTGCCACGCCTGCTGGCCTGGCTCAATCTTGATAACGGCATCATTGAACGTATGCCGGAAAATCCCGGCAGCTGCCAGAAAGGCGCTGGCCATATGGGCTGTTCCGGCCACCACGCGGAGGCTGACGTATGAATCTGGGCATGTCACTGAGCACCTTCTGGCCACAGCTGCCAACCTTCGCCGGACGTTTTGGTCTGGACTGGCAGGCGGAGCAACAACGAATGCAAGAGCGCGCACACCAACAGCAGCAAAACCGTGAATGGCTGATCCGTATTGTTGGCAGCCAGCGTCAGGGCCGCACCTGCTTGCCGGTTTGCCTGGGGCTGCAACCAGCCGATTTTGCCTGGCTGACCAGTAATGTGCTGCCCATGTATGGCCGTTATCAGCCCCTGAAACCTGGCCGTCTGGCACAGGTACAACAGCAGTCGGGCGAAGACCTGCGTCAGCAACTGCTGGAAATGCGCGAAGACGAATGGCTGGAAATCCGTAACCTGCTGCGTCGTTTCCGGCGTGGTATGGATGATCTCGAACTGGTGTTAGCCGATGTGCTGGCGGCCGGTTGCCTGGGGGGAGACCACCTCTGGCGTGATCTTGGCCTTGCCGATCGTGGCCAGCTGTCGGAGCTGATGCGCACCAATTTCCCTGATCTGTTCGAGCGCAATAACGCCAACATGAAATGGAAAAAGTTCTTCTACAAACAGCTGTGTGAAGAGGGTGGTGGTTATGTGTGCCGAGCCCCCAGCTGTCAGGAATGCACCGCCTACCGCGACTGTTTTGGCCCAGAAGCCTGAGGAGAGACATCATGTTCCAGCAAACCTGTGTATCCGTCGCCGAAGCCGAACGCATGATCGATGATGCCGACATCCTGTTGCTCGATATGCGTGATTTCCGGGCCTACCTGAGCGGCCATCATCCGCGCGCCATTCACCTGAATGACCAGAACCTGCGCGCCCTGCTCAAACACAGCAACCGCAGTATTCCGGTGCTGATCTGTTGTGAACATGGCCATCGCAGTCAGGATATGGTGCAGCTGTTCCGCGATTTTGGTTTTACCAGTTGCTACAGCCTTGATGGCGGTTATGAAGCCTGGTTCCCGCAACAACGCTCACCCCAACAAACGCTGAGCCTGAGCCTGCAGGGCTGGCTGCTGGCGCGGGGATTTGATCCCCACAATCTCGATGCTCGTACGCACAACAACGAAACTGCCCTGATGCAGGCTGCCCGCGAAGCCCGGCTGCCATTCTGCCGCGAACTGGTGTTGGCCGGTGCCAGCCCGGATCTGGTGAATTGTGATGGCAACAACGCCCTGTGGATGGCCTGTATGGGCGGTGATCTGGCGATTGTGCGCTTCCTGCTGGCCAACGATATCGACTTCGACAACCAGAACGATCACGGCGCGACGGTCCTGATGTATGCCGCCTCGCTTGGGCGCAGCGATATGGTCGAACTTCTGGTGCAGGCCGGTGCTGATGTCAGCCTGCGTACCCGTGATGATTTTACTGCCCTGGAAGTGGCGGCCAGCCGCCAGATCCTGCTGCTACTGGCACGTGCCAGTGGTTATGTCCTGTCTGTGATGCCACCGCGTCGCCACGTCGCCTGAGGAGCCCATTATGTCGTCACCCGTTATTGAACAGATTCAGAAACAGATCGCTGAAAATCCGGTGATTCTTTACATGAAAGGTGTACCGGACGCCCCGGAGTGCGGTTTTTCGGCGGCGGCTGTGGCTGCCCTGAAAAGCACTGGCCACGAGTTTGCCTACGTAAATGTTTTAAAAGCTCCGATGATTCGCGAACGCCTGCCATCGGTATCACGCTGGCCAACCTTCCCGCAGCTGTTTATCAAAGGTGAGCTGATTGGTGGTTCCGACATCGTGGTGGCCATGGTCAAGGATGGTTCGTTATTACCGCTGCTGGCTGCCGCCAGTCAGCCAGCCTGAGGGCTGCATATGGAAATCAGTGAGGTGATCAGCCGTATCCAGAGCGGCTTGCCGGATGCGTTGGTAACGGTCGAGGGTGCGGACTGTAATTTCACCTGCAAGGTGGTCAGCCCGGCGTTTGCTGGCCAGCGTCTGGTCTTGCGACAGCAGCAGGTACTGGCCTGCTTCAGTGAGGAACTGGCCGACGGTCGTCTGCACGCACTCACCGTACTGGCCTTTACTCCGGAAGAACAACGCAGCGCCAGCAGCCTGGTGCAACTGTCTATCTAACCTGTGTTCGAAAACCGCTGGAGAATCAACATGAGTGATTTGCCTCCTATCAGCCGCGGTGCGGCACTGCGTATCGCCATGGCCGCCCGGGTGTTGCCTGGCATCGATGTCGGTCAACTGCTGGAAATCCTGACTCGTCGTCTCGACGGTGAAATCAACGAAGAAAGCCTCGCGACCATTACCGTTACCCAGTTAAAAACCGGTTTTGGTTCCGCCGATGGCGAAGAGGATGGTGAAGACATCAGCCTCGGCCTGCCCAATATCAAGGAAGCCGTGCGTATCCTCTGGGGTGAGGCGGATACTGAACAGCTGCCCGCTGTGGTGGCCAGCGCAGGCAGTATGCCGGGTTCGATCAAGGTGGCGATTGCCTCCAACTCCGGCGAGCTGCTGAACGGCCACTTTGGTTCCTGCCTGCGGTTTCTGGTGTACCAGCTCAATGCCGAGCAATGTGAACTGGTGGATATCCGCTCGGCGCTGGAAGCCGACCTCGCTGAAGACCGTAATGCCTACCGCGCCAACCTGATTGCGGATTGCCAGGTTATGTATGTGCAGTCGATTGGTGGCCCGGCAGCCGCCAAGGTGGTGCGTGCCGGGGTTTACCCGATCAAGAACGAACAGGGTGGCGAAGCGCGCGACGTGCTCGTGCGCCTGCAACAGGTGATGGAAAACTCACCACCTCCCTGGTTATCCAAGATTCTCGGCGTTAAAGCCGAAGACCGTGTCCGTTTTGCCCAGGACGAGGCGGAAGCCGAAGCCTGAGCGAGCGTACGTTCCCTCGTAGCAAAGTTTTGACGCAGCATGGCTGCGTCTTTTTTTGCCTGTGGATTTGGCGGTGGTTGGGCACTTTTATATATAACAGTCGTTAGTGTGTATTGATATGAGTGCAGGTGTGATGTGGCACTGGGCGAGTACGACGGTATACCGATTAAACGGCGAACACAGGGAATTGTAGAGCCTGCCTTTACTCAAACCACAAAGCACGGCAGTCTGCCCGCCAATCTGGAGCGGACGGCTCCGCACAACTCATACTGAGGGATCTTATGCGCACCATCGGCAACATCTTGTGGTTTATTCTCGGCGGCTTTCTGATGGGGCTGGCCTGGTGGTTCTTTGGCTTGCTGGCCTTTATTTCCATCATCGGCATTCCGTGGGGGCGCGCCTGTTTTATGATCGGCACCTTCACCATGCTGCCGTTTGGCCGTGAAACCATCAACCGCGCCGAACTCAGCGGCCAGCAAGACCTCGGCACCGGAGCGCTGGGGCTGCTCGGCAACGTTATCTGGTTTGTACTGGCCGGTGTCTGGCTTGCCATTGGCCATATCCTGATCGCCATCTCACAAGCCATCACCATTATTGGTATCCCGTTCGCCTGGCAACACATCAAACTCGCCGCCGCCTCGCTGGCCCCGGTAGGCAAAACCGTGGTCAGTTGTGAAGTCGCCGAAGCCGCCCGTATGACCAATGCCCACCAACAGGTCAACGCCATACGCCGTTAATAAAGCGAAGCGCAAGCCGAATCCCGCATGCTCACGCACCTGCACCTCTCGTACCCACGCTCCTGCGTGGGTACGCCAGCTGCTTATACGAACAGGAAAACAGAAGTCAGCGCAGGCTGCGTGAGCCGAATACATTGGCTATTCGGCTCGACATGTGAGCCGAATAGCGTCCATAATCGGCTCATTGATCATTCTTTCGGCACCTTTCATGAGCAACGACTGGATCTGGCAACAGGCCGACTGGCCGCAATTCCACTGGGATCACCGCCGGGTGGCGGGGCCATTACGGCAAGCAACCCTGCTGCTGGGCGTTTTACTGGGCAAAACCGGTGCGCATCCCGATGAATTGCAGCCACTGGATACCTTGCTGGCCAATATCCTGTCGTCATCCGCAATTGAAGGTGAACAACTCAACGTTCATTCCGTGCGTTCATCACTGGCACGCAGGCTGGGCGTGGACGAGGAAAAGCCTTACCCCGTCACCGACCAGTCCGAAGGCGTTGCCCTCATCATGCTCGATGCCATTGAGCACACCCGGCAACCGCTCAGCCTCGAACGCCTGTGCCAATGGCATGTATGGTTATTCCCGGCACCGGAAAGCCTGCTGGTTTCCCGCCCTCAATCTATTGGCAGCCTGCGCGGTGACGCCACGATGCAAGTGGTATCTGGCCGTGAAGATCGCCCCAATGTGCACTTTGAAGCCCCCGGCCGTGGCATTCTGGATGCCGAAGTCGAGCGTTTTATAAACTGGTTTAATCACAGCCAGAATGACCCGACCCTCGACCCGCTGATCCGGGCGGCACTGGTGCACCTGTGGTTTGTCACCTTGCACCCGTTTGATGATGGCAATGGCCGTATCACCCGCGCCTTAACCGATATGGCATTGGCCCAGGCCGATGAACACAGCATCCGCCTGTATGCCATGTCGGTTTCTATCCTCAAACACCGCAAGCAGTATTACGATATCCTCGAAGCGACTCAGCGCGGCGAGCTGGATGTAACCGCCTGGCTGTTGTGGTTTATCGAAACACTGCAAGAAACCCTCCAGCAATCCCTCGACCAGATCGACCGCCTGCTGGCCAAAACCCGCTTCTGGCGGCAATACCAGAGCGCCGGACTCAGCAGCGAACAGATCAAGGTCATCAACTGCCTGTTAGATGGCGGTGACAAGGGATTTGAAGACGGTATCAGCGCCAGCCAATACCAGAAGGTCGCGCAGGTCAGCAAAGCCACCGCCACCCGTCATCTGACGGAATTACTGACGCTTGGCTGTATCGAAAAACTGCCCGGCGGGGGCAGGAGTACGAGGTACAGGATTCAGGGAGTGAAGCTATGAAGAGGACAGCATTACTGGAGCGCTGCTAGGCGCCCCTCGTAATAAATCATTGATTATTACTAGAACTATCTTGATCATCTTGTTCTAGAGATTGTGTTATTTTATCCTCGTAAGCGTGATAACTATCAAGAAATTGAGGGTCGATTTGTTTTGATTGGGATATGTCAATTAGATTTGCAGATCCATCAGAGCGTTTCCTTGGCTCATGGATTTTGAAAAATGAATTATACTTAGAAGGGCTTACCCCTTCATATGGTACAAAGACTACTTTCCCATGTTCACTCGAATCAGTGATTGAGTCGTCATGAAGCTTTAGAGCTAAACTCTTTTCATATGGCTCAATATAGACAACCCTTATTATACCTGCTGCTACAATGTGGCGCGCACAGTTATGGCAGGGATAGGTAGTACAATAAATTGTTTTACCTTTAGTGTTACTACTTTGCAATCGTGCTAATGTTGTAATAGCATCCATTTCTGCATGAATGGCCCTTGAATATTCGATCAAGTCTCCTGCTTTCGTCTCGCTGAAAATATCAGCAACTAATTTTCCTGCAAAATCTGAATCAATATTTCGCTTTATCAATAGATCTTTTATTTCTTCACCTAATCGGTTTTTATAAAAGTCGTTATAGCATTTGCGGCCTTTGTGAACGCAACGGAAATCATGACCCTCAGATTCGTACGAATACAAGCCGCCACCATACCGGTATTTTTCAACATAGTTGTCCGATAAACCATTAATCAGGCCGCCATCGTCGCGGCTTGTATTTCTTCCTTCCTCACCGGATTCAGCGTCACCGTTTCCTGCCAGCTCAGATTACGGATTC
>NZ_JAPNOA010000022.1 GCF_026626885.1 Parathalassolituus penaei
CCGACAACGGCGGTTCGACCCCGGCCCGATGGCACATCCCTGTGCCAACGGGCCTTGCGGGGCATCCATGCCCCGGCCGGGTCGGCCGTTGCGGTGAATCCCGGCTCGCCCAGATGGGCAATTAAAGGTGGCCAGCTGCGCTGGGCGAAATCGGTGTGCCGGTGGATGCTGTTCGCCAGACGCCAGACGCCAGACGCCAGACGCCAGACGCCAGACGCCAGACGCCAGACGCCAGACGCCAGACGCCAGACGCCAGACGCCAGACTTCAGACTTCAGACTTCAGACGTCCGACTTCAGACGCCTGACGCCGCTCAGCTTTGTACCGGTTTGCGGCCGACTACGAGGGTGAACAGGGTGGCGGTGACGAACATCAGCAGGCTGTAAACGATTGGTGCCATCGACATTTCGGCGTTTTGCAGGATGGAGCTGGTGATCATCAGTGCCATGGTGCCGTTTTGCAGGCCCACTTCCAGTGCGATGGTGCGGGCTTGGGATTCTCGATGCAGCAGGAATTTGCCGATCATGTAACCGGCGGTCATGGTGATCAGGTTCAGCGCCACGGCTGCCGGGCCTGCAGCCGTTGCTGCGGCGCCGAGTTTTGGCCCCAGCTGGGCGCAGATGGCGATAATCACCAGTGCCAGCACTACCACTGAAAAGCGGTTGATCCACGGCTCGGCGCGTTGGGCGAAGGCGGTCCAGCGGGCGCGGATGACCATGCCCACCACTACCGGAATCACACCCACGACCAGCAGTTGGATAAAGGTTTTACCCAGTGGCAGGTTGATCGGGTTGGCTCCGTCACTGAAGTGTGACACCGCCCAGGCGCCCAGCAGTGGAATGGTAAACGGTGTGATAAATCCGATAACAGCGGTCAGTGATACCGACAGACCAACATCGGCCTTGGCCAGCAGACTGTACAGGTTGGAGGTCGAGCCGCCCGGACACAGGGCGATAATAAACAGGCCAATGGCCACGCCGCCGGTCAGACCGAGGGTTTCAATAATGGCGAGGGCTACCAGTGGCAGCAGCAACATCTGGCACAGGGCACCGACAACAAAGCCTTTGGGTTCGCGTAGCACACGGCCGAAATCGCGAGTCGTCAGGCCAAGGCCAACACCGGTCATGACCAGAATCAGCGCGATGGGTAAACCCGTTGCAATCAGGTTGGCAAGCATCTGTTTTGCAATCCTTATATGGAAGTTATTGGAATCCGGTCTTCTGCCGGAGTGGCATCCTGACGGCGATAGTAGTTATAGGCAACCTTGAACGCCTGTCTGTCATGGTATTAACAGCCTTTGACGTCTGAATGGCTTCGCCGACAAGCTGACATTGTCTGGTCACCATTCGCTTACTAGTATGTCGGGCAGTGTTGTCCGGGGGATGGTCTGATCGGCCGGATGCTCCAACTTTCAGGGGATTTATAGATGTCATTTAGCCGTCGTCGTCGCTGGTCCGGATATGTTCAGACTCTGGCTGTCAGCGCTCTGGCTCTGGCCTGTGCCGCCTGCCAGGGCGTTGACAACAATCTGTTGAAGCCCAGCGGTGAAGCGCAAACCGCACCGGTTGTGGGCCAGTCGTTTACCGATTACGTGGGCAGCAGCCACTTCCGTCTGGATACGGTGTTGGGGGGTGTGGGTGCCAGTGAATACATGGGTGGTTACAGCGCTGCCGAAGCCGCCGCCATGCGCGCGCCGTTCCAGTGGGGGCCAAACCCTGAATTGTGTGCCGGCGAAAAGGCCGCCGGTACAGGCAAGGCGTTTTTGCTAGTACATGGCCTGACCGATTCGCCATATGTGTTACGCAACGTCGCAGCGTCGTTGCAGGCGGCGTATCCCTGCTCTCAGGGGCGGGCCCTGTTGCTGCCGGGCCACGGCACGGTTCCCGGTGATTCGCTGGAGATGACCTACACCGAATGGCAGGAAGCGTTCCGTTATGGCATTGGCAGTTTCAAGGCGGATCCCGATCCGGTTGCCGGTGCCCCAGCCCAGTTGTATCTGGTGGGTTTTTCAACCGGTACATCGTTGATGCTGGATTACATGCATCGCCATCATGAGGCGGCTGGTCAGCCACGCCAGGACAACGTTGCCGGGATGATTCTGCTGTCGCCAGCGGTGCAGGCCAGTAGTGGTCTGGCTTTCCTGACGCCCATGATTCGCCATGTCAAATCCTGGATGTCGGTGTACCCGGAGCGTGATGCCGCCCGTTATGAGTCGTTTTCTTTTAATGCCGGTGCCGAGTTCTATCATCTGACCCGCGAAATGAATGATCCGGTCTATGCGCCAACCGTGCCGGTCTTGATGGCGGTAAGTGCGGATGACACCACGATTGATCCGCGTGCTGCGCGCCGTTTGTTCTGCGCAAGTGAGGTCAAACGTCGCCTGATGGTCTGGTATCCATCGGTGGATGGGGATGTGAACAAGGACGTCGCCGCTGATGCGGCTCTGCAGTGTGATGGTATTGTGGAAGTACCTCTGGCCAGTTTTCCGGCGGATATGCGTACGCTGAATATCTCCCACGTTGGTGTAGCGGGTTCACCAGCCGATCCGCATTACGGTCTGGACGGCCGTTACCGCAACTGCAAGGAGCTGGATGACGACAAAACTCGCGCTGAATTCGAGCAGTGTGTCAGCCAGAATGACAAGACGGTCTACGGTGAAAATCCGGATTTGCTGAAGAAACAGGCGAACCTGGATGGCCGCCAGGTACGGCGTGGCACCTTCAACCCGGACTACCCGGCGTTGGAAAAACGTATGGTCTGTCTGGTGGATGAAAACTGCGCTTTGCAGTAACAGCCCAAACCGCCGTAACGACGTGTGGGGAATGCCCAACCGGGCTGAACGAGTCAGTCCGGTTGGGGCGCGATCCGTATGGGATCAGGCTTTCACTTTTGGCAGACGCTCCAGCGCTGCATCAATTTCGGCTTGTGGGTAATCGTAGTCTTCCAGATTGCCCGACAGGTACTTGTCGTACGACACCATATCAAAGTGACCATGGCCCGACAGATTAAAGAACAGGGTCTTGGCTTCTCCGGATTCCTTGCAGCGCAGGGCTTCGTCGATACAGGCACGAATGGCGTGGTTGGATTCCGGTGCCGGAATAATCCCTTCGGCGCGGGCGAACTGCACACCGGCGGCAAAGGTCGCGACCTGTGGCACCGCCACCGCCTCGATCAGTTTTTCATGGTACATCTGGGATACCAGTGACGAGGCGCCGTGATAACGCAAACCACCGGCATGAATACCCGGCGGCATAAAGTCATGGCCGAGGGTGTATTGCAGCATCATCGGTGTAAATCCGACAGAATCACCGAAGTCGTAGGCGTAATGGCCACGGGTCAGGCTTGGGCAGGATGATGGCTCAACCGCGACCAGACGCACATGTTTGCCACCAGCCGCTTCGTCGGCGAAAAACGGAAAGGCAACACCACCGAAGTTGGAGCCACCGCCGCACGGCGCAAAAATCATGTCGGGGTAGTCGCCGACCATGGCGAACTGCTTTTGGGCTTCCAGACCAATAATGGTCTGATGCAGTAACACGTGGTTCAGTACCGAACCGAGGCTGTAGCGGGTATCGGCGCGGCTGGCGGCTTCTTCGACCGCTTCGGAAATGGCGATACCCAGCGAGCCCGGGTTGTCGGGATTGGCGGCCAGAATCTTGCGGCCGGTTTTGGTCAGATTGGTTGGGCTGGCCAGTACTTCGCCACCCCAGGTTTCCATCATGGAGCGCCGGAACGGCTTCTGCTGGTAACTGATCTTCACCATATAGATGCGCACATCAATCCCGAACATCTGCCCCGCCAGAGACAACGACGAGCCCCATTGGCCAGCACCGGTTTCGGTGGTCAGACGGGTAATACCGGCCTGTTTGTTGTAATACGCCTGTGGGATGGCGGAGTTAAGCTTGTGGGAACCGGCTGGGCTGATGCCTTCGTACTTGTAATAGATTTTGGCCGGAGTGCCCAGTGCCTGTTCCAGACGGTGGGCGCGAAATAGCGGGGTTGGGCGCCACTGCTGGTAAATTTCACGAACCTGATCCGGAATTTTGACCCAACGCTGGGCGCTCATTTCCTGCTCGATAATCGGATCACAGAAAATGGCCTGCATCATGGCCGGGTCGAGTGGTTTGCCATCCGGACCCATCGGCGGGGCGGGTGGATTTTTGAGATCGGCCACCACGTTGTACCAGTGGGTCGGCATTTCTGTTTCCGGCAGGATGATCTTGGTTTGTTGCATGTGGCTTCCTTGTGCGCGGGACAATACAGCTTCGGCGGTTGCCGAGGTTAGCGTTTGCAGACTACGGCAGGTGCGAACGGACTCCAACTGCTTGTTATAGCAACCATGAAGCATGTCAATTTCGTTCGCCAGTTGTCGTGGATCGTCTCGAATACAGTGCGACTGGCGGCTATTATTTGGTAATTCCGGATGAGAAGTCCGTTGTGTCATCAATTATTGGCATGAATACCCATGCAGTAGTCGTGAGGCTGCCAATTGAAAGGAGTCTTCTATGAAATACCTGGTATCCGGTGTGGCGGTATTGGCGCTCACTGGTTCCGGCTGGGCCCAATATCAGCTTGGACAGGAAGTCGGGGCGCGAGTGGATGAACAACTGAACCCGGAAACGCTGTCACGCTGGAGTGGTGTGCCGGTTGAAGTTCTGGCAAACGACCAACAACGTGGTCTGCTGGAAACTCGTGGCAGTGTGCGACTGGCAACACCGACCAGTGATGTGCCAGTGGATATGACGGTTGAGTATGTGATTCATCACAGTCTGCTGGGCGGTATTCATTGGGAAGCCGATCTGCCGACCTTGTATGTGGGGGGGCCGGTTAACCTGTCTCTGACTGACCAGATGTTTGCTGGCAAACCATTGCATGTCAGCGGTGAAATGGGGCTATCGAAAGCGACCGGAACCCTGTTGGTGCCGGAAACCAATTGGCTGGTGGAAGATAATGATCGTCTCAGTATTGAGGCGTTCCCGGTGCAATTCCAGCTGGAACTGGATGGCGACAATCGTCTGTCGGCCTATGAAAGCAAGGCCGAGGTGCCCCCTATGCATCTGGATGGCACCGATGTCAGTCTGTTGGTCAGTGGTTTGAGCTGGGAGCATCGTTACGAAGGCTCACCGGAGCATTTGCTGGGACAATTTGACCTGACGATTCACGAGATTCGTGAAAACAGCAGTTTGCCGGTGGTCGCCAGTGGCATTACCAACCACGTCGAAACCCGCATTGCCACCGAAGTGGCATCGACCATGAGTTTTGGTATCGAAACCATTAACAGCCCGCTGGGCACCATGAATAACCTGCTGTTGCAGACCTCGTTTGGTGGTCTGGATGGTAGTCTGACCCGTCAGTTGCTCGATCAGCTCGATGATGCTGGTCAGAGTGGAGACCCTGAGCTGGTGATGGAAGAACTCAGCCGTTTTCTGGAGCAACATGCCGACCAGTGGTTTGCGCGTGCGCCCTGGTTCCGACTCGACCATTTTCGTTTTGATCAGGGCGATGAGCCTTTTATCGATCTCAGTGGCAACCTGACTTTGCAAACCGGACAGCTGCCAGATGATTTTTTCTCGGTGTTAATGAAAGGTGATGCGGTGGATTCGCAGGCTCTGATGGGCGTGCTGGACGCCAGTGTCGACATGGCTCTGAGCCAGGATGCGATTGCACTTGCGACCCTCAGCAACCCGCTGATGGGTGACTTGCTGGCCAGTAATGGCCCGGCGATATCGTTCCGGATTAGCCAGGGGCAGATGACCCTTAACGGCAATCGCCTGTGATGGTTCGTCGCCACGAGCAGGCAGTTGCGACCTCGAGCATATCAACAAATGGCCGCTGTCATTTTTATGTCGATGATTCAGCCCTTCCAAGGGAGTTCTGAATAACTCGGTGCCCGCTCTGGCTTATCGGGATGGTGATAAATCACGAAGCCAGTTTGCAGGCCTGATGAGGCAAGTCAAAAACTGGCAACCCGGAGTCGGGATCATCCAGCAGCCCCCGAAGGGCGCGGATTGCCGCCTCTCATAACTGCGTTAGAGAATCTACGCGGCCCGACTTTAAAAGGACCCGGCCAGATTGGTTCGTCATTTCACTGCGTTCTCCGCCTTGCTCTGAGAACCGGCAACACTCGCGCACGACCGTATGGAGGCAGGAAGTAGGGCGAATCAGGAGCCTGAACCGAAAGCTGTGAAGAGTTATTCTGAGTGTCCCCAAAATACTGTTATTACAACAACGAGCTGAATTGGCCATAATCAATGGCTTCAAAAAACTGCTATATAAAATATTCCAACAGGTGGCAGTAATTCAATTTGAAGGGGGGATTGTTTGCTGAATGAGTATTTTTAATATGAATCAGAGTCAGTCTCTGCTGGTCTCAACTGTATGTCTGTAAGACGAGTGCTTTAAAATCTCAGGAATAAATGCGATTGATTTTTATATGATTTGGGCCCCTGTGAATAACTCGGTGTCTGCTCTGGCTTATCGGGATGGTGATGAATTACGAAGCCGGTTTGATGGCCCTTCTGTCTAAGGACCCTCTGAATAACTCGGTGCCCGCTCTGGCTTATCGGGATGGCGATGAATCACGAAGCCGGTTTGATGGCATAGCGGGCTACGTCAAAAACCGGCGACACCGAGTCATCGCCATCCCGAAAGCCCCGAAGGGCGCGGGCTGCAGCGCATTTGAGCGGTGTTGACGAACTTGAAAAGGACATGTCATTTCGCTGCGTTCGTCGCCTTGCTCACACGCGCTGCAGCGCTCGCGCAGAGCTGTGCAGAGTTATTCAGAGTGTCCCTAGGGCTGCCATGCGTTTGAGCGGTGTTGACGAACCTGCGCGGCCCGATTTGAAAAGGACCCGGCCAGGTTGGTTTGTCATTTCGCTGCTTTTGTCACCTTGCTCAGACGCGCTGCAGCACTCGCGCAGAGTTCGTCATAATGTCTCTGGCCGATTTGTATTTTAGCCACGTGGTTCTCAGCGATTAGGCGAATTCCTTGTCTATATTTACCGTGGTGGTTGCATTTTTTGCGCAACGCTGGGGCACTTGATATGAAAGTTAATAATAAATATCTCTCTTTGCCTGGATTGAGGATATGATATGGCCGTGTGTTACAAGGCACTTCTGAGTAACCCTGCCCAACTCTGCGCAAGTTCTACGGGGTCTTGCCGTGAAGTGTCGAGTCGAGTTGTTCCCAACAGCGTTTTCAGGAAAACGCCGACTCGGTATCGTTGGTAATTGAGGTAGCCAAAGCGGCTACATAGCTTTCGGGGACATCTATTTAATCCTGCACAGCTCTGCGCGAGTGTTGCCGGTTCTCAGAGCAAGACGGAGAACGCAGCGAAATGACGAGTCCTTTTCAAGTTCTCTAACGCAGCTATGTGAAGCGGCAACCCGCGCCCTTCGGGGGCTGCTGGATGATTCCGACTCTGTGTCGCCAGTTTTTGACTTGACCCGTCAGGCCTGCAAACTGGCTTCGTGATTCGTAACCATCCGGAAGCCCAGAGCGGGCACCGGATTAAATAGATGTCCCCTTTCAGAGAGGATCTGGACTGTTGAACAATGCTGCGTCGCGGACAAGGAGTTCGGTGTGACTGCAATTCGATCAGACCGTGCAGCGGAAATCCACTTTATGGCATTAGCGCTCAGCTTCGAGATTGAGACTGGCGAGCGTTTTCGTTGGAAAAACAACCCGGATGTGATGGCGTTGATGCTGGTGCAGGCGCTCAAGTTGGAGCACCATGAGCTGCGATGGCGTGCTGAACGTTACTTGCAGATTCTCAAGGATGAATCGCGTGCCGATATGCTGGCTATGATGGACAAAATCCGTGATAGGCAGCATCGCGGTTATTCGGCCTCCGGATTGCATCGAACTGAGGCACCGATATCGCGTAAGGTACGTACCATTTATCGTGGTGCCAGCAGTTTTCGGCCGGCGGTACCGGATCCGGTCAGCAGTAGGCCTGTGCGGGAAGCCGCCACCCAACCGATGGCTGTTTCTGGTGAAAAAACTGATTCCTCTATCACCCAGCCATCACGTGGGCCAGTGTTACTGGAACCGCTGGAGGATGACTGGCTGAATGGTAAAAGCGCCTGACAGGCGCTTCATAAACGTTGGCTGTCCTGTCATGGCTGACGTTTACGTTGAAACTGTTGTCCGGTTTGAGCTTTTTACTGATAGATGCATCAGAATTATCAAAAGCCATCGGAATTCTTCTATGCCCACACAATCCCTTTGCCAGCCCCTTGCCCGGCGTTTGTTAGCCCTGTTGTTGCTTGCCAGCCTGACGGCCTGTGGTGGTTCCGGTGGTGGCAGTGGTGATCGTAGTGACGACAACAGCGATAACAGCAGCGAGTCCGATGCTGATGAAACCGCTAACAGCGATGATCCGTTACCCGTTACGTCAGGTAACTGGTATCAACCGGAGCTGGCGATCAGCTGGCAATGGCAACTCACCGGCACGTTGAATAGCCGTTATGCCGCCAGCCTGTACGACATCGATCTGTTTGATACCAGCACCAGCCAGATCAGCGCTTTGCAGCAAGCTGGCCACAAGGTGATCTGTTATTTCTCGGCCGGTTCGTGGGAGAACTGGCGTGATGACGCCGACGACTTTGCAACGGCAACCCTGGGCAATAATCTGGATGGCTGGGTGGGGGAACGCTGGCTGGATATTCGTGCGGCCAGTGTGCTGGCGGTAATGGCAAACCGCATGGATCTGGCGGTCGAGAAGGGTTGTGATGGTGTTGAGCCCGACAACATGGATGGTTATCAGAACACCCCGGGCTTTGCCCTGACGGCTTCTGACCAGCTGACCTACAACCGCAAGATCGCCAATGCCGCCCACGAACGGGGATTGGCCGTCGCTCTCAAAAATGATCTCGACCAGATTGAAACGCTGGTGGACTACTTCGATTTTGCGGTGAACGAGCAGTGTTTTGAGTACAACGAATGTGATCTGCTGGCGCCGTTTATCGAGCAAGGTAAACCGGTTCTGAATGCCGAATACAACAGTCGTTACATCAACAACAGTAGTAACCGCACAGCGCTTTGCAGCGATTCCCTTGAGCGCCAGTTCAGCACTCTTATCCTGCCGCTCGATCTCGATGACAGTTTCCGTTATAGCTGTCGTTAATTCCGATTTGTGCCGCCAACCTTCGGCGGCGCGACCAACAAAAGACTCAGCGCTGGAAATCTGGATCGGTAGCCGGGGCCATCTGCGTGTCTCCCGTATGTCTCCTGTATGTCTGCAGTGAGCAGTGACAAACAAAAGACTTAGCGCTGGAAATCTGGATCGGTAGCCGGGGCCATCTGCCTGTGTCTCCCGTATGTCTGCTGTATGTCTGCAGCGACAAACCAAAGACTCAGCGCTGGAAATCTGGATCGGTGGCTGGCCCATCGGCCTCAGTCTCAGGTATTTCTGCAGCGACAAACAAAAGACTCAGCGCTGGAAATCTGGATCGGTGGCTGCCCCATCGGCCTCAGTCTCAGGTATTTCTGCAGCGACAAACAAAAGACTCAGCGCTGGAAATCTGGATAATAGCCGCCCATCTGTGTGGCCCATCGGCTGCCACGCTCACCTCATTCGAATACTCAGGTATCGCGCATGCAAATCAAGGTCAACTTCCTCGACAACCTTCGTCTCGAATCCAAATTCGACGACTTCACCGTGGTGGCCGACCAGCCCATTCGTTACAAGGGTGATGGCTCTGCACCGGGGCCGTTTGACTACTTCCTGGCATCGTCCGCCATGTGTGCGGCCTACTTTGCCAAGATGTACTGCATGGCGCGGGACATCCCGACCGAAAACCTGCGTCTGGTCCAGAACAACATCGTGGATCCGGAAGACCGTTACAAACAGCTGATCAAGATCCAGCTGGAACTGCCGGACGGTATCTCCGAAAAAGACCGTCTGGGCATCCTGCGTTCCATGGAGCGTTGCTCGGTCAAACGAGTGATCCAGAACGGCATCGACTTCGAGATCGAAGTGGTGAACAACCTCGACGATGACACCCAGGCGCTGCTGCTGGGCAAAAACGAAGCCGGCACTCAGACCTGGATCGAAGGCAAAGACCTGCCGCTGGAAGAAACCATTGCCAACATGACCAGCCTGCTGGCTGATCTGGGCATGAAGATCGAGATTGCTTCCTGGCGCAACATCGTTCCTAACGTCTGGTCGCTGCACATTCGTGATGCCGACTCCCAGATGTGTTTTACCAACGGCAAGGGCTCAACCAAAGAGAGCGCCCTGGCGTCGGCTCTGGGGGAATTCCTCGAGCGTCTGAACTGCAACTTCTTCTATAACGACCAGTACTTTGGCCCAGAAATCGCCAACGCCGAATTCGTGCATTACCCGAATGAAAAGTGGTTCAAGCCGGGCCCGGATGATCAACTGCCCGATGGCCTGCTGGATGACTACTGCCTGGAAGTGTACGACCCGGATCGTGAGCTGCAGGGTTCCAACCTGATTGATACCAACTCCGGCAACCGTGAGCGTGGTATCTGTGCGCTGCCGTTTGAACGTCGCTCCGATGGCGAAACCGTCTATTTCCCATCCAACCTGATCGAAAACCTGTTCCTCAGTAATGGCATGAGTGCCGGTAACACACTGGCGGAAGCGCAGGTGCAGTGTTTGTCCGAGATTTTTGAACGGGCCGTCAAACGTCAGATTCTGGAAGAAGAAATCTGCCTGCCAGACGTACCCGCCGAAGTGCTGGCCAAATACCCGAGTATTCTGGCGGGTATCCAGGGCCTGGAAGAGCAGGGGTTCCCGGTGCTGGTGAAAGATGCCTCGCTGGGCGGTCAGTTCCCGGTGATGTGTGTGACCCTGATGAACCCGCGTACCGGCGGTGTGTTTGCATCCTTTGGTGCACACCCGAGTTTCGAAGTGGCGCTGGAACGTACCCTCACTGAACTGCTGCAGGGGCGCAGTTTTGAAGGTCTGAACGATCTGCCACAACCAACTTTCGAAAGCCACGCGGTGACCGAACCGAACAACTTCGTTGAGCACTTTATTGACTCCACGGGCCTGGTGTCGTGGAAGTTCTTCAGTGCCCGTGCCGACTACGAATTTGTCGAGTGGGATTTCACTAACGGCGGTGAAAGCAGCAACGAAGAAGAAGCCGAACGCCTGTTTGAAGTTCTCGAAGATCTGGGCAAAGAAGTGTACATGGCTTCCTATTCCGACCTTGGTGTACCGGCTTGTCGTATTCTGGTCCCAGAGTATTCCGAGGTGTACCCGATTGATGACCTGATCTGGGATAACACCAACAAGGCGCTGGATTACCGCGAAGACATCCTCAATCTGCACCGTCTGAGTGACGATCAGCTCGAAGACTTGCTCGACCGTCTGGAAGAAAGCCAGATGGACAACTACACCGACATCACCACCCTGATTGGTATTGAGTTCGACGACAACACCGTCTGGGGCCAGCTGACCGTGCTGGAGCTTAAACTGCTGACCCTGCTGGCGTTGGGTGAAGTGGATGATGCCAAGGAACTGGTGGAGATGTTCCTGCAATTTAACGATAACACCGTTGACCGTGGCCTGTTCTACCAGGCGCTGAACGTGGTGATGCAGGTGCATCTGGATGACGAGCTGGAGATGGCGGATTACGAACAGGCTTTCCGTCGTATGTACGGTGACGAACGTATCGACGCCGCCATCGGTTCCATCGAAGGTACGGTGCGTTTTTATGGCCTGACCGAAACCAGTATGAATCTGGAAGGGCTCGACAAACACCAGCGTCTGATCAACAGCTATAAAAAGCTGCATGCTGCCCGGGCCCGTGCCGCCAAGGCGGAATAACGCTCCGGTCTGTGCCATGACACTGGTCTGAATCAGGCCAGTGTCGCGGCTGGCGGTTCAGCCGTCGTTGTGGTGAATGGGCTTCAGCCTCGGGCTGTTATACATGCAGCGGTTATAAACAGCGACTCATATAAAAGTTGAATAGCGGTGAGCGGGATAACAGTTTGCCATCGCAGCAAACCCCGCTAAGCTCCTGTATTCCGTCCGTTCAGGATTTTCTATGCAAATCACCAGCCTTGATCAGATTCCGGAAACCGGTGTTTCCCACAACACCCGTATTCGCAAACAGGTGATTGTTGCCAATAACCAGATTCGCAACGTCACCCATTTTTCGCGGGCGGTGTTTCCGGCCGGGGAAGTGGCGTGGGCGCATTCTCACACCGACATGACCGAAGTGTTTCTGATTGAAGCTGGCGTCGGTGAGATGGCCATTAATGGTCAGGCGTTCCGGGTCAGTGCTGGCACCTGTATTTCGGTGGAGCCGGGCGACGAACACGAGTTACGCAACGTCGGCAAGGAAGAGCTGGTGGTGCTGTATTTTGGTGTACTGATCTGATTCAGGCTGGCGGCGCAGGTCGCCACCAGCCCACGGGTTTTGCCGCTGGTGCTTATTGGCCCAGACCAATCTGCTGGTAAAACGCCTGGTTATCCCAGAACAGCCATTCTTCGTCCATCACACCGTCAGACGTCCAGTGACCAATGGTCACCATACTCAGTTTGAACGCTTGTCCAGTTGGCTGGATGTACTGATCATTGCCAATCGGCATTGGCAGGGTAAACGTACCCTCAATCACACCCACCACACCGGTGTAGTCACCCTGACCAATACGGATCGGGTGGGTTTCAATACGGGTATCCGGTGCCCACACAAAGAATCCGCGCAGATCCGTGATATGCGTGTCCAGACCTTCGGTGGTGTGGCCATCTGGCCAGTGCACCAGAATATTCTCGGCATGGCTTTCCTGCAGACGATCCCACTGTTCACCGGTAAAGACGTTGAAGTCGAGATCATCGAATTTGGTCAGATGCTCGTTCACCAGTTGTTCCTGTGCCTGGTAAGACTCCAGTGCGGCCTTGACCGGATCAACCTGGCTGGAGTGGTGGTCATCATCGCTGCCACAGGCAGTCAGGGCGGTTGCCAGCAGAGTGGTTGCACCAAGGGCAGTGAAATTACGTATCAGCTTGTTCATGTCGTTTTCCTTTGTCTGGCTACCCTGAGTGGGTGCTCGTTATGGGGCCAGTATGCGCAGCGGGTAATGCGCTCACAATGTTGATAATATTCAATGAATTTCCACATTTTGTTCTTAATTAAGTTAGCTATTGACCGCTGCGCTGGTCGTGATAAGGGAGATAACCATGGACACTCTGGATGGCCTCAAGGCCTTTGTAGCGACCGCCCAGACCGGTTCGTTTACGGCGGCGGCTGAACAGCTGGGGATTTCCAACCGGCTGGTTTCCAAGTACGTAGCCGAGCTGGAGCAGCGCACCGGTGCTCGCCTGTTGCAACGCACTACCCGTCAGGTCGGGCTTTCCGCCGCTGGTGAAGCTTTGTATGAGCGGGTGCCAGCGTTGCTGGAGGAGCTGGATGAATTACTCGGCGCGGTCAGTGCCGACGCCCGCCAGATGGCAGGGCGTTTGCGGATCAGCGCACCGGTCATGTTTGGTGAGGTGTATTTGCAAGGGCTGATCCAGCGCTTTGCCAGCCAATACCCGCAGCTGGTGCTGGACCTGCAGTTAAGCGACGACTTTGTGGATCTGGTGCAAGAGGGGATTGATCTGGCGTTCCGGATTGGTGATCCGAAACTGGATTCACTCAAGGCCCGCAAACTGGGTGAAATCCGTACCTTGCTGGTAGCCGCGCCGTCTTATCTGGCCAATGCTCCGGCGCTGAGCCATCCCGAAGAGCTGCTCAATCACCGTTGTATTATCGACACCAATCGCGAAACGCCGTGGCGCTGGCTCTTCAGTGAAAACGAACAGCCGTTAGTGGTGAGTGTGCCGCAGACCTTGCTGGTCAACAGCGCCCGGGTTGCCCGTGACTGGGCGATGGCTGGTTATGGTATTGCCCGCGTGCCCGACTTTGCGGTACGTGATGCCATTGCCCGCGAGGAACTGGTGGTATTGCTCGAAGGTTTTCACCACGACAGCCATCCGGTCAATGCCGTGTATCTGGCTGGCACATCGGTGCCACGCAAGGTGCGGGCACTGATCGACTTTGCGGTAGTCGACAGCCAGCGCCTGTTTAACCCGCACGAACCGGGTTGAAACCGGGTTGAAAGACGCCGTTGTTACAGCAGCTCCAGCATCATTTGTCGGCATTCCCGCAGGGCATTTTCCACAATCGGTTTCATGATGTGGTAACGGCTGGCGGGCATGGCCACCGAAAACGCATATCCCTTGCCATTGGCTGCCATAAAACCGATGCCAATGGCACACACGCCCAGCGCGTGTTCTTCAATGTCGTAGGAAAAACCGTCACGGCGCACTTGCTCAATCGCCTCCAGCAGAGCAGGCATTGAGGTCAGTGTGTGCTCGGTCAGGGGTTTCAGACCATCACCGTACAGGCGTTCGATTTCGTCATTGGACAGCTGTGCCAGCAACGCTTTGCCATTGGCCTTGGCATATAGCGGGCGTGGTTTATCCGGGAATGACACCACGCGTAATTCCTGATCGGAAATAATCCGGTCAAGGAACGACACCTCACCACCCAACGCGGTGGAGATATCCACGGTTTCATGGGTACGGGCAAACAGGGTTTCCAGTACTGGCCGCGCCCGTTCCACCATACTGGTCTGGCTTTTTTTGGCGATTTCCATCAGCCCCCAACCCAGTCGTACTCCGCCGCTACCGGCCTCCACCAGACTCTCGTGCGCCAGCGCATCAACAATGCGCTGAACTGTCGAGCGCGGCAGGCCGGTTGTGCTGGCCAGTGCCCCCAGGCTCTGCGGAGTGTCATTCAGGGCTCGCAAAATAGCCGCTGCCCGCGCCAGTACCTGAATGCCATTGCCAGACTTGTCTTTATCCATACCGGTTCTCTTTCGTATTGCATGGTGATACAGTCTTGTATCGTATGGTGGTTAAATTCTCAAGTGAGAAACCACCAGGCGTGTTCTGGCCGTATTTTAACAGGCACTGAGCGACGCCTCCCGATGCTTAACCGTGCAGGAGTTGCAGACATGAGTGAAACCACACAAACCTTCGTTACCCTGGTGGGCAGCCTGCGTACCGGCTCTTACCACACCACCATCGCCAACACCTTGCCTGCGCTGGCTCCGCATGGCGTGACCATCAAGCAGCTGGGTTCTATTGGCGATATTCCACACTACAACGCCGATGTGCAGGCTGAAGGTTTCCCGGAAGCGGTACTGGCCATGGCCAAACAGATTGCTGAAGCTGATGGCCTGATCATTGTGACTCCTGAGTACAACTACTCGATTCCGGGTGTACTGAAAAACGCACTGGACTGGCTGTCACGCGTAGCCCCTCAGCCAATCGCCAACAAGCCGGTGCTGATCCAGACCGCTACTCCGGGTATGGCCGGTGGCGCCCGTGCCCAGTATCACCTGCGTCAGATTCTGGTGTTTTTTGATGCGCTGGTGTTTAACAAGCCAGAGGCTATGGTGTCGCAGGTGCATAACAAGATTCAGAACAACGAGCTGGTGGATGAAGATACCCGTGCGTTTTTGGGTGTTCAGCTGGAGGCCTTCAGCAAGTTTGCTGCGAAAATGAATCGCGAATAAGGCTGTAGTCTGGCGTCTGGCGTCTGGCGTCTGGCGTCTGGCCGGGCCGCGATGGCGTGGCGGTTATTGGCGGTGTTGATGGATGCTGTTCGTCGGACGTCCGACGTCCGACGGCTAATCGGCTTGTTAACTTGCTACGTTGCTTGCCCTCTTGGGGGACCTTGTCCCCCGGCCGGGCGGGCCTCCCCCTGCTTTTGCCCGACTGGGCTCGTTTATCCGGTATTCCCCGACAACGGCGTTTCGACCCCGGCCCGATGGCACATCCCTGTACCAACGGGCCTGGCTGGGCATCCATGCCCAGGCCGGGTCGGCCGTTACGGTGAATCCCGGCTCGCCCAGATGGGCAATTAACGGTGGCCAGCTGCGCTGGGCGAAATCGATGTAAATGATTGCTCTGTTGTAGTGTGGGCATTTATGCCCACAAAAATCGTGTCCGACGTCCGACGTCCGACGTCCGACGTCCGACTTCTGGCGGCTACTCGGCTTGTTAACTTGCTACGGTGCTTGCCCTCTTGGGGGACCTTGTCCCCCGGCCGGGCGGGCCTCCCCCTGCTTTTGCCCGACTGGGCTCGTTTTTCCGGTATTCCCCGACAACGGCTGTTCGACCCCGCTCAGATGGCACATCCCTGTGCCAACTGAGCTGGCGGGGCATCCATGCCCAGGCTGGGTCGGCCGTTGCGGTGAATTCCGGCTCGCCCAGATGGGCAATTGGCGGTGGCCACCTTCGGTGGGTGAAATTGGTGTGCTGGTGGATGCTGTTCGTCCGACGTCTGGCGCTTTGCGGCTACTCGGTTTGTTAATTGGCCAGTCCGCTTGCCCTCTTGGGGGACCTTGTCCCCCGGCCGGGCGGGCCTCCCCCTGCTTTTGCCCGACTGGGCTCGTTTATCCGGTATTCCCCGACAACGGCTTATCGACCCCGGCCCGATGGCACATCCCTGTACCAACGGGCCTGGCTGGGCATCCATGCCCAGGCCGGGTCGGCCGTTACGGTGAATCCCGGCTCGCTCAGATGGGCAATTAACGGTGGCCAGCTGCGCTGGGCGAAATCGATGTAAATGATTGCTCTGTTGTAGTGTGGGCATTTATGCCCACAAAAATCATGTCGGACGTCCGACGTCCTAGCGTCCCATTTTCAATTCCATATTGGCTGCCAGCTGTTGGGTATCAATGGCTTCTCCGCGCAGGGTTTTTACCCCTTCCAGCCAGGCGTTGAGTTGTTGTGGATTGGCGTGAATCCAGCCGCGGACTGCGCGTTCCAGTGGTACAAATCCGTTGGTGACCTGATCCATCATTTCTTCTTCCATGGCGGCCCGGAAAGTCAGGTTGGTGAAGAATTTCCCGAGGTTCGGGCAGGTTTCTGCCAGCCCTTGCCGGACGCTGGTGTGTACTTTGGCTGCGCCGTAATCGGGGCCGAAATAGTCATCTCCACCACTCAGATAACGTAGATCGTAGTGCTGGTTCATCGGGTGGGGTTGCCAGCCCATAAACACAATCCATTCACCTTTGCGAACCCGGCCTTTTACCTGCGCCATCATCAGCCGTTCGGTGGTTTCGACCAGGGTGAAGTCTTTGAGGCCAAACGCATTTTTGGCAATCATCTGTAAAATCGCTTCGTTACCGCTGGAGCCTTTTTCCAGCCCGTAGATACGGCCTTCGAGTTTGTCGCGGAAGCGGGCGATGTCGGCAAAATCGCGCAGCCCTTGGTCGTAGACGTAACTCGGCACGGCCAGTGTCCAGCGTGCTTCGTTGAGGTTTTCGGTGACGGTTCGAATGGAGCGGTCGGCGTAATAACGTTCGATCATGGGGGTCATGGTGGGTGACCAGTACCCAAGAAACACATCAATATCCTTGCGCTGCATTTTTTCGAACACCTGATCGGCTCCGTCTTCGGCCTGTAGCTGGACGTTGTAGCCCAGTGCTTCCAGCAGGGTTTTGGCAACACCGTTAACGATGTGCAAATCGGTCCAGTCGACGACTCCAATCCGCACGTTCTGACATTGCTGTGGAGTATCGTTGGCTTCTGCCATCAAGGGCGCGGTGAGGGTAACAAACAACAAAGACAATAATTGGAGTGTTTTCATACCAGGCCTGCCGAGATCATGGGGGGAGTGGATTTTGATATCGGTCAAGCTTAGGCAGGGGGGTGGGAGCGGACTATTCCTCCAAATAGACACCTCTTCCGGGGTAGTGGCCTACCCCCAGGGAGCAATAGGCTTTTCAGTGACTGGTTAACGTATTTCCAGATAAGGCAGCCAGCGGTTGGTGATTTCCAGCTCGTCACGATCCGCTTCTGCAAACGGTGGAACGGTCAGATCAGCCGGAGGTGATGCCAACCGGTTCAGATCAACCGCCTGCGCCGTGCCTTTGATCACACCGTCTTCGACCGTCAGGTCGTAGTAGACACCATTCCAGAAATTGGCCCCAAACTCGGTGGGCTGTTTGAACATAAACAGCAAGTCATGCGATAGCCAGCTGAGGTCATCGGCGCTGACGGTATGCGGTTGCTGGTAGGGATAGGACAGATGGCACATCAGTTCCGGGCCTTCCAGGCACTTCATCTCTTTCATCGACAGGAAGTAATCCTTGAACTTGCCATGGTGGTCCATCTTCAGCTGATAGTGGATAACACCACCATCGCTGCTGAAGGCGACGGTTCCCACCTGGGTGGCTTCGCCTTTTTTGTCAATCAGGAAGACTGACTTGTTGCCATCGAGAGCATCGGCATAAGCGGCCACTGCGCTGGCGATCAGCGCCGGGATCAGCAAGATGCGGTAAACAAGAGACGTAATGGTGTGCATATTTCCCCCGGGGAGCCATATCTGGCCTGTTATTGTTGTAAGGGATTCCAACAGCATCAGAACAGTGTATCGGCTATGGCGCTGATTGCCATGCGACAAGGGAAGGAGATTGGGGCGTCTATTTCCGGGAAAACAGCCAGTGATCAGCGCGAGCACTGGCGGTTAATGGCGCTCAAGGGTTGTCAATAGCCCAGAAGCGTTTCGAGGATGGTCAGCATCTGGTCAATCTCATCGTGGCTAACGTTGAGTGCTGGCATAAACCGCAAACAATCGGGCCGTGGAGCGTTAATCAACAACCCCTGTATCCGAGCGTTTTCTGCCAGTTCAGCTGCGTTGATGGTTCCGGTATTGAGTGCCAGCAGCAAACCATGGCCCCGCACTTCGCCGAGCTGGAAACGGGCTGAAAGCTGCTGCAATTGCTGCCGCAGATACTGGCCGGTGGTTTCCACCTGTTGCAGGAAGCCTGGCGTTTGCAGCTTGTTTAATACCGCCAAACCGACTGCACACATTAACGGATTGCCATTGTAGGTACCGCCCTGATCGCCTGGCGCAAAGCAGCTGACCGATTTCCGGCACAGTAGTGCAGACAAGGGGACTCCGCCACCAATGCCTTTACCGAGGGTCATGATGTCTGGCACTACACCGGCGTGTTGGTGGCAGAAGAGTTTGCCAGTCCGGCCCATACCGGTTTGTACTTCGTCGAGAATCAGCAACAACTGATGTTCATCGGCCAGCGCCCGCAACTGTTGCAAAAACGCTGTTGTGGCCGGAATCACCCCGGCTTCGCCCTGAATCGGTTCCAGCATAATGGCCACCGTTTCGGTATCAATGGCGGCCGCTACGGCGTCAATGTTGTTGTAAGGCACCTTGGTAAACCCCGGCGTTTTGGGCGCGAACAGGGCGTCCCAACCGGTTTTGCCAGAGGCTGACATGGTGGTCAGGGTGCGGCCGTGAAAGCCGTGTTCGAAGGTAATGATTTTCCAGGCTCCCTGTTTGTGCAGGCTGCCCCATTTGCGCGCCAGCTTGATGGCACCTTCGTTGGCTTCGGCACCGCTGTTGGCAAAAAATACCTGATCGAGATCGCAGCTGGCGGTCAGTTGTGCGGCCAGATCCAGCATCGGCTGGTTGTAAAACGCCGGGCTTGGATTGATCAGCAGTCCGGCCTGTTGCCGGATGGCTTCGACAATGGCCGGATGGCCATGGCCCAGAGTGTTAACGGCCCATCCCTGCACAAAGTCGAGATAACGCTGGTTGTTCTGGTCGATCAACCAGCTGCCTTCTCCGTGGCTGAAAACAATATCCGGCCGTTTGGCAACCGGCATGATGGCTGGGCACAGGGGATTGGGGCTGAGAGTTTGTGGAGTGTGCATTTGAACAGTTCCTGTAAAGACCTTGGAGAAAAAAGGGCAACCACAGGTTTGCAAATGCAGCGGTAATGTCGGGCGGCAGCACAAACAGTGGCTGCCGGATGGGTTCAGATAGACGAACGACGGCAGCTGCACGGAACGCGTCGGCGCAGCTGGCGAGAAGTAGCAATAGAAGTAGGGTTAACGGTGTTCATGGTCGTAATCTAACCACGGCAGAGTGGGACAGTCCAGATCAACATCAGAATTGCTTACCTGCGGGAGATGGTGAAAGCCCACTATTCAGCGCTTCGATATCCTGGCGCAGCCATTTGCACAGGGCCGTTACCCGCGCGAGGTTTTCATTACGTTTGGGGATATGCGCGCGATACCAGCGATCCTGTGGTGGGTAGGCTGTCATCACTTTCACCAGACGTCCGCTCTGAACACCGTCGCGGGCGATATAGCCCGGCAGAATGGCCAAACCTAACGACTGTTCTGCGCCGACACACAGAGTGTAGTTATCGTCAGAACTCAGACGTGGTTGCACGTCGACATACACCGGGCCTTTGGAGGATTCAAACGCCCAGGTTTTGCCCTGTGGGCTGAATACCAGACAACTGTGATCCACCAGTTGTGACGGGTGCTCCGGGCGGCCGTATTGTTCGAGGTATTCCGGCGCGGCAAACAGGCCAACCAGCGTCGGCGCCAGCGGCACCTGCACCACACCATCATAATGAGCCAGGCGGCCACTGATCATCACGTCAATGTTTTCCTCCAGCGGGCTCACCGAGCGATCACTCATCAGGGTTTCTACCGTAATACGCGGGTGCTGGGCCATAAAGCGGGTGACAGAACGCGAAAGCGCGGCCATGGAGATGGTGGTGGGCAACATCAGTCGCAGATGCCCTTCGAGTTTGCTGTCGTCCATGGCGGCCTGCTGTAACAGCCCTTCGAACTCGGTCAGGCACTGACGCGCCGAGGGCAACAAACGCTGGCCAGCGTCGGTCAGTTCCAGCGTGCGGGTGGTGCGGTCGAACAGGCGATTGCCAAGAGTGCTTTCCAGCTGGGCAATACGCTTCGCCACCACCGATGGCACCACATGCAGACTGCGCGCCGCCGAGGTGAAATTGCCATGGCTGGATACCGCCAGAAAGGTTTTGAGGTTGGTCAGAGTGTCCATGATCGGCTCGCTTTTGATGGTTTTATTTTTTCCAGATCGCGATTACAGAGCGCTCGATTAAGCGTTTTTGAATGTAAAAGGGATTAGATAGTATAAAAAGCCAGACCACCAGACATTGTTTGGTACTCCAACAATAACGATCAGAAACGGAGCCTGGTATGACCGCTAATGTCGTTTTTCTCCCCGGTTTGTTGTGTGACGGTGCGGTATGGACCGAACAACAGGCGGCGCTCCCGGACTACTCCTGTCACATCGTCAGTTATGGCGAACTGGACTCCATCGAAGCCATGGCGCGCCATGTACTGGACACCTGTCCGGAACGGTTTGTGCTGGTTGGCCATTCCATGGGCGGGCGAATTGCGCTCGACGTGGTGCGTCAGGCGCCACAGCGTGTCAGTCATCTGGTGTTGCTTGATAGCGGTTATCAGGCGCGTGCCGAAGGCGAGGCCGGTGAGCAGGAAAAAGCCGGGCGTATGGCCTTGCTGGAACTGGCGCGCAGCCGTGGTATGCGCGCCGTGGGTGAACGCTGGGTGCAGGGCATGGTGCATCCGGCCCGCCTGCAGCAGCCGGACTTTATCGAGTCGATTCTGGTGATGCTGGAGCGCAAGACGCCCACCATTTTTGCTGCCCAGATTCGTGCGTTGCTGAATCGCCCCGATGCAACGCCGGTGTTACAGCAGCTGAGTTGCCCGACCTTGCTGATCTGTGGTCGCGACGATAGCTGGAGCCCGTTGGCTCGGCATCAGGATATGGCCGCGCTGGTGGCTAACGCCGAGCTGGCGGTAATCGAAAACAGCGGCCATATGAGCACCATGGAGCAACCGCAAGCGGTTAATCAGGCGCTGCTGCAGTGGCTGCAAAAGCACTCATAAACGTTTTGTGGAAACCGACTGCAATAAAACGGTTCTGTAAGCACTCCCTAAAACGCTCCTCACAACAACAATAACAAGAGGCATTTTATGAATATCACCCAACCCCTTCGTACGGATATTGAAGGCGCCTGTATCCGTCTGGTTCTGGATGCCGTACATGCGGTCGATCAGCAGATCTATCGGGATTTTGCCGACTGTTTCAGTGCCGACGGGCTGCTTTACCGTCCGGGGCAGAGTGAGCCGCTGCGTGGCCCGGCTGCCATTCTGGATGCCTACGAAAGCCGTCCGGCTTCGCGAATGACCCGCCATATCTGCACCAATATGCGTGTCGATATTCACTCGGTGACATCGAGCACCGTCTACAGCTATGTGCAGCTGTACGCCAAAGACCTGTCGGATGCGGATTCCAGTAGCGCGCCAGCGCTGAAAGTCGGCGAGTTTGAAGATCATTGTGTCTGTCAGAACGGCCGCTGGCTGATCGCCGAACGCAAAGCGCGGTTTGTTATGTAACAGGTAATGGCTCTGAAATAGCCCTCAACACCTTCGAGAGAATAACAACATGTCGACCATTACAACGGATATCCATTGGGATATCCCGGGAACCTATGTCTTCGATCTGGTATTGTCGCAGCAGGGATATGCCATTAACAAAATGTGCAACTCGTTAAAAAGCCAGGCCAGCCGGGATGAGTTTCTGGCCGACAGTGAAGCCTATATGGCCCGTTACGGATTAACCGAAGAGCAGAAACAGGCGATTCGTGATCGTGACTGGCTGCAGCTGACCCAACTCGGCGGCAACCTGTTTTTCTTCCTGAAGCTGGCAGCAACGCTGGGTTACGGCTTGTACCAGATTGGTGCCGATATGCGTGGTGAAAGCTACGAGAGCTTTATGCAAACCCGCCACGTTCCGGGAGCGGTGTAATGGCCAGAATTGTTGCCGGTATTGGCTCATCCCATGTGCCATCCATTGGTCGTGCCTACGATCAGAACAAACAGACCGACCCGGCCTGGCAGCCGTTGTTTGAAGGTTATGAACCGGTCAAACGCTGGCTGCAGGACGACGTAAAAGCCGACGTGGTAATTCTGGTTTACAACGACCACGGCACCGAGTTTTTCCTTGATCGTTACCCGACCTTTGCTTTGGGCGTTGCCGATTCTTATCAGGTGGCTGACGAAGGTTATGGCAAACGGCCATTGCCGGAATTTCAGGGGAACGCCGCGTTTTCCCGTCATCTGGCCAACTGCCTGCTGGCCGACGAATTCGATATGACCCTCTGCCAGGAAATGGCTCTCGATCATGGTTTCCTCACCGCCATGCCATTGCTGTGGGACCACAGCGATACCGGTTGGCCGCTGCAGGTGGTGCCGCTGCTGGTGAATGTGATTCAGCATCCGATTCCCACCGCTCGTCGTTGTTACAAGCTCGGGCAAGCCCTGAAACGGGCGATCGACAGCTGGCCGGAAGATTTGCGGGTCGCCATTGTTGGCACCGGTGGTCTGTCGCACCAGCTTAATGGCGAACGTTTCGGCTTTATTAATGAAGAGTGGGATCAGCAGTGGCTGCAACGCATCCAGACCGAGCCGGAACAGCTGGCGGATACCTCAACACGTGACCTGATGCTGGCCGCTGGCGCTGAGGGGGGCGAGGTCATTATGTGGCTGGTGATGCGGGGTGCGATGGCGGACAACGTCGAAGAGGTGCATCGCTTCTATTACGCCCCGATGACCACCGGGATTGCTGTGCTGGCGTTACAAAACGCGCAGTGATGACGGCCCCCCATGGGTTTGTTTCACCAGCAACGGAGAACGGAGGATTTTGAATTTACCGTCAGCACTCTGCTGACGGCCAGCGCAACCCGGTACGGCTGATGTCAGTGCCGGAATAACAATAAGTGTCATCAACCAGACCCAATAACTATAAGAAGGCAAAGGTATGAAAACAGAAAAAATCACAGGTCTTGCACCTCGTCTGTCGGCGCTGTTCAAGGCCGTCACCGTCACCCTGTCGCTGGGTGTGGCATCGTCAGTGTTTGCCGCAGAACCGGAAGTCACACTCAAGTTGCATCACATGTCGCCACCTATGTCGAACGCTCACAGTCGCTTTCTGGAGCCCTGGGCGCAGAAGGTGATGAAGGAGTCTGACGGCCGTATCAAGATTGATATTTATCCATCCATGCAGCTGGGGGGGAACCCGTCGCAGCTGTTTGATCAGGCGCGCCAGGGAGTGGTTGATATTGTCTGGACCGTGGGGGGTTATACGCCGGGGCGTTTCCCGAAGGCGGGGGTATTTGAACTGCCGTTTATGGCGACGTCTGGCCGCTCCAGCAGTATGGCTTTGCAGGAATTTGCCGAGCAGGAAATGCAGGACGAGCTGTCCGAGGTTCATTTGCTGGCGCTGCATACCCATCATGCCGGTGCCATTCTGATGCGTGATAAACCGGTTACCCGTCTTGAAGACCTGAAAGGCGTGAAAGTACGCGCGCCCAACAAGCAGATGGCCGAGGCATTAAAACTCGCCGGCGCTTCACCCATCTTCCTGCCGTTGCCGACCTTGCCGTCGTCTCTGTCGAAAGGGGTAGTGGACTCGGCCTTGCTGGCCTATGAAGCGGTAACGCCGTTAAAGATCCACGAGTTGACCCGTTACTCCACTGAAATCCTGACCAAACCGGGCCTGTATACCCAGTTCTTTGTATTTGTGATGAACAAGGACAGCTACAACAAACTGCCGGATGACCTGAAAAAGGTGATCGACAATAACTCCGGTATCGAGACGGCAGGCTGGATTGGTCAGGTGTGGGACGACGCCGATGTGCGTAACCGCCAGACCATGGTCGACAGTGGGACGATCTTTAATACCTTGCCGGAAGCCGAAGTGGCACGCTGGCGCCAGACCATGCAGCCGGTAACCGATCAGTGGATTGCCGACATGGATAAAGAAGGCAAAGACGGCACTCGCCTGTATCAGAAAGCTCAGACCTTGATTGAGAAATACGAAGCCAAAGCGAACTGAGGCATTGGCGTCCATCCCGCAAACGCGGGATGGCCCTCTCCTGTGTGAATGTCATTGTAGGGGGGATGTCTGCGTGTAGCAGACACCCACAAGACAGCACAGGGAATGATCATGAATATTCGTTTGATAGCCGTATGGGTGGCTGCCGGGTTAACCGCCTGTGGCGGTGGTGGTTCCGGCGGCGGAACTGGTAGTGGTGGTTCTAATACCAGCGCCAGCTGGGATGGCAGCTCACTGAGTGAACGCCAGGCACAACTTGCTCCTTACAACGCCACGCTGATCACCCGTGTGCATTCCAACGACCCCAATATCACTCCGAACTACACCCCGATCGGAGTGTTTCAGGATGTCTGGCGGCGTGATGGCCAGGTGTGGGCGCGTTATCTGCACAAACGTGGCACTTCCGATAGCAAACCGGCGGGTATGGTCTTCCGCGTAAAAACACCGGAAACCGTTCAGACCAGCATGGATCTGGATGCCGTGGACGGCTTTATGTTGGGTGGTATTCGCACCGTTTATTCACAAACGGTACTCAGTTCAGTCACGCTGGATCGAACCCTGTGGGATGGCAATACGCCGTATCTGGTGCAGGGCTGGACCATTGATTCGGTGTATCACTACAGCCGCCGGATTGTGCCGGATGCCGGTGGTTCCCTGCAGGGTTCGGTCACCGGGGGTTATTACTCCGGTTCCAGTAGTGACTTGCTATGGCCGGTGGGCGACGTGGACTACGGCTTTGGTTGCAGCATCGTGGCGTTTCGTCCGGGCTGGGCCAGCGGTGGTGGTGCGTCCTGGGTCGTTGGTCCGATCGCTGCGGACGGCCCGGTGAATGAAACCGCCGGAACCCGTCAGTATCAGACCCTCACGCTGGGCACGCTGATCTCCGACCCGACCTGGTATACCTACAGTGAAGCGTATGCCTTGCCGACGGTTAGCTGTGACCACGCGCCCGATAACGGCTCGGTGTTGTCGGCATTTGTCTGGCCCACCGGCACCGCTGATGCCAACACTACTTACAGCGGTCGCGCCGGGCTGTTCCGTTTTGAAAATGGTGCCTATAGCCTGATCGCTGAAAGCGACAACATGGATAATCTGGCCTGGGTTCCAAGCCCGTTTGCGGGGGCTGACCCGTTGCCAGTGTCAGTGAAGATCCGTATCGACAGTACCGATCCTGATCGTCCTTATCTGTTGTTGGGATTACATACCTCGACTAACGACTGGCAGATTCGAGTGTTGCAGCTGGATAACGGTGAGCTGGTGCAGCGGATGCTGGTCGATGTGGGCGGCAATGGCCCGTTGAACTGGGACACAGTTGGGACAGATACCGTCGCCATGCATAACGGCAAACTGATTCTGTATCGCGCTGGTGGTGATAACAGCACCACCTATCAACTGGCGATCGCGGCGGCGGGGGATACTCGCATGACCGAATGGAAATCCGGCCTGCTGGATAACGCCTCGGTCACCATGATCAAGTCGGAAGGTGGCAAGCTGTACCTGGGCTTGCAGCGCAACGAGACAGAATCCTTCCTGCAATTTATCGGCGAGCTGGTCGAGGTGAACTGACAACGCTTGACTTCACCGCCATAAAAAACGCCCGGTTCTGGTGAAGAACCGGGTGTTATTATTTCTGGCAGGGCTTGTTGGTAGTGGCAGGGCTGGTCGAGAGCAGCGCTTGTTGATGATCAAGAGCAGCGCGTGTGATAGTAGAGAGCAGCGCTTGTTGATGATCAAGCGCAGCGCGTTAACGCTGCTCGAGTTTTTCCACAAACACCGATACTGCTTCTACTGCCTGCCGCACCCCTTCGCGGATTTCCACAATCGCATCTCCGGCACGTTGCGCCAGCTCGACCCCGGTCTGAGCCTGGGCCTCACAGTGGGACATGGAGTCCATCGACGAACGGGTGCCACTCTGAATCTTGTCGATCATCTGGGTGATTTCCTGCGTGGAGTGGCTGGTACGGCTGGCCAGTTGCCGAACCTCATCGGCCACCACCGCAAAACCGCGCCCTTGCTCACCGGCTCGTGCTGCTTCAATCGCCGCGTTCAGTGCCAACAGGTTGGTTTGATCTGCGATTCCACGAATAGTGTTCACGATATGAGTAATGGCTTCTGACTGGTGACTCAGTTCTGAAAGTGACGCAGCGGTGGTGGTGATGGTATTGGCGACCAGCTCCATCTCCTGAGCGGCTTTCTGGATGATGTCAGTTCCTGCGATAGCGGTTTGTTCGGTTTTGGTAGCGATATCATAAGCCGAAACCGCGCGCTGGTTGCGGGCCTGGTTTTCCTTCACCCGCTGAGTAATATCGGATGCAATCTTGATAATCTTTTCGACCCTGCCATTAGCGTCGAGGATCGGATTGTAGGTGGCTTCCAGCCACACCGGATTGCCCTGATGATCTATCCGTTCAAAACGCCCTGACTGATACTTGCCAGAACGCAGCGAGTTCCAGAAGTCCTCATACTGACGGCTTTGTACAAAGCTGGATGGGCAGAATATACGGTGATGCTGGCCTATAACTTCTTTGCGTTCGTAGTTCAGGGTTTTCAGGAAAAGGTCGTTAACCTCCCGCACAACGCCATCCGGGCTGAATTCGATGACCGCTGATGAACGATTGATCGCATCCATGCGGGCACGGCTCTGGCGCGTGCGCATCTCGGTGCGGGTCACATCGGTAAAAAACGCAATACTGCCGGTGATCCGGCCATCACTGTTTTTTAGTGGGTTAAAACTGGCCTCCAGCCACACCTGCGAGCCATCCTGCTTCAGGTGCATAAAACGCCCGGCCACAGATCCGCCCTGACTCACCCGCGCCCAGTTGTCGCGGAATTCCTGACTCGACGCCACCTCTGGCGGGCAGAACATGCGGTGATGCTGGCCGCGAATTTGCTCAAGGCTATAGCCCATCAACTGCAGAAACAACGGATTGGCATTGGTGATCACCCCGTCTGGCGTGAACTCCACTACCATCATCGCCTGGTGCAAGGCATTCACCACCGACTGCAAATGAGTCTGGGCCGCATCGTTGGGCTGTTTGGAAGCCGCGTGTCGGGTAAAAAACATAACGGGTCATCTTCTGCAGGGAATACCCCAAAAGCGTAGAACATACATGCCAGACGTGCAGGGTAATTCAGCTGGATGGCAGGAAGCGGAGGTAGTGGAAGTGACAGGTATTCTATGAGTGGCGGCTGGTCGCGACATTCCCACGCGAGAGAAGCGATTACATTCAAAGCCTCGGGAGCGTGGAAACGAGCGCAAAGGTAGTGAGTATGCACGAGAGCGTAAGGGTGAAAGCGCCAAGGCTTGCCCATGCGCTGTTCATGCCGGGTCTCCGTCCGCTGTTGTTGTTGTTCTGGTCCGGTTTGAGCATTTTCTGAAAGTGCACCGCCTGGTTGGCGCAGCGCCATTGTTCATCAGGAGGGTGATGTAATTACTTTTCCAAAAACAGGGTCTATTGAGTTTTTTGTTTGCTGATAATCTCATTTTCCATTCTATTAGTAACACAAAATGAGCCAAACATGAGTTTCTTTACGCCCGCCCGCCTGTTTCTGATCCTCCTCCTGCCTCTGGCGGCCAACACCCAGGCCAGCAATAACCTGCGGCAACAGGGTCAGTGGTACGGATACTGGGGCTGGAACAACGCTACCTATTCCGATTCCGACATCCACTTCTATGGTGACGACTACGATTTCACCCTGCACAACGTCAGTGCCAGTGATCGTCAGACACCCTTTAGCTTCGCCCAGATTTTTCACAGCTACCTCAACCCCGGTCGGCTGACCATTCCCCAGTACAACTGGCGGGTGGGATATTTTCTCGCCGACAACTGGTCGATTTCACTGGGTTGGGACCACATGAAATACGTGATGGATCAGAATCAGACCGTCACCATGACCGGCACCAACAACCGTGCCGGATACGAGAACACCGACCCTGCACCGCAGCAACAGCAGTTGACCGATGATTTTCTGACCTACGAACATACCGACGGCTTCAACCAGATCTCGCTGGAAACCGAGTATTTCCTGCCGGTCTGGCATTTCAGCGGCACTCAGGACATAGCCCTGTTTGCCGGTGCGGGCGCCGGGATTCTGTACCCCAAGAGCAACGTGCGTTTAATGAATGGTGAGCGTAACGACGAGTGGCATGTGGCCGGGCACAGCACCCTCGTTAAGGTCGGCATCGAAGCCAACCTCTGGCGCGGATTGTTCGTGCGCTTCACGGGCAAATTCGGATATGCCGATATGGATGACGTACTGACCAGCGCCTACGGCGACAAGGCCAGCCAGACCTTCTACTACGACGAGTACATCGGCGCTATCGGTTACCGCATCTGAGCTGTTTGCGTAGCGGTGTTCTGTTCTGGCTCCCACGCTCCTGCGTGGTAGCCTTGGCGGATAGTCGGATTTCCAACCGAATACCGCCCGGCAGCTGGCTCCAGCATTCGCTCGTGATAGCCTTGGCTGAATCCGCTACATTCCCACGCGGGAGCGTGGGAATGATAGTAAGCCTGCGTGCTGGGTAAGCCGTTTATAGCCAACTGGCTCCCACGCTCCTGCGTGGTAGCCTTGGCGGAATCCGCTGCCTTCCCACGCGGAGCGTGGGAACGAGAACTCCAAAAACAACAAAGCCCGCATTTGCGGGCTTTGTTGTTCTGGTACATCGAACCAGCTAAGGATTAATCCTCGTAGTTTTCAATACCTGGGCAGGAGCAGATCAGGTTGCGGTCGCCGTATACGTCGTCGATACGACCTACGGATGGCCAGAACTTGTGTGCGCCCAGTTCTTTAACCGGGTAGGCGGCCTGCTGACGGCTGTATGGACGGTTCCAGTCGCCGGTTACCACTTCCGCGGTGTGCGGGGCGTTTTTCAGCGGGTTGTTTTCGGCATCCAGTTCACCACGGATCACGGCGTCGATTTCGGCCTTGATGCTGATCATGGCGTCAGCAAAGCGGTCGATTTCGGCTTTGGATTCGGATTCGGTCGGTTCAATCATGAAGGTGCCCGCTACCGGGAACGACATGGTTGGGGCGTGGAAACCGTAGTCCATCAGGCGCTTGGCGATGTCCACTTCGGTGATACCGGAAGCGGCTTTCAGTGGGCGCAGGTCAACGATACATTCGTGAGCCACTCGACCATTCTGACCGCTGTACAGGATCGGGTAGTGTTCGCCCAGACGTTTGGCCAGGTAGTTGGCTTTCAACAGTGCGTTCTGGGTGGCCAGACGCAGGCCGTTGCCGCCCATCAGGCTGATGTACATCCAGCTGATTGGCAGGATGCTGGCAGAGCCGTATTGAGCCGCGGATACCGCGCCGTTGCCTTTGGAGGCATCGTCAATCGGGCGCACGGCGTGGTTGGCGATAAACGGAGCCAGGTGTGAACGTACACCGATTGGGCCCATGCCTGGGCCGCCGCCGCCGTGTGGGATGGCGAAGGTTTTGTGCAGGTTCATGTGGGAGACGTCAGCACCGATAAACGCTGGCTGGGTCAGACCCACCTGGGCGTTGAGGTTGGCGCCGTCCATGTAAACCTGACCGCCCAGTGAGTGCACCAGATCGCAGATTTCACGTACGCCTTGCTCGTAGATACCGTGAGTAGACGGGTAGGTCAGCATCAGGCATGACAGCTGATCAGCCACTTCTTCGGCTTTCTTCTTGAGGTCGGCGAAGTCAACGTTACCCTGTTCGTCACAGTCGGTTACCACAACGCGCATGGACGCCATCATGGCGGATGCCGGGTTGGTGCCGTGGGCAGAACGTGGGATCAGGCAGACGTTGCGGTGACCTTCACCACGGGATTCGTGGTACTTCTTGATGGCCAGCAGGCCAGCGTATTCGCCCTGGGCACCGGAGTTCGGTTGCATACAGATGGCGTCGAAACCGGTAACGGCACGCAGGTAGCTGTCCAGCTCGCCGATCATCTTCTGGTAACCAACGGTCTGGTCAGCCGGAGCGAACGGGTGCAGGTTGCCGAATTCTGGCCAGGTCACCGGGATCATCTCGGTGGTGGCGTTCAGTTTCATGGTGCAGGAACCCAGCGTGATCATGCTGTGGTTCATGGCCAGGTCCTTGCTCTCCAGACGCTTCAGATAACGCAGCATGGCGTGTTCTGTGTGGTAGCGGTTGAAGGTCGGGTGAGTCAGGAAGGCCGAGGTACGTGCCAGTTCGGCTGGAATGGAGGCCGAACCCCTGGCAACCAGCTCAGCGTCCAGTGCGTATACGTCGAGGCCGTGACCGGCACCGAGGATGACGTCGAACAGCTGTTGTACGTCGGCAGCCGAGGTTTTTTCGCTCAGGCTGATACCCAGGGTGTCGGCACCCAGGCCGAGGTCACGGTCGTCACGCAGGTTGACTTCGGCGGCAACGGCGCGAGCCAGAACGGCGGCACGGTCAGCAACACTGATGGTCAGGGTGTCGAACCAGCTGCTGTTCACCAGGGCAACGCCCTTGGCTTGCAGGCCAGCGGCCAGGATGTCGGCCAGACGGTGGATACGGGCAGCGATGGTCTTCAGACCAATCGGGCCGTGGTATACCGCGTAGAAAGCAGACAGGTTGGCCAGCAGTACCTGAGCGGTACAGATGTTGGAGTTGGCTTTCTCACGACGGATGTGCTGCTCACGGGTTTGCAGCGCCATACGCAGGGCCTGTTTGCCCTGGGCGTCGATGGATACACCGATAATACGGCCAGGAATGTTGCGCTTGTAGGCATCACGGGTCGCGAAGAACGCAGCGTGTGGACCACCAAAGCCCATTGGTACACCGAAGTGCTGGGCGTTACCCAGAACGATGTCGGCACCCATTTCACCTGGAGACTTGATAGCAACCAGTGCCATCAGGTCGGTGGCAACGGCGGCCAGAGCGTCTTTGGCGTGCAGGGCTTCGATCACGGCTGAGAAATCACGCACGTCACCGTTTTTGCCTGGGTACTGGAACAGGGCGCCGAATACGTCGGCGTTGGCGGCTTCGTCAGCCGGGCCTACCTGCACGTCCCAACCGAAGGCTTCGGCGCGGGTTTTTACCACGTCGATGGTCTGCGGCAGGCAGTTTTCATCGACGTAGAAGCAGTTGGATTTGTTCTTTTTAACGGAACGTTTGGCCATGGCCATGGCTTCTGCCGCGGCAGTACCTTCGTCCAGCAGGGAGGCGTTGGCCAGTTCCATACCGGTCATGTCGATGACCATCTGCTGGTAGTTCAGCAGGGATTCCAGACGGCCCTGGGCGATTTCTGGCTGGTATGGGGTGTAGGCGGTGTACCAGCCCGGGTTTTCCATCACGTTACGCAGGATTACCGGCGGGATGATGGTGTCGTGGTAACCCAGACCAATGTAGCTCTTGAAGACCTTGTTCTGGGTAGCCAGAGAGCGCAGGTAGCCGAGGGCTTCGAACTCGGTACGGCTTGGCGGAATAGCCAGGAATGGTTCACGCAGGATGTCGGCCGGCACGATTTCGGCGGTCAGCGCATCCAGAGATTCGGCACCGACGGTGGCCAGCATGGCGCGGGCTTCGTCGTTGTTGATGCCGGTACCGTCCGAGGCAATGTGGCGACCAACGAAGTTGTCGCGCTGTTCCAGCTGTTGAAGAGACAAGGTTTGAGTCATTGGGGGACCCTGATTCAGATGAAAATGGTCAATACAAAAAAGCAGGAACCCCTGAAGAGTCAGAGGTTCGAAAAAGTGTCCGGTGATTCACCGGAACAAGCCGCCACTGGCAGATGGCTGATGGCGCGCTTCAGAATTCTGGATATTGCAGATGCTGCCCGCCGTGGCGGGCGCATCAAGGGATGCGCCTCAGAAGCTCACCCCTGGCGATCAGCCGGGGCTGATCAGCCTTCGCACAGAGCGGTGTAAGCGTCGGCGTCCAGCAGGGCGTCGAGGTCAGCCGCGTTGGCTGGCTTCAGCTTGAAGAACCAGGCAGCGCCGTACGGGTCTTCGTTCACCTGTTCCGGAGCGTCTACCAGGTCTTCGTTGATGGCAACGATGGTGCCAGCCAGCGGAGCGTAGATGTCGGAAGCGGCTTTTACAGATTCAACCACGGCGATGTCCGCTTCAGCGGCCACTTCGGTGCCGACTTCTGGCAGGTCTACGAATACCACGTCACCCAGAGCGCCCTGGGCAAAGTCGGTAATACCGATAGTCACGGTGCCGTCGGCTTCTACGCGGATCCACTCGTGGGATGCAACGTATTTCAGATCTGCAGGAACGTTAGCCATTGCTTGTCTCCAGGCTTTGGTGGTGCTCAGCGCGTTATGGCTGCCGGCTGGCCAGTAATGGCGGACAGCGCCGGAGAGTCGGTAACGCGGTTAAAGAGCAACACAATTAGGGTTCAGGATTGTTAATGGTGGTGCATTTTACGGATTCCTGACGGCGGCGAAAGCGCAGCCGTCGTTTATCCGTTGTGATGTTCAGTTTGATTATTCGTAAACTTTCTTGCCGTTACGAACGAAAGGCAGTTTGACGACGCGAGCCGGGATCAGTTTGCCGCGAATCTCAACCTGGCAGGTTTCACCGGTGGCAACCGGTACGCGGGCCATGGCGATGGAGCATTCCAGTGATGGGCTGAAAGTACCGGAGGTCACTTCACCTTCACCAACGCCATCAATGATCACTTTCTGGTGGGAGCGCATGATGCCACGGCCTTCCAGAACCAGACCAACCAGCTTGTTGGCAACACCAGCGGCTTTTTCAGCTTCCAGAGCGGCACGGCCGATGAACTGACGATCAGCCGGTTCCCAAGCGATGGTCCAGCCCATGCCAGCCTGCAGCGGGCTGATGGTTTCGTCCATGTCGTTGCCGTACAGGTTCATACCGGCTTCCAGACGCAGGGTGTCACGGGCACCCAGACCACATGGTTGTACACCGGCTTCCAGCAGGGATTGCCAGAAAGCAGCGACTTCGGCTTCCGGGATCATGATTTCCAGACCATCTTCACCGGTGTAACCAGTGCGGGCGTAGAACCATTCAGCCTGTGGGCGACCCTGGAATACTTTCAGGCCGTCGATGGCAACCGCGGCTTCCGGCTTGACCAGTTTCACCTTGGCGATGGCTTCCGGGCCCTGAACGGCAACCATGGCCAGTTCTGGACGCTCGGTCAGGCTCAGGTTGGAGAAGCCCAGCATCTGCTTCTGCATCCACTCGAGGTCTTTGGCGCGAGTAGAGGAGTTCACCACCAGACGGTAGCCGTTGTCGGCCTTGTAAACGATCAGGTCGTCGATCACGCCGCCGTCCTGGTTCAGCATGCCGCTGTACAGTGCCTTGCCTTTTTCTTTCAGGCGGGCAACGTCGTTGGCCAGCAGCTTTTGCAGGTAATCGGTAGAGTCAGAACCGGACACATCAACGATGGTCATGTGCGACACATCGAACATACCGGCGTTCTGGCGCACTGCATTGTGTTCCTGAATCTGGGAGCCGTAATTAACAGGCATATCCCAGCCGGCGAAATCGACCATCGTGGCGTTCGCTTCGAGGTGTTTGTCATAAAGCGCAGTACGTTTTGCCATGAGTCTTCCTGTCTGCGGCAGCACCTGAGTGAGGGACTGTCGTCTGTGATTGGTCACTGTTCTGCCAGACAACCTGAGCCGTCCGGCACTGAAAAAAGGGCCGCAATTATACAGGCTCAGGCCGGTTTTTGGGCAGTAGCCCTGAAAAAATTGTTGTTGAATTTATCCATGAGCCCTGTGCCTGCCACTCCGCGCTGAACTCCGCTGTGTCGTTGGTAACCGCTGAGATAGTGCTGTGGCCTGTGGATCAGATCCTGATCAGGATCATCGACAGCACTTGCCAAATAACGACCGTCCAGTCTTTTTCAGGGGAGCAACAAGCGCAGTGGAAATCCCTCGTCTACGCTTCAGAAGATTCATTAATTTTCTTCGGGGATCCTTCTATGACGATCCGGGCACGACTGATTCTGATTATGCTGGCTGCTGTAATACTGCCAATGTTAATTACCACCCTGATTGCGATTCGCGAGTTTCGTGTTGGTGCTGAACAGGAGTTCCGTTCCAACGCTCAACATCAAATGGCGCAGATCAGTAAAACTTTTGATACCTTTTTGACTGGGCTGGCTCAGAGCGTGGCGTTTTTCGCCAACAGTGAGGCCATTCTGGATCTTGATTCATCGGTTACCACCTACGAAGGTGAAAAGCGGATGATGGACCCGTCTGTCGGTGGTGAAGCGGAGCAACGTGCCTATGCGTTGATGGAAGCTTTCGGTAAACAGAATCCAAGCCTGACCTATGTGTATGCCGGTCTTGAGCATGGCGGATTTGTCCAATGGCCAAGCGCCGAGATGGGCAACTACAACCCGACTCGTCGTCCCTGGTACAAGGCCGCAGAAGCAGCGCCTGGCAAACCATTACTGGGCGAGCCATACGCTGACATTATTACCGGTAATCCTATGTATCCGTCGTTGCATACCTTTACCACCAAAAGTGGTTTGAAAGGGGTGATTGGCATGGATATGTCGTTGGCCAAATTGACCGAGATCGTCCAGACCGTGCGCTTTGGCGAAAAGGGTTATCTGATTCTGATCGAGAACAGCGGTGTAGTGCTGGCCGATCCGACCACGCCGGCGAACAACTTCAAGGCGGTCAGTACGCTGGGCGCTGATTATCAAGGCATGGCGAACGGTTCACTGATGCAGGTATCTCTGGCCAATCAGCAATGGCTGGTATCCCGCTATCAGGACTCGGCTACCGGCTGGACCCTGCTGGGTTTGATTCCGGAGTCTGAAGTATTTGCCGCCGCCAACACTTTCCAGCTGCAAGTGATTATGGTGGCGCTGGTGGTGATTGCTGCGTTTGCTGTTGTTGGCGTGTGGTTCAGTAATCGGATTGCCAACCCGATAGCCATTATGACCAAGCGTATGGAAGAAATTGCCAATGGTGAGGGTGATCTGACTCGTCGTTTGCCGGAAGCGGGTTCTGACGAGTTGTCACAGATGGCGCGTTCGTTTAACCGTTTTGTGGCCATGATTCATCAACTGGTACAGGACATTACCCGCACCTCGCAAGATGTCAGTCAGCAGGCTGGTAACGGTGCTCGTATTGCTAACGAAATGGCACAAAGCTCCAAACACCAGACCGAAATCATGGAGCAGGTAGCCACTTCTTTTAATGAGATGGTCTCTACTACATCAGATGTGGCGCGTAGCTGCACCGAAACGGCGGCCTCGGCGCAGGAAAGCCGCCAGTATGTGTACGACGGCAAACGGCATATCGACAGCTCGGTAGTGGCCGTGCAGTCGTTGACCTCCGGTATTGAAGATTCCAACCAGGCCATGAAGGCTTTGGCCGAAGAGTCGCGCAATATCACCAGTATTCTCGACACCATTCGGGGGATTGCTGAACAGACCAACCTGCTGGCGCTTAACGCGGCGATTGAAGCGGCACGTGCCGGTGAACAAGGCCGCGGATTTGCGGTGGTGGCAGATGAAGTGCGTACACTTGCCGGGCGCACTGCCGATTCCACCGCTGAAATCGACTCGATGATTGCATCGCTGGTAACACGTACCGCATCGGTGGCCAGCAAACTCGACAGCACCTTGCAACACTCTGGCAAAACCATGTCGGCCACTGAGCAGACCCGTCAGGTGTTTGAGTCGATCGAGTCGTCGGTCAGTCGTATTCACGATATGACCCAGCAAATTGCAGCGGCAGCGGAAGAGCAGCAGCAGGTATCGGTGATGATCAACCGCAATATCACCGACGTAAACGGCGAAACCACGGCGACTCATGGCCGGGCGTTGGGGCTGAATCGTGATGCTGGTGAACTCAACCGGGTCGCAGACAAGCTGCGCGGTACGGTATCGCGTTTCCGGATCTGATGATTTCCCAGCGTTAATACGCATTGCTGTTGAATCAAAGCCCGCCGAGGTTCGCCCGGCGGGCTTTTTGTCGCCTGTCGGTCGGCCAAAACTTCGGGAAGCTGTTGCAGATCAAGATGAACAGCCGCTCAGGCAAGCACACTCTATATAACGATAGCGGCATATATAGAGGTTCCCATGCTGCAATGGTTTACCACGCTGGCGACCTGGCTGGTGTATGAGCAGCTGGGTCTGGATTCACAATCCCGTCTGGGCCAGGCGTTGCACTTCTTTGCGGAAGACGTCAGCAAGATTCTGGTGTTGCTGGTGGTCATGATTTATCTGGTGGCCCTGGCGCGAGCGTCATTGCGGGTTGAGCGGGTTCGCGCTTTTCTGGAGGGGCGTAGCCGGGCCAGTGGTTACGGGCTGGCGTCGATGTTCGGTGCTATTACACCGTTCTGTTCCTGCTCCAGTATTCCGGTGTTTCTGGGTTTCAGTTCGGCGGGGATTCCGATCGGTATCACCATGGCGTTTTTGTTGACCTCGCCGCTGATCAACGAAGTGGCGGTGGTGCTGCTGGTCAGTCTGTTGGGCTGGAAGCTGACACTGGTGTATGTGCTGGCCGGGATGCTGGTGGGCATTCTGGGTGGTGTGTTGCTGGATGCACTCGGGGCTGAACGCTGGTTGCAGTCGTTTGCGGCGGATGCGTTGGTGCGTGCCCGTCAGCAGCCGCAAACGCGCCTGAATCTGCCGGAGCAACGCATCAGTTGGCAGGAGCGTCATGAATTTGCCCGTGACGAGGCATTCGAGATTTTTGGCCGGGTGTGGAAGTGGGTGCTGATTGGTGTCGGTATGGGCGCGGCGTTACATGGTTATGTTCCTGAAGGCTGGATTGCTGATCATCTCGGGGATGGCCAGTGGTGGTCGGTGCCGATGGCCGTGCTGCTGGGGATTCCGCTGTATTCCAATGCCACCGGGGTGATTCCGGTGATGGAGAGCCTGATCCGTCACGGTCTGCCGGTTGGCACCACGCTGGCGTTCTGTATGAGTACGGTGGCGGCCAGTTTTCCCGAATTTATTTTACTGAAGCAGGTGATGCAGTGGCGGTTATTGGCCTTGTTGCTGGTGATCCTGCTGGTGTCATTCACGTTGATGGGCTGGTTACTGAATCTGGCGGCATCATGGCTGTAGATCATGCAATGGCACGCTTTTTTACCGGAGCGGGGGACCGCTACGGGTTATGTGGGCACAAGGGGTTGGATATGAAAGTGATCGAAGTATTGGGCAGTGGTTGCAGCAAGTGTCAGAAAACCGCCGACAGTATTGGTGCCATTGCCAGTGAGCTGAACGTGGAGGTTGATCTGCGCAAAGAGACCTCACCGCAGGCGCTGCTGACCTACGGAGTAATGAGCACTCCGGCGGTGGTGATTGATGGTGTGGTGGTGCACAGCGGTTCGATTCCTCATCGTGTTGATATCGAACAGTGGCTGCGAGGCTGAGCGGCAGCCTCTGACGGTTATTCAGGGCAATATGGCGGGGATGATCCCGGAACCCAGCAGGTCGAGATTCGATTGAATCAGCTGCTGGCGTTCACACTCGTTATACCCATCGTGGCATTGGTCGAAGTCATCGATCAGCAACGATGACAGACCGTGAATACTCGACCACAGATGAAACGCCAGAAGTTGCGGGTCGTGGTTGATCAGGGTGCCTTCATCAACACCCTGACGAATCAGATTTACCAACACCATAAAAGCACGTTCACCACTGCTGTGCAGCGCTGGGTTGAGATGGCGGTCGGGCAGGAAGCGGCCAAACATCAGGCGGTATTTTTCCGGATGTGCCAGTGCGTAGTGAATGTAGGCTTCACCACAGGCACGCAGGCGCTGGCGCAGTGGTCGGTCCGGCTGTTCTGAACTGGCCTCGCCAAGGGCAGCGGTCAACTCGTCAAAACTCCAGATCGCCAGTTGTGCCAGCAGGTCGTCCTTGTCCTTGAAGTGACGGTAGGGCGCGGCCTGGGATACTCCCACATGGCGTGCCAGTGCTCGCAGGCTCAGCTGTTCAACACTGCCGTTACGCAGTTCGGTGACGGCTGCTTCCAGCAAGGCCTGATGCAGATTGCCATGGTGGTAGGGGTTGGTGTGGTCGTCGCTGTTGGTCATGAAGCACTCGTTCCGTTAATGGCCGTCATTTCACGGCGACAGGGTTGAAAGGTCAACGTTTGCTGCCGGAATTTGATGGGATAGTTCGGTGTTCTGACGCCTGATTGAACGGGTAATAGACAGCATTAAACTTGCCAATAGGTATGGGCTATCTGTTCCATTGCCAAAAACAATCAGGCACGGATTGCCCGATAGCCCTCGCTTGCCATGCCGCTTTTCACTTGTATGATGCTGGAACGTTGTTTGTGGCGGTAGTGACGACCGCCAATCCAAAAACTGTAAATGGAGTGAGATACATGAGCGTATTGGTAGGCAAGAAAGCCCCTGATTTTACTGTTCCTGCGGTACTGGGCGATGGTTCCATCGTTGGCGCGTACAACTTTGCTGAAGCCACCAAGGGCAAATATGCTCTGGTGTTCTTCTACCCACTGGACTTCACCTTCGTGTGCCCATCCGAGCTGATCGCTCTGGACAAGCGTATGGACAAGTTCGCTGAACTGGGTGTGGAAGTAGTTTCTGTTTCTATCGACTCCCACTTCACCCACAATGCATGGCGTAACACCGCTGTTAACGCTGGTGGTATCGGCGCGGTGAAATACACCATGGCTGCTGACATCGATCACGGCATCTGCAAAGCCTACGACGTAGAAACTGCTGGTGGTGTTGCTCTGCGTGGCGCGTTCCTGATCGACAAGGAAGGCGTGGTACGTGCTTCCAACATCAACGACCTGCCACTGGGCCGTAACATCGACGAACTGGTTCGTCTGGTTGAAGCTCTGCAATTCCATGAAGCTCACGGTGAAGTTTGCCCAGCCGGCTGGAACAAAGGCGACAAGGGTATGACTGCTTCTCCGGAAGGCGTTGCCAAGTACCTGTCCGAGTCTGCTGACCAGCTGTAATTTTTACAGTTTCAGTTTTCTCGAAAACGCCGGTCAGGGTTATCCGACCGGCGTTTTTTTTATGTGTTTTGCACTCTTTTTAGGCCCTTTTATGTTCTTGTCAGGGACGTAGGCGGCCGTTTTTTCGATTCATGGCCACCGTTGCAGATATGACAGAAAGTTCTGTTTGATGGTTTTTTCAGTGATTTAATGGCTCTTAATAGAGCCTTTAAGTAGGCATTGGAACAGTGTGTTGATACACACCGATAAACCTTATATACCTTGGTGTTGGCGAATTCTTACCCTGATAGTATGTCAACTTTGCCAACTCATTGTTATTTTGGTTTTTTTTTAGACTTATTCACCAGAGTTTTTAAAGAAATCAGAGGAGTCCTCTGAAAATTTATGATTTTCCCCACCATCATCCACTAACTTTGCAATAGCTTATTTGGCAGTCAGTCAACACGAGTACGGGCTGTGGCGACCCCAAACATGGGTCAAAACGGCGGTTGTCTGGCTGCAGAACGTAGAGTCGGACCGGAAACACCGGCGACCAATAACAAAAAATTACAAAGTCGATGGAGCAAAAATATGGAATTGATTACCGGCTGGATTAACGCCGTTAACGGGGTGGTGTGGGGACCAGTAATGCTGGTGCTGATTCTCGGCGTTGGCCTGTTTCTCAACCTTGGTCTGAAAATGATGCCATTCATGAAAATCGGTCTGGGTTTCCGACTGATGTGGCAAGGTCGTGAGACTACCGAGGGGGATCGCAAGGAAGGGGATATCAGCCCGTTCCAGGCACAGATGACTGCGATGTCAGCCACTGTGGGTACCGGTAACATTGCAGGTGTGGCAACAGCCGTATTCCTGGGCGGCCCAGGTGCGCTGTTCTGGATGTGGTGTACTGCCATGGTAGGGATGGCGACCAAATACGCGGAAGCCGTGCTGGCGGTGAAATACCGTGAAGTGGATGAAGACGGTAACCACGTGGGTGGCCCGATGTACTACATCAAGAACGGTCTGGGTAAAAACTGGGCCTGGATGGGGACCCTGTTTGCTGTGTTCGGTACTCTGGCCGGTTTTGGTATCGGTAACACCGTACAGTCCAACTCGGTTGCTTCTGTGATTGAAACCACTTTTGGTGTGCCAGTATGGATTTCCGGTCTGGTCATGATGGTTCTGACCGGTGGTGTGCTGCTGGGTGGTATCAAGCGTATCGGCTCTGTTGCTGAAGCGCTGGTGCCTCTGATGGCGGTTGGTTACCTGGCCGCTGGTCTGGTGGTTCTGGCCATTAACGCTGCTGAAATCCCACACGCTCTGGAACTGATTTTCACCCAGGCTTTTACCGGTACTGCGGCTGAAGGTGGTTTTGCTGGTGCGGCTGTCTGGGCTGCTATCCGTTACGGTGTGGCTCGTGGTGTGTTCTCTAACGAAGCTGGTCTGGGTTCAGCGCCAATCGCTCACGCAGCCTCCCAAACCAAAGACCCGGTTCGTCAGGGTCTGATTGCCATGCTGGGTACCTTCCTGGATACCATCATCATCTGTTCTATCACTGGTCTGGCGATTGTGACTTCCGGTGTCTGGACTTCCGGTGCTTCCGGTGCCGCCCTGACCTCAGCGGCTTTCTCTGCGGCTTTGCCTGCTGCTGGTGATTACATCGTTGCGGTATCCCTGGCTATCTTTGCCTTCACCACCATTCTGGGATGGGCTGTGTACAGTGAGCGTTGTGCCGAGTACCTGTTCGGTGTGAAAGCGATCCTGCCATTCCGTCTGCTGTGGATTATGAGTGTACCGGTAGGTGCTCTGGTTGGTCTGGATTTCGCCTGGTTGCTGGCGGATACCCTGAACGCTCTGATGGCGATTCCTAACCTGGTTGCCCTGATCCTGCTGAGTCCAGTGGTGTTCCGCCTCACCAAGGAATACTTCCAGACTAACAAGTAAGTATCTCCTGCTGACAGCTATCTTCTGTGTAAGTTAGGGACACTCTGAATAACTCTGCACAGCTCTGCGCGAGTGCTGCAGTGCGTGTGAGCAAGGCGACGAACGCAGCGAAATGACGAGTCCTTTCCAAGTTCGTCAACACCGCTCAAACACGCTGCAGCCCGCGCCCTTCGGGGCTTTCGGGATGGCGATGACTCGGTGTCGCCGGTTTTCGACGTAGCCCGCTATGCCATCAAACCGGCTTCGTGATTCATCACCATCCCGATAAGCCAGAGCGGGCACCGAGTTATTCAGAGGGTCCCTTGCAGTGATGTTTGTCAAAAAAGGCTCCGGTTATCGGGGCCTTTTTTATTGCAAAAATATTGCAGATAACAATCTATCTTGTTGGGAATGCTGTGTTTTTTCATTTTCATGAGAGGGCGTAAAGGACTTTTTATTGCCCACAAGATGCATTTTTTTGACCTGGAGCATGACTACCCCCGGAACAGTACCGAAGTACAGGATGTGCTTATCCAGAACACTCATAAACTGGATTCATCAGATTTATCAACTGTGGAAAACAGGAGTTTCATTATGAACAAGACTGTATTGGCTGGTCTGATGATGGTCGCTGCCATGGGTGTCCAGGCCGATGAAGAAATGCAAGCCGCGGCGGGTCAGCAAGTGTTCGCCCAGCGTTGCCACGCTTGCCACTCTGAAGATACCAGCAAAAATACTTTTGGTCCTAGCCTGACTGGCGTGGTTGGCCGTAAAGCCGCATCACTGCCACGTTTTGCCTACTCTGACGCGATGAAAGCGTCTGGCTTGACCTGGACTGAAGACAACCTGCGTCTGTGGGTAACTGACAACGAGAAGCTGGTTCCTGGCACTCGTATGCGTCACGTTGCCATCACTGACAAGGCTGAGCAGGATTACCTGATCTCTTTCCTGAAAACCCTGAAATAATCGTCGGGTCGCTCTGACGGGTTGGGTTGCCAGAGTTTGCCGATATCGAATAGCCGATATTGGCTGCAGTAATAAAAATGGCCGGTAATCCGGCCATTTTTATTTCAGTGATATAACGATTGGCTGGTATTTTTTATGCGCCAGCCATCGATCAGTATTAATGCGGTTGCTCAGGATTAATGCGGGGCCAGCGCTACGGTGGCGGCTGACAGGTTATATGGCTGCATCAGTCTGGCCAGTTCAGTATCGGAACCCACCGCACGTACTTGCCAGTCCATATCCACAGCCGACAGTTTGCTGCCGGTGCGGGCATCAATCAGACGGGTCAGGCTATCGGCGTTGATGTCATTATTCTGACGCAGACGTTCCAGCTCGACCGGATCAACATACGCATGGCGGCCACCCGGCAAGTAAATTGCGCCAGTAACGAAGTCGACTGCAAAAGCAACCACCCCCGGTACGAACCAGAACAGCAAACCAATCGCGTCCAGTGCTACCACGCCAATATCCAGACGGCCACCGGCAGAGCCTTTGCGTTCTGGGTAAAGGATGGTGCCGCAGGCGGTCAGTTGGGTCAGAAGACTGCCAGCAACCAGAGTCGCCAGTGCTTTTTGTTTCAGATTTGATGGCATAACAACAAGCCTCCTTAATACAAAGTCCCGATTATGACCCTGAGGCAGAATGAGTTGCGACCATTGCTGTGCGGAATTGTTTCGTATTTCGCGATTTTTCGGACTCGACTCGCCAATTTGATGGATCTTTCAGCAACAATCCGGAACCCTGAAGACTTTTGCCAGTCGCATTGCAGGTTACATTCGATAATGGCGGTGGCCGTGCGGCGCCGTCGTTGTGAACGGCTAGGGACCCTCTTAATAACTCGGTGCCCGCTCTGGCTTATCGGGATGGTGATGAATCACGAAGCCGGTTTGATGGCATAGCGGGCTACGTCGAAAACCGGCGACACCGAGTCATCACCATCCCGAAAGCCCCGAAGGGCGCGGGCTGCAGCGCATTTGAGCGGTGTTGACGAACTTGAAAAGGACTCGTCATTTCGCTGCGTTCGTCGCCTTGCTCATACGCGCTGCAGCACTCGCGCAGAGCTGTGCAGAGTTATTCAGAGTGTCCCTAGGGGAGATTTAAGGATGTTCCATCAATACAAAACCGGTGTCGCCATGATGTTTGCACTGGTCTTTCATGTGATTGCCTTGTTGTTGCTGGTGAAAACGCTGGGGTTGTTTGCCCAGGGATTGCTGGATGGCAAGGATGATCTGGTCAGCCTGCTGATTCGTTCGATCAACACGCTGGTGATTGCGCTGGCGATGTATGAACTGGGCCTTGGGGTTGGCAAGGAATACACCGCGGAAGAAGCCGGGGAGAGTATTTTCCTGAGTATTCGCCGCACCATCACCCGGTTTGTGGGGACGGTCTGTATTGCGCTGGTGCTGGAAGCGCTGATCATGATCATCAAGTACAGCCAGCTGGATCTCGCCGGTAACCTTTATTATCCGGTGGCGATTCTGGTGGCCTGTGCCGTGTTGCTGCTGGCCCTGGGCGGATTTCTGGCGCTGACTCGTCGTTTGTGTCGGGATGAAATGGAAGCCAGTGTTATGCAGCAGCGCTTGTTGCAGCTGACCGAGGCGCAGATGCCGGTTGAGTCCGCCAGCAGTCGCGACTCCGTGGCTGGGAAACCGTCGCAGGATTCGCACCACCAGACCAATACTGGTGGCTCACTGACGGCGCTCGGGTAATTAATACCAGGGCGACGGTTCCACTTCGTCTTTCTTCAGCTTTCTTCGTCTTTCTTCGGCTTTTCTCTGATCGCGGGCCAAATCAGGCCCGCTTCTTGCGATAGACCCCGATGTCTCGGTTTTTTTGACGGATAGGTCTATGGCAACGGTTTCCCGAGTGCAGGTACTCGATCAGTTACGCGCCGTGGCGTCGCTACTGGCGCAAGGTAATCTGAGTATCCCGCTGATGCTGGTGGTGTTGCTGGGCATGATGACCCTGCCGATGCCGCCCTTGCTGCTGGACGTCTTTTTTACCTTCAACATTGCCTTGTCGATTGTGGTGTTGCTGGTATCGGTGTATGCGCGCCGCCCACTCGATTTCGCCATATTCCCGACGATCCTGCTGGTCGCCACCCTGTTGCGACTGGCACTGAACGTTGCCTCTACCCGTGTGGTGCTGATGGAAGGTCATGAAGGGGGGGATGCCGCCGGTAAGGTAATCGCTGCTTTTGGTGAAGTGCTGATCGGTGGTAACTACGCAGTGGGTCTGGTGGTGTTCACCATTCTGATGATCATCAACTTTGTGGTGGTGACCAAAGGTGCGGGACGGGTGTCGGAAGTGAGCGCCCGTTTCACTCTGGATGCGATGCCCGGCAAACAGATGGCCATCGACGCCGACCTCAATGCGGGTCTGATCGATGCGGATCAGGCCAAGACTCGCCGTGCCGAAGTGGCTGCCGAGGCCGACTTCTACGGTTCCATGGACGGTGCCAGCAAATTCGTAAAGGGCGACGCCGTTGCCGGTATCCTGATTCTGATCATCAACGTGGTGGGCGGTTTTGCCATTGGTATGGGCCAGCATGGCCTGAGCTTTGGTGATGCGGTTTCGGTGTACACCCTGCTCGCCATCGGTGACGGTCTGGTGGCGCAGATTCCGTCGTTACTGCTGTCGACCGCGACGGCCATTATGGTGACCCGTAATGGCGGCGAAGAAGACATGGGTGAACAGGTGATGGGCCAGATGTTTGGTTCATCCAAAGCGTTGGGGGTTTCTGCTGGCCTGATGTTCTTGATGGGGGTCGTGCCGGGAATGCCACATGCGGTGTTCCTCAGTGCTGCTGCGGTGTCCGGGGTTCTGGCCTACAGCATTCGTTACAAGAAGGAAGGTGGTCAGCTCGGTGATGCGGTGGTCAAACGTCTGGGCGGCAAACCCAAGAGTGATCCGGCGTTGCCTGCTCCTGGCAAACCGGGTACGGCGCTGGAAGCTCCGCGTGAAAAAGCCGAAGCCGCCATCAAGCAGATGGAAGTGAAAGAGCTGGGCTGGGATGACGTTGAGCCGGTCGACCGGGTTGGACTGGAAGTGGGTTATCGCCTGATTCCACTGGTCGACAAACATCAGGGTGGTCAGCTGCTCAACCGCATTAAAGGTGTTCGCCGCAAGTTGTCGCAGGAACTGGGTTTCCTGATGCCGTCGGTGCATATCCGTGACAACCTCGATCTGTTGCCGAACCAGTACCGCATTACCCTGATGGGGGTGACGTTGGCCGAAGCCGATGTCTACCCGGAGCGTGATCTGGCCATTAACCCCGGTGAAGTGTTCGGCAAGATTGACGGTATTGCCGCCAAGGACCCGGCGTTTGGTATGGATGCCTTCTGGATTGACGCTGCCCAGAAAGAACGGGCGCAGACGCTGGGTTACACGGTGGTGGATGCCAGTACCGTGATTGCTACCCACCTGAATCAGAAACTCAATCGCCATTCTCATGAACTGCTGGGTCATGAAGACGTTCAGCAGCTGCTCGATATGCTCGCCAAGAATTCGCCAAAACTGGCGGAAGAACTGGTGCCAAACCGCCTCAACGTCAGCCAGCTGCTGCTGGTGCTGCAGAACCTGCTGCGCGAGCGGGTGCCTATCCGCGATATGCGTTCCATTGCCGAATCTTTGGCGAACATGCCTGGCAATAGTCAAGATCCTGCCGTTCTGACCGGGGCCGCCCGTATGGGTCTGCGCCGCCTGATCATCCAGAACATCTTTGGCCATGCGGATGAGCTGCCGGTTTTGACCCTCGACCCAGGATTGGAACAGCTCTTGCTTAAGTCATATCAACAGTCATTGCAACAGGCGCAGCAGAATGGCGGTCAGGCTGGTCTGGTACTTGAACCAGCCATGGCAGACAACTTGCAGCGCTCTCTGGCAGAGGCCGCGCAGTCCCAGGAAATGGCCGGTAACCCGGCGGTACTGCTGGTCACCAGCCAGTTGCGTGCAGCGATGGCGCAGTTTGTTCGGAACAGTATCGAAAGCCTGCATGTGCTGGCGTATCAGGAAATTCCGGACAACAAGAGCATCACCATCGCCGCGTCTATCGGTGGCAAACGCTAGTGATAGAGATGACAGAAAACCAACGGCGCAGGACGCTTTTTTGACAGATAGATAACCAGCGAGATCGTCCTATGAAAGTAAAACGTTTCACCGGAGCCAACATGCAGCAGGCATTGCGCCTGGTGTCCCAGGAGCTGGGCGCAGACGCGGTTATCCTGTCGAGCAAAAAAGTGCCGGAAGGTTTTGAGGTCGTGGCTGCCCTCGACTATCAGAATGATCAACCTCAACCACGCCAAAGCCGTGAGGTTGAGCGCCAGTTACAACTGCAGCAGGAGCTGGAGCAGGCGCGCGATTTCAGTCGCAACGTGCGAGGCCCTGAGCAAAGTGCAGCGGCGGCTTATCGCCAACAGCAGGAAAACTCCATGATGCAGGCGCGCGCGTCTGATCTGCGTGAGCAGCTGATGGAGCCCCGTCGTGAATCTTCTCGTGAACCGGTACGCGAATCCCGTCCGCAGCCAGTCCGTGAATCGCTGGTAGCGCCGGTGGGGCGCAGCCGTGCGGCCCGACGTGAAGAAACCGAACGTCAATTGCGTGAATTGCAGCAGCAACGCGAACGCCAGCAGCGCGAGCGTCAGCGTCATCCACTGCTCGATCCCGATCTGGAAGCCGCTCGCAAGGCATTAACCGATTGGGATCTGGAGCCGGTTGGTCGTGACGGTCGTGATGGTCGTGATAGTGGTCGCGCCAGCATGATGGACGACGATGGCGTCTCCCGCCTGATTGAAAAGCTCAATAACGAACTCAGTGAACTCAAGAACTGGATGGTCAGCCATGGCGGCAATGCCTGGGATACCGGCCGTCCTTTGACCTGGAAACAATCGCAGTTATGGCAGCGTTGTCAGGACGTGGGCCTCGAACCAGCCTGGTCTGACCGGATTGTGGCGCAAACCAATGCGGATCTGGACCCGGACGACTCCTGGAAACTGGCGCTGCGGCAGATGGCTCAGGATCTGCCTATCGCCCGTGCTGGCAGCCTCGACAAGGGTGGGGTATTCGCCCTGCTGGGCCCAACCGGTGCTGGTAAAACCACCACCATTGGCAAGCTGGCGGCGCGTGCTGTGATTCAGCATGGCCCCGAATCGGTTGCGCTGGTCACCATTGATAACTACCGCGTGGCCGCCCACGACCAGCTGCGCTCGGTGGCTCGTATTCTTGGCGTTGAACTCCATACCGTGCCTGCCGGGGAAGACCTAGGCGGTGTACTGACCCGTCTCGGTAATAAAAAGACCGTGCTGGTGGACACCGCCGGTCTGGCCAGTCAGGACAGCTCGTTTCGCGAACAATTGGCTATGCTGAAAGAGGTTGGTAATCGTAATACCAAAAATGGCCGTATGCGCTGTTTGCTGACCTTGCCACTGACTAGCCAGGGACGCTGCCTGCAGGAGAACTATGAACACTTCAAACCCGCCGGTTTGGCTGGTTGTATTTTCACCAAACTGGATGAGTGTTTCAGCCTTGGCCCGGCCATGAGCATTGCCGCTCTGACCCGTCTGCCCATCGTGCTGATTACCGATGGACCTCATATCCCGGATGACCTGCATTACCCCGAAGCAGGCAAGCTGGTCAAACTCGCAGAACAGATGGCGCGTATGGCGCGCACCCGCTGGCAGGCAGCCGAGGCCATGGGCCTGGCTCCTCGTCCAGCAGGTTCACAACACGGAGTACAGTAATTATGGCTAAGCACCCGGTTCAGGTAATTGCAGTCACTGGTGGCAAGGGTGGAGTTGGTAAAAGCAATGTGTCGGTGAATCTGGCCATCGCGCTTGCCGAGCTGGGCCGACGGGTTGTGGTGCTGGACGCCGACCTCGGCCTTGCCAACATCGACATTCTGTTGGGAATCAGCTCCAACCGCACCATCGAGCATGTGCTGGCTGGAGAGTGTGATCTCCGGGAGGTCATGGTTCGGGGCCCGGGTGGTATCCGTATTGTGCCGGCCGCCTCTGGCACCCAGCGGCTGTCACAGCTGAATACCATGGAGCACGCCGGTCTGATTCAGGCCTTCAGCGACCTGGGTGACGACATCGACGTGCTGATTGTCGATACCGCCGCTGGTATCTCTGACACCGTTATCAATTTTGTGTGCGCCGCCCAGGAGGTCATCCTGGTGGTGACCGACGAACCCACCTCGATCACCGACGCCTACGCTCAGATCAAGCTGCTCAATCGGGACTACGGTCTGTTCCGTTTCCGGATTGTCGCCAACATGGTTCGTACTCCGCAGGACGGCCATGCCCTGTTTGCCAAGTTAACCAAGGTAACGGACCGATTCCTCGATGTCGCCCTGCAGTACGTAGGGGGAATTCCTTTTGATGATGCCGTCAAGCGTGCCGTTCAGCGTCAAAAAGCAGTGATTGATGTGTATCCACGTGCCCGTGCCTCCATCGCCTTCCGGGGGCTCGCCAAAAAAGTGGACGCCTGGCCGCTGCCGCAAACGCCGCGTGGTCATCTGGAGTTTTTCGTGGATCGACTGGTGCAACAACAGGTCGGAGTATGAGTCGTGGTCCAGAGCAGTTGTCTGGCGTATGCCGAAGTTGAAAAACAGAAGGTGGATGAGCGGATCAGAACGCATGCCACCCTCGTCAAGCGGATTGCTCATCACATGATGGGGCGGCTGCCCGATACGGTGCAGCTTAACGACCTAATCCAGGCGGGCATGATCGGTTTGCTGGAAGCCGCCCGTAAGTACGACGGCGAAAAAGGCGCCAGTTTCGAAACCTACGCCGGTATCCGTATCCGCGGGGCGATGGTGGACGAAATTCGCCGTGGCGACTGGGCACCGCGTTCGGTACACCGTAATTCGCGACGTATCAGTGAAGCGATACAACAAATTGAGAATGAAAAAGGCCGTGATGCCGAAGACGCCGAGGTCGCTGAACGACTGGGCATGAGTCCGGATGAATATCACGGTGTACTCAAGGACAGCGCTACCTGTCGGCTGTTCAGCTTTGAAGAGGTTCTGGAGAACAACGACCAGGGGCTCGACAGCTTTCTGTCAGAAGACGACAACCCCTCCAGCAGCATTGAGCGTCAGCATTTCCAGCAGCAGCTGGCCGATGCCATCCGCAGCCTGCCTGAGCGTGAGCAGCTGGTGTTGTCGCTGTATTACGACGAAGAACTCAATCTCAAGGAAATTGGCGCTGTACTGGGCGTCAGTGAATCGCGGGTATGCCAGATCCACAGTCAGGCTGCCCATCGGTTACGCGCCCGTCTGGGCGGTTGGCAAGACTAGAGTGGCGTCGATGCCGATGGTTATTGCCTTCACTGGATAACCGACAAGCAGCGTCTACACTCTGGATAGAGCCCTGAGGCAGAACGGTTTTCACCGCTCAACAGAAACGGCTTGAAAGACAGAGTCGAATATTGGAGGTCGTTTTGAACAAGAACATGAAAATCCTCATCGTTGACGATTTTTCTACGATGAGACGTATTGTCAAGAATCTGTTGCGGGATCTTGGGTTTACCAATACCGCTGAAGCAGACGATGGTTCTACGGCCTTGCCCATGTTGCAGCAGGGGGATTTCGATTTTCTGGTGACTGACTGGAATATGCCAGGCATGACCGGGATTGACCTGCTGCGCAAGGTACGGGCTGACGAACGTTTACGACATCTGCCGGTACTGATGGTAACGGCGGAGGCAAAACGAGAGCAGATCGTGGCGGCGGCTCAGGCCGGGGTCAACGGCTATGTGGTGAAGCCATTCACTGCAGCGGTGCTTAAAGAAAAAATCGAAAAAATCTTTGAGCGTGTCGAAGGCTAACCGGAAGAGACCGCGATGCCCCATATGAAACAGGACTACGATCTGCCGGATACCAGTGAAGCCATGAAAGATCTCGCTCGGGAGATGGTCTCCCGAATTGAGAATGGCCAGTTGGGTCACGCAGTAGCACTGGTTGACCGTATGAACGATGTCAGGGAACAGACGCTTTATCAGGAGATCGGGCGTCTGACCCGAGCACTGCATGAAGCGATCAAGAATCTGAACATCGAATCGGTGGGAGCCGGTTCAGAAATTCATAGTGCTACCGATAAATTGGCATACGTCATTGAAATGACGGACAAATCAGCTAACCGCACAATGGATTTGGTCGATGCCAGTATGCCGCTGGCAAGTGTTATCAATGAGCGGGCAGCTGAGCTGCAAATGCGTTGGCAACGCTTTCTGAATAAGGAACTACGCCCTGATGAGTTCAGGGTTCTGACTCGGGATATTGGTGAGTTTCTTGGCCAGAGTGCCGATCAATCGCGCCAGTTGCAAAACCAGTTGAGTGAAATCGTGCTTGCTCAAGATTTTCAGGACCTCACTGGCCAGGTAATTCAGCGGGTTGGCAAACTGGTTCGGGATGTTGAATCCAGGTTGGTAAATCTGGTGGTTATGGCTGGAACAATAGACTCTATTACTGGAGTCAGTCACCGGGGCTTCTCGGAGTTGGACTCGGAATCTGATCTGGCTGAAGAAATTGATGCTATTGCAGCGGAAGGACCACAGATAAATCCCGACTGTGAGGGCGTTGTTGCCAGCCAGGACGACGTGGATGATCTGTTGTCGAGTCTAGGTTTTTAAAGGAGCTGGTGAATGAGCTTCGATGCTGATGAAGAAATCCTTCAGGACTTTCTGGTAGAAGCCGGTGAGATTCTGGAGCTGCTGTCCGAACAGTTGGTGGATCTTGAACAACGACCGGGCGACAAGGATTTGCTCAATGCCATCTTCCGTGGTTTCCACACTGTAAAAGGCGGGGCAGGTTTTCTGCAACTGACCGCTCTGGTTGATTGCTGTCACGCCGCTGAAAACGTGTTTGACACGCTTCGTAATGGTTTGCGCAGTGTAAACCCCGACTTGATGGATGTGGTGCTGCAGGCGCTGGATACTGTCAACGAAATGTTCGATGACGTCCGCTCTGGCAATACACCGCCACCAGCCGACCATGGCCTTATTGAGCGGTTGCATAAGCTGGCCAAGCCTCAGTCGGCCGATGAAATGGCAGTTCAGGCTACCTTGCCTGAACCTGAACCTGAACCGATGGCTTTCGAGCCTGAATCGGTGGTGGTTGGCAGCGATCCAGTTGTTGCATCAGTGCCTTTGGGTAAGGGTGATATCACTGATGACGAATTTGAACAATTGTTGTCGGCATTGGATAGCGATAGTCCTTCCCCTGCGATTGATATAGCAAAATCCTCTGCATCGGTGGATGACCTGTTTGATGAGCCGGTCAGTGTGACAAACGAAAGCGACGAAATCACCGAGGACGAATTCGAAGCTTTACTTGATCAGATTCATGGTAAAGGCAAGCACAGTGGTGCTCCTGGTATAAAGGCTACGTCTGTCGAGCCCGTTGTTGAGCCTGTATTGGCAACTGAAACGTCAGTAAGCGTAGTCGGTGATGATCTGATCACTGATTCTGAATTTGAAGAGTTGCTTGATCGCTTGCATGGCAAGGGCAAACATTCCTTTGCGCCGATGTCAGATCCTGCTCCGGTAGCTGCTCCTGTGGCTATTGAAGACACCTCTCCGTCAGCTCCTCAGCGGGTAGTTGCCGCAGTTGAGCCCTCCGAAGCCAAGATACGGCCATTGCCAGTTAGACCAACAACAGATCCTGAGATTACTGGTAGTGGTAGTGGTAGTGGTGGTTTTGGGGGCGGTGGTGGTTTGGGGGGAGATGGAGGTCGTAAAGTCGACAAGGAAGCATCCGAAACGACTGTGCGTGTCGATACCAAACGTCTCGACGACATCATGAACATGGTGGGCGAGCTGGTACTGGTGCGGAACCGTCTGGTGCGTCTGGGTCTCAAGAGCCAGGACGAATCCATGGCCAAGGCCGTAGCCAACCTCGATGTGGTTACCGGTGATCTGCAGGCGTCGGTGATGAAAACCCGCATGCAGCCGATCAAGAAAGTGTTTGGTCGTTTCCCTCGGGTGGTTCGGGACCTGGCGCGCCAGCTCAAGAAAGAAATCAACCTCGAACTGCGGGGTGAAGAAACTGACCTCGACAAGAACCTGGTAGAAGCGCTGGCGGACCCGTTGGTGCACCTGGTACGTAACTCGGTAGACCATGGGGTTGAAACCCCGGCAGAGCGTGAAGCCATTGGCAAACCGCGTGTTGGCACGGTAGTGCTGTCAGCCGAACAGGAAGGTGACCATATTCTGCTGCTGATTCAGGACGATGGCCGCGGCATGAATCCGGATATCCTGCGTCGCAAGGCTGTTGAGAAGGGGTTGATGGACCAGGATGCCGCAGATCGTTTGTCAGAAGCGGAATGTTTTAACCTGATTTTTGCGCCGGGTTTCTCCACCAAGGATGAGATTTCGGATGTATCCGGTCGAGGTGTGGGCATGGACGTGGTGAAGACCAAAATCGCCCAGCTCAACGGCACCATCAGCATCGAGTCTCGTCAGAACATCGGCACCATCATTCGTATCAAGGTGCCGCTGACTCTGGCGATTATGCCAACCCTGATGGTGATGCTGAAAAACCAGGCATTTGCTTTCCCGCTGGTGAGCGTGAACGAGATTTTCCACCTGGATCTGACCCAGACCAATATCGTCGACGGACAGGAAGTGGTGGTGGTACGGGAAAAACCGATTCCGCTGTTTCACCTCAAACGCTGGCTGATTCGGGGCGAGTCCGGTTCCCGCAAGGATGCCAGTGGCCACGTAGTGGTGGTGCAGGTCGGAACCCTGAGTGTCGGTTTTGTAGTGGATCAGTTGATTGGCCAGGAAGAGGTGGTCATCAAGCCGCTCGGAAAAATGCTGCAGGGGACTGCCGGTATGGCGGGGGCAACCATCACAGGTGATGGACGGATCGCCCTGATTCTGGATATCCCCAGCATGCTTAATCGTTACGCGGCACGTCGATCATCGGCGGCGTAACCGGATTTTCTGAAGGAATCTGAAGGATATGACCATTCGTGTGCTGGTAGTGGACGACTCCGGTTTTTTCCGGCGCCGTGTTTCCGACATGATCAACGCCGATCCTCGTATGAAGGTGATCGGCGATGCTTCTAATGGTCGTGAAGCGATTGAGCTGAACGATCAGCTGAAGCCGGATGTGATCACCATGGATTACGAGATGCCGGTTATGGATGGCATTACCGCGCTGCGCAATATCATGCTGCGGCGGCCAGTACCGGTACTGATGTTTTCATCACTGTCGTTCGAAGGGGCACGGGTAACTCTGGATGCGCTGGATGCCGGTGCTCTGGATTATCTGCCGAAAAACTTCGATGCCGTTGCCAAGGGCACGGCAGAAATGCGCCGTACGCTTACCGAAAAAATTGTGGCGGTTTCACAAAGCCGTCAGGGCCGCGGTGAACCCGAGCCAGAACCGGCTCCAGTCCCCAGACCGGCTGCTCCAATAGCCCCAGCTCCGATTGCCAGGCCAGCGGCGGCACCTGTTGCCCCAGCGCCGATTGCTCCTGCGCCTGCACCACGTCGCAGTCGCTTGAGTGGTATCGAGCTGATTATGATTGGCACCTCAACCGGGGGACCTGCCGCGCTACAAACCCTGTTTCGCAGTCTGGCACCGGACTTCCGGATTCCGATTGTGATTATCCAGCATATGCCAGCGTCGTTTACCAAAGCCTTTGCTGAACGTCTGAACAGCATCAGCTCCATGAACGTCCGTGAAGCCGTTGAAGGCGACCGCATTGTGGCGGGCAACGTGTATGTGGCTCCAGGCGGTATGCAACTGATGCTCGAGAATCGTGGGTCGCCGGTGATCCGTATCCGTGAAAGTGACGAACGTGTGAACTATCGCCCCAGCGTAGATATCGCGTTTGCTTCTGCGGCCAAACACTTTGGCTCCAAAACCCTCGGGATTGTACTGACTGGTATGGGGGCTGATGGCCGCGAAGGTGCGCGTCTTCTGAAATCGGCAGGTGGCCATATCTGGGCCCAGGACGAAGCCAGTTGTGTGATCTACGGTATGCCAATGGCCGTGATCAAAGCCGGTTTTGCTGACGATGTTTTGTCGCTGAAAGATTTTGGTCCACGTTTGTCGACCGATGTGAACTGATGCAAACCAACGCATGTGCATCGGACATCTGGTGTTTTGAAGCTGACTGCGGCCGGGGATTCCCCGGCCTCTGTTTTTTCAGAAACCGCTATCTGACGCCTGTTTGATGTTGCTGGTTCTGGCTGGATGAACCCTGGCTGGCAGTGCCAGTCGTCGAGAGTCAAAACCTTGCGACTGTTCAGTCTGCTTGGGCGCCGAATAACCTCAAGACGAATGAAACAGGGCCGATAACGCCCAGACAACCGCCAGAATCTGGCCTGTTAACTGTCTTTCAGGACATACGGGCAGGACTGTCACGGTTTTTGCTGAATCCGGTTATCTGGCGGCAAAAAGGCCGCCAGCGTCAGGTTGCTGACATCGATGTATTCTTGACCAACAAGGGGGATGCCTCGTGAGAGTCTGGTCTATTGCAAATCAGAAAGGTGGGGTGGGCAAAACCACCAGTGTGGTGGCTCTGGGTGGCCTGCTGGCACAACAAGGGTACAGGGTACTGCTGGTGGACCTTGACCCTCACGGTTCCCTGACCAGTTATTTCAAGCTTGATCCGGATCGGGTCGAACATGGCATGTATCAGCTGTTTTTCGAAAACCGCTGCCGTAACCATGACTACATCGAACAGGTGATCCGGCCAACGTCCATGAACAACGCCCATCTGCTACCGGCTTCTACCGCGCTGGCAACGCTGGAGCGGCAGGTCAGTGGTCAGGAAGGGATGGGATTGGTGTTGTCCCGAACCCTGGCGCAGGTCTGGGATGATTACGATTTTGCCCTGCTGGATACACCGCCAATTCTCGGGGTTTTGATGGTCAACGCGTTGGCGGCTTGTCAGCGTCTGGTGATTCCGACCCAGACCGAACATCTGGCACTCAAGGGACTTGAACGCATGGTGCATACCCTGCAAATGGTAATGCGCTCGCAGCGTCGAGAATTGCCGTATCTGATTGTTCCTACATTGTTTGATCGTCGTACTTCTGCATCTATCACCACTTTGCGAGAGATGCGCAAACTGTACTCTGATTGTTTGTCACCTGAGACCATCCCGGTGGATACCCGTTTGCGTGATGCCAGTCAGCAAGGGGTTTTTCCACATCAGCTTGATCCTGACAGCCGCGGCGTACGTGCATATCGGCATTTGCTTAACCTTCTGGAAAGTGAGGTTGCCAAAGTTGGCTAATATCCTTACACATGATCCTGTCGCTGGTTATTTGGATGACCTGTTACATGACTGTGTTGCAGCCGATGAAGATTTCCAGGATATGGTTTCTCCTTGGGATCAGGTGTTACGAGAGGCTGTAGCACGTCACAACGAGCGTTCGGCAACGACATTACAGGCTGGTATGGCTCCGGTTCTTGCTATACGCATTGGATCCGGAAATCGATATCAGTGTTACATCCAATGGTTGTGCTTGCAGAGGATTGCCTGTGTCTTGCCGCAGGGGCGTTTGCGTCAGGACGTGTTGTTGGCTGCTCACCAGTGCGACATGGTTCAGCAGGAGATTTGACATGAGTGCAGTCAAGCAAGAGAACCCGGTTGATGGCGTATTGATGGGGTATCTGGATGACCTGTTGTTGGATCCGGGGGATCTGCGTGGACAAGCGCCTGAGGATATAAGTGTTCAGTCAGATACATTGCTATCCACTTCATTGGAAACGTCGGTAGCAGAGGAGATGTTTGAATCTGAGTGCGTGTCAGCTGTTGATGAACCAAATACCGAAACTGTGGTGGATTGTCCTGTTCAGGTGAGCACTGACGAACCTCCAATATTTCATGATGAGGTATTGATTGAAGGGTCTATAACGCTCGATAACTGCCATTTGGGCGAAGATGACGAGATCAGGGTTGAGCCAGAACTCGAAAGCGCTCTGGCCGCTATCGAAATGCAGGATAATCCTGTTGTAACGCAGGATGAGGAGCGTTTGGCTGATGATGAGGCCACTCTGGGTCATGAACCTCTTCTGATGGCAACTGATCTGAATGAGCGAAGCTTCGACCTCTTTGAGGATAACAATGAAGAAAAGGCTAACAACGTTGAAACAGGTGAAGAGGGTCTGATACACAAGGTTGTTAATGAAAAATTGCACCATGTTGCAGCGTCAGTTGTAGATGAATTTTCATTGAATGCCGTGTTGAGTACTGAGGATCTGATTGTTGAGGCTGCTCTTGATATCCCTGCCGAGACAGCGGCAGAACATGTAGAAATAACATGGGAGGCATGCACATCTCTGCATAGGCCTGAACTGGCTGGCATGACAGATAGGGAATATGAAAACGTTCCTGAAAAATCAGGACAACCGATATTGGTTAAAAATGCTGTTGATGCTCAACTGGACAGTGCGTTTGTCCAGGATTCCACTATTAAAGAATGTGCAGATATTGATACGGCATCGAACAGTATTGCAGACCATATTGATGATATTGACTGGTCGGCAACTGAGTGGCCTGAAGATGCCATGGCGGATGTTTCTCACAAACCCCTTCACACTGGTCTGACTTCGACAAGTGCTCCGCTGGAGCCTGCCATTCCGACTGTAGTCATTCATACCAGTACTCATTCTGGGCGTGGGGTGCTTGATGACTTTAATAGTCCTCAGCGAGTTGTTGAAGATCGTTGGCCTGCTGATGTCTGGCCGTCTGCAACAGACTTTGATGAACCTCGAGCGCATCGAGTAACCCCAGTCCATTTATTAACAGTTGCTGTACCTGACTTTGCCGACGTTACCGAAATCACAGTACCACAGCCTCTGTTTGCTCCTGAAATCCCCATGGAATCTGATTCCACGCCAGAGACTGTGGTGGTGGCGACTGTTGACACCAACAGTCGCGTTTCTGTCAGAGAGAACACTCAGGAACTGTCAGAAACTCAGCAGCCACCGTCAATTAACTGGCGTGACAGTGCCGGTGTCGATTGCCTGTTATTCACAGTGTGTGGCCTGAAGCTGGCTATTCCGCTGCCGATGTTGGGCGGAGTGCATCAGGTGAATGAGCCGATTACGCCACTGTTTGGTCAGGCGGCCTGGTCGTTGGGCGTGTGGCAAGGCGACAAGGGCAAACTGACGATTATTGATAGCGCCGAGCTGATTATGCCGGAACGTGGTAAGCGTCTGGCTGATGAGGGATACCAGTATTTTATCCAGCTGGACCGCTCGCCATGGGCTCTGGCGTGTCAAACCATCTGTAATACCGTGCGGTTGCGTGAAGAATCGGTCAAATGGCGTGGAGCTTGTAGTAAACGCCCATGGCTGGCCGGTACGGTGATTACCGAAATGTGCGCATTGATTGATGTTCCGGGGCTGCTGGAGCTGGTGGAGCAGCAGCGTCGGACGGTATTAAAACGCTCGATATCGGCTTTACGCTGAGGCTACAAATATCTCTTTCCCTGAACTGGTACACATTGTGCTCTGATCTATAGTTAAGAAAGGTTCGTCGGGTTGTTGCCGTCAGGCGGCCTGAGTGGCCCGACCTTTCTTTTTTGAGGATGTAATTATGTCTGCGATTGCCGGAAATAAAAGTGCCGAAGATCCTGTCCTGCAATGGGTAACGTTCCGTCTGGAAAACGAAACATACGGAATCAACGTTATGCAAGTGCAGGAAGTGTTGCGTTATACCGAGATTGCTCCGGTTCCTGGTGCGCCATTGTATGTACTGGGGATAATCAACCTGCGGGGTAACGTTGTCACTGTAATCGATACCCGCCTGCGCTTTGGGTTACCAGGGGCTGATACAACCGATCAGACCCGTATTGTGATCATCGAAGCGGAAAACCAGGTGGTAGGGATTCTGGTGGATGCAGTAGCGGAAGTAGTTTATTTGCGGCAATCCGAAATCGAGACCACTCCTTCTGTGGGTAATGAGGAAAGCGCCAAGTTCATCCAGGGGGTTTGTCACAAGAACGACGAACTACTGATTCTGGTCGATCTGGAAAAACTCATGACCGATGAGGAGTGGTCTGAATTGAAGAATTTCTAGGAGTTTCAAATGATCGAGCTGTCTCTGGAACAGGGGTTGTTACTGGTATGTGGTCTGGCATTTCCAGTGGTAGGGGTACTGGCGCGCCAATCCTGGTTGCGTCAAAAGGAGCATCTGGAGTCAGTTCAGGGCGAACTGGTATCGGTTCAGGGCGAGCTTGAGCGGCTGCAAAAAAGTAATGCCGTACTGAATCAGAATGTCGCCGGATTGGGGAAACACCTGAAGGTGATGACCGCACGTCTGGCCGAAGCTGAGCAGCGTACCGTTCTGACCCCGGCAGATGAAGCATCCTTCCAGCAGGCCGCTCGCCTGGTCAGTCTGGGAGCGACGGCTCGTGATCTGGTTGAGAACTGTGGAATGGGCCGTGCGGAGGCCGAGTTGCTGGTGTCGATGCGTCGTCGCAACTCGGCGGCCTGATTCGTGTGGATGCCAGTCCGGTGAGTGGTGATAACAGCAGGAGTGTTCTGTGCGCGGGTGGAGATCCCGTAACCTGATAAGGGGAGGCGGATATGCGCAATCGTTATGGTCGTCTTGTTGTGGTTGCCCTGATTAGCGCGCTGGCGTGTGGCTTGGCATCTGATCGTCTGGAACCGGCATCTGATCGTCTGGAACCGGCATCTGGTCGATCAGGTGATGTTCTGGCGGGGAGTTCGATCCAGAGTGCGTCATATCTGGACCTTACAAGGGGTGCGAATGAATTGTATCGAATTCGTACTGACGACGGCTTTCGTTTGATCTATATTCACTGTAGCGTCCGCAGTTGCTACAAGGTTTACGGTAGCAGCGCGGTTTAGCAACGATTACCAAAGGGTTGAGAGGAGGATGTAGCGGTCTTTGATGTATCAGTTTGATGTGTATGGCTGAGCAGGGGAGGACGTGAAATCTGTGTGTAAAAGCAATGTTCCTTTAACCAGCAAAAACCGGGGATAACCCCGGTTTTTTTATGTCCGCTGTCTGGTACGGCGACAACAGGCAGGCGGTTCGAGTTGCCGATATCTGCGCTCAGGAAGCGGCGCGTAACAGGGCCAGAACATCATCGTGGTGAGTGGTGGTTTTCACCTTGGCCAATACGTGGCTGATGGTGCCATCCGGGGCGACGATGAAGGTCATACGGTTAACACCCATGTATTCCTTGCCCATAAACTTCTTGAGGCCCCATACGCCCCATGCTTCAGCGATGCTGTGGTCGGTATCGGCCAGCAGATCAAAGCCCAGTTCGTATTTGTCATCAAAACGTTGCAGGCGGCCGGAGTCGTCCGGGCTGATGCCAACAGCAACGGCATTCAGCTCGGCCAGCTCGCTGGCGATATCGCGGATACCACAGGCCTGGGTGGTGCAACCGGGTGTCATGGCTTTCGGGTAGAAATAGACAATCAGGTGCTGACCACGGAAGTCTTGCAGGGAAATCGTTTCGCCGCGTTGGTTAACGGTGGAGAAGTCGGGGGCGGTGCTGCCAATCTCGGGTAGTGCCATGCTGTTAGGGCTCCTCATCGATAGTGGGCAATACAGAAAAATTCAGGCGTTTTAGTCCTGCAAGCGAATATGGAGGTTGCTGCGCGGAATACAACAGCACAGCAGTATTTCGCCTTCATTTAACCAGGCCATTGGTTCTTCGGCGTAATGGACTTCGCCATCCAGCAGCTGTGCACGACAACTGCCGCAGTAACCTTCACGACACTGGAAATGGACGTCAATATTTTGCGCCTCAAGAGACGATAGCAGATTGGCCGCGTGCTGAAAGCGCGCTTCGCGACCATCATCCAGGCGGATGTGGTACAGCGGTGGTGCCATGCCATCGAGTTCCAGCTGGGGGCTGGGCTGGGGGTGTTCAGGATCAGTATCGGGTAACCACAACTCGGTCTGGGCCGGGCCCAGGGCCGGTTCGGCGACCAGTGCCTCCAGCTCGAAATCGGGCTGGGCGTCGGTCAAACCACCATCGAGTTCGAAGGTGGTGGTGTCCTGTTCAGGTGCGAGGCCACTACGATAGTGGCCTTGAGCGGGTGCTGGCATCAGAGGTCAAAATCACCCAGATCGTTGGTGTCGACTTCACTGTCGATCGCACCGACCAGATAGGAGCTGATTTCCGATTCCTGCGGAGCAACCTGTACGTTGTCGCTGTTCAGCCAGGAGTTGATCCATGGCAGCGGGTTGGAGCGGGATGTGAAGATACGATCAAAACCGAGTGCGCCGATGCGCTGGTTAGTGATGTATTCCACGTACTGACACAGGATGTCCTTGTTCAGGCCGATCATGGAGCCGTCCTTGAACAGGTATTCTGCCCACTCTTTTTCCTGCACGGCGGCTTCGGTAAAGATGCGGATAACGTCGTCTTTGCACTCTTCGGCAATTTCGGCGAATTCAGGATCGTCTTTGCCACGAGCCATGATTTGCAGCATGTGCTGGGTACCGGTCAGATGCAGGGCTTCGTCACGGGCGATCAGTTTGATGATCTTGGCGTTACCTTCCATCTTGGCGCGTTCGGCAAAGGCAAACGAACAGGCGAAGCTGACGTAGAAACGAATGGCTTCCAGTACGTTGACGGACACCAGCATCAGGTACATGCGACGCTTCAGCTCGTGAAGGTTGACCTCTACGATTTCATCATTGATGCGGTGTGTACCTTCACCCAGCTGGATGTAGTAGTTGCTCAGGTAAATGAAGTCGTCGTAGTAACGGGTTACCGACTCGGCGCGACGGGTAATAAACTCGTTGCGGGTAATGTCGTCAAAAATCACCGACGGGTTCGGAACGATGTTGCGAACAATGTGGGTGTAGGAGCGACTGTGAATGGTTTCGCTGAATGACCAGGTTTCGATCCAGGTTTCCAGTTCAGGCAGGGATACCACCGGCAGCAGGGCAACGTTAGGTGAACGTCCCTGTACCGAATCCAGCAGTGTCTGATACTTGAGGTTGCTGACGAAAATGTGCTTTTCGTGATCCGGCAGATCAAGGAAGTCCTTGCGATCGTTGGTCAGGTCAACTTCTTCCGGACGCCAGAAAAAGGACAGCTGCTTTTCGATCAGATTTTCAAAGATCTTGTGTTTTTGCTGGTCGTAGCGGGCCACGTTGACCTGCTCGCCGAAAAACATGGGCTGCTCGAAGGTATCAAACTCGTTGCGGTTAAACGTGGTGTAGGGCATGGCCGGTATCGTCTCACCTGGTCGCAGGGCGACCTGCTTTATCGTAACAACGGCCGCCTCCACAGAAGCGGCCGTTATCGGGTTGGAATTCAGAAAACCGGCAGTGGTCTGCCGGCTCGGGTCAGGAATTATATCTTACAGGCGCCGCCAGCACAGTCATCGTCTTCAGTTTCAATGACGGTAGTGGCAGGTTCTTGCAGATTGTTCAGATCCTTCTGTGGGTCTTCCATGCCATCACGGGTGTTATGGTAGTACAGGGTTTTGACGCCGTACTTGTACGCCAGCAGCAGGTCTTTCAGCAGTTGCTGCATCGGTACCTTGCCACCAAAGCGTGATGGGTCGTAGTTGGTGTTGGCAGAAATCGACTGGTCGATGAACTTCTGCATGATACCAACCAGTTGCAGGTAACCCTGGTTGTTCGGGATTTGCCACAGCAGTTCGTAAGCGCCTTTCAGCTGCTCGAACTCTGGAACTACCTGCTTGAGGATGCCGTCCTTGCTCTGCTTGACGCTGATGTAACCACGTGGCGGTTCGATACCGTTGGTGGCGTTGCTGATCTGAGAGGAGGTCTCGGATGGCATCAGGGCTGACAGGGTGGAGTTGCGCAGACCGTACTGGATGATATCGCGACGCAGACCTTCCCAATCACAGTGCAGGGCTTCTTCACAGAAGGTATCAACGTCCTTCTTGTAGGAGTCGATTGGCAGAATGCCCTGGGCATAGGTGGTGTCCTGGAACAGTGGGCAAGCGCCCTGTTCCTTCGCCAGTTGCACAGAGGCCTTCAGCAGCCAGTACTGCATGGCTTCAAAGGTACGGTGAGTCAGACCGTTGGCGCTGCCATCGGAGTAACGGGTACCGTGTTTGGCCAGGTAGTAGGCGTAGTTGATCACACCAACACCCAGGGTACGACGACCGAGGCTGGCGCGCTTGGCCGCTGGTACCGGGTAATCCTGGTAGTCCAGCAGGCTATCGAGGGCACGTACGATCAGGTCGGACAGGTTTTCGAACTCGTCCAGATTGCTGATAGCACCCAGGTTAAAGGCGGCCAGAGTACACAGGGCGATCTCGCCGCTGTCGTCATTCACATCCATCAATGGCTTGGTTGGCAGTGCAATTTCCAGACACAGGTTGGACTGGCGCACTGGAGCCTTGGCCGGGTTGAATGGGCTGTGGGTGTTGCAGTGGTCAACGTTCTGGATGTAGATACGGCCGGTGCTGGCACGTTCCTGCATCATGCTGGAGAACAGATCAACCGCTTTGACGACTTTCTTGCGAATACCATCTTGCTGTTCGTACTGGTTGTACAGTTTTTCGAACAGTTCCTGATCTTCGAAGAAGGCGTCATACAGGCCAGGTACGTCGGATGGTGAGAACAGGGTGATGTTGCCGTTCTTGATCAGACGCTCGTACATCAGTTTGTTCAGCTGTACGCCGTAGTCGATGTGACGCACACGGTTTTCTTCCACGCCACGGTTGTTCTTCAGAACCAGCAGGCTTTCAACTTCCAGGTGCCAGATCGGGTAGAACAGGGTCGCAGCACCACCACGAACACCGCCCTGCGAGCAGGACTTCACAGCAGTCTGGAAGTGTTTGTAGAACGGGATACAGCCAGTGTGGAACGCTTCGCCGCCGCGAATTGGTGACCCCAGGGCGCGGATACGACCACCGTTGATGCCGATACCAGCACGCTGGGATACGTATTTGACGATGGCGCTGGCTGTGGCGTTGATCGAATCGAGGCTGTCGCCGGCTTCAATCAGTACACAGGAACTGAACTGGCGGGTCGGAGTACGAACACCGGCCATGATCGGCGTTGGCAGTGACAGTTTGAAGGTAGAAATGGCGTCATAAAAGCGACGGATGTAATCCAGGCGGCGTTCACGGTCGTAGCCGGAGAACAGGCAGGCTGCAATCAGGATGTACAGGAACTGGGCGCTTTCGTAGACCTGGCCGGTCACACGGTTTTGCACCAGATATTTGCCTTCCAGCTGTTTTACAGCAGCGTAACTGAAGGTCAGATCGCGGCTGTGGTCGAGGAAGGTTTCCATTACCTGGAATTCTTCTTCGGTGTAGTCGGTCAGCAGGGCTTCATCGTAACGCTTTTCTTCCACCATACGGCGAACGTGAGCCAGCAGTGATGGTGGCTCGAACTGGCCGTAGGCCTTCTTGCGCAGATGGAAAATATTCAGTCGGGCGGCCAGGAACTGGTAGTCCGGGGCCTGCTCGGAGATCAGGTCGGCTGCGGCCTTGATCAGGGTCTCATGAATCTCGGAAGTCTGGATGCCGTCGTAAAATTGCAGATGGGCACGCAGTTCAACTTCAGACACGGATACGTTATCGAGTCCGTCGGCTGCCCAGGTCACTACTTTATGGATTTTATCGAGATCCAGTGATTCCTGGCGGCCGTCACGTTTGCTGACTTTCAGAGCGCTGTTCATGTTTCCTGTGCCTGTCATCGTTGGAATTGGGATTGCACCGGGCAATTCACCCAAAGGTTGTTTTTTCCCGCTGGTCTGCCTTGTGATAACACAGGCAGGCATTATGGCGTTTTGCGCCATGTCGGGCTGGGCGTGGTTCGCTTTTCAGGTGGTCGGCCTGTTTATCACCGGGGTGATGTCAGCGGTATCCCAGCTGCGGGGTGCGGCTTGCCTTGAACGGTCAGAAACGCCAAAACGCCGCCAATCAGATTGTCGGTGTGTTGGTTTTCGGGGGTTCGAAAGGAGGGTCCGCTGGTGCAAGGGGGCACAAGATAATGTCGGTTCGATGTCCTTTCAACCCCAGATGTAGTGTGTGAACCTATTTCGGGGTGTGGATAAGTTGTGGGTGAGCATGGGACTATTTGTGTGTAGCCGGTCGTGGCGCCGGTTGCAGCGACGCACGACGGTTTGTCGTGTTTTTTTGTCGTAGCACTATGAATTTTTTCTCTCATATTCCCTGTCTCGTAAGTTTCTGTGCATTTTCCACATTTCGGGTCTATGTTTATGTCAACGGGGTGTTCTGTTTGCAGTTACCGTGCCTGAATCAACTGTCGAAATTCTGGCGCTGCGGTAACATGGGCATCACGACCGGTCATGACGACCGGTGCCATTATCAATGTGCTGGAGTATTGACCAGATGGTTAAACCTGACATGGCCCATTCGCAGGACGAGAACTGGCGTATCCTGATCGTAGAGGACGATGAACGACTGGCGGCACTGACCAAGGACTACCTTGAGAGTAACGGCCTGAGCGTGTCCATTGAGGGAGACGGCAGTCGGGCCATTGAGCGCATCAAGTCGGAACAACCCGATCTGGTGGTGCTTGACCTGATGTTGCCGGGCGAAGATGGCCTGGCGGTGTGCCGGATTGTGCGCCCGCACTATAAGGGACCAATCCTGATGTTAACGGCCCGTACCGAAGACCTCGACCAAGTGCTGGGGTTGGAAATGGGGGCTGACGATTACGTTGCCAAGCCAGTGCGCCCTCGGGTGTTGCTGGCCCGTATCCGTGCGCTGTTGCGACGTGTCCGTGAAGAAGTAGTGGTGGACGCCGAGGAAAACTCAACGGATAACCGTCTGAGTTTTGGCAATCTGGTGGTGGATAACGCCATGCGTGAAGCCTGGCTGGATGGCAAGGGGATTGAGTTAACCAGTGCCGAATTTGATCTGTTGTGGCTGTTGTGCAGTTCGGCCGGACGTGTGTTGACCCGTGAGGAAATTTTCCATCAGCTGCGTGGTATTGAATACGATGGACAAGACCGTTCCATTGACGTTCGGGTTTCTCGTATCCGCCCGAAAGTGGGTGATGATCCGATGAATCCTCGCCGCATCAAGACAGTGCGTAGCAAAGGTTATCTGTTCGTTAAGGAACTCTGATTCAGTTGGGTGTCTGAAGGTCGCTGATGATTAATACGATTTTTGTCCGGGCCTTCCTGACCCTCTGTCTTGCGCTGCTGGTACTGTCGTTACTTACCTGTCTTGGGGTGAATACCGCTCAGGATGTGCGGCGCCACGCCTATTGGGAAAATGCGCTGGGGGATCTGCTGCCTGAACTGGTAGCTGATCTGTCAGCTGTTGCTCCTGGTGAGTCCTCTCCCGCCTTTTATGCCCGTTTTACGGTCAGCAAAAATAACGAGCTTGGTCGCTGGTTGCGGTTGCGTCTGCAACAAGAACACCGCGTGGTCTATATAGAAGATGGTCATCTGACGATTTACTGGTCATTGCCTGTCGGAGTTGCTCGTCTTGATCTTGGCCCTGAAGGTGATGCCGTTTGGCATAGAGTAGGCTGGCTAATCGAAAAACACTTCCGAATTGCTGGCAAGTCGCCAGAAGACTATTCCAACTGGCTGGCGCAACGCTTGAAAATGCCAGTCATGCCTGCGGAGGCGGATCCTGGCAGTATCCTGCCCGGCTTTTATCTGTCGCAACTGCATCCAGGTGAACATCAGCTGGTTGTGTCCATTGAAGAAGGACAGTGGCTTGTGGTTGAGCCTGTTGTTTTACCTGGGCCTTTACCGCTCATTGGCTGGCTTCTGGTGGCCCTGCTGAATCTGGCGGCAGTGGCGTTGGTGGTGTTTTGGATTGTCAGTAGTCTGGAATCACGTTTGCGCCATCTTGATCAGGCTATCGGGCGTCTGGCGGCTGGTCATCTATCTACCCGTGTGCCGGAAGTTGGCACTGATCCGGTCGGTCGCCTCGGGGTGTCGTTTAACAAGGTGGCGGATCATATTCAGCGCTTGATGGGGATTCAGCGCGAAATGATTCGAGCGGTGTCGCATGAGTTACGCACGCCAGTGGCGCGCTTGCGCTTTGGTATGCAGATTATTGAAGATGTAACGGACGATGCCTATGTTCATCGCCAGTTAAAAGGCATGGACAGTGATATCCAGGAGCTCGACCAGCTGATCGACGAGATTCTGACCTATGCTCGTCTCGAAGAGGGTGGTCCATTACTGGAGTTTCAGGAAACCAGTCTGGTGGATATCGTCTGCCAGGTAGTTGATGAGGCGCGTCCTCCGGAGTCCGTGCGTGTTGTGTTTGCTGGAGATTCTGACGATACGCAGGGAGATATGGCGGAGCTTGAATCACGTTATATCCATCGAGCCATCCAGAATCTGGTGGGTAATGCTTGTCGTTATGCCAATACTCAGGTTCGGGTCAGCTGTGTGATTGGTAATGATACCTGCCGGGTTGATGTTGAGGATGACGGCCCAGGGATTCCGGAAGAACACTGGGGCAAGGTCTTTCAGGCGTTTGCGCGTCTGGATGACAGTCGAACTCGCAGTTCTGGTGGTTATGGGCTGGGGCTGTCGATTGTGCGGCGTATTGCCTACTGGCACGGCGGACGAGCGATTGTGGGGCGCAGTGAAGAACTGGGTGGCGCGCGGTTCAGTCTGGTTTGGCCGCGTCGCCACGTTGATTGATCAGGGGGCCAGAATCGGCTCAATGCCTTTCAGGCGTTCAAAGCAGGTTTCGGCGGACACACTGAGAAAATCCTGCAGGTATGGACTGTCTTTCTGTTCTTGACGTACGGCTGCGTAAAGGGTTGGCCAGATACCATCCCCCAGAGGGCGTGCGCTGACCAGACGTGCATCCAGATACGGTTGTAATGCCCAGTTTGGAAGGCAGGCAACACCTCGTCCACTGGCGACCAGCTGGATCATCATCAGGGTCAGCTCGGTCTGACGGGTAGCCAGAGGATCAACACCCGCCGGGGTCAGAAAGCGCTGAAATATATCCAGACGACGGCGCTCGACAGGGTAATGAATCAGGGTTTCGTTGCTCAGATCGGCTGGTTCAATACTGGTGCGCGCTGTGAGTGGATGCTGGTTGGCAATGGCCAGCAGGCTTTGGTAGCGAAACAGCGGCTGGTAGTGAATCTGCGGATCGGGTTCCGGATCGGAGGTGATGACCAGATCGATATCACCGCGTGTCAGGGCTGGTAACGGATCAAAGTGAAAGCTGGTCGTCAGATCAATTTCGACGTCTGGCCAGTGATCACGGAAGTGATTGATGGCAGGCATCAGCCATTCAAAGCAGCTGTGGCATTCAATCACCATGTGCAGGCGCCCGCTTTCTCCACCGGCCAATTTGCGAATCGTACTCTCGCATTGGCGTAATTGTGGTAACAGCTGATCTGCGATTTGCAGTATTTCCAGTCCGGCGCGGGTAAATCGCAGAGGTTTGGTTTTGCGCAGAAACAGGCTTACACCGATGCGGTCTTCGAGATCCTTGAGCTGGTGTGACAGTGCAGATTGGGTCAGATGCAGTCGCCGGGCGGCTTCCACAAGAGTGCCACCATCGCGTAAAGCGACCAGCGTGCGCAGGTGTTTGATTTCCAGCATTTGAAATTCTTTCAATGATTTCTATCTGAAGATGATAGTCGCTCATTGTCTTGATGGAAAGGGCAGTCGCATCCCGTGTATGCAGGGCGTATCCTTTCTGTATGGAGATAACATGGAACGCAGTCGTATATGCATGACTGTTGGAGGATCGAATCGGATGCAACATCCTGATCATCGGGACATGTGGCGCCGGCAGATATTGGCGCTGACGGGAGCCCTGTTATTTACCTCATTGTTCTGGCTGGCAGCGGACCTGTTGGGGGGCGGTTCTGCGGTGCCTCTGCTGACGTTGGTTTACTGGGGTGGGGTGCTGGTCATGACCTGGCTGAGTTGGAGTGGTCGTAGCCGTCACTGGTCGGATCCGGCACTGACACTCTGGCATATGTTGTGGTCGATCCTGTTTGTGACGTTGGCTATTTTGACGACGCCTGCAGTGCGCCCCGTCATGATGATGGCGTATCTCACGATTCTGCCGTTTGGTGTATTAGGCCTTGGCTGGCGCAGTTTTCTGGCGTTGTGTCTGATGGAAGTCTGCTGTTATTCGTTAGCCAGTCTGTCGGTTGATTCCGGCACCTTGCTGGATGAGCGTCTGGATATCCTCATGGGACTTGGATTTCTGCTGACGGTGATGGCCTTCGGTCTGATCGGTCGAGAGGTGATGGTGCTGCGTGATGTTGTAGTGCGGCGTAATCGTGAGTTACGTATCGCCATGGCGCGCATCGAAGCATTGGCCGTACGGGATGATCTGACCGGCTTGTGTAATCGTCGTCATTTTGAGTCGATGATCGAACGAGCTCGGGCGGCAGCGACACGAGATTTCCGGCCTTTTGTTTTGGCGCTGGTTGAAGTCGATCATTTTGATGACTTGCATGATACTCACGGTGAACGTTGTGCTGACCGTGTTCAGGCGGAGCTTGGCATGATGGTGCAGGCTATGGTACGCGAAGTGGATCTGGTTGGACGTTTTGGTGATGGTGTATTTGCTGTGTTATTGGCGAATGCTGGTTTGCTGGCCGGAGAGCAGGTGCTGGAACGAGTACGTGGTCGGGTTGCCAGTGATGCGTTTGCGATTGAGCAGGTACGAATTACATTGTCGATTGCCGTAACCCAATATCAATCAACGGATACGGTAGAGGCTTTACTGCATCGAGTGGAGTTGTTACTGGAGGAAGCGCGTCAGCAGGGTGGAAATCTGGTAATGTCGGAAGGGACAGGCCTGGTATAACCAGGCCTGTTAACACTGATCAACTGTTCTTCAACAGGAATTCCATCAGTGCTTTCTGGGCATGCAGGCGGTTTTCCGCTTCATCCCAAACCACTGATCGAGGGTCATCCAGCAGGGTTTCGCTGATTTCTTCGCCACGGTGGGCTGGTAGGCAGTGCATGAACAGTACGTCTTCTGCAGCCAGATCCAGCAGGGCTTCATTTACCTGATACGGCTTGAAGACGCGCATGCGCTCTTCCTGCTCGTGTTCGTGACCCATGGACGCCCATACGTCAGTAACCACCAGGTGTGCACCCTGAACGGCTTCGCGAGGATCGTGAACTACGGTTACGCGATCACTGTTTATGCGAGTCAGATGGCGCGATGGTTCGAAGCCCTTTGGTACGGCAATGCGCAGTTCAAAATCAAACTGAACCGCAGCATTGATGTAGGACTGGCACATGTTGTTGCCATCACCTACCCAGGCAACGGTTTTGCCTTTGATGCTGCCGCGATGCTCCTGGAAGGTTTGCATATCGGCCAGCAGTTGGCAGGGGTGGAAGTCGTCGGTCAGCGCGTTGATAACCGGAACGTTGGAATACTCCGCAAAACGCTCAACGTTGGAGTGAGCGAAGGTGCGAATCATGATGATATCGACCATGCGGGACAATACGCGTGCGCTGTCCTCAATCGGTTCGCCGCGTCCAAGCTGGGTATCCCGAGGGGACAGGAAGATGGCTGCGCCACCCAGTTGCACCATACCGGCTTCAAAGGAAACCCGGGTACGGGTGGATGATTTTTCGAAAATCATCCCCAGTACCTGATTCTTGAATGGTTCGTATACTTCGTGACGGTGCTGCATACCTTTCAGTTCGGTTGCTCGCGCCAGAACTTGCCGCAATTCCTCTGAGGAAAGATCCATCAGAGTCAGAAAATGTCTCACAGTTGTACCTTCGTTCTTATTCTTCCGATCAGTCCAGGTTCTTCACGAGATCACAGACGATGTCGATAATCTTGTCGGCATCTGCTTTGGTCAGGTTAAGGGCAGGCAACAGACGCAGCACGTTACCGGCGGTGATGTTGAGCAGCAGGCCTTTTTCGAGAGCGGCAGCCATCAGCTGCGGGCAATCACGATCCAGAACCAGACCAATCATCAGGCCACGACCACGGATGTCGACCAGTCGAGGGTTACCAGCCAGACGTTCGCGGAAGGAAGAAGTCAGGTATTCACCCATTTTCAGGGCGTTTTCACAGAGGTTTTCTTTCTCAATGGTGGTAACAACCGCCAGTGCCGCTGCAGAAGACAGAGGGTTACCACCGTAGGTAGAACCATGGCTGCCAGGCTGGAATACGGATGCTGCCACGCCACGAGCCAGGCAGGCACCGATTGGTACGCCGTTACCCAGACCTTTGGCGGTGGATACCACGTCTGGCATAAAGCCAAGCTGCTGGTAAGAAAAATAGCTGCCGGTACGACCGTTGCCGGTCTGAACTTCGTCAACCAGCATCAGGAAACCCATCTCGTCACACAGCGAGCGAACACCTTGCAGATATTCGGTGGAGCCAGTGGCCAGACCACCTTCGCCCTGTACGGTTTCCAGCATAACGGCAACGACGTTGCTATTGGCTTTGGCTACCTGGGTCAGGGTGTTCAGATCGTTGTAAGGCACACGGATAAAACCGTTGATCATCGGGCCAAAGCCTTCCTGGGCTTTCGGGTTGCCAGTGGCAGCCAGAGTTCCCAGAGTACGGCCGTGGAACGCCTTGGTCATTACGATAATAACCGGCTCATGAATACCTTTCTGGTGTCCGTACTTACGGGCAATCTTGATAGCAGCTTCGTTTGCTTCAGCACCAGAGTTGGAAAAGAATACGTTTTCCATACCAGATACGCGCACCAGAGCGTCGGCCAGTTGTTGCTGGCGCTCAATGCTGTACAGGTTGGAAGTGTGGATCAGGGTCTGTGCCTGGTTGCAGATAGCTTCGGTTACTGCAGGATGAGCGTGACCCAAACCGGTCACGGCGATGCCGCACAGAGCATCCAGGTATTTCTTTCCTTCGCTGTCCGTCACCCAGCTGCCTTCACCAGAGGTAAAGGTTACCGGGAGGCGGCCATAGGTGTTCATGATCGCTTGCATGTTGGACGGGTTCCTCAAAACGCAAAAGGGCAGCCATGGCTGCCCGGTAAGCCAAAGACTATACGAAAGCCCGTTACGGAAGTAAACGGTTTTGCATATAACGTCGTTTTTGGCGAAAAAATGTGGTGACTGGATCAACCCTGGCCGCGAGTGCGGGTGTGGTTGATACGGGCATTCTTCTCAATAAATTCGATAATCCGGGAAGCAACGTCGATACCGGTAGCGGCTTCAATGCCTTCGATACCAGGTGATGAGTTGACTTCCATGATCACCGGGCCGTGGTTGGAGCGCAGGATATCCACACCCGCGACGTTCAGGCCCATGGTTTTGGCTGCGCGCACTGCGGTAGCGCGTTCTTCCGGGGTGATGCGGATCAGGGATGCAGTACCACCGCGATGCAGGTTGGAGCGGAACTCGCCGTCCTGTGCCTGGCGTTTCATGGCGGCAACCACACGATCACCGACTACAAAGCAGCGAATATCGGCACCACCGGCTTCCTTGATGAATTCCTGAACCATGATGTTGGCTTTCAGGCCCATAAAGGCTTCGATCACACTTTCGGCGGCCTTGCGGGTTTCGGCCAGAACCACACCAATACCCTGTGTACCTTCCAGCAGTTTGATCACCAGTGGAGCACCTCCGACCATTTGAATCAGGTCGGGAATATCGTCCGGGCTGTGAGCAAAGCCGGTCACGGGCATGCCGATGCCTTTGCGAGCCATCAGCTGCATGGAGCGTAATTTGTCACGGGAGCGACTGATCGCCACTGATTCGTTCAACGGGTAGACACCCATCATCTCAAACTGTCGTAACACAGCGGTTCCGTAAAAGGTAATGGATGCACCGATGCGGGGAATCACTGCATCAAACTCCGGCAGCTCGGCACCTTCATAGTGGATCGAAGGTTCGCGGCTGTTGATGTTCATGTAGCAGTGCAGGGTATCGAGTACGGTGACTTCGTGGCCGCGCTGCTGTCCTGCCTCTACGAGACGACGGGTAGAGTACAGCTTGGCATTGCGCGAAAGAATCGCGATTTTCATGGTTATCGTTGGCTCAGATAGGTGTGTTCAACGTCGACAACAAAGCGTCCGCGTATAGCGTCGCGACCCAGTAACATGGGGTATTTCATACTGCCACGGTGACTGAGACTGATCTTGATCGTCCAGGTTTGACCGGCGAGTTCGAGATTGGTGCGGATTACAAAACGATAACTGCTATGACCATTGGAGCTGGAGACCTTTTTACGGCTCAGTACCGGGGCTTCACAGCGTTGATCAATCTGTATGTGTTTGCGGTTGAAATGTACGAGGAATCGAACCCATTCCTGTCCATCCCGCTCAAAAACTTCGATGTCGTCTGCATGCAGACTGCTGGAGTAGGCACCGCTATCGACCTTGGCATCGCAGTCGATGCCAAGGTCGGGCAGGTTAACCTTTTCGAGATAACCGAGCGTGCTTTTGACCATCAGTCATCGCTGTCAGATGACTCGCCGCCGCCGTCAGCCATGGTGGCGGAAGAAGCTGTGAAGTAAACCTGCTTGCGACGCAGGGCAGCAAGATAAATTACCCAGGATTTTTCAACGTCGCTTTCTGCTTTCTGTTCGCCTTTGCATACGGCTACAAAACGCGCTTCAGCTTCGTCGCGAGGCTCCATGCTGCCTTCGTGCAGTGCTTTCAGCACAACACCACGAGCTTCGAGGATGGTAGCCTGGGCGCGGGTAAAGTCTCCGGAGCGGTGGAAACCACGCGGGAAGTTGCGATCATCGAAGAACTTTTTGGTGCATTCAAAACTCATGTTCTGATTCCCTTTCCTAACTGCCTGTACTACGCCTAATATCGATGCCAGCTATGCGCTGGCGTTAATTCGGCGGAGTATGGTCAGGGCATTATGTGTGGTAAAACAAAAAATACTTGTCGAAACGAGAAAAATTCTAGTCCAGATGGATACCGAACTGCTTAAAACATTTATGGAGGTCTCGCGTACGCGCCACTTTGGGCGAGCGGCCGAAAACCTCTACCTTACTCAGTCTGCTGTCAGTTTTCGGGTGCGGCAGCTGGAAAGCCTTCTTGGCGTTGAACTTTTCTCGCGTCAGCGCAATAACATCCAGCTGACTCCTGCGGGAGAACGGTTGCTGCCGTTGGCTGAAAACAGCGTCCGGCTTGAGCAGCGTATCCGTCACGAAGTGGCTCGTGTTGAAACACTGGACCAACCGTTGGGTATTGGTGCCTTGCCTGTTCTATGGGAAGTGCTGCTCAATCGTCAGTTAGGTCGCATGTTTGATGATGTCAGTGACCTGCGATTGACCGCTGTTTCCCACAGTAGTGGCACCCTGATTCGCCAATTACTGGAGCGTAGTCTGGATCTGGCATTCCTGCTTGATGCACCAAAGGTTGATGAACTGACCGCGGTTGAAGTTCTGCAATTGCCATTGCATTTCGTCAGTTCGGTAGCGGGGCAGGATATAGCAGCAGCGCTGGCCGCTCCGGTTGTTAACCTGGATTGGGGGGTTTCCACTACGGGTCTGTTGACCGATGGGCGTGCTCGTCACTCGCCAGCTTTGACAACCAATAGCGTGCAGCTGGCTGTTGATGTCATCAGTCGTCAGGGTGGTTCGGCATACTTGCCTTCAACATTACTGGAGTCAGCGTCTTACGAGGGCAAGTTGTTCCCGGTGGCAGATGCACCGGTTGTTCATCGTCCTGTGTATGCAACGTTCCTGACAGGGCGCTCGGATGATTCCTTGTTGGTATCCGTTATGCAAAAACTGTCTGCTCTGGAATTGGATAGTGAAATGGCTGCTGTCGTGGAGGAAAACTGATGACTTTATCTTCTGCTGTTGTCATGACAGCTGCCGGTTCTCCGGATGTATTACAAGAGCGTATTGTCGAGATCCCGGCGCCTGCACCAGGACAGGTATTGCTTAAGGTGAATGCGGCTGGCTTTAACCCGATTGATACCAAAATTCGTGCAGGTATTGCCCCGGTTGTGCCGAATGAGGGTGTGCTGGGCTGCGATGTTTGTGGTGAGGTTATAGCCCTCGGTGATGGTGTGACCACTTTTTCGTCGGGTGATCGTGTATTTGGTTTTGTTGGTGGGGTTAAGGGCAAGTGGGGCAGTCTGTCGGAATATATGTTGGCGGATGTGTCATTGCTGGCCAAGGCTCCGGAGTCTCTCTCGGATGCTCAATGTGCAGTTCTGCCCCTGGTTACCATTACCGCCGCAGAGGCGTTGCGGCGCTTGAGCCCTGAGATCGGTTCTGAGTTGCTGGTGTTGGGGGCTTCCGGTGCCGTTGGACGGATGGCTGTGCAGATAGCACGCAGCATGGGAGTTAATGTCACGGGGACGGCCGGCAGTGCTGAGCGGTGTGCGGATGTCAGTGCATTGGGCGCTGCAGCCATTCAACATGATGACGTAGATGCCCGGGTCGCTGCAGGTCAGAGTTTTGCTCGTGTACTGGATACCTTTGGTGGACCATCTCTGCAACGAGCGCTTGTGGCTGCGGCCGTTGGTGGTCAGGTGGCGACCATTAATGCTCGTGGTGTTCATGAGTTGGGAATGGCTCATTCCAAGGCTCTGAGTTTACACGCGGTATTTGTCATGATCCCGCTGTTGACCGGTAGTGGCCATGAGCGGCATCAGGCAATTACTCAGGAGTTGGCGCAGAAAATGGCGTCAGGTGAATGGCAGCCTTTACCCGTGGAAGAGTTCGAATTATCGGCTGCTGCAGTGGCGGAGGTTCATCGTCGTTACGAAGCTGGGCAGTTGCCGCACAAGGCCGTATTTGTGCGGCGTTAATGGAGTGCTCAGTCAATCCCTAACCACTTGTGGGTTTGCAGGCTGAGTTTCCAGCGTGGATGGGTAAGGCAGTATTCAATAGTTGCTTTTACCCGTTCGCGCGTTACCGATGTGCTGATTTCGTTGTCACCAAGATTGGCCATCGGTTGCAGGTAGTAATGCTGGGCCTGAACATGTTCAAAACGCTCTGGTAATGCATCCGCTTGCGGGTACACCAGTTTGAGTTCATTGCAGGTGTCCACAACAACGTCCGACTTCCCTTTGGGGCTCAGACAAATCCAGTCAATACCTGCCGGCAATGGCAAGGTGCCATTGGTTTCGATCGCCACTTCAAAGCCGCACGCGTGGCATGCCTCGACCAGCGTTTCATCCAGCTGCAATGCCGGCTCTCCACCTGTAAAAACAATATAGGGTGATGTGCTGTTGTTGCTCGGCCACATGCTTTTCAGAAAACTGGTCAGCTCATCGCAATTGAAGGTGCCGCCGTTCTGGCCATCGGTTCCGACAAAGTCAGTATCGCAGAAGTTGCACACGGCATCGACGCGACTGTCCTCCCTTCCATTCCACAGATTGCATTTGCTGAATCGGCAGAATATGGAAGGGCGCCCTGTCTGCGCGCCTTCGCCCTGAAGACTGTAGAAAATCTCCTTTACCCGATAGGTCTTGCTTTTGCTCATGCCACTGGCTCGTAGATAAGAGGATCAATTGCCTTGTTCAGGGTGAATGCTTCCAGGCGTTCAACACAGGAACCGCATTTGCCACAAGCCTTTTCGCGACCGTTGTAGCAAGTCCAGGTTTTGCTGTAGTCCAACCCCATGGCAAGGCCTTCGCGCAAGATGCTGATTTTGTCGCCACTTAAATAAGGGGTAACAATTTCCACCGGATCGTAGTTGGCTATCTGCGCTACCGCATTCATGGCATGTACAAACTCTGGGCGGCAGTCTGGGTAAATGGCATGGTCGCCAGAGTGAGCACCATAAAACACCTTGCTGGCACCAATATCGACGGCATAACCAATCGCCAGGGACAGCAGAATCATGTTGCGGTTGGGGACAACTGTTGACTTCATGTTGTCGGCGGCATAGTGGCCTTCAGGGATGGTCTTGTCTGACGTTAGTGAAGAGCTTTGCAGCAGCTGGTTAATAGCCGTGATATCGATGATGCGGTGTGGCAGGTTTAGTTCTGCACAGACGGCTTGAGCATAGGCGATTTCTTTTTTGTGCTTCTGGCCATAGTCAAAGGTCAGTGGATATAGCTCGAACCCGTCGCGATGAGCACGATGAAGAATGGTGAACGAGTCCATGCCACCAGAATAAATGACAACCGCCTTTTCAGACATCTGTAACCTCAGAACCGTAATCAATACAGAAGATGGCAATTGGCGCATCTCCATCAGTGGTGCTGATTATACGTTGAACGGCTGGCTCTGGCTAAACAGGCTTGTAGTGGTGAATTTGTAAATTTTTTACAAACAACTGTTGACCTGTTCAGAAATTCCGGTAAGGTGCGCACCCTTGATTAAGCAATGCTGTCGAGCGGTCATGGGTTAAAACTTAACCCTCTGATTTTGAAAAGAAAATATTTCAAAATAATAGTTGACTGAGAATTGAAGGCGCGTATGATGCGCGGCCTGCAGTGAGCAAGTGCTGAAGAGTTTAAAATGAGTGCTTGACACGAAAAATGCACGCTGTAATATGTGCGACCCGCTTCGATGAGAAGCACGTTCTTTAACAATCTGCATAAGTAATTCGTGTGGGTGCTTACCGGGATGATCTGGCGTCATAAGATTATCAGGTAAGACTCTGTCGATAATTCATT
>NZ_JAPNOA010000021.1 GCF_026626885.1 Parathalassolituus penaei
ACCACCATCGACGTCTGGTTGTAATCGTAATGCTTGTACCTTGGCATATCGCTTCCTCGCTGCTGCCAGGAATTTTACCGCAGAAAGGCGGTTGAGAGAGGTTTTTCTACAGCTTCAACGCCCGCGTCAAGGGCAAAACGTAGTGGAGGTAAATTGTGGTATAGTTTGCGTAGCAAACCACAATTTACCGGAGCGTAGTTTTGTCCCTTGCACGCGCTTGTTAGGCGCTGCCTCAGGTTTAGTAAAAATCATAGTATAGAACCCACTCTCCGGTTGAACCGTTTTTTGCAAACATGAGGCTGCCATTATCGACAACATTCAAGTTTAATTTGGAGTCAGAGGAAATCTGGAACACAAATTCAAAACCATCCCCAAAATCTATACCTGATTGGCAAAAAGATGGATACCCTCCAATTTTATGGTCATAGCAGTGTTCAATAATGTCGTAATACGAACCAATAGCACCCGATTTTTCGAGGATAAGAATTTCCTTTTCTAATTCATAAGGAACTCCACCGCCATCCCAAAGTGGGAAGTCCTTTTCAACCAACTCATGTCCAAGCGGAAAAGGCTTTAAAAATGATTCTGAAGAAGTGACGTCCTTCCTCGTTAAATGGTCAATTGATGCGTACTCACGTATTAGCCAATTTTCTCCCATCTCGTCAAACTGCTCTGGCAAATCGGATGATACAAAGACCGTCATTAATTCAATCCCTGCAAGTTCCTTTGGCACAAAGGGCAAATCTTTAAGATATATTTGTGCCAATGGCATCATTTGCTTGCCTCTGCTATTAATCGGGATATCTTCTCCTTTACCAAAGAGGAACACTTTGCCTACCCAGCTTTCAGTTAACTCGTTTGTTGGTCGAAAGCCGCCAACGGAAAATTTCGTGGCAGGACGATGTAATAATCTTTTTATTCCTTCTATTTCCATTAATTTCGCCCTTAATGCCCCACTTTAACCCTTCATATTTAACACAAAAATTAGATTCAGAATACTAGACCGAGAAATCGCACTCGCCTAACGAGACTGTAGAAAAAGTATTTTCGAGGCTGATATTTTTCTCATATCAAGAATCTATCGAAAATCTGAGCCAACAGTCTTTCTCAAAATTATTAAACGACTGGAGATAGATGAAACACGATATCGNTCGTTGCATATTCGACCTCCTTATCCTGTTATTTCCCTTTGATTACCCGATTTTGGGTATCAACTTCTCAATGTTGTGTACCATGGCGTATAACTGCCATTGAGCTTGCACCTTCTTTTTACCCCGCAGACTGAACCGCTTCAAGCCTTTATTGTGTTCCAGGTTCGCGAACACGGGTTCAACCGTCGACATCCGATGGCTGTAGATTCTCTTGCCTTCGTCACTGTCGATTCGGGCTTTCATCCAGTCGGTGTAGGTCGGCGTGGCACTATAAACCCGGAATGAGACCTGTCTGCCGGAGCCTTT
>NZ_JAPNOA010000023.1 GCF_026626885.1 Parathalassolituus penaei
ATCTGAACCCGGTTCGCGCTGCCATGGCCGACACACCAGAAACCTCCGAACACACGTCCATCAAGCAGCGGATTGAGCATTCCAGAACAACCCCCAAAACCAATTCTGTAACGGCACAAACGCCGTTATTACTGCCCTTCACCGGAAACCCTCGACAAGATTCTCCCAATGACATTCCTGTGCTCTTGAGTGACTATCTGGCGTTAGTCGACGAAACCGGGCGCATGATTCGAAGTAACAAACGCGGCGCGATTGATAACAAACTCGCACCAATCCTGAGTCGCATCGGGCTGCGTATTGAGCTGGAAAATCAGCAATGGCTGACCATGGCCCAATAGTTTGAAAACTGTTTCAGCACCTTTGTAGGCAATGAAACCCGCGTTCGACAAGCCTGCGAGCAGCTGGGTTATAAACGCCCAACCGGAGTAAGCCAGGCAAAACGCCTATTGGCTGGCTAGCTCTCTCGCTTCCCATTCAGCCACATCAACAGCTCAATCAGATCAACCTCTGAGGCTTGCGCTCAGCGAAAAACAGAACATTACGGCTGACTCAGACTGAGTCAATCGAGTCCCACCCAGTCTTTACCCAGAGTGATAAAAGGATGCTATCCAGCCCGTGTAGTTGATTGATTTTGAAGATGCTGGTTTATGGGTGGCTGTCCGGTTTCTGCTTCCCGAGCAAATCTTTTATTTCTGATAATTTATCAGGGTTAATGTCTCCATACCGTTTACAGGCCAAATTTAAACACTCCTTGAATTTTTCATCCGATAAAACAACCTCATCATCATGATATCTAAAACGCACGCCTTCAAATGGCTCTTCGTCATCGTCCAAACCACCAGGAAAATCACAATAGCTATATTCATCACCATAACCTACACCCTCAATCAAATAGCCAATAGCTCGCAAAAAAAACATGTTATTTATTGAATTAAAAAACTCCTTCGCCAGCCACAACGAATCATTGGTCTGATTTATATTTTCAAACAATGCTTCTCTCATTTTCAAAACTCCGGATGGAAGTTATCAACAATACCATTTCTTATATAAACCCTAAAATAAATACCTCCAGCTTCAGAGGTAAATTGAGACATCCCTTTCGAAGTGGCACTTTGATATCCTTTTGCAGCAGCTTGCTGCCCAAGTTCAAATATCCGCTCGTCAGAGATAACTTCCGGATCATAAACAGTTTTAGTGAACACGTTATTCCTATAACCCGAAATATTCCCCGCTCGATCGAAGGAAGGAATTTGATACTCAATTTGCGTTAACCCTTCAACCTCAGGATGATCAGTGCTACTAACAACTTTTAAACCCCTATCAATAACAGCCTGATTAAATGCCTCCAAATTATGACCACCCGATACGCCTTTCTTCTGCGAGAACCGACCACTCTAAGGACACCCACTCTAACTGGTACTTTTACCCGATTCCATTTTTCAGTTCACAAGCCATAATCCGATTTCAAGTACTTCACGGATGGAGTTCAATCATGCCAAAGCCACGCAAGCAACAGGTCTCTGTTGAAGCTACCCCCTACTACCACTGCGTTTCGCGCTGCGTTCGTCGGGCNTGATTCGGTTTCCGGCCAAAGCTATGAACACAGACGCGGCTGGTTAGAGGAACGGTTCGTAGCTGTCCAACTTCTCCAATGAGTGGGTGTCCTGATTGCACACTTAGGCGCCCAAAGTGATAAAAGGACGCTATCCAGCCCGTGCAGTTAATTGATTTCCTGAAGATGCTGGTTTATGGGTGGCTGTCCTGTTTTTCCCTACTATTTTTCCCATATAGAAAATCAACAGCCTGTTAGAGAAGCTGAGGCAGAGCAGTCCGCGCAAAAAACAATAACGGGCTCCCGAAGGAACCCGTATTCGTTACTTCAACTTAATTGAAATACATGTAATTTCAGTTCCATCTTTAGCAGCTGCGGACACCAAATATTTTCCATCCTCATATTCTCGACTAGGCAATATAAGTGGCCCACCTGGAATTTTAAGCCCCCTATATACTTTGGTGCATGGCCCAAGTAGTTTTTCCATATCCTCAAAACTCTTGATATTGGAATACTTCCCTCGGACGGAGTTCTTCGCGGGAAAATAACCTTCCTCTTCCACAAAGTATAACTTGCAACTGGTTATCACTCTTTCTCCATAAAGAGAAGAAAGAAAAAAGCCCTTTTCTTTCAGCATTAAGAACTCAAACCCTTCAATCTTTGAATAGTCCAGAAGTTCTTCATCTGCTCTCATTTTGGTTAATACTGTATCAAAGTCCAGCCCAAGATACTTAATCGCTTCCATAAGGAATTCCTAGCTCACGAAATAGTTTTTCATTAACATGGTGAACCTGCTGCCGAGCTGTTGCGATATCACTACTCGACCACCCGTTAGCTCTCCAAACAGGCTCCCATGTATCTAAATCAGCATCAGCAGCTTTTCTCAAATCCAAACTATCTTGATAAATTTGAATAGAAAGATCAATCCGGACACCAGATCAATCCGGACACCCACTCTAACTGGTACTTTTACCCGATTCCATTTTTCAGTTCACAAGCCACAATCCGATTTCGAATACTTCACGGATGGAGTTCAATCATGCCAAATCCACGCAAGCAACAGGTCTCTGTTGAAGAGCCCCCCTACTACCGCTGAGTTTCGCGCTGCGTTCGTTAACAAGACCCCCATTCAAACTGCCAGTTAGAGAGGGTGTCATGATTGTGTCCAATCTTTACCCAAAGTGATAAAACGATCATATCCTGTCCGTGCAGTTGATTGATTTTGAAGATGCTGGTTTATAGGTGGCTGTCCTGTTTTTACTTTCCTGTGTCTACTTTCATCAGTCGGAGAGCTTGCTTGCAAAAAGCGCCACCGCATCGGCCAGCACGCGGGCAGGGGCCGTCTGGCGGCTCCAGTGGTGCCAGAACAGCGGCAAGCTGATCGGTTCGCCTGCGGCCAGCTCGCACAATACACCTCGTTCAAGCGCGTCTTTTGCCTGCGGCTGGGGTACCAGACCGTAGGCCAGTCCGGCGCACACGGCGCCAAAGAGCGCGGTCGAATCCGGAATGACATGACAGGGATAATAGCCCTGCTGCAAGCCCCAGGCCTCACGCAGCCAGCGACGATGAATGCTGTCCTGCTGGCCGTAAACGGCGGCGGGCGCATCGGCCAATGCATCGGTGCCCAGCCCGGCAGGAAAACAGCGGGCGACAAACTCCGGTGTAGCCACCAGCACATACTGCATAACACCAAGGGGTATAACGCCACAGCCGGCTATCTGCTGGGGCTGTGTGCCAATACAGCCGAGTACCTCACCGGAGCGCAACTGGTCGAGCGTTTGAGCCTCATCCGCCACAACACAATCGAGCAGAATCCGCGCCGCCTGCAGGCTGGGGGTGATCGCGGCGACAAGACCCAGCGCCAGGCTATCCGCGTTCACGCCGATGCGCAGCGTCAGCCAGTCGGTGACAACCATCTCCAGGGCTTCGTGTAGTTCGCCTTCCAGCAGCCGGACCTGCCGCACATGCGCCAGCAGTTTCTGCCCTGCCGCAGTGGCGCGCACCGGTGTATCGCGCACCAGCAGCACCGTTCCGCTGCGTTCTTCCAGTTGGCGGATGCGTTGCGAGATTGCCGACTGGGTCAGATGCAGACGCTGCGCCGCACCTTCAAAACTGCCAGAGGCTGCAACAGCATCCAGCGCTTCGAGCAATTTGTAATCGAGCATTAGCTAGCCTGCAGGCCCATTAGAAAAGATCGTTTTACCACGGTACGCGGAGTCGATTGAATAGCATCATGAAAAGCAACCGTAAGGATATGAGCATGAAGCCCGTCAATGGCCCGCAACTGGTGCAGATCGCGCACGAATACGGCACGCCGTGCTGGATTTACAATGCCGACATCATCCGCGAACGCATCGGACAGCTGCGCCAGTTCGACGTGATCCGCTTTGCGCAGAAAGCCTGCTCGAACACGCATATCCTGCGTCTGATGCGCGAACAAGGTGTGAAGATAGATTCCGTTTCTCTGGGCGAAATTGAGCGTGCGCTTGCTGCCGGTTTTTCTGTTGGTGGCGTGCACAGCGATATCGTGTTTACCGCCGACCTGCTTGATCGCGCCACCCTGGCGCGCGTGGTAGAACTGAAAGTGCCAGTGAACGTCGGCAGCCCGCAGATGCTGGAACAGCTCGGCCAAGCCAGCCCCGGCCATCCGATATGGCTGCGCATCAACCCCGGCTTCGGTCACGGCCACAGTCAGAAAACCAATACCGGCGGCGAAACTAGTAAACATGGCATCTGGCATGAGCAACTAGATGAAACCTACGCACTGATCGAGCGCTATGACCTTAATCTGGTAGGCCTGCACATGCACATCGGCTCGGGCGTCGATTACAACCATCTCGCCGAAGTCTGCGACGCTATGGTCGCCCAGGTGAAGGCTAGCGGCCACGACCTGCAGGCGATCTCGGCCGGCGGCGGCCTGTCGATTCCGTACGCCGTTGATGACGAGTGTATCAATACCGAGCACTACTTCAGCCTGTGGGACAAGGCCCGTTGTGAAATCGAAGCGCACCTTGGTCACTCGGTGACACTTGAAATCGAACCTGGCCGCTTCCTCGTTGCCGAATCCGCCAAGCTGATCGCTGAGGTGCGCGCCAAGAAGGATGTCGGCAACAATCATTTTCTCTTGTGCGATGCCGGTTTCAACGACTTGGTCCGCCCGGTCATGTATGGCAGCCATCACGAAATCAGCGTACTGATGCCCGACGGCACCGCCCGCACGACCGATTCGCGCACGACCGTCGTTGCCGGACCACTGTGTGAATCGGGTGATGTGTTCACGCAGGAAGAAGGTGGAACGGTTATTCCACGCAAATTGCCGACGGCGGAAATCGGCGACTGGCTGGTTATCCATGATGCCGGCGCCTACGGTGCATCAATGTCGTCAAACTACAATACCCGCCCACTGGCCCCGGAAGTGCTGATTGATAGAGGTGAAGCCAGACTTATTCGACGACGTCAGACGGTAGCCGAATTGCTGGTATTGGAAGACTGTTGAAACGCTGGGTGATCTTAACAAGATCACCCATTTTAACTGCCAGTTAGGAATGGGTTTCCTGATTGTGGCTGACGGTATTTTTCAACATAGTTGTCCGATAAACCATTAATCAGGCCGCCATCGTCGCGGCTTGTATTTCTTCCTTCCTCACCGGATTCAGCGTCACCGTTTCCTGCCAGCTCAGATTACGGATTCTC
>NZ_JAPNOA010000058.1 GCF_026626885.1 Parathalassolituus penaei
TGGCACGTCCTTGTGCCAACGGGCCTTGCGGGGCATCCATGCCCCGGCTGGGTCGGCCGTTGCGGTGAATCCCGGCTCGCCCAGATGGGCATTTTGCAGCCACCTTTGGTGGGTGAAATCGGTGTACTGGTGGATGCTATTCATCCGACGTCCGACCCCCGTCGACTTGTCAGGCCTGAAGCAGAGGTATTTTGTGATACCAGCAGAAGCGGTTTCCACCTTCGTTTTTGGCGGCATACATTGCCTGGTCGGCTTGAATGAGCAGCAGGTCGGCGTCGTGGGCGTCGTCCGGGAAACGGCTGATGCCAATGCTGGTGCCGGTCAGAATGGCGTTGCCGTCGATCAGGAAGGGTTCATTGAGGCTTTCGATAATCTGGCTGGCAATGCGCTCGACGGTCTGGTCTTCAGCAATATTGGTCATCAGGATGGCAAACTCATCTCCCCCCAAGCGTGCTACGGTATCGGCCATACGAATCTGACGGCTAATAGTTCGTGCCACCCGACATAACAGCTGGTCCCCCATATGGTGGCCAAGGGTGTCATTCACTGACTTGAATCGGTCGAGGTCGAGGAACATCAGCACCAAGCGTTGTCGGCGGTCACGATTGTTGATCAGTGCAAGCTCTACCAGTGCCTGAAATTTCAGACGGTTGGCCAGTCCGGTTAACGGGTCGTGTTCGGCCATATGGCGCGCCCGTGATTCGGCCTGACGCCGCTCTTCAATCTGGAAGTGCAGTTCCGCGTTGGCCGCCGTCAGGGCTGCTGTGCGCTCATCGACCAGGTGTTCGAGCTGGTCTTGCATTTTGCGTAACAGGATTTCGGTTTGCTGGCGCTGGCGAATTTCGGTCTCCAGTGACTGGATATTGCTCTGGATGCTGTCGGCCATACCGTCAAAGGCAGTCGCCAGCTGCGCCATTTCATCCTGTTTGCGGGTGGCGAAGCGGAAACTGCGCTCCCCCTGCTGAAAGCGGTTAATACCATTGATCAGCTGTCGGATCTGATTCGACAGGTACACTGCTATCCAGATGGCGATCATGACAACCATCAGAGTCATTGCAGCTGTTACGAGACCTAGATGAGAAGTGGTGGAGGTCATGGTTTCGTTGACACGTTGGTTAACACTGCGGTTATTGAGTTCCAGGTTGGTACTGAAGTGATCAATCTGATGGGTGATTCGCTCACGGGTTTCGGTGGCACTGCGATGAAAGTCGTCAACGTTGGCGCCGATACTGACAAACCCGAAGCCGCGCAAACTGTTGCCATACTGGCTGGTGAAATAGGGGATCGGGGCAACGGTCGTGAGTTTGGAAATGCCACTCCAGATCAGCAAAAACGAGCCGGAGCCACCGTCACGGGTAAGATCCATCCAGCCCCGGCACTGTGGAGCAAAGTCGAGGTAACGACAATCCAGTCCAACCAGCCCTTGTTTAGCCTGGTCCTTTGAGGCTATGCGATGATTGCCCTGATCTTCGTAGTTGGCCAGTTGTTGTGAAAATTCGGAAAACGGCAAGCCGCTGTTCTGGTAGGCGTTCCAGTCTTCTTCCGGTAACCAGGGCACTTCGCGTTCACCAGTCTGGCGGTTAAAGCCGGTAATAAAATAATGACGCGGGTGAGCGATGTTACGACCCAGCTCATCCCAGACAAACGCGTAGTTACCATCGCGGGCGTCACCACTGGTGCTGTAACGTTCGGCGGTCGGGCGGAGATAATCAGTAAAGGCCTGCAAGTGCTGGTGATCCAGTGCGAGGCTGATATACCCCTGCCGCTGGCCGTTGTGATAAATCGGCATCACCCAGCGCACAATCCCTTCAAAACGTTTGCCCAGCGGGTTTTCCGGACCGGCATAGGCTTCCTCTTCCGGTTGATAGTTGAGGCCAGCTTTGGCCGCGGTGGCCGGGGTATAGAGGCCAATCAGATGCGCCGGGCGATATTCGCCAATTACCTCAGAGACATAAATCTCGCCTTCCTTGAGTCCGGCCAACTCACTGAAATAGTGTTCGGAACCAGCAAAGGTGTATTGTCGTTGTTGCACGTTATGCAGTTCCTGACTGAGTGTGCCATCGCGAAGAATTTTCAGCCGTTCCTGACCATCGAGTGCAATCAGGGTCAGCTCTCGATACAAAGGCTGCATGCTGGTCTGGTTGATAGCCTCGGGCTCACGGTAATGCAATTGGGTAATATCCGGATTATCGAGCAGATTAACCGGGGTCTGGTGATGGTTTTTGGTGTTTTCCAGGATTTGCCACTGTGAGCCGTCCGCACTCAGTTGCCATTCCGGAGCAATCGGCAAGGCTGATTGGCGGCTGAGCATAAACTGGCGATAGCTGTCCTGATTCGCCGGTAACTGCGCAGCCAGACGCAGGTCTGCATCACGGGCGTACAAAAACGCGGCGATGGCCCGGGCTGTGTCTGTAGACATTCGTTCAAGATTATCACGAGCACTGTTATCCAGAGCCTGAACCGAATCTTCGATGGCAGCGTCTGCTGCTGAATTCAGCGCACGTACACTTTGCTGACCTTGTTCTGCAAAGCTGGACAGTAATTCATGTCCTAATTGGCGTATCTGGTCGCGGGCCAGAAATGCCAGAAACAGCAGGGGAAGTACCTTGATCAGGACAAACAGCACAATCAGTTTGCCTTTCAGACTCAGACCTTTATTAATGAGGTGAGGGCCAGAAACTCCGGATATGGAGAGAGGTGTCGTCATTATTGTTGTTCCGGTGGCGGTCAGCCGGACCGGCAGGATCGTTCAGACTCCTGAGATTTGGTCCGGGGCGGGCGGCTATTTGAGAATTATAGTCGAGCGCTGCCGGATTTCGTGCTTGCTGGTCAGCATATCCCTGATATTTATGTGTATTATGCCCTGAGCCGACAAGAGTACGGCTCAGGGCTGCGTCAGTAATGGCGAGCAGGATTAGCGCGATGGGCGTCGAAAGCGGTTCAGCAGCATACGAATCACGCCGATATGTTCGTGAGTTTTGAACTGCACCGGAGTATCCAGCGGTCGGTTAAACAGGCGGGTATAACCGGCCAGCCAGGCGGCGCTATAGAACTGGTTAATTTCAGCATGGCTGACCTGCAACAGACGCTGGGCGGTATCGATTGAGGTTGGGCGTGCTGTCAGCAGCGCCGCAATGCGGTAACTGTTGGGAGTGATGGGCAGGCGCGTGAAGTTGGGCCAGTGACGCAGCTGTACCACGTCGTTACTCCGACAGCTCGGTAACAGACGCCCCGCTGACAACTGAAACGCATAACGCCAGAAAAATTCATCAGCCGGACGACTGACCTGACGGGCTCCGGGAATCAACCCGGCTTTCAGTCCCCTCACCCGATAGTCGTTAGCGTTGGCATTGACGATCTGGTCGAAGTTGAGATTGCTGAGAATAAAGCGGCCGGTGGAGCCTGAAATCACCAGGTAACGGTCTGATGAGCAGAGGTATTCGTCACTGCTGAACAGAATCTGAATGTCCTTGTGGTAATCAAATGCCTTGCGGGCGATCCGGAAAATGCCTTCTTCCAGAATATCGGGATGAAAATCCGAAACCTGCTGTGCCATTCCCATACTGCGAGTCCGTTGCTGGTTGAACGTTGGCAGCCATCAGCTGCGTCTGTGCATTATGGTCGATAAAAGTATGGCTGGCCGCCAGTTACCGGTTGGCAGTTTGGCGCTTTTATGAACACCAGCTGTTCAGAATGTGGACTGATTCCCTCCAGCTGCGCGGAGTGGTGTGCAGATTGTTGAGTGTGCCTCAGTCTGCACGAATCAGTCGGCGCCAGAGGGAGCGAATAACTCCTCGACGTTCATTGGCATCACTGGCACTGGGTTGGCTGGCCAGCAACGGTTTCGGGGTGTGGTCGAGGGTGTCGGTGTAACCGGCATAACGAGCGGCGCTGTAAAAACGGAAGGCCTCGGCAATCGGTATACCGAGAGTGCGAGCTGCAACGTCGACCGGTGTTGGGCGTGCGGCCAGAAGGGCTGCAAGGCGTACCATGGCCGGAGTGTGCGGCAGGCGAGTAAAGTTGGGCCAGCGTTGCAGGTAGACCAGATCATGGGACTTGCAGCCTGGTAGTAAACGGCCATCTGTCGCCATACGATAAGCCAGCAGCCAGAAAAATTCGTCAATTGGCCGTGCCTGCTGGTCCAGCTGATCCGCGATGGACGAACCTGGGGTAATCGGATGTACCTTGATCAGATGCTGCTGATCGGCGGCCAATAGAGTGCTGATGGAAAGATTACGGGCAATATAACGACGACTACTGCCAAATATGGCCAGCACCCGGTTAGTGGAGCACAGGTATTCATCGCTGTAGAACAGGATCTGGATATCAACGCCACGCTTGATGGCATCACTAACCAGCGTCAGGGCGGAATGTTGAGCCTGTGGCTGCACTGAAAACCTCACAAGTCTGACCGCCAATGGAACGATGCTACCGTTCGTCGACTGCGGTGTTTGAAACCGGGACTATACCCAATCTGTGACTGTCATCACAAGTGTGATAGTCATCTCGGGTGCTGCTGGCCTGGCATGTGGTAACTGCGATCTGGGAACAGTTGGAACAGTGAATTTTATCAGAAGCTTCTCGTGGCTCGGTTTCGTCTGTCTCATGTCAATGTCCTGTTGTATCTGGCAGGCATCATTGTAGCTGTTATCAGGGAACGCTCGTTTTGAGCCCGTCTATTCAGGAGCAAGGCATGAACCCGGCTGGCAAATCCTATCGTTCTGTTATCGCCATTGTTGGTGATCTGGTGCGGGTACGTGTACCAGTTCCTGCGGCCGGTGATACACCACAGGTGCGGCTGGGCGACCTGGCGGTGCTGACTGAACCGGATGGTAGTGGCAGTCGTCTGGCGCAGGTCATGGATATCCGCGATGAACGGGTATCCCTGCAGGTGCTGGACTCCACCAAGGGGCTGTCGACCGCCGCCAGTGTGACCTTCCTCGGTCATCCGATGCAGGTAAGTTATTCCGGCAATGTGCTGGGACGGGTGTTTAACGGTCGAGGCACTCCGATTGATGGTGGGCCATCACTGGAGTTTGATGCTCGTATCGACATTGCCGGGCCTACGGTGAATCCGATGCGGCGGGTGCTGGCATCACGCATGATCCGCACCAACGTGCCGATGATTGATCTCTTTAACAGCCTGGTGGAAAGCCAGAAAATCCCGGTATTTTCGGTTTCCGGTGAACCCTACAACCGCTTTCTGGCCAGAATTGGCACCCAGGCGGATGCCGATATTCTGGTGTTTGGTGGCATGGGGCTGGGCTTCGACGACTACTGGTTGTTCCGTAAGACCTTCGAAGACAACGGCACCTTTGCCCGTACCCTGATGTTTGTGAATCTGGCGTCCGACTCCATTGTTGAGCGCTTGCTGGTGCCGGATATGGCGCTAGCGGTGGCGGAACGTTTTGCCGTTGAAGAAGGCAAACGGGTACTGGTGCTGCTGACCGATATGACGGCCTATGCCGATGCCCTCAAGGAAATCGGAATCGCCAATGAACGGGTGCCGTCCAATCGTGGCTACATGGGTGACCTCTATTCGCAGCTGGCGCGCCGGTATGAAAAGGCCTGTGATTTTGCCAAGGGTGGCTCGGTCACCATTCTGGCAGTTACCACCATGCCGGGGAATGACGTCAGCCATCCGGTGCCGGATAACACCGGTTACATCACCGAAGGCCAGTTCTATTTGCACAATGGCCAGCTGGACCCGTTTGGCTCGTTGTCGCGTCTGAAGCAGTTTGTGATTGGTAAACAGACCCGAGAAGACCACGGTCAGGTCATGAATACCATGATCCGTTTTTATTCCGCGGCAGTTGAAGCAGAACAGAAGCAGGCCATGGCGTTTGACCTCAATCCGTACGATCAGCAGTTGCTGAAATACGGCCAGCTGTTCCGTCAGCATTTTATGGCGCTGGAAGTGGATATGCCGCTGGAGCAGGCGCTGGATCTTGGCTGGCAGATCATGGCCGACTGTTTTGAGCCGGAGCAGCTGCTGATGAAAAGCGAACTGGTGAAAAAGTATCTGCCAGCACGCCGTGAGTCTGCGGAGGCATAAACGTGGCGCGTTTGCTGTTATCCAAATCCAGCCTGCTGCAACAACGCCAACAGCTGGCGACTTATCAGCGCTTTTTGCCATCGCTGGAACTCAAGCGTCAGCAGCTGATGCAATCGGTAAAAGAAACCGAACAGGCGCAGGCTGAGTGTCTGCAGCGTTTGACCATGCTCGAAAACCGGGTTGCCGAACAGCTGCCGATGCTGGCGATTCAGGAAATCGACTTGCAGGGGTTGGTGAGCCTCAAATCGTTTGAGCGTTTGCGCCGTAATCTGGCCGGAGTCTGGGTGGAAGAACTGGAAACCGTCCGTTTTGAGCGGGCCGCCATCCCTTTGCTGGCGCGACCACACTGGGTGCCGGTATTGCAGCAATGGCTGGAGGAAGCCATTCGTATGCAGCTGCAGGTCGAGATTCTTGCCAGCAACTTGCTGCTGATTCATGAAGCCCTGCGCAAGGTTACCCAGCGTATGAATCTGTTCGACAAGGTGCTGATTCCACAAACCCGTGAGCATATCCGCACCATTCGTATCTATCTGGACGACAAGGCGCGAGAAGCGGTGGTGACCTCGAAAATCGCCAAGGCCCGTCAGCGAGAACAGGAGTCGGGGTTGTGAGTATTGTTGCCCTCAAACACATTCATCTGGTGGGGCGGCAGGCCGACCGCGACGCGATTCTGACGGTGCTGCAGCGTTATGGGCGTTTGCACATTGCCAGCAACAGCGGCGCCAATCCCGACCAGTTGCCTCTGTCGCCACGCTCGCGCCGGGTACAGGAAGCTATCCGCTTTCTGGCGCATAGCCCGGTGTCGCGGCGGCCACTGAAGAAGTTCCAGGGCTTTCACCCGGATCATATCGTCGACGATGTGCTGGCTCTGAAAGAACAGCTGCGCAATACCGAAGACCAGCGCGATGAATTGCAGAAACGGATTCAGCTGATGCGCCCCTGGGGTAATTTCTGCTTTCCGGCCGATACCATGGTGGAGCATTTCCGTCTGTGGTTTTACCGCCTGCCGGTGAATCGTTATGCCGCTCTGCAGCAGGTTGATGTGCCCTGGCAAATCGTGGGTCGCAGTAGCCGTTTCTATTATCTGGTGCTGATCAGCGCCAACGAGCCAGCGGCGCATCTGTTACCGGTGCCACGTGAGCATCTGGGCAGTCGATCCCTTGGGCAGTTGCAGGATGATCTCGACGCCACTGAAACCCGCCTCGAAGAGCTGTATCTGCAACGCCAGGACCTTACCCGTTATCTCAACCTGTTGCAGCAGTTCCGGGCCCGCGCCGACAGCCGTTCGTTGTGGCGTTATGTACGGGCCCAGACCGAAGACCATGAGCCCCTGTTCAGTCTGCAGGGCTGGTTACCGGCGACAGAGCTGGCCAGTTTTGATGAGCAGGCTCGCAACACCGGTTTTGCCTGGCAAGCCCGCGACCCAAGGCCCTCTGAAAAACCACCAACCCTGCTCAAACCGGCACCGGGGTTTGCCGCCGGTGGTCTGCTGGCGCGTTTTTATCAGTTACCGGCGTATGGCAGCTGGGACCCATCGGTACAGCTGTTCCTGTCGTTTGTGCTGTTCTTTGCCATGATCCTGGCGGATGCCGGTTATGCACTGTTGCTGATGCTGCCGTTGCTGTTCGGCTGGAAACGGCTGGGGCGTTCGGAAACCACCCGGGATCTGCGTCAGCTGATGGCCTGGCTGACGGGCGGCGCGCTGGTCTGGGGTGTGCTGGTCGGCAGTTATTTTGGTGTGGCACCGCCACCCAACAGCTGGCTGGCGTGGCCAGTCGTGGTGGATGTGGGTCATTACAGCCAGATGATGCTGTTGTCGGTACTGGTGGGGATTGGGCATCTGACGCTGGCGCATCTGAGTTTGCTGCGCAGTCAGCGTTTTTCGTGGCAACTGCTGGTGGGGCGTTTGGGCTGGATTCTGATGATGCTGATGGGGGTTGGTTTCTGGCAGCTGGATAACCACTGGCAACCACTGTTGTTCGACGGTTTGGGACTGTCGGCCCTGATGGTGCTGATCGGCAACTGGCGTTCGCAGGGTGCGAGCTGGTGGCGCGGAGGTATTCAGGCCGTCAGCGCACTGCTGGATGTCAGCAAGTTATTTGGTGACGTGCTGAGTTACATGCGTCTGTTTGCGTTAGGGCTGGCGTCCGCATCATTGGCGTTAACGTTCAACCAGCTGGCAATCAGCCGCCTGCATGCCGACAGCGGTATTGGTGTACTGGAGGCAGGGCTGATTCTGTTACTGGGGCACGCCATTAACCTCGGGCTGGGCATTATGAGTGGTGTGGTACATGGCCTTCGTCTGAATTTTATCGAGTTTTATAACTGGGGTGAGCCGGGTGAGGGATATGCCTTCAGCCCGTTCCGTCTGGAGGAGATCGAGCATGAATGAACTGGTGATTGCCCTCGGTTGGGCAGGCGTATTTGCGCCGGTAGCGTTAGGGGCTATTGGCAGTGTGATCGGCTGTGCCATTGCCGGGCAGGCCGCCATTGGCGCCATGCTGGATACCGACAGTGGTTACGGGCGTTTTATTGGCCTGTCGGTGTTGCCTTCCTCGTTTGTGATTTACGGCATTGTGCTGATGTTTACCCTGCAGCAACCGGTGCAGGCCTATAACGCCGGTGCTCTGGCCGGGATCGGTATTCTTGCTGGTCTGACTCTTATGTTTACCGGTATCTGGCAGGGGCGTGCCTGTGCCACCGCGATTGCCGCGGCCAAGGAGAAGCCGGAAATCTTCGGGATGTCGATTGCACCGGCGGCAATTGTCGAAGGCTTCGGGGTGTTTGTGTTTATTTTTGCCCTGGTGCTGGCGGGCGCAATTCCGCAGACAGGAGCCTTAGCATGAGCAAAGCCGATAGCCAGATCATTTCCTCCGGGGTGGATGAACTGATTGCCCGTTTGCAACAGGACGGTATCGACGCCGGTAAACGTCAGGCCGACGAACTGGTGGTGGCAGCACGGGCCGAAGCGGCGCGAATTCTGTCGCAAGCGCGCACGGAGGCAGACGCCGAACGCCAACAGGCACTGGCCGATATCGAACGCGAACAGCGGGCGGCTCGTGAATCCCTGCAGATTGCCTTCCGCGATCTGGTGCTGGATATGAAAGCCATGATGGCCAAACGTTTTGCCACCGATGTCGGGCGGCTGGTGCGGGCAGAAGTGGAGCGTCCGCCCATTCTTGAAAAACTGGTGCTGGCGGCAGCGGCGCGCAAGCTCGAACAGGCGGGCCTGCCAGATCAGGCCGAGCTGGAAATCCTGCTGCCTGCTACGCCGCCGGGGCTGGATGATATTCGCCGCGCGCCGGAATCGGCTCGCAGCGGTGCGGTGGCTGATCTGGCGTTTGCCCTGCAGGAAGACATGTTGCGTGAAGGGGTCAGCTTTGCACCGCGCGATGACAACAAGGCCGGTATTCATCTGATCCTGCGTAATGACCAGATTGAAGTGGATCTCAGCGACCGCGCCATTGCCGACCTGCTGCTGGATTATTTGCAGCCGCGTTTCCGCGCCATTCTCGATGGCATCATCCGATGATGAATCACAGCGACGAGGCCATTGCTCTGCTGACCAGCCTGCCGCGCCATCAGGGCTTGCTGGAATCGGCGCGCACGCCTATATCGCGGTTGCGTCTGGAGCGGCGGTTACAGGTGCTGCCAGAGGATGTACAACGCCTGATTGGCGAGATGGAAGCGGTGCTGCACTGGGGCGCATTGGCGGTAGAAACCAATAACCAGCGGCTGGTGTTGCGCCAGCAACATCTGCTGGAGCAGCTGGCTCTGCCCGATGACGGTTATCCCGGCAGTCGTTCCTTGCGGGCGCTGGTGGCTGGTGTGCTCGACTATCGCACGCTGTTTGCCGCGCTGGCGGCCCGTGAAAACGGCCAATCGCAAGCGCCAGTCGGGGAGTGGACCTGCAGTCGTTATCGCCTGCAGATCGAACGCAACTGGCAGGAGCCGCATTTTCATCTGGAACGGGCGTTTCCCTGGCTGCCGGAGGTTCTGCAGCTGATGCACCAGCAGCAACCCTGGCTGGTGGAAAAACGCCTGCTGCAGTTGTGCTGGCAATTTACCGGGCGCTTTCATCGAGAAGGTGATTACAGCCTGTGTGCGGTGATGTTGTACGTGTTGCGCTGGGACATGATTGATCGCTGGACCCGTTACAACAGCAGCGATGCGCGTCAGCGTTTTCAGGAATTGTGCCGGTTGGGCCGGCAAACAGCGATGACCTCCCGAGGAGATGCCGCATGAGTCTGAACGGCAATACCCCATCAGCCCGTATTGTGGCGGTGCAGGACGATCTGGTCACCATCGAAAGCCTTGTGGATGCCAACGGTGACTACCAGCCCCTGATCAAGAACGAAGTGATTTATATCCTGCCGTCGCGGCTGGCGGCGGATGGACGTCAGGAATGGCTCAAGGCCGAAATTCTGCGGATACGCGGCATTCGCGCCGATGCCCAGGTGTACGAAAGCACCACCGGTGTTGGTGTGGGTGATCTGGTGGTGCAAAGCGGCCAGCAGCTGTCGGCAGAACTGGGGCCGGGCTTGCTGGGAATGGTATACGACGGCTTGCAGAATCCGCTGGAAACCCTGGCCGCCCAATATGGCACTTTCCTGCCGCGTGGTGTCGACGTTGCTGCACTCGACCGAGAACGTCAGTGGTCATTCAAGCCGCTGATTCGTGCCGGTGATGAAGTGACGGCTGGAGATGCCGCTGGCAGCGTTGCCGAAGGACGTTTCCAGCATCCGATTATGGTGCCGTTCGACTGGCCGGGACGCTGGCGGGTGGAGTGGATTCTGGAAGGCAGTTACCGCCTGGATGATCCGGTGGCACGCTTGCAACGCTGTGATGGCGGCCGCGCTGAAAGTCGGCCGTTATCCATGAAACAACGCTGGCCAATTCGGCAGTCGTTGTCACAGGCGCTGGTGCGTCTGGGCAAAGCCCAGCGTGAATACCCACAAACACCGCTGACCACCACCATTCGCCTGATAGACACGTTTTTCCCGATTGCCCGTGGTGGCACCGGTTGTATTCCGGGGCCGTTTGGCGCGGGTAAAACGGTATTGCAGGGACTGATCTCACGCTATTCCAACGTCGACATCGTGATTGTGGTGGCCTGTGGTGAACGTGCCGGTGAGGTGGTGGAAACCATTCAGGAATTCCCTAATCTGGCTGATCCGAAAACCGGCGGCACCCTGATGGATCGCACCATTATTCTCTGTAACACCTCGTCGATGCCGGTTGCCGCGCGCGAAGCGTCGATCTACACCGGGATTACGCTGGGCGAGTATTATCAGTCGATGGGCTATGACGTGTTGCTGATTGCCGACTCCACCTCGCGTTGGGCGCAGGCCATGCGGGAAACCTCTGGACGGCTGGAGGAAATTCCCGGTGAAGATGCTTTTCCGGCCTATCTCGACTCGTCTATTCGCAACCTCTATGAACGCGCTGGAGTACTCAGCCGTAACCAGGGTGGCAAATCCCAACAGGGGTCATTAACCCTGATTGGTACGGTATCGCCTGCTGGTGGCAACTTCGAGGAGCCGGTGACCCAGTCGACCCTGGGTACGGTGAAAACCTTTCTGGGGTTGTCGGCCGAACGGGCTTATCGGCGCTTTTATCCGTCGGTAGACCCGTTGTTGTCATGGTCGCGTTACCACGCCCAGTTGCAGCCCTGGTACAACGAACACATTGGCAAAGGCTGGAGCGCGCGGGTGGAAGCACGGCTGGCCGATTTGCATCGGGGCGACGATATCAGCCGCATGATGCAGGTAACGGGCGAAGAGGGGATTACCGAAGAGGATTTTATTCTCTACCAGAAAGCCCTGCTGCTCGACATGGTGTATCTGCAACAGGATGCCTACGATGCCGTCGATGTGTCGGTGCCAATGGCACGGCAACTGCGCCAGTTTGAACTGGTCGAACGGGTGTTCAAATCGGAGCCGTTACTGACCGCTGAGGGGGATCATGAGCGCAAACAGGAGATCCGCCAGTATTACACGCGCCTGACCGGACTGATCAAAAACCTCAACTACGCAGCCGATCAGAGCGGTGATTACCGGAGTTTGCTGGCCAGTGTTGAAACACTGCTGGAAGCCACGCCCGATGCGGTTTCCGTTCCTGCGGAACCTGTTAAATAATTTTACAAAACAAAGGGATTAAAGTAACAAAATTACCAACAAATCTTGCGAAACAGGTTCCCTCGTCTAGCGTTAAATGACAGGAATCGACTCTCAGGATTTGTTTATGTCTCAATTGTGTCTGGTCGCTGATGACAGTTTGTATGCTCGTATGATGCTGAAAAATGCCGTCAGCGAGTCCATGCCTGAAGCGATGTTTCAGGAAGCCAGTTCTGGCCGCCAGGCGCTGGAGTTGGCAGCTGCTGAACAGTACCGCTTTGATTGGTATTTGCTGGATGTCAATATGGCCCCACCGGATGGCTTGGCCACTGCTCGTAGCCTGGTGCAGGCCGGAGTACCGATTGGCCGTATCGCACTGGTTACCGGTAACCGTTCATCTCACCTGATAGAAGATGCTGACCTGATGGGCATCTGCCTCATCAACAAGGCGGTCAGCCCCGACGATGTGCCCGGTTTTGTCGGACGCCTCAGCAATTTTTTCGCTGGTCAGACAGCAGAGTAAGAGGTGGCGGATGAATGCACAGGCAGAAGCCATATCACTGGATGTACTGGCAGAATCCCTCAATCTTGGATTAGGTCACGTGATTGATGAGTTGTCGGAAATTTCCAGCAGCCGGATTGAATTGCATGTCCCGGAAGTGAGCATGGTGCCACGCGCAGATGCATTGGTATTTACCGAACGTATGCGTGATGCTGGCAAGGCCATTTTTGTGCAGCAGCGCTTCAGTGGCGACATTTCGGGTGAGGCCCTGCTGTTCTTCAGTGAACAGGAAAGTCTTAATCTGCTGAATGGTTTACTGGGCGATCCTGAAGATTGTCTGGTGGAGTTTGCGGCTACCGAAGAGGAAATGCTGCTCGACCTCACCAATGTGGCTGTGTCAGGGGTGATTTATGCACTGTCGAGTTTATTGGGGCTACGCATTAATACTGAGCTTCCTCATTGTGAATACGGCTACTTCAACGATCTGCGTGATAGTGCGACCCTGATTGGAGAACTTGATGACATGGTGCTGTTTTTGACCATCAGCTTTACTGTGGTGAGTAAAAACTCTCGTGCCCAGCTCATGTTTTTCCAGCCACGGGATACCCTTACCCGGCTGTTTGATCACATCCGGACGCGTCTGAATATTCATATATGACAGTCCCATGAATATGGTTAACAGCTTATATTGCCAGATCATAAACCTGATAGATGCAGGTATTGTGGTACTCGCACCTGGCGGCAGAGTTGTGCTCTGGAACCAGTGGATGGAACGCTGTTCCGGTATTGCTGAGGCGTCGGCGATGGATCAGGTTCTGGAAGATCTGTTTCCGGAAATCCGCAACAGCCGTATCAGCCGTGGCATTCACAAGGCGCTGCAGATGAATAGCCCATCGGTATTATCATCCCGCCTGCTGGACGCCAGTTTCCCTCTACATCGACGTCTGATTACCGGTCTGCGCAAGTCAGAACGGATGGTACAGTCCATTCTGATCAAACCCTTTGAGTCGGATGACGACGCCCGTTTTTGCGTGATTTCGATTTTTGATATCAGCTCATCGGACATGCGTGAGAGAGCATTGCGCACGCAGTCCAACATGCTGTCGCAGCTGGTGCAGGACCTGCAGCAAAAAGATCACGAACTGGTTTCCCTGTTTGCCAATACCCAAAACGGTATTCTGATTTTTGACCGTTCCGGTCTGGTGCTCAAGGCCAACCCGGCGGCGGCGCGTATTTTCCGCCAGCTGCCACACAAGCTGTTGCAGCGCCCGATCTGGAGTCTGGTTCGTGAAATCGGCAGAGATTACTTCGGGGCTGAACATTCGGACGATGATATCGAACGCCTGTTACCCACAACCGATGATGAACGTGAAATGACCGGTTTGCTGGAGGATGACAACACGGTGCCACTGTCGGTAACCGCCAACAGTATTCCTTTTGCCGATCGTCCTCGGCGTTTTTTTGTGTTCGTGAGGGACATTACCGAAAAGAAGCGGGCGGAAGCGCAGTTGTATCATATTGCCCGCTTTGATGGTTTGACCGGGCTTTGTAACCGATATTCGTTTCTGGAGATTCTGGGGCGAGAAATTCGTACTCACAGTCGCCAGCACTGGAATCTGTCGGTGTTTTTTATCGACCTTGACCGCTTCAAAAGTGTGAACGACAAGCTGGGCCATGAAGCCGGTGACCAGTTACTGAATCAGGTTGCCCAGCGCCTGACGGCCTGCTGTCGCGACAGTGATACGGTGGCACGTTGGTCCGGCGACGAGTTTGTGTTGTTGCTGCCGCAGCAAAATCACCAGCGTTCCGCGATTACGGTGGCGGAAAAAATACTGGCGACAATCTCTCGTCCTTTTATGCTGATGGGGCAGGAGGTCTACATCAACTGTAGTATTGGTATTGCCCAGTTTCCGGATGACGGGGGGGATGCCGAACGCCTGATTTTCTGTGCTGATCAGGCCATGTATCAGGCCAAGGAAGACGGCAAGGGCCTGTTCCGTTTCTTTACTGCAGAAATGAACGAACGCACGTTGCAGCGTTTGAAAATCGAAAGCGAGCTGCGCACGGCGTTGCGGGAAAACCAGTTTGAGCTGTTTTATCAACCACAGGTGGATGTCACGACTGGGCACATGGTCGGAGTTGAAGCCCTGATTCGCTGGAATCATCCAGAACGTGGGCTGGTATTTCCCGACGCGTTTATCAGCATCGCTGAGGAATGTGGGTTGATTGCCCCTATTGGTGCCTGGGTAATGACTCAGGCATTTGAGACGGCTTCACGCTGGTACAAGCGTGAGGGAAATCCGCTCACCATGTCGATCAACATCTCTCCGCGCCAGTTTATCGATGAATCACTGGTGTTCACCGTTAGCAAACTGATCAATTCTGTTGGTTTTCCCGCTGATCGAATTGTATTGGAAATTACCGAAGGCCATTTGATGGGCAGCGGCCACGACACGCTGGCGGCGTTACGTTCACTGAAGTTGCTGGGGGTACGTATTGCCATTGACGATTTTGGTACCGGTTATTCATCCCTGGCGTATTTACGCCATTTGCCGGTAGACATCATCAAGATTGATCGTCAGTTCCTGAACGGCGCTGCCACCAATCCGATTGATGCCAACATTGTTTCCGCGATTATTGATCTGTCCCATGCGCTGAATCTGGAAGTTCTGGCGGAAGGTATTGAGCATCTTTCGCAAATGGAGCTGTTGCGCCTCAAGGGTTGTGATCAGGCTCAGGGGTATCTGATTGGTAAACCCATGGCTTTGCCAGATCTGTTATGTTGGTATCAGACGTTTTTCAAAAATGACATTGGCATGAAATGATACAAGTAGTATCAATCGGTTCCGGTATTGATATGAATATGCCGTTTTCAGGTTTTAAAGCTCATTTCCTGACCAGTTCGATAAACATATGACATTATGATGGCAATAATCGTTGTCAACATTGACAAACTGGACAATCATGTTTATGCACTGAACTGGTGCGAATATATGCCCGTAATTTCACTACCTGCTTTTTATTGGGGCGATGATTTGTCACCATCGTCGCCAATATTGATCTGTACTGCGCCTGTGCTGGAGTTGGCCCCGTACGTGCTTGCACAAGTATGGGGAGAGTGGTTTACTCTTTCCGACCTAAATGCAGTAAAAATGGTGGGCTCCGGCCGCCGGCCGGGCTGGTCATTACTTATAAGCCTGAAGGCAGATCTCAGGGAGCAGTATGTCTATCGAGTGGAAGGATTATGCACCGGGTGAGTTCTACGACGAACTTATCAGTAGTCCCGGATGCGCGCGCGAACCCGCAGAACAATTGATCGAATATCTGCAGACCCTGTCTGATGAAGATATCAATTCGAGAAAAATTGCTGCTGAATCCACTATCAAGGAAATGGGGGTGTCATTCACGGTATATACCGAGGGTGGCAATATTGACCGGGCATGGCCGTTCGACATCCTGCCGCGGGTTATTTCCAAAACCCAGTGGGATAAAACCGCCGCCGGTCTGAAGCAACGCCTGAAAGCCCTGAACATGTTCATTGATGACCTTTATCACGAGCAGAAGGTCCTCAAGGATGGCATCGTTCCCGAATTCGTTCTGAAACAGTCCGTCAACTACCGCAAGGAATGTGAAGGCGTAAGCCCACGTTTCGGTGTCTGGGCCCACGTCTGTGGTACCGACCTGGTACGCGACAAGGATGGCCAATTTTATGTACTGGAAGATAACCTGCGGGTCCCTTCCGGTGTCTCCTACATGCTGGAAAACCGCTCGATCATGAAGCGTGTTATTCCGGAAGTGTTTGAGAAAGTAAACATTGCCCCAGTGGGCGATTACCCTGAAAACCTGTTCGATACCCTGGCCGCGCTGTCACCTCGTGACGTCGAAAAGCCGGTGGTTGTGGTGCTGACTCCGGGTATCTTCAACTCTGCCTATTTTGAACACGCTTTCCTGGCACAGCGCATGGGTGCTGAACTGGTAGAAGGCAGTGATCTGGTGGTGCTGGAAGACAACTGCGTCTACATGAAGACCATCGCTGGTCTGGAACGTGTGGACGTGATCTACCGTCGTATCGACGATATGTTCCTCGACCCTGAAGTATTCCATCCGGAATCCGTGTTGGGTGTTCGTGGCCTGATGCGTGCATGGCGTGCCGGTAACGTGGCTCTGGCCAACGCTCCGGGTGCCGGTGTGGCGGACGACAAGGTGGTATATGCCTTTGTGCCGGACATCATCCGTTATTACCTCGACGAAGAACCGCTGATTCCGAATGTTGAAACCTTCCTGTGTTACGACGACAAGCAGCGTGAATACGTACTGGCCAACCTCGACAAGCTGGTTGTAAAACCGGCCAACGAATCGGGCGGCTACGGCATGCTGGTGGGGCCACATTCGACCAAGAAAGATCGTGAAACCTTCGCTGAGCTGATCAAGGCCAATCCGCGCAACTACATCGCCCAGCCAACGCTGGCGTTGTCCACGGCGCCAACCATTGTTGGCAAGAACAAGGTGGAACCTCGTCACCTCGACCTGCGTCCGTTTGTGCTGCAGTCGCGTGACAGTTACGTCACCACTGGCGGTCTGACCCGTGTGGCCATGAAAAAAGGCTCACTGGTGGTTAACTCCTCTCAGGGCGGTGGCAGTAAGGACACCTGGATTGTGGATACCGGAACAGGAATTGAATAATGCTTTCCAAGGTAGCTGAACGGATTTATTGGTCAGCCCGTTACCTCGAGCGGGTTGAGAGCACTGCGCGTTTGCTCAGTATTTACGACAAGCTGATGTTCGACCTGCCGCGTCGGGTCAACCTCGGCTGGTATAACCTGATTGTGATCAACAGTCTGGAAGAGGACTTCAACAACCGTTATTCGGTTCGTGACGAACGCAACGTGGTGAAGTTTCTGCTGGGGGATGACAACAACCCTTGTTCGGTTGTGAACTCCTTGCGAGCGATCCGCGAAAACATTCGAACTACCCGTGACGTCATCCCAGGTGAAGCCTGGGAGATGGTGAACGAGCTGAGCCTGTTTGTGCAGGAAAGCCTGGCGCACGGTGTTAACCGCAGTGTGCGTCATGAATTCCTCGAAAGCATCGTCAAGACCTGCCAGCAAATTGTGGGTCTGCTGAGCGTCAACATGACACGTGACGAAGCCTGGGAAATGTTGCAGCTGGGTCAGAACGTTGAGCGTGCCGACATGACCACCCGTAACCTCGACGCCGGTATTGCCGCCATCCAGCAGGTTCAGGATGACGATTACGCCGTTAACGCCCGTCAGATCATCTGGGGCAACGTTCTGCGTTCCCTCAATGCTGACCAGCCGTACCGTCGTGCCATGCGTTCGTCCATCAAGGGCGACACAGTGGTGGACTTTCTGATGGGTAACGAACAATTCCCGCGTTCTCTGACCTTCTGTGCCAACGAAATTGCTGAGCGCAGCAAGCGTCTGCCGAAGTCCGAACAAGTGGTAGAACGTGCTCTGGCTATTCGCAGTGAAGTGAGCCGTTTGCTGGAGGCCGACGAGTTCGGCGCTTCTTTCAGGGATGACCTCAACGATCTGCAGGTTTCCCTGGCGGAAGTTCATGGCTTGATCCAGACCACCTGGTTTCTGAGCGATAAGTAATTGTGCCTATCATCCCCGCTGCCGACCTTGTGTCGGCGCGGGTGTATATGAATTTCCAGCCCGGGAGCTGTTATGACCATTCGTGTTGCGATTGAACACAACACCTATTACGAGTTTGACAGGCCGGTTTCACTGTCACCACACGTGATCCGCCTGCGTCCGGCCCCCCACAGCCGTACCCCGATTGAATCCTACAGTCTCAAAATTGAGCCTAAAAACCACTTCATCAACTGGCAGCAGGATGCTTACGGCAACTACCTGGCGCGTATCGTTTTCCCGGAGAAAACCCGCAAGCTGTCGGTAGAAGTGGAAGTGATCGCCGATATGACGGTGATCAATCCGTTCGACTTCTTCCTCGAAGAATACGCCGAGAAATTCCCGTTCGATTACGACAAGCAGACCCTGAAGGAACTGCAACCGTATCTGGAGCTGGAAGAGCAGGGCGCTCTGTTCAAAAAATTCGTTGACGCCATCGACCTGAAAGAACGTCGCACCATCGATTTCCTGGTAGACCTCAACATGAGTCTGCAGAACATCGTTGAGTACTGCATTCGTCTGGAACCGGGTGTGCAGTCACCTGAGGAAACTCTGGAACTGGCCAAAGGCTCCTGCCGTGACTCCGCCTGGCTGATGGTGCAGGCGCTGCGTCATGTTGGTCTGGCTGCCCGTTTTGCTTCCGGTTATCTGGTACAGCTGACCCCGGATGAAAAACCACTGGATGGCCCTGCTGGTCCATCTGCAGACTTCACCGACCTGCACGCCTGGTGTGAAGTGTATCTGCCTGGTGCTGGCTGGGTGGGTCTTGATCCGACTTCCGGTCTGTTTGCGGGTGAAGGTCATATTCCGCTGGCCTGTACGCCGCACCCGGTTTCGGCCGCACCGATTAACGGTTTCACCGACAAGTGTGAAGTGACGTTTGACTACAAGAACGAAGTCAGCCGTTTCCACGAAGACCCGCGTGTCACCAAGCCATACACCGATGCCGAATGGGCTGACGTGATTTCCCTGGGCCAGAAAGTCGACAAACTGCTGCAGCAGGAAGACGTCCGTCTGACCATGGGTGGTGAGCCTACGTTTGTTTCCATTGACGATATGGAATCCGCGCAGTGGAACACCGAAGCGCTGGGTGCGCACAAGCTGAGCCTGGCCAAAACCCTGTTGCTGCGTCTGCGTGATCACTTTGCTCCGCAAGGTCTGCTGCACTACGGTCAGGGCAAATGGTATCCGGGTGAAGAAGTGCCACGCTGGGCGCTGGGTGTGTTCTGGCGTAAGGACAACCAGCCAATGTGGCTGCGTCCGGACCTGCTGGCCCGTGTCGACAAAAACTACGGTCACACCATCAATGATGCGACCCGTTTTACCGAACACCTGACCGGTTTGCTGAACCTCGACAGCCAGTATGGGCAAGCCGCCTTTGAAGATGGTTTGCACTACCTGCTGCAGGAACAGAACCTGCCAGCCAACATTGATGCCCGTATCGCCACTGCCAAGGACGACCTTGAACGTCGCCGTCTGGCGCGTGTTCTGGAGCAGGGTTTTGAAACCCCGACCGGTTACGTGCTGCCGCTGGAGTGGGATTTCTATGGCCAATGCTGGACGTCCAGCAAGTGGGAACTGCGCCGTGGTCGTATCACCCTGATTCCGGGTGACTCGCCAATGGGTCTGCGTCTGCCACTGCAGGGCCTGCCATGGTCGGAAGAAGTGCCGCTGATCCAGCAGGCCGACCCGTTCCGCACCACCGAGCCGCTGCAAACCCGCGAGGAAATTCTCGAAACTGCACGTAGCCATGGTGGCCCGGCACCGTTTGTGTCACCTGCTCCGCAAGGTGCGACGGTGGCGGCACAAACCGCTTCCAGTGAAGAAATCCAGGCTGCTCGCAAGAAAGGCCAGCAGACCGGCACCATGTGGCGCAACGTGGTTCGTACCGCGCTCTGTATCGAACCTCGTGATGGCAAGCTGCATGTTTTCCTGCCGCCACTGCCGTACCTGGAAAGTTACGTTGCCTTGCTGACCATGATCGAGGAAACCGCTGCCGCGCTGTCGTTGCCGGTGATCATTGAAGGTTACGAGCCGCCACGTGACTGGCGTCTGCAGAAACTGCTGGTAACCCCGGACCCGGGTGTTATCGAGGTGAACATCCATCCAGCCAATAACTGGGATGAGATGATGAACACCATGACCGAGCTGTACAAAGCGGCTCGTGAATCCCGTCTGGGCACTGAGAAATTCATGCTCGACGGTCGTCACACCGGTACTGGTGGTGGTAACCACATTACCCTGGGTGGTCTGACCCCGGCTGACAGTCCAATGCTGCGCCGTCCAGACCTGCTGCAGAGTTTTGTGACCTACTGGCAGCACCATCCGAGTCTGTCGTACCTGTTCTCCGGTGCCTTTATTGGTCCAACCAGTCAGGCACCACGGGTGGACGAAGGCCGTGACGAAGGTCTGTACGAACTGGAAATCGCCTTCCAGCAGATGCCAAAAGGGGAAACCGCCATGCCATGGCTGGTGGACCGTATCATGCGCAACCTGCTGATCGACGTAACCGGTAACACCCACCGTGCCGAGTTCTGTATCGACAAACTTTTTGCACCGGGTGCACCGTCTGGCCGTCTGGGGATTCTGGAATTCCGTGGTTTCGAAATGCCACCACACAGCCGTATGGCGCTGGTGCAGGCACTGCTGATTCGCGCGCTGGTGATGCGTTTCTGGAAAGAACCGTACCGTCAGCCGCTGGTGCGCTGGAATACCCAGCTGCACGACAAGTGGATGCTGCCGCATTTCATCTGGGAAGACGTAAAAGAAGTTGCCCGTGACCTGCAGGAACATGGCCTGGACTTCCGCGCCGAATGGCTGCTGCCGTTCGAGGAATTCCGCTTCCCGCACTACGGCCGTGTGCAACTGGGCGATGTAAAAGTGGAGCTGCGCTGGGCGATTGAGCCTTGGCACGTGCTGGGTGAAGAAGTGTCCAGCTTCGGTACATCCCGTTACGTGGACTCTTCGGTTGAGCGTCTGCAGGTGAAAGTGTACGGCATGACTAACAACCGTTATGTGTTGTCCTGTAATGGTCGTCGTGTACCGTTGACAGCAACCGGTCGTCACGGCGAGTACGTGGCGGGTGTGCGTTACAAGGCGTGGGCACCACCATCAGCCCTGCATCCGACCATTGGTGTGCATTCACCACTGGTGTTCGACCTGATCGACACCTGGAACGGACGCTCGGTGGGTGGTTGTACCTACCACGTATCGCATCCGGGCGGTCGCAGTTACGACACCTTCCCGGTGAACTCGTTCGAGGCGGAATCCCGTCGCGTTAACCGGTTCTCCACTGTGGATCACACCCAGGGTGTGTTCTCGGCTCGTCCGGATATTGATGCGGTGCGCAAGTTCTTCCCGCACACCACACCACGTCCGATGTCGCCACCACCGGAAGAGTCGCCAAACGACTATCCAAACACTCTGGACTTACGTCGTCAGCCGTAAGGCCGGGTGTTGCGGCAAGGCTGAGCCTTGCCGCCGGATCTGTCATAATGGCCGCCTTTGCGGCCATTTTTTTGCCGATTGACTATTTTTTGCACTCACCCTTTACCGGAAGCGAGCTGTTGCATGTCGCAGACCTTGTCACCATCACAGACCAGCGCTACAGAAGAACTGCGTTATCGCGCCAATACCGAACTGGCTGATGAAGCGGTCACCGCAACCGGAGACCTGAAACCGCATTGGACCTATCTGCTCGACAGTATCAACGAGCTGGGCCCGAAAGCATTTGCGGATCGCCAGAGCAAGGCGCTGCGAATCCTGCGTGACGACGGTGCTACCTACAATATTTATAGCGACCCCAATGCCAGTGGCAGTCACACCTGGAACCTTGATCTGGTTCCGTTTGTACTGAGCAGTGATGAATGGGGACGTATTGAAGCTGGTCTGCTCGAGCGGGCCGAGCTGTTTAACCTGTTATTGCGTGATATTTATGGTCCGCGTGATCTGGTGCGTCTGGGGGTTATTCCACCAGAAGCGCTGTTTGCCCATCGGGGTTTCCTGCGTGCCTGTCAGGGTGTGCGGATTCCTGGTGATCACGAGCTGATTCTGCATTCGGTGGATCTGGTGCGAGGTCAGGATGGCCGTATGCTGGTGCTTGGGGATCGCACCCAATCGCCAAGTGGTGCTGGTTACGCTCTGGAAAACCGTAACGTGATGTCGCGGGTATTCCCGAGTCTGTTCCGTGATAGCCATGTGCATCGTCTGGCGGCGTTTTTCCAGCGTATGCGTGCCAAGCTGACGTCGCTGTCGCCAAATCAGAGCAACCCGCGTGTGGCCGTATTAACGCCCGGTGCGCATAACGAAACCTATTTTGAACACGCCTATCTGGCTAACTACCTGGGTTTCCATCTGGTCCAGAGTGATGACCTGGTGGTTCGTAACGGTTTCCTGTGGATGAAATCCCTGGATGGCCTGAGCCGGGTCGATGTACTGCTGCGCCGGGTTGATGACTGGTTCTGTGACCCGGTGGAGCTGCGTGGCGACTCCCGTCTGGGGGTGGCGAGCCTGCTGGAGGTTGTGCGTGCCGGTAATCTGGTGATTGCCAACCCGCTGGGTTCCGGAGTGCTGGAAAACCCGGTATTCCTGCGTTACCTTCCAGAGATCAGCAAGCAGTTGCTGGGCCGGGAATTACGTTTGCCATCGGTACAAACCCACTGGTGTGGTGAAGCTGAGGACTTGTCTTATGTGCTCGGCAATCTCGAAAATCTGGTGATCAAGCCTTTATATCGGTCACCTGACAGTCGTAGTACCTACGGTCCGGAATTGGGTAAAGCTGCTTTGCAACAGCTGGCAGCACGTATCAAGGCGGATCCGACACAATACGTGGCCCAACCAGTACTCGAGGCGTCTCATGTGCCAACGTTTAATCATGATTCCCTGGTACCACGCCCTGCGATCTTGCGCAGTTTTGCGGTAGCCTCGAATACGTCTTACACCATCATGCCGGGTGGTCTGACCCGTGTTGGTCTTGGCGAGCGTTCCTTTATGATCACCAGCCAGGCCGGATCGAAATCCAAGGACACCTGGGTGGTGGCATCCGAGCCGGAACGTATGCTCAACAACGAGCATATTGATGAACAACCGGGTACTCGCGAAGCCGACCTCATCAGCTTGCCAAGCCGGGTGGTCGAGAATCTGTTCTGGATGGGGCGTTACGCCGAGCGTGCCGAAGCGGCACTGCGGATGCTGCGTACCACCTTTATGATGCTCAACGGCGAAGAGCGTATCAGCAACCTGGCCCAGAACCAGTTGTTGCATGCTGTCTCCATGCTCACTGCCACACCGCCAGCGGCGGGGCAGAGTTCCGAAGAGGCCCTGCGTGGCATTATCCAGAACGGTCTGGTGATTCGCAGTATCTCCGGCAATCTGCGTTCCATGCTGTATTGCGCGGATGAAACCAAGGAACTGCTGTCGTCGGATACCTTCCGGGTCATCAACGATATTCGTGATGCCCTGACCACGCTGGATCGCAACTTCTCCGGCAGTCTGGCATCGGCCCCTGAGGAGGCTCTGGACCCTCTGGTAACGGCACTGATGGCACTCTCCGGTCTGACCCAGGAAAGTATGATTCGTGGCTTCGGCTGGCGTTTTATGGATATGGGCCGCCGTCTTGAGCGTGGTTACCAGATTTCTACCGCTATCAAGTCACTGGCGGTGCCGGTGTTGTCGGAGTCGGATCAGAGCAAACTTTGCGAAGCCTTGTTGCTGTCGCTGGAAGCACTGATCAGTCACCGTCGTCGTTATCGTGCTCGTATCGGTGTGCCGACTACCCTCGATCTGGTGATGATGGACAACACCAATCCGCGTTCGCTGATTTATCAGATTGAACAGCTGGGTCTGCATATTCGTGCCTTGCCGCGTAGCAAAACCCAGTTGCATGAACTGCCTGCAGACGAGCGCCGGATTCTGGAATGTGAGTCCTTGCTCAAGCTGTCGTCACTGGCCGAACTCAGTCAGGCCGACGGTTTTACCCGCAGTCAGCTCGACGAACTGATGAAAAAGATCTCGGCCCTGTTGTCAGGGTTGAGTGACCTGATTACCGACAAATACTTCGATCACCGCGAAACCTCACAACAACTGGTTCATAGTGCCTGGGAGTCCATTTAAGTGCTGTACCGCATTCGTCATACCACCGAGTACGTTTATCACAGCCGGGTCTCGCACTGTTACAACATGGCCCATATCTCGCCACGTGATACGCCGCGTCAGCAATGTCTGTCGAGCCGTATCGACGTGTTGCCAGGGGCGGCTTTCAGTGCCAGTCGTACCGATTATTTTGGCAATCAGGCCTACCACTTCGAAATCCAGAAGCCGCACAAAAAGCTGGTAATTACCTCGACCAGTGATGTCCGCACCGCGGTGCAGAGTGCCAATCTGGAAGAGCCGGGCATGACCTGTGGTGAAGCTCGTGCGGCCTTGATGGACAAATCGGATTTTGAATCCTTGCTGGCGCGCGAGTTCTTGCTGGATTCACCCATGATCAAGGCGTCGGATGAGCTGCGGGAGTATGCCGAGGAACTGTTTGAGGACGGCAAACCCTTGTTGGTGGCTGCTCTTGAGCTGACCCGCAAGATTTTTGCCGAATTCACCTACTCACCGGCGGCCACCACCATTGCCACGCCTATTCACGAAGTCATGGCGACCCGTAAGGGTGTGTGTCAGGACTTTGCGCATCTACAAATTGGTTGCCTGCGTTCCATGGGCTTTGCGGCCCGTTATGTGTCCGGTTATCTGGAAACCCTGCCACCACCGGGGCAGGAAAAAATGGTAGGGGCGGATGCTAGCCACGCCTGGTTGTCCGTGTTTATTCCAGGGACTGGCTGGGTCGAGTTTGATCCAACCAACGACTGTATGGCTCACGAGCAACACATCGTCACTGCATGGGGGCGTGACTTCTACGACGTTACCCCATTGTGTGGGGTGATTTACGGTGGTGGTGAAAACCCGGTATTGCGCGTATCGGTGGACGTTGCCCGTATCTGACAAACCTGTCCTTGTACAAATAAAGCCTTCCAAAATACTGCAATTGTTATACAGTGGTTATACAAAATAACCACTGTATGAGGTGTTGCATGTTAATCAGCCTGCGTGAACTTCAGCGCCAGCCGCTTATAGATACCCTCGTTGTGCATTCTCTTGACCTGATGCTGTATCAGGTGTCGGTTGTTCTGGATGGCCGTGAACTGTATGTCACCGACAATCAGGGCAAGCTCTTGCGCAGCCATAATCTGGTGTCGATCCAGGCCTTGTTTGAAGGCTGGCCTGTCGCCGAGATGCGCCTGCGCCAGAGCAGTGCCTACGATGAAATGATTGGCCAGCCTTTGCGTGAAACCAATCAGCTTGACGTGCCTCTGGGGCGAAATCGGGTAGGGGAGCCGTTGCAGGTAGCCGCGGTGCCAACCCGGCATTAAGTCCGGGGGATTTCCGTAAAGTGGATGAAACCATCGGTTGGCAAAACAACAGGCAATAAAAAACCCCAGACGACAGAATCATCTGGGGTTTGATATTTGGTGGCTGACTGTTGAGCAGGTGCTGACTCGATTCCCAAGCTTATGAGCCCTAGCTGGGGGCCACTATTGGTCAAGCTCCTAACAGGCGACGTGCGAGTGCGGATTGCATGTCACGGCGTCCGTCTGCAATCAGGTAAATAATGACTTGGTTGCCTGCGATGCGGTAAATCAGGCGGTAGGGTTTGAAGAAGGTCTGGCGGTATTCTTTGATTCCGAAACCGACCAGCTCCTTCGGGTAGCTGCCACGTTCAGGGAATTTCGACAGACTCTCCACAACGACCATTAAGTCATCCAAAACCGCGCTGGCATTGGCTACGCAGTCGAAGTCACAGATGTAGTCGTAGATAGCTTCCAGGTCCTGCTCAGCACCTTCGGTAAGCAGGACCTCAAATCTGGCAGAGGTGCCCGGCATCAGGTGGAGGCTCTCTTGGCGCGGAGGCGGGCGGCAACGTCAGCCACGGGCTTGACCTTGCCAGCAACCACATCCTGATTACCCAGTGCCAGAATCTTAAGCAACGCCAGTGTTTCTTGGGTCTCTTCGTATGAAGCGACGTCCTGAATGACGGCCTTTGCTTCACCATTCTGGGTAATAATCATGGGTTCGCGCTGCTCTGCGAGTTGCGTCAGAACCTCGGCCGCGTTGGCCTTGAGATAGCTGATCGGCTTGACTTGTGATGAATAGCGCATGGTGGCGCTCCAGTCTGAGGTCGGACTGAATGTAGTCTTTATATGGTCTTGTGGCAAGGCGCCTATTTACAGATTGAAGATCCAAAAACTGAATTGGTTCAAAGCAGGGAGCTGCCCCAGCCTCAAGCCAGGGCTCGATGAGTTTGCTTGAGGCTAGGTGACCAGACCCAATTCGCTATGCCACGCTTTAAGACAAGAAGGCTCTAGTATTGCTGCAGCCAACGCTTGCCCGACTTCGTAGTCGGGACCAGTCCCATCCATTGCGATTTGGTAATCGGTTAAGTAATTCTGCAGTGAAGCAAGGTCAGTCGGCCCTCTCCCACGTTGTTTGAGGTTAAAAAGCTCATTTTGCTTAGCCAAATATTCTGCTTTAAATTTCCTTGTCCAGCGAACCGACAGATTTAGGAGCTGATCAAGATGATCGGCTTTGGGCTGATCAGCAATTGCAATGGCAACGCAATGCGCTGTGCGCTCTGGCATCACATAATTGATTCGTATCCCGCTATTCCCAGGCCTAAAATAGGGGTGAAACCAATCAGAGAAGCTGCCGGCGGTGTGTACATCCTTCTCACCTTTGTTCGCCGTTGAATTACATTCGCCACAAATGGGAAGCAAGTTGTCGGCGCAGACGCTGAGCAAAGGAAACGCACTCTTTGCAATCCAATGATCAACTTCAGGTGTTTGGCCTAACGGGCCACCGCAAAGCACGCAAACCTCTTGAGCATCGGGGTCAGGATTCAAACGGTGGACTTCGCGAAATGCTTTAACATAGTCTGCGTAGCAGACGCCACCGGCCGCTACAGGCGTGCCATTAGATTTGTAAGGCACCCCACTTTTCAGGCCTCGTTCATAAAACGCCTCCATTAAATTCTTAAAGGCCGTCCACGACTCAGCGGAGATCGCAGGCAAGGCGGTGGGCCAGGGCAAGGGTGTTGGCTGAAACTGATTGGCTAAGGCTACTACTCTATCGGCCCAATCAAGCAGTGCTTGTTTTTCGTCAGACGCCATTGCCGCAATCAGTTTTGCCTGCTCGAGTCGCGTCTGCTTATGACCATGTAAAAAGCGCCACAACCAATTCGCTTCGATCTGGGTTGGTACGATAGGTGGGACGAGATTGCCTTGGGTTACATCAGCTGCTGCGGTTGATGGGTTACAAAGCCACCTCAACAAATGCATTTGCAATTCGAGACAAGCATTGAGCGCCCCACAACATAACGGTTGAGAGATTGGTTTAAGCATTGCCACCCCGCCAAGTATTCAACAAGGTACGTAATTCACTGCGATAAAACCCTGTACCCATTCGGGCGATCAGACGCTCCAGATCGGCGATTTCTTCGGGTGTGCCGGTGGCTTGCTTTAGCTTGTCTTCGATGAACTCCTGAGCGCGTTTACCAATGCTGTCATCAGCACCAAACACTGTCATCATCAGCGCGCTGGGGTCGGTGGCGAACGTTGGTTCGTCTACGTTGCGCACGGTGGACCCGTTCGCCGTTTTTTGCACCATCACGATTTCATTGTTGAACACATCCGAGAGTACGATGGCTGAATGGGTGGAGATCAATACATCATTACTGGTGTTGCCAATTGCGTCATCGATGATATCGACGATCTCACGTTTCCATTTATCGTTGAAATGGGTCTCGGGCTCGTCGAGTAGCAGCAGAGCGTCTTGCTGGCCTTGCAGCAAGTGAAACAACGCCATGCGGCCAAGCACCATTTGCTCTCCGTCCGACAGTTCCTCGTAGCGCAATATGCCGATGTCAGCCGAATTGGAATCAGCACCTTCCATCGGTGCTCGGGTGCGGCGCAAGCGCAACAGCACATCATCAAATAAACCAGCCTGATTCAGCTCCAACAAACGGGTGAAAAGCTCAAAGCTACTCGCGTCCTTGGCTCCACCAAGCAATGCCCATAAGGCTTCGCCTTGGCTAGTACAGGTTTGCAGCTCATCGTGGGCGGGCGACAAGAACGACATGCCTTGCGCGCTAAAGGGGCCTTTGACATCGAACCACAGGGTACGGCGCGGCTCCAGCGGATGCGGCTCGGCGATGACTTCGCTGGCGCACAACCACCAATCGTGGGCCGTTTCACGCAGCTTCTTGTCCCATTGATCGGCTTGCACGCGTGACCGGAATGCGACAGAAACCAAATGGTGCCAGCCCCCCCGTTCCAGCAGTTCTTGCAATGAATTTGTGTTATCGGCGCGCCCCGAATGGTCCTTTGTTTCCACAAAGGCCTGTGGCAAGGCCACAGCCAGCAGCGCACATTTCAGCAATGTTGCGTCTAGCAATACCGGGCGGCGGAAGCTGGCCATCTCGTCAAGGTTTGCTTTCTGAGGCTGCCGTTGGGCATTCCCTCCCGTCTGTTGCACTGCTTGCAAGGCGTTTTCCTGGGCGATGGTCCAGCCTGCAGGGCGTTCGTCACTTTGGGCATCCTCGTTACTGTCGAGTAAGCCATCTGCACGCTGATTTCGATTCCACACCGAATGCCAGGGGCGCAGGTCGCCGGTGCTGTAGGCCAGAACTGCGGAAGGTAAGGCTATGATGTGCGGTGTCACTGATCCCGTGGGCCATTCACCTTTGCGCACAAGCGGCCGAAATTCCGAAGGAATCTCTCTGGATTCAGATGAAAAACGCGCAAGCGTTTGCTCGAATTGATCCGCAGTCAGGTTGTCTGCGAAGGAAAACTTGTCAGCAATCCACAAGCTCGCGGACTGACGATCTCCGAGCCAATCTACGACCAATGTTCGTGCGTTGGATGTGCCACGACTTCCAAGCTCATAGACCAGTTGCACAGGGAAAAGGGTTCGCTGCCCATCGGCTAATGCCAAGAAAACCTCGGCGACAGCCCGCAGCAGGTTGGATTTCCCGCTGCCATTCACGCCGACGACGAAGCGGATGGCGCATTCACGCGCCAGCGGCGAGCCGCTGGCGAAACAGACCTTGACGTCCGATATTGGCGGGTAGTTTTGTAGGCGTAAGTAGCGAAGGCGCATTACACAGTCTCCAGCTCAACTTGTCGCGTCTCTACCTTGAGTGCGCTGGCGATGTCTTCTTTCAGCTCATCCAGTGAGGCGTAATGCTTGCCCACGTCCACCAGGTAGGTGAAGTCTTGTCCCTCTTCATCTTCAACGGAGGTCACCTGGAACATTCCGGCTGCGCCCGCATGTGCAGATGTTTCGTAGTCTAGATGGACTTCAAAATGGTAGTGCTTTTGGTCAACGCCGGACGACAATGCCTTACGCAGTATCTGTACATCGGCCATGCGGGTGAATTCTTCCGGGCGTAAGGGGCGGAAGGCTTTAAGATAATCCAGCTCGTCGTTTTCCAGGTCTCGCTTTGGCAGCGTGATTTTGGCGATCAAGCCCAGCGAAGCCAATTGGCTCAGGGTGCGGCGGATGCGATTGCCATGGGATTGGCCAAAGGCTTGTAAACGTTCCGTTACCATTGCGTCATCGCAAAAGCGAGCAAAGACCTCCTGGTCTTCTACCAGCAAGGGCTGACCACTCTCCTGGCAATACTCTGTGAAGGCGGTTAGCACTTGGCGCTGGAGCTCGCTGAGTTCGTTAAGCAACCAGTGCCGGGCGGGGCGGGTGGTGACTTCACTTTGTACCGTCAAGCTGATATTGGCTTTGTCTGTTAACGCGGACTTGGTTCCGCGCCCGCGTAGCAAGACGTCGCTGGCGTGAGCTGCCTCAGCGATTTCTTCAGAGTGCTTATCGCGCCACGGAGCGGTAAGATTTCCTATCAATGCATCCTGAGTTAATGTGACAAGCAAGTCAGCAAATTGGCGCTCAGCCTTCTCCTTGGTAACCACTAATTTTTCCAGTGCAAGAACTGCATCTGCATAGGCATTCTGTATGCTCTTACTCGGCACAAGAATTTCAACCGACTTAATTCGACTAGCTGAAATCAACGGTTGTCCCGCCTGTCCTGCATATCTGTTGAGATTGGCTAGCTGGAGCGCAGTTACCAAATAATACTCATTTAAATACTCGAAAGTTTCGGATATGTAGAGTGCGTTATCCGTTACCCATGATTTGGGATCGGTGTGATGAACTGCTCCGCAATATGCGCCTACGCGTCCGATCACAACCTTACGCTCATCAAACATGTAGTGATTGTGTAAGCCATTTACTCCATTCCCTCCATACACCTTGAAGACGCCATCTGACGCCATATCTTTTGCGGGTAAGAAGTCACCACTCTTGACCTTAATAAGTTGACCCAACGGCTTCTTTTGGTGCCCTAGCGGATTGGTAAAGGGATCGCCAATAATTTCAATGAACAGCTGCCGCTTGACCCTAGCTAGAAGTTCGTCGAACTCATGTCTAAGTTTCTCCAGCTTCTCCGCCTGCTGCAGCACATCAACGATGCGCTGTTGTTCAGGGAGTGTGGGGAGTGGGATTTTTACTCGTGAAAGAAAATCAGGTGGAACCCGTTGTAAGCCTCCTGTGCCCACAAACGCGGATGCTGCGCGCGTCCGAAAAGCCTTCTGCCGAATAAAACTAAATAGGTATTCCGGAAGAACAACTTCGGTCGAACGCAACACATGAAATTCTGTGGAGCCAAAACCAAAACCATTTTTCAGGTTGCGAGCTATGGCAGCTTTTCCGTTTTCCATGCAAGGTGTGACTTTTGCGAAAAGCACATCATGCTCACGAAAGCTTGAGTAGCCCTTTGCCACCTCCGCGAACGTGCGCTCTTCGGCTTTGTCTATCACACCGCGATGTTCATCGACAGCGGACATAGGCACAAAAGTTACGGTTGTTTCGTCCTCTGGCCGCTGATCTGCAAGGAGTCGAGGGTTCAGCTCGCAAACATCGGTTAGCCGAGCTTGTGCCCAAGTTTCAGGCAACTTCATTCCCGCCCCTCCACCATCGACAGTAACTTGTCCAATCCTTTGATAATGTCTTGCTCGGTCGTTTTAAGCGCGCCGATCAACTCGGCCACGCTCTTGTCGCTCTTTAGTTGGGTGAAGTCAAATGGCTTGTACTGCCCCGCAGAGAGGTTCCAGTCCCGTGCCTCGATGCAATCCGGGTGGAGCAGGTCATCCTTGAGCTTGCCTTTGTCGTCGTATAGCCCCTCGGCCAGCATCGCCTCCACATAAGTCGGTCGCACCATGCCATCGGCATCGTGTGAGCCGATCAGCTGGCCATCTGTGCTTTGCCACTCGTCGTTGCGCGCCCATGCGCGCACAGGCACGACCCAATGTTTGGCTTCTTTCAGATCGGTTTGCTGGTCTATGGTCAGGCTTCGCAGGGTGACGTCAAAACCGTCAATCTTTGCCAGCTCTCGCGCAATCGGCTGTATTTCAGCATCAAGGTCACTAACGTTTTCCGATTCGGTAATTTGGAGATTTGGCGCATCACGCATGATGTGCTCATAAAAACTTAGTGATGAATTGAGAATGTCTTTAACAATCTCTTTCCATAGTGGCAGGGCGGCACTGTCTTCTGGCTCGAAGAATTTGTGTAATTCTCGTGCGCTGCGATTAAATGCCTGTTGGGCTGACTTCATGGCTTTTTGCCATTCGCCGAGTGCCTTTTCCGCATCGAATTTCTTTTTGCCTTTGCCTGTACCGCGCCACTTTTCCCATACCGGTTTAGTTGCCTGGGCAAAATAGCGGTGCGCTAACTCCCCTAATGCTTTGCTTGCTTGGTTCCGAACCTGGCTTTCTGCCTCTTTGGGGTTAGCAGGAAGCTCAGGGAACAGCTCGTGTATGCCCCACACCTGGCCATCCCACATGCTGGTGTCGGGCAGGGCCGAGAAAGCTTCACCTGCCGGTGTGAGTTTATCGGCGGTGTCACGCAGCAGGGCCTGACGCCAGCGTTCGGTGTGAAAGCTGGGTTGCAGCAAGGTCTTTTCATGGAATTGCGCGCCATTGCGACCTTGCTCGATCCAGGCTTTGAACTTGATGAGCGCATCCCATAGGTCATTTTGTTGGCCGGGGCGCGGGTTGCGCTTGGCATCCTTTGAGTAGCCGTCTTCCTCCACCTCATAGAACCAAACATGTTCCGTCAGTGGAGCAGTATTGCTGGGCAGTTTTTTCTTTTCGTCACGCCGGGTGACTTTTCTAAAGATCAGGATCGAGGTCTTGACGCCGGTGTAGGGTTGAAAGGCGCCGCCGGGAAGGGATATCACCCCTTCTACCACATGCTCAGCCATTAGTTCGCGCCGCAAGCGCACGTGGGCATCGGTGTTGCCGAACAAAACACCTTCGGGGATGATCACCGCACAGCGTCCGCCGATATCGAGCAGGTCGAGCATCAACCACAAAAAAAGCAGCTCACTTTTGTTGGTGATCGAATCGTCCTTTTTCTTGCCACCACCACCGACGCGCGGGAACAGCACGGTATCGGGCTCCAAATCTCCGCTGTCAACCGTTCCAGTAAAGGGTGGGTTGGCCAGTACGAATTGGTAACTGCCCGGCTCAAGCAATTCTTTAAGCCTGGCTTTTCCTTCGCGTTTGCTGAGGGAGTCTCCCTGCAGCAAGTGCGGATCGGTTACGTCGTGCAGCACCAGGTTCATCCAGCCGATTCGGGCCATGGTACGGTCGTTATCAAGGCCGACGAAGTTGGCACCGTTGTGGATGGCGGCATATTGTTCCGGTGTAGCAGCTGCGCCATCAGTGCGATGCGGGGTACCGTCCCATTCCAGCACGAGGTTCTCTTGCGCGGAGAATTTGCGCATCAGATGCTGCTGGGTGCTGAACAGAAAACCTCCTGTACCCGCTGCAGGATCGATAACGCGCTGGCCGGGCTCGGGGTCAAGCAGCTCAACCATGAAACGGATCAAATGACGCGGGGTACGGAACTGGCCGTTCTTGCCAGCTGTGGCGACTTCGCTAAGCAGGTACTCAAAGGTGTCGCCCATGATGTCTTGGGCGGCTGAGCCTTCTCCTGCTCTGGCGAAGAGTTGATCGATGGCATCAATCGCGTCGCTCAATACCTTGCCTTTATTGGGGTCGAGCTGAAAGTAAGCATCAGCCATGCGGTTATTGAGGCTGGCTAGCTCGGTACCGTCAGCGCTGGCACTGCTGAAATGTTTATCGAGCTCGCGCAGCCACGGGAAAACCACGTCAATCAAATGTCCAGGATTGGTCTTCTCTTGACGGATGTAGCTCCACTTGCAGGACTCGTAGCCCGCGTAGATCGAGGAAAAGCCGCGTTGCTGGCGTTTGAGGTCGATGTCTTCCAGGCGTTTGAGGAAAAGCAGATAGGTAATTTGCTCAACGGCTACTAGGGGGTTGGTGAGGCCAGCCGCCCAAAAGCGGTTCCAAAGTTCGTCAACTTTTTTCTTGATATGCGGTGCAAGCATTCAGGGATTTCCTTGATGGATCAGGCGGCCTCGTCCAGCAATTGGTTGGCGAGGCTGATAAGTTCGTCGATGTCCTGCGGCGGAAATAGCGTTTCCACTCGGCCCACGCGTGAAAGCGGTGGTTCGCTCAGTGCTGCACGGGTAACGCGCCCGTGGCGCAGAACGGCGGCCTTTACGGCACGCAGGAAGTTAAGTTGATTGGCGCGCAAATAGCCGTGAGCGGCAATGAATGCATCGAAGGCGGCATTGATGCGCTGCTCGCGGTTAGGCAGATGCGCATCTTCATAAAGTATGTGGCGTAAAAAGTCAGCCAGCGACGCAGTTGGGGCTTCAAAGACTTTGCGCAAGGTGTCTTCGGTAACGAATAGATCAGTCTGGTTCAGTGTGTTGCTGATCCGTTCTAGCTCATCGTCATCAAGATTCTCACCTTGCTTGAGTTTGGCCAATTCTGGTAACTGGCCCGCCAGTCGGCGCACCAATGCTTCCACCTGATCGCGATAGCTTTCCGCGAAAGCACCTTCGCCGGTTGGGCCGTAAATGATCCAACTACGCTGGGTAATGCTGTCCGGAAGATTGATTTCGACCGTGCGGCTTGGTGTGGAGGTGCGATAGCGCATCAAGTGGGCGAACACGGCTTGCAATGTGCCAACACGAGTCGCATCTATGTGTTGCCAAAAGCCTGAAGATTGCACCCAAGCGCGTTGCTCAGCCACATGCTGCACCTCGGGGATGTTGTCAGCCAAACTGGCAATCGCCTCCTGAATACGTTCACGTATCTTGGCTTGCTCGTTTGCATCTCCCTTGAGCCAAGCGACCGTGAGGCGCTCGCACCAGATACGGAACTGCAATTCGTCCAAGCCCGCCAATGGCGCAAGGCGCATCAAAGGCGCAATGGTCTTGGACAGATTATCCAGCGCGCTTTGGCTGGGCGCCGGCCACTGTTGCGCCAGCGCGTCGAGTTCATCCCAGTGCGGCCGCACGTTGATACTGTGGCGGGGTAAGGCGCTCAACATGGTCAGCAAATCGGCAATGGTCGTTTGTGTGTCTTGCTGTTGGGCATGTAATAGCTGCCATTTTTCTAATCGAAGGCGAAACAGACGCACCGGCAGTGGCTCGCTTGGGTGATCCACTTCACCATCGGGTTTGAGCTTGAAATAGGCGAAGTTTTTCCAGTGATCAATAATCAGAAAATCTTTCTTGATTTCACCCGTTGCCTTGTCGATGTGTAGTCGTGTGCCACGTCCGATCATCTGCCAGAACTTGACCTTGCTGAATACAGGCTTGGCAAAAACCAAGTTTTGGATGGCTGGAACGTCCACGCCGGTATCAAGCATATCAACGGAGATAGCTACGCGCGGCATGGTGCGAAATTTGAAATCGTCCAGCGTGGCGTCAGCACGCTCCATGTGGCTATCGATAATTTCGGCCATACCTTGGCGCTGCAGTTCTGGATACAGGCGATTAAAACCTTCGTAAAGCCTTTTGGCGTGAGCGTGACTAACGGCGAAGATAATCGACTTGTGCGGCAGACCGCGAACATCTTTGCGGCTTTTATCCATAAACTCCTTCACCATCGCATCGCTGGTGCCTTGATTGATGATGCCTTTTTCGATGTCGCTGCCATCAAAATTGAGCTCATCAAGATCTACGCCCTGATCACGTGCCATCTGCTTCAAGGGCTCCGGCAGTGCATCCCCCTGAATACCTTGAAGCTGAAAGTTGGTTTGTGCGTCGAGCACGCGATAGTTCACCAGGTTCTGATCAGCAATGGCCTGTTCGTAGCTGTAGTAGTAGCTGGGTGCGCCGTCGCCGCAGTCAAACAGCTCAAAAGTGTTGTGATCAATGTAATCGGTTGGGGTTGCGGTAAGCCCGAGCTGAATAGCGTCAAAATAATCAAAGATTGCCTTGTATCGTTGATAAATAGAGCGGTGACTTTCATCGGCAACGATCAAGTCGTAATAACCGACTGACAGGCGTGAGTACTCCTGCATCATGCTGGGGTAGGTGGAAAACTGGATGCGTGCTCCAGAGGTTTCGCCAGATTCGATGCGCGCCAGGCTTTCGTTAGGTAGATGAGATTTGAACTCCGACATAGCCTGCCGTACCAATTCTCGTCGGTCTGCCAGGAACAGCACTCGCTGCCCGCGCTTGGAGCGCAACAAGGTATCAACCAGGGCAATGGTAGTTCGCGTTTTGCCGGTGCCAGTGGCCATCACTAACAGAAATTTGCGCTTGGCGGCGTCTACGCCTTCAGTGACACGACGAATGGCTTCGTTTTGATAGTCGCGTCCGGCAATGTTGGCATTAATGGCCACGTTGCCAAGTGATTCGGCGAACTGATGCTGGTGCCGCAGCCGCTCCAAATCATCTCGAGTGTAAAAACCAGATATCTTTCGCGGCGCATAGCGTGTGCGATCCCAAAATTGAATTTCTTTGCCATTGGTGAGAAAGATAAATGGATCGCTGCCAAATTTGGCTTTGATTGCATCTGCGTAATCCGCAGCCTGGCGTTTTCCGGCAAGTTCATCGCGTGAGGATCGTTTAGCCTCCACTACAGCAATTGGCTTGCCGTCTGATCCGAGCAAAACGTAATCCGCAAATTGGTCGCCGTTATAGGTATTCTCGGGTTCCGCTGTTTTGAGCAGAAATTCCTCTACGAGGGTACGTCGACTTCGTGACCAGCCTGCATGGGCGAGCTGCGAATCTATGATGTGGTTGCGAGTCTGAGCTTCATCTCGGCTTGAGGTCATTCTGTGCTAGCTCCGTCAGCAGATTCTGCCGCCCCACCAGTTCTCACCCATTCATCCACTTCAGACAGCTGAAACTTCCACAGTCGACCAATTTTATGGGCGGGCAGCCCCTTACGTTCACGCCAGCGGTAAACGGTATCTTTGGCGACGCCTAAGTGTTGGGCAACGTCTAGAGCGGTGACCCAAGGCTCCGTGGTCATGGTATTGGCATCCATATGAAAGGATAGAGTCGTTTAAAATCGTTAGCAGTCTAGTCAGTTAACCATTAAATGACTATTGTTGAATTGGCAGGTGTTACCATGCTCCAAGCCGATACGTGTGAACTGCGCTGCGAACTCGAGTTCTCGGCCTGTCGGTAGCGAACCACTGCGCTTCTGCCCTGTATGGGAAAACGGGCGGGGAGAACCCATACCATGTTTTCACCCGGCCATAACAATAAGCAAGCACGTCACTATAATTACAACCATCACCTTTATTTGCCTGTGTGACGATGGTGGTGACGGTTACTTGCCTTTGGTGGAATTTAGAAAAAAGTATTTGAAAATGTTACACAGCCGTTATCAGTCTTTCGCAAGGCTTCGGACTGGTAGAGGGTAGTCTCCCAAGCTTGCAGCTTCGACTATGTCGGTAGTCACTTGAGTCGTTTCTATTAGCTGGTTGGTGAGTAAATCACGAGCTGGCCAATACCCGAAAGGGTGGTGTCCGTGGAGCACACTTGCAGGCAAACCTGCACCGGGCAAATGTTCATGTGATGCGCCAGTTTCGGTACGTGAAGTTTCTGAACAATAAGGCTCGCAAACTCCTCAACAGCAAGCTGTTTAAGGTGCAGCCGTATCGAAGCTGGAGGCTGAACGGGCAGGGGAGCGTGTCTAAAAAGATGGCGCAGAAAATCTAATAAAATGCGGCGCGCTACAACATGAAACCATCGGTTGGCAAAAACAACAGGCAATAAAAAACCCCAGACGACAGAATCATCTGGGGTTTGATATTTGGTGGAGATGGCGGGATTTGAACCCGCGTCCGCCAATCCTCCACTAGAGGATCTACATGCTTAGCCTTCTCTATTGTTTTAGTTCGTCACGGGCCGAGAGGCAGGCCGTTCGGAACGAGCTCGATTGGGTTTAACCATTCAGCTCCGAGCGAAGCATCCAGGCGATCCTATAGGGCTTAGCCCTCGTCCCCCGGTTATAGGCACCCGAGTTCGGAGGTAGGCGGGCTTAAGCCGCCAGTGCGTAAGATTCGTCGTTTGCGACTATAAAAATGTACAACGGGGATTTACGAGATCGCTATACCCTCTCGGCATGCACCCATAGCTTTGTAATCAACGTCGAATCCGGATCATCCCCGTATCCGTGGCGTGGGCTCAAGGCCCGCTTTCCGTCTGAGTCCTACGCAAGACTCACGTGAAAGTGCCGATTACCAACTAGTGGTACTGGTCGGTATTATGAGCGCTTGGCGTGTGATTGCAAGCGTTGCTGCGTTTATCGCACGTTGTGCTTCATAATACGTTCTTTCTGTTTGGCCCAATCACGGTCTTTGGCGCTGTCGCGCTTGTCGTGGGCCTGCTTACCTTTGGCCAGTGCAATCTCGGCCTTGATGATATGACCTTTCCAGTACAGGCCGGTGCAGACGCAGGTGTAACCCTTGGCCTGGACGTTCTGTTCCAGACGATCGATTTCACGTCCGTGCAGCAGCAGCTTACGCTGGCGGCGTGGCTCGGTAATGATGTGAGTGGACGCCTGTTTCAGTGGGGTGATGAGCGCGCCGGTCAACCAGGCCTCACCTTTTTCGAACTCCACGTATGAATCAAGCAGCTGAACCTTGCCTTCGCGCAGGGCTTTTACTTCCCAGCCGGTCAGCACCAGACCTGCTTCATATTTGTCTTCGATGAAGTAGTCGTGGCGCGCCTTTTTGTTCTGGGCAATGGTGGCGCTGGTATTTTTGGGTTTTTTCTTGGTACTCATGGCATGGCCTGATCAATAAATGGCCGCGATGGCGCTCGAAAATGGCAGGATTTGATTCCGAAGTGCGATGGGTCATGGCCTGCGGCTTGCTGACAGTAGTGCAAATCCCTGACAATTGCGCCCACGGTAAAGTGAGGAAATATAACATGAATTCGGATAAAACCGGTATGCACGGTGTATGGTCCAATCGTTGGACGTTCGTACTGGCGGCAACCGGATCGGCGGTTGGTTTGGGAAATATCTGGAAGTTTCCGTATATCACGGGGCAGAACGGTGGCGGTGCATTTGTTCTGATGTATCTCCTTTGTATCCTCGCGGTCGGTATTCCGGTGATGTTGGCGGAAGTTATGCTGGGTCGTAAAACCCGCATGAGCCCGATCAACGCCATGAAGGAGCTGACGGTGTCGGAAAAGGCGCCTCGATTCTTCCGGGGGATTGGCTGGATGGGAGCCTTGTCGGGTTTCTTTATTCTGTCGTTCTACAGTGTGATTGCGGGCTGGACGCTGGCGTATGTTGTAAAAATGGCCACCGGTGTGTTTAGCGGCGCCAATTCTGAAGTGGCCAGTGCCGAGTTTGGTGGTCTGCTGGGTGATCCGGGCATGCTGCTGTTTTTGCACACCCTGTTTATGGCCATGACCGGTTTTGTAATCGCTCGTGGTGTTCACAAAGGGCTTGAGAACGCGGTGCGTCTGATGATGCCCATGCTGTTTCTGATGCTGATTCTGTTGCTGGGTTACAGTCTGACCACTTCAGGTTTTGGCAAGTCTCTGGAATTCCTGTTCAGTTTTGATTTCAGCAAGCTGAATGCCGAAAGTCTGGTAGTAGCGCTGGGTCATTCGTTCTTTACCCTGTCTCTCGGTATGGGCGCGATGATGACCTACGGTGCTTATATGCCAAAACAGGCATCTATGGGTTCAACGGTTCTGACCGTTGCGGTGCTGGACACTCTGGTCGCGCTGGTTGCTGGTATCGTGATTTTCTCGGTGGTGTTCTCGAATGGTATGGAACCGGCTGCCGGTCCAGGGCTGTTGTTCCAGACCCTGCCGGTTGCGTTTGCGGCGCTGCCATTTGGTGGTCTGATTGGTGCTGCATTCTTTGTGCTGGTGGTGATTGCGGCCTGGAGTTCGGCCATTTCCATTGCTGAGCCTGCGGTTGCCTGGGCAGTCGAGAAAGGCTACAAACGTATTCACGCCACTCTGGCGGTATGTGCTTTGTCCTGGCTGCTGGGGATTGGGACTGTGTTCTCCTTTAACCTCTGGTCGGATATCCAGCTGGGTGGCAAAACCTTCTTCGACTGGCTGGACTTCGTCACCTCTAACGTGATGCTGCCGCTTGGTGGTATTCTGATCGCCGTTTTTGTCGGCTGGTTCATGCGTGTTGAAGCGGTAGCCGCCGAGTCCCGATTGAGTCCTGTGTTCCTGTCTGCGCTGCAAGTGATGCTGAAAGTGGTGTCTCCTCTGGCGGTGCTGGCAGTGTTTGTGCACGGGTTGTAACAAGCAGAGGTTGCATGACGACGATTACCCGTAGCGCTCTGGTGATGTACACCGCTGAGCAGATGTTTGATCTGGTCAACGATGTACGTCGCTACCCGGAGTTCCTCGATGGCTGTAAAAGCACCGAGGTGATCAATGAAGGTGATGACTTTATTGAAGCGCGACTGACGATTGCCAAAGCCGGTCTGAATCAGAGTTTCAGTACTCACAACCGGCTGGTCCGTCCTGAAAAAATGGAAATGGAGCTGCTGGATGGACCGTTCACCCGTTTTCACGGTGTCTGGCACTTCCAGAAGTTGTCTGACCAGGCCTGCAAGGTGTCTCTGGACATGGAGTTCGAGGTCACCAACAAGCTGACTGGTGTGGCACTCGGAGCTGTTTTCAAGCAGGTCGCCAACATGATGGTAGATGCGTTCGTCAAACGCGCTAAGGTTGTATATGGCTGAAACAATTCGAGTTGAGGTGGCCTACGCGCTGCCTGAAAAACAGCGGATTCTGGCAGTAACAGTACCAGCAGGCAGCAGTGTGGCAGAAGCCGCACGTCTGTCGGGTATTGTGCGGGAGTTTCCGCAGCTGAATCTGGCCGATGCCAAATTCGGTGTGTTCGGCAAGGCCGTACGTGATGCCGAAGCCGAGCAGGTTCAGGATGGTGATCGTGTCGAGATCTATCGGCCGTTACTGATTGATCCGAAGCAGGCGCGCGCGAATCGTGCTGCCAAGGGCGACAAGTAACAGCATTGGAGCAAGAAGATGACCAGGCAGCAGGGACGCTGAGTGATTACGCCCGGCCGAATGGCTGGGCATAATACAATGGTAGACAGGCTTTGCAGCCTGTCTTTTTAACCGGCTGGAGTTGGCTGGATAGTATTAACCGGGCCTTTGTCGTCCGGGGTTTCCAGACCTGGGTCCACGTCTTCGTGGAATTCAGGTTCCGGCAGAGTGCCTGTGTAATGGGTATAACGTCCGTTAGCGTCAAAAAACACCTGAATTCGATATTCCTTGGTGACAACGTCGCGCTGCTCGAGTGTATAGATGTAGTCCCAGCGCTGGGTTTCAAACGGATTACGCAGTACCGGTGTGCCCATGACAAACTCGACCTGGCGCTGGGTCATACCTGGCTTCAGTTGCTCGAGCATGTCAGCAGTCACGATATTGCCCTGCTGTACGTTCAGTTTGTGTACACCCGGGAAAACGCAGCCGCCAAGGGTTGCAATACCGAGTAAAATGGTCAGAATTGTCGCTCGCGTCATTCGGAAGTGTCCGCTCAGATCGATTTCAGGCAGATGTTGTTGCTCTGCCGTGGGCGGTCGATGATACCCGATGAACCAAGTTGCTGTGAAATATTCGAGGTTGCAATGTCCGATCAAAATATGGAGTTGCGCAAAGCGGGGTTAAAAGTCACTCTGCCGCGTATCAAGATTCTGAGCATTCTGGAAAGTAATCCGGATGCGCACCTGAGCGCGGAAGATGTGTACAAGTCCCTGATTGACGCGGGTGAGGATGTTGGTCTCGCCACCGTTTATCGGGTGCTTACCCAGTTTGAAAGCGCCGGACTGGTGACTCGCCACAATTTTGATGGTGGTCATTCAGTGTTTGAGCTCGACCGCGGTGATCATCACGACCATATGGTCGATGTGGAAGATGGCACTGTGATTGAATTTACCAGTGAAGAAATCGAGAAGCTGCAGCACCAGATTGCGGCGGATCGTGGTTTTGATCTGGTTGAGCACAGCCTGGTGCTGTACGTTCGCAAGAAAAAATAAGAACGCTCGAGCGTTTGTGGCGGTCAGCGCCAGCAGTTTTCTGCAGAATAAAAAAACGACCGGGGTATACCCCGGTCGTGTTTTTTTTTTTNTTTTATGGATGTCTGAAATGCGAAAGGGGAGTTAGCCCTGTTTCACCAGTGCCAGCATTTCACGGGCGTGTACCAGGGTGTTGTGAGTGATATCAACACCACCGAGCATACGAGCGATTTCTTCGGTGCGCTGACGTTCATTCAACTCACAAATGCGAGTGTGGGTCTGCTCGTCACCGCTGATCTTGCTGACCATAAAATGCTGATGGGCCTGGGCGGCGACCTGGGGCTGATGGGTTACACACATGACCTGTCCACGTTCGCCTAATGAGCGCATCAGGCGTCCGACCCGTTCGGCCGTACCACCACCAATACCCACATCGACCTCGTCGAAAATCAGACAGGTCACTTCACTGGTTGCTGCGGTAACCACCTGCACCGCCAGACTGATACGTGACAGTTCACCACCGGAGGCGACTTTGGCCAGTGGTCCTGCGGGCATGCCGGGGTTGGTTTGCACCATAAACTGGATCTGATCAATGCCATGACGGCTGGCTTGCTGACTGTCGAGGGTTTGCAGCTCTGTGAAAAAACGTGCCTTGCCCAGTGCCATGGATTCAAAGTGGCCGCACACATCACGGTCAAGGCGGGCTGCGGCTTCGCTGCGGGCGGCGCTGAGTGCCGTCGCGGCTTCCATAAAGCGGTCATGCAGTTCGACTTCTTGCTGGCGCATGGCATCCAGGTCTTCGTCGGACAGACTCATGGCCGCCAGTGCTGCTTCCTGTTCTTGCCAATGATCGAACAGGCGTTGCGGCTGGATCTGGTGTTTGCGCGCCATGCTGAAGATTTCCCCCAGCCGCTCTTCTACCTGCTGCAGGCGATGCGGGTTGATGTCCACCTGTTCGAGGTAACCGCGCAGCGACGAACCGGCTTCTTCCAGCAGGATATGGGCCTGTTGCATGAGGTCGCGGGCTTCGTCGAGGCGTGGGTGCTGGTCGTCGATCTTGTCGAGTTGCTGGATGGCTTTCCAGACCATCCGCACGGCACCGGCATCACGGCCTTCATCACCGGCGCTGGCAGCCAGTGCCTGCTGGCCACTGAGCAGCATGGATTCGGCATTGGCGAGGCGTTTGTGTTCGGTTTCGAGATCGTCGAGTTCGGTCGCGCCAATGGCCAGCTGACGTAGCTCCTCGACCTGATAACCGAGCAGCTGGCGTTGGGCCAGCAGTTCGGCGCTGGTTTCCTGCAGGCTGCGTAATTTGCGCGCGAGATGGTTCCAGCTGGTCCAGTATTCCGCGACGGTATCGGCCTGTTTGCGCAGGTTGCCATAGGCGTCAATGATCTGCCGTGGAGTGTCTTTTTGCAGCAGGCGCTGGTGAGCATGCTGGGAGTGAACTTCAATCAGACACTGTGACAGTTCCCGCAGGTCGTTGGCAGATGCTGCGCGGCCGTTGATATAACCACGGGAACGGCCCTCGGCAGATACCACCCGGCGTAGCAGGATCAGGTCGTCTTCATCGGGAATGTCGTGAGCATCGAGCCAGCGCCGTGCCTGCACGTTGCTGGCGAAGCTGGCACAGACCTCAGCCTTGTCGGCACCACGGCGGACCATGCCGGCGTCAACCCGATCACCGAGGGTAAGGCCTAGAGCATCGAGCAGAATGGATTTACCGGCACCGGTTTCACCGGTAATGACCGCCATCCCCCGGCGGAATTCGAGTTCGAGATGTTCTACAAGGGCGAATTGGCGAATGGACAGATGGACGAGCATGACGCGGCTCCGGTATCTGAATGTATAACCAGTGTTTTTATATACAGTATCAGAGCCTGTCAAGGAACGAAATCGGGTGCTCGTGAAAAATTCCCCCTTGAATCGTGTTGAGACAGCCCCATATAGGTGTCAGTGCATTTACCGACAGAGGAAAAATCCATGGCAGATGAGCAAAAGGTTCAAGACGAAACTCTGGAAAACGCAGCAGCCGAAGCTGCCGCAGACGCTGCAGAAGCAGCGGTTGAACCGGATGCCGCTACTGGGGATGAGCTGGCTGCAGCTCGTCAGGAAATTGCGGACCTGAAAGATCAGATGCTGCGCACTCAGGCAGAGATGCAAAACGTGCGTCGTCGTGCTGAAGCAGATGTGGAAAAAGCCCACAAGTTTGCCGTTGAGAAATTTGCCAACGAAATGCTGATTGTGGTCGACAACCTGGAACGTGGCCTGGCGGCTGCTCCACAGGACGAATCCACCGTTGCCATTCGTGAAGGCATCGAGATGACCCTGAATGGTTTTATGTCGGCGCTGGCCAAGTTCAAGGTAGAAGTGGTGGACCCGGTTGGTCAGCCATTCAATCCGGAACTGCATCAGGCAATCACCATGATTGAAAACGCTGAGCTGGCACCGAACAGCGTAATGGCCGTCATGCAGAAGGGTTATACCCTGGCTGGCCGTCTGCTGCGTCCAGCAATGGTGGTGGTATCCAAGGGTGGTCCAAGCATCAACGAGCAGGCCTGATAACCCTGCAAAAAATTGCTGATGACTGCCTCTTGAAACCGCGTTGGGCGGACACATATAGCAGTCATCAAGAAAAACATCTTTTCTGAATCAACGAATTTGATAACGCGCCCCCAAGCGGGTCGTGATCTGGAGAAACCGAATATGGGCAAGATTATTGGTATTGACCTGGGCACCACCAACTCATGTGTGGCGATCCTGGATGGCGACAAGACTCGTGTGATCGAGAACTCTGAAGGCGACCGTACCACTCCTTCCATCATTGCTTACACTGATGACGAAGTACTGGTTGGTCAGTCTGCCAAGCGTCAGGCCGTTACCAACCCGAAAAACACCCTGTTTGCTGTAAAGCGTCTGATCGGTCGTCGTTTCAAGGATGACGTGGTTCAGAAAGACATCAGCATGGTGCCGTACAAGATTATCCAGGCCGACAACGGCGATGCGTGGGTAGAAGTGAAAGGCGACAAATACGCGCCACCACAAATCTCTGCTGAAGTTCTGAAGAAAATGAAGAAAACCGCCGAGGATTTCCTGGGCGAGAAAGTAACTGAAGCCGTTATCACCGTACCGGCCTACTTCAACGACTCCCAGCGTCAGGCGACCAAAGACGCCGGCCGTATCGCGGGTCTGGAAGTAAAACGTATCATCAACGAACCGACTGCTGCGGCTCTGGCTTACGGCATCGATAAAGAAGGCGGCGACCGCACCATCGCGGTATACGACCTGGGTGGTGGTACTTTCGATATTTCCATCATCGAAGTGGCTGACGTTGACGGCGAGAAACAATTCGAAGTTCTGGCTACCAACGGTGACACCTTCCTGGGTGGTGAAGACTTCGACCTGCGCGTTATCGAATACCTGGCTGGCGAATTCAAGAAAGAATCCGGCATCGACCTGCACAACGATCCACTGGCTCTGCAGCGTCTGAAAGAAGCCGCTGAAAAAGCCAAGGTTGAGCTGTCTTCCAGCAACCAGACTGACGTGAACCTGCCGTACATCACGGCTGATGCGACTGGTCCAAAACACCTGAACGTAAAACTGACCCGCGCCAAGCTGGAAAGCCTGGTAGAAGAGCTGGTGATGCGTTCCCTGGAGCCATGCAAGATTGCACTGAAAGACTCCGGTCTGTCTGTGTCTGAGATCGACGAAGTGATCCTGGTAGGCGGTCAGACCCGTATGCCAATGGTTCAGAAGCAAGTGGCTGAATTCTTCGGCAAGGAACCACGTAAAGACGTGAACCCGGACGAAGCGGTAGCCGTGGGTGCTGCGATCCAGGGTGCGGTTCTGTCTGGTGACGTAAAAGACGTTCTGCTGCTGGACGTTACTCCGCTGACTCTGGGTATCGAAACCATGGGTGGCGTGGCGACTCCGGTAATCGACAAGAACACCACCATTCCGACCAAGAAGTCCCAGGTGTTCTCGACTGCTGATGACAACCAGACTGCCGTGACCATTCACGTGGTTCAGGGTGAGCGTAAGCAAGCTGCACAGAACAAGTCTCTGGGTCGCTTCGACCTGGCCGACATTCCGCCAGCGCCACGTGGCATGCCACAGATCGAAGTAACCTTTGACATCGACGCCAATGGTATTCTGAACGTGAGCGCGAAAGACAAGGCGACTGGCAAGCAGCAGTCCATCGTGATCAAGGCCTCTTCCGGTCTGAGCGATGACGAGATTGAACAAATGGTTCGTGATGCTGAAGCCAACGCTGAAGCCGACAAAAAATTTGAAGAGCTGATCCAGGCGCGCAACACTGCTGACGGCATGATTCACGCTGTGAAGAAGACCCTGCAGGAAGCTGGCGACAAGGCCACTGCTGACGAAAAAACAGCAATCGAAAAAGCCATTGCTGATCTGGAAGCGGTTATCAAGTCTGATGACAAAGACGAGATTGAAGCCAAGACCAATGCGCTGACTGAAGCCTCTGGTAAGCTGGCTCAGAAACTGTACGCTGAACAGGCTGAAGGCCAGCAGGCGGGTGGCAACGCCGGTGGCAATGCTGGCAGTAACGGCAAGCAGGATGATGATGTCGTAGACGCTGAGTTCGAAGAAGTTAAAGACAAGTAATACGACGGATGGGAGACGGGAGTCAGTTCACCTCTGGTGGGCTGTCTCCCGTCTTGCGTCTCCAGTGGCTGAAATGTCAGCCCCCATCTGAGGCAAGACAACATTATGTCCAAACGAGACTATTACGAGGTTCTGGGGGTCGCCAAAGATATCGACGCCAAGGAGCTCAAAAAAGCCTATCGCAAGCTGGCAATGAAGTATCACCCGGACCGTAATCCGGATGACAAAGAAGCCGAGGCCAAGTTCAAGGAAGCCACTGAGGCTTATGAAGTCCTTGGTGACGAGCAGAAACGCGCAGCCTACGACCAGTACGGACACGCCGGTGTTGATTCTGGCGCGGGTGGCGGCGGTTACGGTGGTGGCGCTAACTTCAGCGATATTTTCGGTGATGTATTTGGTGACATCTTTGGTGGCGGTGGTCGTGGCGGCCGTGGTGGTCCTCAGCGGGGTTCCGACCTGCGTTACACCCTCGAACTGACTCTGGAAGAGGCGGTTCGTGGTGTTGAGAAGAAAATCCGCATTCCAACCCTGACCAACTGTGAAACCTGTAATGGGACCGGTGCCAAGCCTGGCACCAAACCCAAGACCTGTGGCACCTGTCATGGCCAGGGCCAGATCCGCATGCAACAGGGGTTCTTCTCGGTGCAGCAGACCTGCCCAAGCTGTCGCGGTCAGGGCACGATTATTGAAGATCCTTGCACCAGCTGTCATGGCCGTGGTGTGAAGGAAGAAACCAAGACCCTGTCAGTCAAAATTCCGGCGGGGGTGGATACCGGTGATCGTATTCGTCTGGCCGGTGAAGGTGAGGCGGGTGCCATGGGCGGTCCGGCCGGTGATCTGTACGTACAGGTGAGTGTGCGTGAGCATTCGCTGTTCCACCGTGACGGTCGTAACCTGTACTGCGACGTGCCAATCAGCATCGTGGATGCGGCATTGGGCGGTGAGCTGGAAGTGCCAACTCTGGATGGTCGGGTCAAACTGAAGATTCCGGCGGAAACCCAGAGCGGCAAACTGTTCCGTCTGCGTGGCAAGGGCGTTGCTCCGGTTCGTGGTGGCGCTGCTGGCGATCTGCTGTGCCGCGTGCAGGTAGAAACTCCAGTGAACCTGACGGATCACCAGAAAGATCTGCTCATGCAGTTCCAGGCTTCCCTCAGTGGTGAAAAACACTCACCGCAGAAGAAGAGCTGGTTTGAAGGCGTGAAAAAGTTCTTTGAAGAAATCTGATCTGCCGGGATTATAGACCGACTAATCAGACTGACTCCCATGGCCCGGTTTGTCCGGGCCATGTTTATTGTGGAATACGAAGATGACCCGAATTGCCATTACCGGTGCTGCTGGCCGCATGGGCCGCGTGCTGATCCAGGCGGTAGAAGCCGCTGAAGGCGCCACTCTGGGCGCAGCCATTGTCCGTTCCGATGATCCGATGCTGGGCATTGATGCCGGTGCTATTGCTGGCCTGCAGCCACTGGGTATGAAAGCCGTTGCTTCTCTGGAAGAAGTGGCTGACCAGTTCGACGTGCTGATCGACTTCACCATGCCGGAAGTGACCATGGCCAACATCGAGTTTTGCCGTCAGCACGGCAAGTGCATCGTGATTGGTACTACCGGTCTGTCTGATGATCAAAAAGCACAGATGAAAGTTGCTGCTGGTGAAATGGGCATTGTGTTCGCACCTAACTACTCTGTGGGTGTAAACCTGTGTCTGAACCTGCTGCGTATGGCGGCTCGTGTGATGGGTGAAGACAGCGATATCGAAATCGTTGAAATGCACCACCGTCACAAGGTGGATGCACCGTCCGGTACTGCCCTGCGTATGGGTGAAGTAGTTGCTGAAACCCTTGGTTGGGACCTGAAAGAAGTGGCTGTGTATGGCCGTGAAGGTTACACCGGTGCTCGTCCACAGAAGCAGATCGGTTTTGAAACCATCCGTGGTGGCGACGTCGTCGGGGATCACACCGTGATGTTTGCGACCGAAGGTGAACGTGTGGAAGTGACTCACAAGGCCCAAAGCCGTATGACGTTTGCTCGTGGTGCGGTACGTGCAGCCCAGTGGGTGATGGACCAGCCAGCCGGTCTGTACGATATGCAGGATGTGCTGGGTTTCTGATCCTGCTCTGTTCTGATGGTTTGAAACAACAAAGCCGGGAAATTCCCGGCTTTGTTGTTTCTGGCGTTCATCCGCTTTTGGGCCAGGTGATTAACCGTCGTCAGAGCTGGTCGGGCGATACTGTATCTGTCAGGGCTGGGCGCGCGCAGGCTCGGGTTTCCGATCAGCGACAAATCACTCCGGAGCTGTGCGGTTAGCTCCGGAGTGATATCAGTCATTAATAGTTAATAGCATGTGATTGAGCCAGCGGTTCAGCATGTCTTCCATGTTATCTGGTCGACCCATTGGATCCAGCATCATGGTCACCAGCATCTGGCTGTTGCCCAGCATCCACATTGCGCGTTCGCGTGGTGGCAGGCCTTCAAGGCGAGCCAGGCCATCGGCAATGGCCAGTTCAACCTGTTGTGACAGCATCTCCAGCAGGGTCTGTTGCAAGCTCAGGTAACGTGGCCATACTTCCTCTCGTGGAGATGAGCTCCACTCCAGCCAGACACGCATATGATCTGGATGGCTCTGGCAGGCGTACAGCATATTGTTGAAGAATGTGCCAATCGCATTGACAGGAGTATCTTCATGGCGAAATGCCTGTTCGGCCATCTGTTCCATAAAAGCAGCAATTTCGTCCAGAACTTCGGTTACCAGCACTTCGCGGGTTTTGAAGTAGTTGAACACGGTAGCCACGGATACACCGCCAGCTTCAGCGATATCGGTATGACCACCACGGCCGATGCCGCGACGGGAAAAAGCTTCAATGGCGTAATCAAGCAGTAGGCGTTTGCGTTCTTCAGGTGCCAGGCGGCGGCGACCATCTACAGCAACAGGCATGTCAATCCCTCTCAGATACTTCAGCGTGTCGTCCAGGGATCCTGATTCAGGATTCCCCTGTTTCTGACAGAAACAGGTTGCTTATGTTGCAACTGGTATGTCGTTACTATGAAAACAATCACCATGAGTTGGAAGGGAATTACGGTTTTAAAATGTATGTAACTTTTTGTAAACAAGGGGGTGGGGGAATGTTGCTTTGTAACCGTTGGTAACCGCATGAACACAGGTAAAGATCCATCAACCTGTCAATCCAAGCCTGTGTTGGACAGGTTTGGCAGTATTCCGTATAATTCGCGGTCAACTAATCTACGGCAGTTGCCGGAAAAAACCGAGAACCTGCCGGAATATTCCGAAAAGAGCGGGATGGGGAGCTTGCGCCGCCATCCCGTTTTTTTACGCACTGTTTAGAGATGCGGTACCGGCCAGTACCCGCTTGCCTGTTTATCTTTGTTCGGGGATACAGTTTTGTCTACGCCAGCCATTCTAGCTCTTGAAGACGGCAGCCTGTTCAAGGGCACCAGCATTGGTGCCGAGGGTGTGTCTGTCGGTGAGGTGGTATTCAACACCTCGATGACGGGTTATCAGGAAATCCTGACAGATCCGTCCTATACCAACCAGATCGTCACTCTTACCTACCCACACGTAGGAAACTACGGCATCAACTCCGAAGATGTGGAGTCTGCCTCAATTGCCGCCAAAGGGCTGGTAATCCGTGACCTGCCACTGCTGGCTTCCAGCTTCCGCAGTGAACAGTCTCTGGATACCTACCTGCGTAGCAACAACGTTCTGGGTATTGCTGATATCGATACCCGTCGCCTGACCCGCGTTCTGCGTGAAAAAGGCTCCCTGAACGGTTGCATCCTGGCAGGTGCTGATGCCTGGTCTGAAGAAAACCAGCAGAAAGCCCTGGCAGAAGCCCGCGCCTTCCCTGGTCTGAAAGGTATGGACCTGGCCAAGGTGGTCAGCTGCACCGAAGCCTACCAGTGGACCCAGGCTGACTGGAAACTGGGTAAAGGTTACGGTGAACGTCGCGAAAACCGTTTCAAGGTGGTTGCCTACGATTTCGGTGTCAAATACAACATCCTGCGTCTGCTGGCCGAGCGTGACTGCGAGCTGGTTGTGGTTCCAGCCCAGACTCCTGCGTCTGAAGTGCTGGCCATGAATCCGGATGGTGTGTTCCTGTCCAACGGCCCTGGTGATCCGGCGCCATGTGACTATGCTATCGCGGCGATTCGCGAGATTGTGGAAACCGGTACTCCGGTCTTTGGTATCTGTCTGGGTCACCAGCTGCTGGCGCTGGCGTCCGGAGCCGAGACTGTGAAGATGGGCCATGGTCACCACGGTGCCAACCACCCGGTTCAGGATCTGGAAACCGGCAAGGTAATGATCACCAGTCAGAACCACGGTTTTGCGGTAGATGAAGCCACTCTGCCAGCCAACCTGAAAGCGACCCACAAGTCCCTGTTCGACGGCACCCTGCAGGGTATCGCTCGTACCGACAAACCTGCGTTCAGCTTCCAGGGTCACCCTGAAGCCAGCCCAGGCCCACGTGACGTGGCTCCGCTGTTCGACCGCTTTATTGATCTGATGACCGCCGCCAAGGCAAACGCCTAACACAGGACTGACCGAGTAATGCCAAAACGTACAGACATTCAAAGTATTCTGATCATTGGCGCTGGCCCAATCGTCATTGGCCAGGCCTGTGAATTCGACTACTCCGGCGCCCAGGCGTGCAAGGCCCTGCGTGAAGAGGGTTACCGGGTCATCCTGGTGAACTCCAACCCGGCCACCATCATGACCGACCCGTCAATGGCTGATGCGACTTACATCGAGCCAATCACCATTGATGCTGTTGCCAAGATCATCGAGAAAGAGCGTCCAGACGCCCTGCTGCCAACCATGGGTGGTCAGACTGCCCTGAACTGCGCACTGGGTCTGGAACAGGCCGGTGTACTGGCCAAGTTCGGTGTGGAGATGATCGGTGCCAACGCCGACACCATCGACAAGGCCGAAGACCGCAGCCGTTTCGACAAGGCCATGAAGAAAATCGGCCTGGAGTGTCCACGTGCCGGTATCGCGCACAGCATGGAAGAAGCCCGCGAAGTTCAGAAGACTCTCGGTTTCCCGTGCATCATCCGTCCATCTTTCACCATGGGTGGTACCGGTGGCGGTATCGCTTACAACCGTGAAGAGTTCGAAGAAATCTGTGCTCGTGGTCTGGACCTGTCGCCAACCAACGAACTGCTGATCGACGAATCCCTGATCGGCTGGAAAGAGTATGAGATGGAAGTTGTTCGCGACAAGAACGACAACTGCATCATCATCTGCTCCATCGAAAACTTCGACGCCATGGGTGTGCACACCGGTGACTCCATCACCGTGGCTCCGGCACAGACCCTGACCGACAAGGAATACCAGATCATGCGTGACGCCTCCCTGGCGGTACTGCGCGAGATCGGTGTAGAAACTGGCGGTTCCAACGTACAGTTCGGTATTTGTCCGAAAACCGGCCGTATGGTCGTGATCGAGATGAACCCGCGTGTATCCCGTTCTTCTGCTCTGGCATCCAAAGCAACCGGTTTCCCGATTGCCAAGGTAGCAGCCAAGCTGGCCGTGGGTTACACCCTGGATGAACTGAGCAACGACATCACTGGTGGTCGTACTCCGGCGTCTTTCGAGCCGTCTATCGACTACGTAGTGACCAAGATTCCACGTTTCACCTTCGAAAAATTCCCGCAAGCCGACGGCCGTCTGACCACTCAGATGAAGTCTGTTGGTGAAGTGATGGCGATTGGCCGTACCCAGCAGGAATCTTTCCAGAAAGCCCTGCGTGGTCTGGAAGTGGGGGCAACCGGTTTCGACCCTAAAGTGGATGCCAACGACCCGGCTTCCCGTGACAAGGTGATCTCTGAACTGCGTACTCCAGGTGCCGAGCGTGTCTGGTACGTGGGTGATGCCTTCCGTCTGGGTCTGACTGTGGCTGAAGTGTACGAACACTCTGCCATCGACCCATGGTTCCTGGTGCAGATCGAAGATCTGATCAAGGAAGAAGCCAAGGTCGCAGCCAGCAGCCTGAATGCGCTGGATTACGACGCGGTATTCCGTCTGAAGCGTAAAGGCTTCTCTGACGCCCGTCTGGCAACCCTGCTGGGTATTACCGAAAAGACTTTCCGCAAGCACCGTCAGAAACTGGGCGTCCGTCCGGTTTACAAGCGCGTTGACACCTGTGCTGCCGAATTCGCCACCGACACAGCTTACATGTACTCCACCTACGAGGAAGAGTGCGAAGCCAACCCGTCTGATCGTGAAAAGATCATCGTACTGGGTGGTGGCCCGAACCGTATCGGTCAGGGGATCGAATTCGACTACTGCTGTGTACACGCCGCTCTGGCTGCCAAGGAAGAAGGTTACGAGGCCATTATGGTCAACTGTAACCCGGAAACCGTTTCTACCGACTACGACACCTCCGACCGTCTGTACTTCGAGCCTGTGACTCTGGAAGACGTGCTGGAAATCGTTGAAAAAGAGAAACCGAAGGGCGTTATCGTTCAGTACGGTGGTCAGACTCCACTGAAACTGGCTGACGAACTGGAAGCCAACGGTGTACCTATCATTGGTACTTCTCCGGAAGCGATTGACCGTGCCGAAGACCGTGAGCGTTTCCAGCAGATGATCCAGCGTCTGGGTCTGAAGCAGCCGGTAAACGCGACGGTTACTTCCCCGGAAGAAGCCGTACTGAAAGCTGCTGAAATCGGTTACCCGCTGGTGGTTCGTCCATCCTACGTACTGGGTGGCCGTGCCATGGAAATCGTGAACAACGAAGCTTCCCTGCGTCGTTACATGACCGAAGCGGTAAAAGTATCCAACGACTCTCCGGTTCTGCTGGACTACTTCCTGGATCGCGCTATCGAGATCGACATTGACGCCGTATGTGACGGTGAACAGGTTGTGATCGGCGGTATCATGCAGCACATTGAACAGGCTGGTATTCACTCCGGTGACTCCGCTTGCTCCCTGCCACCATACAGCCTGCCAAAAGACGTGCAGGACAAGATGCGTGAACAGGTTGCTGCCATGGCAATGGAACTGGGCGTAATCGGTCTGATGAACACTCAGCTGGCCTGGCAGGACGGCGAAATCTACGTGATCGAGGTTAACCCTCGTGCATCCCGTACTGTGCCGTTTGTATCCAAGTGTATTGGTACTTCCCTGGCTGCTATTGCTGCCAAGGTCATGACCGGCAAGAAACTGTCTGAACTGGGCTTCACCAGCGAGATTATTCCGCCGTACTTCTCTGTGAAGGAAGCGGTATTCCCGTTCAACAAGTTCCAGGGCGTTGACCCGATCCTCGGCCCTGAAATGAAGTCCACCGGTGAAGTAATGGGCGCAGGCAAAACCTTCGGCGAAGCTTTCTACAAAGCCCAGCTGGGTGCCGGTGCCAAGCTGCCAGAAGGTGGTGTTGCTTTCCTGTCGGTGCGTGAAGCCGACAAGAAAGGTCTGGTGAACGTGGCCAAAGGCCTGGTTGATTGCGGTTTCAGCCTGGTATGTACCGATGGTACTCGCCGTGTGCTGGAAGAAGCCGGTGTGGCTTCCGAGCGCATCAACAAGGTTAACCAGGGTCGTCCACACATTGTTGATCTGATCAAGAACGATGGTATCGATCTGATCGTGAACACCACTGATGGCGCTCAGGCAATTTCTGACTCTGCTGACATCCGTCGCAGCGCGCTGCAACACAAGGTTTACTACACCACCACCATGGCGGGTGCAGAAGCCGTTGTTGAAGCACTGAAATCTGAAGGCCTGAAAGAAGTGCACCGCCTGCAGGAACTGCACGCTGCGGTTGCCAGCCAACACTGATCAATCAGGAGTATTTGCAGATGCAAAAGTTTCCCATGACTGTGGAAGGGGAAAAGGCTCTGCGTGATGAGCTGCAACGCCTGAAGACGGTAGACCGTCCAAAGGTGATTGAAGCAATCGCCGAAGCCCGTGAACATGGAGACCTGAAGGAAAACGCCGAATACCATGCCGCGCGTGAACAGCAGGGCTTTATCGAAGGTCGTATCCAGGACATCGAAGGCAAGCTGTCCAATGCGCAGGTGATCGATATCAAAACGATCCCGCACACTGGCAAGGTTCTGTTCGGTTCTACCGTCGAGCTGATCAACACCGCTAATGACGAAGAAGTGGTTTACCGTATCGTTGGTGACGATGAAGCCAACATCAAGGAAAACCGTATCTCCGTAAACTCTCCGATCGCCCGCGCCGTTATTGGCAAGGAAGAAGGGGACGTGGTGAACATCAAGGTTCCGAATGGCACTGTTGAGTACGAAATCGGTGCAGTAAAACACCTGTGATCGCCTGATCACTGTTGTTAACAAAAGCGCCCTGGCGGGACACCGCCGGGGCGTTTTTGTTTCCGGGCTGCGACAATCTGTCCAGCTGTGGAAATTCCTTAACTCACTAGAATGCGCGGCAAATAACATTATCAGGGAGTTAGTTGCCGTGAAGCTGTTCCGAATCTCACCGTTGGCCGTCCGTGTGGCGACTGCATCTGTGACCACCTGTGTTGCTGCGCTGGGAGCAACCAGCAGTTATGCCGCCGCTTCGTCTGCTACCGAGAGCGTACAGAACAGCGCTTACGCCAATACCAGCCTGAGCGTCGGCGAAGTGGGCGAGATTGTGGTGACAGCGCCTGCCGGTGGTGCCCTGACGTCCGCCACCGTGCTCAGCTCGGTGGATCGTCTGGAAGGCGAACGGGTACAACAGGACATTCCCCAGGACAGCTGGCAGCTGTTTCGTAACCTGCCGGGTGTCCAGCTCACCAGTTTTGGTCAGGGCAACGAGTCCGGCAAGCTGTCGTTCCGCGCTTTTAACGGTGAAGGCGAAATCAACGCCGTCAAACTGTTGATCGACGATATTCCGGCTAACACCAACGACGGCAACATGCGTTACCTCGATACGCTGATGCCGCTGGAAATCGACCATCTGGAAGAAGTTCGCGGCACCAACGACGCCCGCTTTGGCCTCTACAATATCGCCGGTAACGTCAGCGCCTACACCCGTCAGGGCGGCGATTACAACGAAGCCCGCGTCAGCGCTGGCAGCTTCGGCAACCGCAGCCTGCAAGTCGCCGCTGCCGGTGATGATGGCAACCACGCCACCAACGCCTTTGTGGGCTGGCAGGCCAGTGATGGCTCACGCGAGCATGCCCACAAGGAAAAATACAGCATGTCCGGCAAGTGGTATTACACCCCGGACGAGCAGAATTACCGACTGGGTGTCATCGTGCGCCACGCCAACGCCGAAGCTGACGAGCCGGGTTATCTGACCGCCGCCGAAGTGGCAGACGACCCATGGCAGTCAATGCCGCGTAACGCCAGTGATGGTGGTGTTCGGCCGATGACCATGGCCAGTGTGCATCTGGAAAGCAGCCTCAACGATGAGCTGGAGCTGGCAGTACGCACCTGGGTCAATCGCATCGACGACCAACGTTGGGTTACCTTCTACAGCAGCCAGCAGGAACGTCGCGCTCAGGAACAACACAGCGGGATTCTGTCGACCCTGACCTGGCGACCACAGGTGAACAGCCTGTATGACCTGGCGGTTGAGGGTGGTGTCAGCGCTGAACATCAGGACAACCTCAATAACCGTTACGCCACCGTATCCCGTGAGCACATCACCCATACCCGCGAGCAGCGTTACTGGCTCAACAATCAGGGTATGTGGGTGCAGGGGCGTATCATGCCAAGTGAAGACCTGACGCTGGTGCCTGCGTATCGGGTTGACCGCCTGGATGGTGGCTTTGAAAATCGTCTGAACGATACTCGTGCCGATATCAACCAGTACGGCCTGATTCGCCAGCCCAAGTTCAGCCTGATTTATCAGCTGGTCGACAGCACCAGCCTGTATGCCAACTGGGGTAAAACCTTTCAGGTGGGCATGGGAGCGGCAACCTTCAAGATCAACCAGCAGGATGATCTGAAACCCTCTATCAACACCGGTTGGGAAACAGGGGTGAAGTTTGGCGACCATAAGCGTGTCAGCGGTCGTCTGGCGCTGTGGCAACAAACTGCCGACAACGAAGCGCGCAGCAAACTGGGCGATGCCGACAACGATGCTGAAAACATCGGAAAAACCCTTCGTCAGGGTATCGACCTGCAACTGAACGCTGAACTGACTGAACAACTGACCAGCTGGATGGCCTGGTCACAACAGCGCTCCCGTATTCTTGAAGCGGATGCCTCCAGTCCGGCCAGCGACGGTCAGGAAATTGACCACGTTCCGCATTTTGTGGCGTCGGCCGGTGTGGATTACCAGCCAGCGGATCAGTGGGTAGTGGGCGTCAGCAGCCGTGGCCAGAGCAATTATTATCTGGAACGCACCAACAGCAGCGGCCGTTTTGGTGGATACTGGCTGTTTGATACCCATGTTGATTACCAGCCACGCCCGGATTTGACCCTGAATCTGGCGGTGCAGAACCTGGGTGATCGTTATTATGAATATGTCTGGTACTACGGCTCAGCCGATGTACCAACCCTGCATGCAGCGGGAGAGCGCCGCAGTGTGACGGCAGCGGTTAACCTGCAGTTCTGATGAGTGTTTATGTCTGGCCGTTATGTTCGTGCGTTCTGGTTATGGTTACACCGCTGGTTAGGGTTTGCCCTCGGGCTGCCCTTGCTGGTGGTGGGGCTGAGTGGTTCGATTCTGGTGTTTTATCCAACCCTGGATCGACTGCTCGACTCGCGTATCGCCAGCGTTACGGGATGTGAAGTCCTGCCGCCTGAGCGGATTCTGGAAGGTTTGCAACAGCAGTTGCCGGAGCGTATTGGCAGCTGGCGGCTGGAAATGCCCATGGAACCGGGCTTGCCCTATAACGCCCGTTTTATGAATCCGGTCGAGACCCGTGGTGCTGGTTTTGCACCGTTACTGGTGTGGATTCAGCCCTGCAGCGGCGACGTATTACGGCAGGGATTCTGGGGCCAGACCCTGATGACCTGGATTTACAACCTCCATTACCAGCTGTTGCTGGGGGCTACCGGCAGTAATCTGGTGGCCTGGGGCGGGCTGGTAACGCTGCTGCTCACGCTGGTGGGGCTGTGGTTGTGGTGGCCCAAAGCCTGGTGGCGTGGGTCGTCATGGCGTAAAGCCCTGCAATGGCGGCAAGCGGCACACCCGGCGGTATCCAGTTGGCAGCGTCATGTGCTGGTAGGGTTTTACAGCCTGCCGCTGTGGCTGTTGCTGGTTATTACGGGAGTCTTGCTGGATGCGCCGGGCTGGTACAACTCGTTGGCGAACCGGGTGTCGCCGTTACCGCCGTATGTGATGTATCACTCAGTGCTGTATGGCTCACAACCGGCCATGAGCGCAACGCCTGTGACGGCCGCCGATGCCATCAGGATTGCTCATCAGCAGTTTCCGCAGGCGGAGTTGCGTTGGCTGGAAACCCCGGCCGATATGCTCGGTGTGTATCAGGTGCGTCTGTATCAGGACGGTGAACCGGGCCGACGTTTTCCGCAAACCCGACTGGTCATCGACCAGTACAGTGGCAAGGTACTGATGCGTCACGATCCTTTTGAGGACAACGCCGGAGCTACCGTACAGCGCTGGTTACACCCGTTGCACAGTGGTGAAGCCTTCGGACTGGTCGGGCGCTGGCTGGTGTTGCTGTGCGGGTTGTTGCCAGTGTGGATGCTGTGGACCGGCACGCAGCGCTGGTACATAAAGCGCCAGGCACGCCAGCGTATGCAGTTGCGTGGTCAAAACGCCGAACGGCACTGAATTTTTCGGTAACCTGTGATTCAAAATCCTTCAGGCTATTGGCAGCAGCGCTAGACTGTATACAGTTGAACTGCAGTCGGGCAGGGGAGGAATCTATGGATATCCACAGTGCCGTATTGGCAATTGATCAGGGTACCACCAGTACCCGCGCCATTCTGTTCGACCATCAAGCCCGGGAAATTACCTCGGCGCATCAGGAATTTAACCAGTATTACCCGCGAGATGGCTGGGTTGAACACGATCCCGAAGATCTCTGGCGAACCACCTTGCGTTCCATTGAGCGGGTATTGCAAGGCCCCAGCGCCCGTCACACCCGGGTCGTTGCCATGGGGATTACCAATCAGCGCGAAACCACACTGGTGTGGGATCGCGAAACCGGCAAGCCGGTGTATAACGCCATTGTCTGGCAAGATCGCCGTACCGCTTCCGAATGTGAACGTCTGCGTCAGCAGGTACCGGAACACGAAATCCAGTCGCGCTCGGGCTTACTGATCGACCCGTATTTTTCCGCCACCAAAATCGCCTGGATTCTCGACAATATCGAAGGAGCAAGGGCGCGCGCCGAACGGGGCGAGTTACTGTTTGGAACGGTCGATACCTGGTTGATCTGGAAACTGACCGGTGGTGCAGTACACGCCACCGATGCCACCAATGCCAGCCGTACCAATCTCTACAACATCCATCGCGGTGAGTGGGACGACGACCTGCTGCAGATTTTCCGCGTTCCGAAAGCCATGCTGCCGGAAGTACGTGATTGTGCCGCTGATTTTGGTACTACCTTGCCAAGCCTGACCTGCCGTCAGGAGATCCCGATTTGTGGGGTTGCCGGTGATCAGCAGGCCGCGGCGATTGGCCAATGCTGTTTTGCCAAAGGTGAAGTCAAAGCCACCTATGGCACCGGCTGTTTTGTGCTGCTGAATACCGGTTCCGAGCCTATTCTTTCGACCCAACGCCTGTTAACCACCATCGCCTGGCAGCTGGATGGCCAGGTCGCCTATGCCCTGGAAGGATCGATTTTTATCGCCGGTGCGGCGGTGCAATGGTTGCGGGATGAGCTGGGGATTATTCGTTCGGCCGCCGAAACCGAGGTGCTGGCGCGACGTTTGAGCAGCAATAAAGGCGTTTATATGGTGCCAGCTTTTACCGGCCTTGGGGTTCCCTGGTGGCGACCCGATGCCCGTGCCGCCATTGTGGGGCTGACTCGTGGCGCAGGCAAAGCCGAACTGGCGCGCGCCGCCCTTGAGGCCGTCTGTTACCAGACCAGTGATCTGTTTGCGGCGATGGAAGCCGAAGGTTTGCGGCCGACCTCATTGCGAGTGGATGGTGGTATGGTCGCCAACAACTGGATGCTGCAGTTCCTCGCCGACGTGCTGGATACAGAAGTATTACGTCCCGCTATTCTTGAAACCACGGCGTTGGGGGTTGCGTATCTGGCCGGACGCAAAGCCGGTTTGTACGGCGACTTCGAGCAGTTTGATGCCCTCTGGCATTGCACCGCCGAGTTTGTACCCGCCATGGATAACAGCCTGCGTCAGCAGTTATTGGGTGAATGGGCGCGGGCAGTACAGCGCGTGACCCTGTAGGAGAGACCGTCATGAGTCGCACGGAACGCCTGCAACAGTTGGCGGACAATACCTGGGATGTAGTGGTGATTGGTGCCGGGATCAACGGCGCGGTTGCCGCTGCTGCGCTGGCAGCGCGTGGCGTTCGGGTTGCCTTGCTCGATCGTGGTGATTTTGGTGGCGAAACCAGCTCCAACAGTTCCTGTCTGGTGTGGGGCGGCATCAAATATCTGGAGTCCGGCGATTGGCGTCTGGTCGCCGACCTGTGTCAGAGCCGTAACCGCCTGTTGCAGTGTTTTCCGTCGTCGGTACGGGAAATCCGTTTTCTGGCGACCTTACCCAAAGGCTTTCGCAAACCGGCCTGGATGTTTTACAGCGGTGCCTGGTTGTATTGGCTGATGGGGTTTGGCAAAACCCGGCGACCCGAATGGCTCAGTGCCAGCCAGCGTGCCGAACGTGAACCCTTGTTTGCCAGCTCGGGCGCTGAACCGCAACAGGCGGTGGAGTATTCCGATGCCTGGCTGGTGGATAACGACAGCCGTTTTACCTTCGGTTTTGTGCGCAGTGCTGTGCAAAGTGGGGCGCTGGCAATCAATTATGTGGAAGCGCAGGGCAGTGAGCCGGATACCAGTCTGACTGCGCCGGTAACCGGCTGGGTCACTCATGTGTGTGATCAGCGCAGCGGTGCCACAGCGCTGGTACGCTCGCGGTTTATCATCAACGCCGCTGGTCCCTGGCTGGATGACTTCAATCGCCGCAGTGGTTTGCACAGCGGGTTTGTCCATCGCTTTTCCCGTGGCATTCATCTGCTGGTACCGCGTATTTCCAGTGTGGAGCGGGTGCTGGCTTTTTTTGCCAGTGATGGCCGCCTGTTTTTTGCCATTCCCATGGGCAAGCGTACCTGTATTGGCACTACCGATGTGGAGGTGGATTCACCCACGGCGGTGGTCAGTGCTGACGAGCGCCAGTTTGTGCTGGATAACATCAACCGTCTGCTGGCGCTGACACGTCCACTGGTAGCGGCCGATGTAATCAGTGAACGCTGTGGTGTGCGGCCGTTGGTGGTGCCTGCTGATTCCGATATTTCCAGCACAAACGCCTCAATGACAGACTGGCAGCATTTATCGCGTCGCCATCAGCTGGTGAATGGTGACGGCTGGTTAGGCATTTACGGCGGTAAACTGACCGACTGCCTGAACGTGGGGGAGGAGGTTTGTGCGGCACTGAAACAACAGGGGTTGGCGCTGGGAGACGAACGTGCGGGGTGGTTAGGTGAGGCGGGGCCTGAACAACGTGATGACTTCATGGCGGCTGCTTGGGCAACCGGCCTTAACGAACATACCCGCCCGGACGCTCTGGAGCCTTTGAGTGAACGCTTGTGGCGGCGTTATGGTCCGGCGGCGGCGGACATTCTGCACTGGGGGGTTCAAGACCCGGATTTATGGTTGCCGGTGCTACGTAATGACGATTTGTTACGGGCTGAGGTAATGCTGGCAGCAAGGGATGAAATGATCGAAACCCTGGAAGACTTCCTGCGGCGGCGCACCATGATTGCGCTGACCATCCCGTGTGAGCAGCTGTGTAATGATCCGGGCTTGGCGGAAATTGCCCGTTTGTTGTTCGGGGCGCAGGCGAGTGAACGACTGGAAGAGTTTTTTCAGACCCGCCAACACAGGATTCAGCAACCGGCGGGCACAACACCCGCCAGTTGAGTCGCATCAGGCTTCGGCAATGACAATGGCGCGCAGTGGCGCCGGATAACCTTCAGCGGTGAGGTTACGGTTGTCGGGATCGAGGAAATCCGGCAACGACTTGTAACGCATCCAGTCGGTGCTGCGCTGTTCTTCCAGCGAGGTCTGGTTGAGGTCGACCAGACGGGCATTGCGCAGACCCGCGCGGCGGCACCACAACAGCAGGGTTTCCGGCGACGGAATAAACCAGACGTTACGCATCATGGCATAACGATCTTCCGGCATCAGGCTGTACCCCAGCGGGCCATCGGCCACCAGAGTTTCCAGCACCAGTTCACCACCCGGACGTAACGCCGCGCGCAGTTCTTCCAGATGTTCGATCGGCGAGCGACGGTGGTACAACACCCCCATACTGAACACGGTATCGAACACCCGTAAGTCGGCCGGAATATCTTCCATCTTGAGTGGCAACAGGTGAGCATCCGGACGTTTGCCCTGGGCCTTGGCGACCATCAGTTTGACCGCTTCAAACTGCATCAGGAACAGGCGCGAAGGATCAACACCAATCACCCGGCGGGCACCTTCACCCAGCATGCGCCACATGTGGTAACCGGAGCCACAACCAACATCCAGCACCAGACGGTTTTTCAGCGGTGACAGATGAGGCAACACCCGGTGCCATTTCCAGTCGGAACGCCATTCGGTATCAATGTGGGTACCACAGATACGGAACGGGCCCTTGCGCCATGGCATCAGGCCACGCAGCGCCTGTTCCACCTCAACGGCGGTAGCATCGCTGATCGGCGCATGAATCGCCAGATCATCGGCACGCAGGTCACATTCAACACCGGCCGGAATCGGCAGACTGGTCAGTGCCTGCAGCCAGCGTTCCTGATCGCCGTGCTCACGGCTGACCAGCACATGCTGGAGCTGCTCTGGCAGGATATTGGCCCAGCGTTCAAAGCGTTTTTCATCGCGGTTCATGTACGCCAGCAGGTCGTCGAACCACGGCAGGATAGTAGCGGCTTCGGCGGGATCAACCGCTGGCAGTGGGGAATTACTGTCGGTCATTTGATGGCCAGGAATGAAACAAAGTTAAAGCACTGATACCAGCGGACTACCTGACGGAAGCCAGCCTGGTACAGACGATCAATATGGGCCTGTTCGGTTTCCGGAATCAGCACGTTTTCAATGGCGGAACGCTTGCGGGCGATTTCCAGTTCGGAGTACCCGTTAGCACGTTTGAAATCCAGATGCAGGGCATCCTGAACCTGCTGTTCCTCGTCACCGAAGCAGAGTTTTTCCGACAGGATCAGCACACCACCAGGGATGGTGGCATCGTGAATCTGTTTGAGCAGCGCCAGCCGTTGTTCCGGGCTGATGAACTGCAGCACGTAGTTCAACGCCGTTACCGAAGCATTGGCCAGCGGATAGGACAGGATATCGGCACAGGCCAGCTCCACATCCACCGCCGTACCGGCAAGGCTGCTGTCATCCAGCGCAATATGGTGACTGGCGCGTTCGACCATGGATTCGGAATTATCGATACCAATGATCTTGCAACCCGCCGCCCGCACACCGTGACGCATCGCCAGAGTGACCGCACCTAGTGAACAGCCAAGGTCGTACAGATGCGTGTTATCACGAGCGTAACGGCCCGCAATAATGCCCGACATCGCCACGGTTTCGGCATAACCCGGCACCGAGCGTTTGATCATATCCGGAAAAACCCGAGCCACCGCGGCATCGAAGCGGAAATCGGAAACATTGCCCGGCAGAGTCTGGTAAATATCGTCGCGTTCGCTCATGGGAAGTCCGCAGTGGGGAAAAATCGGCCGCGGATTGTAGCAGGTAACCGCGAAGCTCGGGAGTTGTTGGGGGATATAGACTGGAGTCTGGAGTCTGGAGTCTGGAGTCTGGAGTCTGGAGTCGAGTCCGATCTTGTGGGCATAAATGCCCACACTACAACAGCGCATCCATTTACATTGATTTCACCCAGCGCAGCTGGCCACCGTTAATTGCCCATCTGGGCGAGCCGGGATTCACCGCAACGGTCGACCCGGCCGGGGGACAAGGTCCCCCAAGAGGGCAAACAGCCTGGCCAATTCACAAGCCGAGTCGCCGCCAGACACCAGCATAAAAAACGGCGCCGTAGCGCCGTTTTTATCGGTGAACAATCACCCCGCCATCAATTGGCGAAATAACTGATCATCACACCCGCCGCTACCGCCGAACCGATTACACCGGCCACGTTAGGGCCCATAGCGTGCATCAGCAGGAAGTTCTGCGGGTTGGCTTCCAGACCCACCTTGTTGGATACCCGTGCTGCCATTGGCACCGCGGATACACCGGCAGAGCCGATCAGCGGGTTGATTGGCGACTTGCTGAACTTGTTCATCAGCTTGGCCATCAGCACACCGGCTGCTGTACCAATCGAGAACGCGATCAGACCGAGGACAACAATAAAAATGGTACGACTGTTCAGAAACGCATCCGCGCTCATCTTGTAGCCTACTGACAGGCCCAGAAAGATGGTCACGATGTTGATCAGGGCGTTCTGGGCAGTATCGCTCAGACGCTCAACCACACCGGACTCACGCATCAGGTTGCCGAAACAGAACATCCCCAGCAGTGGTGCAGCTGACGGCAGTAGCAGGGCTACCAGAATCAGTACAACCACCGGAAAGATGATTTTTTCGTTTTTGGAGACGGTACGCAGCTGTTCCATCTTGATCTTGCGCTCGGCCTCAGTGGTCAGCATACGCATGATCGGTGGCTGGATCAGCGGAACCAGCGCCATATAGGAATAAGCCGCTACCGCAATCGCTCCCAGCAGTTCCGGGGCCAGACGAGAGGCGATGAAGATCGAAGTTGGGCCGTCAGCACCACCGATAATACCGATGGCCGCTGCCTGCTTGATGGTGAAATCCACCAGACCCAGATCCGTCAGCAATACCGCCCCAAACAGGGTGCCGAAAATACCGAACTGGGCAGCAGCACCCAGCAACAGGGTTTTCGGGTTGGCCAGCAGAGGACCAAAGTCAGTCATGGCTCCTACACCCATAAAGATCAGCAACGGTGCAACGCCACTGGCAATGGTCACCTTGTAAAAGGTGTACAGCATACCGGTATCAAAACCGCCCGCTACGCCCAGTGCCAGCGCCTTGTTATACACAGCGCCGGAGGCATGGTGGTAAGCATCCAGAACCGCTTGCATGCTGGCATCAGCCGCCAGACCAAAGATCTCGCGGAACTGTGCCAGAGTGGAGGCATCACCGGTACGAATGGCGGTTTCCGCCGCCGACCAGCCCATACCGGCACCCGGAATGTTTACCATCAGGGTGCCCACCGCAATCGGCAGCAGCAGAAGTGGCTCGAAACCCTTTTTGATCGCCAGGTACAGCATGACAAAACCGATCAGCATCATGATGCCCTGACCGATTTCGAAATGGTAAATACCCGTGTCGTGCCAGAGGTTAATCAGACTTTGCATAGGTCAGACTCCTCAGCCGATGGTGTACAGGGTATCGCCCACCTTGACCGAGGTACCTTCTTTGGCAGACACACTGCCAATGGTGCCGGTCTTGGGTGCACGGATCTCGGTTTCCATCTTCATGGCTTCGAGGATGATCACCAGATCACCTTCGGTCACCTGATCACCAGGCTGTACCAGTACCTTGAAGATGTTACCGGCCAGCGGTGACGCTACCGACTCACCACCACCAGCAGCAACCGGAGCAGCCGCTGCCGCACCACCCGCCAGGCTGGTTGGCGCGCCGTTGATTGGCGCCAGATGAGTGACGTCACCACCTTCGTTTACTTTCACCACGTATTCGTGGCCGTCCACCTTGATGGTGTAAGTGTCTTCCGCCGCACCTTTTGGTGCAGGTTCGAAGGCCGCCGGGTTACCACGGTTGGCAAGGAACTTCGGTGCGATTTGCGGGAACATGGCGTAGGTCAGAGCATCGTCGATCTTGTCGGCGGCCAGCTTGAAGCCTTTTTCGGTCGCCAGTTTTTCAACGTCGGCGATGACCTTGTCGAGTTCGTTTTCGATCAGGTCCGCCGGACGACAGGTAATTGGCTCCTTGCCATCCAGAACACGAGCCTGCAGCTCCTTGTTCATTGGCGCCGGTGCCGCACCGTATTCACCTTTCAGAATGCCCTGGGTTTCTTTGGAGATGGACTTGTAACGCTCGCCAGAGAGAACGTTCAGCACCGCCTGGGTACCCACAATCTGGGAAGTCGGAGTCACCAGCGGGATAAAACCGAGGTCTTCACGTACGCGTGGAATCTCGGCCAGCACGGCGTCGAACTTGTCAGCAGCACCCTGTTCGCGTAGCTGGTTTTCCATGTTGGTGAGCATGCCACCCGGAACCTGGGCCACCAGAATACGGCTGTCGGTGCCTTTCAGGGCGCCTTCAAACTTCGCGTACTTCTTGCGCACTTCGCGGAAGTAGGCGGCGATTTCTTCCAGCAGATGCAGGTTCAGGCCGGTATCACGCTCGGTGCCCGCCAGTGCCGCTACCACGGATTCAGTCGCGGTGTGGCCATAGGTCATGGACATGGAAGAGATGGCAGTGTCAACACGGTCGATACCGGCTTCAACGGCTTTCAGAATGGTCATATCGGACAGACCGGCGGTGGCGTGTGCATGCAGCTGCACTTCGAGGTCGGTCTGGGCTTTCAGGCGCGATACCAGTTCAAAGGCGGCATAAGGTGTCAGAACACCGGCCATGTCCTTGATGGCAATGGAGTCAGCGCCCATGTCTTCAATACGCTTGGCCAGATCCACCCAGGCTTCGAGGGTGTGCACCGGACTGGTGGTATACGACAGCGTGCCCTGCGCGTGTTTGCCCTGTTTTTTCACCGCCTTGAGGGCGGTTTGCAGGTTGCGCGGGTCGTTCATGGCGTCGAATACCCGGAACACGTCGACACCGTTCACGGCGGCGCGTTCTACGAATTTCTCAACCACATCATCAGCATAGTGGCGGTAACCCAGCAGGTTCTGACCACGCAGCAGCATTTGCTGACGAGTGTTAGGCATTGCTTTCTTGAATGCACGAATACGGTCCCACGGGTCTTCACCGAGGAAACGGATGCAGGAGTCAAATGTGGCCCCCCCCCAGGACTCCAGTGACCAGTAACCGACCTGATCAAGTTTGGAGGCAATTGGCAGCATATCGTCGATACGCATGCGAGTCGCGAGGATAGACTGGTGTGCGTCACGCAGGACGACGTCGGTAATTCCGAGTTTTTTGGAATCGGTCATGAATGATGGCCTTTTCTTCCGTTAACGTCTTTTGAACGTTTTATGGTTGTTATATTCCAGGCTCATTGTTGACGAGCACGGTGTTCCTTCACTGCTGCAGACAGGACTTTTACCAGCTGCGGATCAATCCCGGTGGAAGCCGGAGCGACAGGTTTCCGGGCTGGAGCCGGTGCCACTTCAACTTCGGGAGCAATCTTGTTTACCAGACTGGACATGATATTGGTGGCATAGACCAGCATCGTCAGGAAGACGAACACCACGCCCATACCAAAAATCATGAGCTCCAGACCTTGCGAGATGAGACTTGGCTCAGACATGCAAGTGGCTCCTGTGAGTTATTGTTGTTGCGAACTTTAGTAGTGTATCTGCCTGAACTTTTGGACAATTGCGAAGTCGTCCGCAGGCAAAACCCTATCGAGCCTACTGAAAAGGGGTAGGCCTTTCAACCGCTGCAGATCAAGCCTTGATCAACAGTAAAGAGGAAGCGGGGCTTCAAGTGGCGAATTACCGCCTTTATTACCGCGACCTATAACGGATATATCCAACCGAAATAAAGGTCATAATGCCCTGCCTCCTCGGATAATCCGAAAGTCCAATGGTTTTCGGTTGACAGTGCGGAAATTTTAATTCCCAATTCCGCGCCCGCTTTTTAACCCTTTCGGAACCCGTTTTATCGTGAATTCCAGCTCCCCGTATCTGGTATCGGATACCAGGCCTTATATCGCCCTTGCGCCCATGGAAGGCCTGATGGATCACCATCTGCGGGAAATTCTCACCAGCGTGGGGGGTATCGACCACTGTGTGACCGAGTTCATCCGCGTCAGCCAGACCCTCTACCCGCCGAAGGTATTTCACCGTTTCTGCCCAGAGCTCCTGAACGGCGGCAAAACCCAGGCCGGAACACCGGTGCATGTGCAGTTGCTGGGCAGCCATCCACAACTGATGGCCGACAACGCGGCCCGGGTTGCCAGCATGGGAGCACCGGCAATTGACCTGAACTTCGGTTGTCCTGCCAAAACCGTCAATCGCAGTCAGGGTGGGGCAGTGCTGCTGCAATATCCGGATGTGCTGTTTAACGTGGCGTCGGCAGTACGAGCGGCAGTGCCTGCGCATATTCCGGTGACCGCCAAGATGCGTCTGGGTTATCTGGATAAAAGCCTGGCACTGGAAAACGCCAGTGCGCTGGAAGCCTCGGGTATCCAGTGGTTAACCGTTCATGCTCGCACCAAAACCGAAGGTTACAAACCACCAGCCTATTGGGACTGGATCGCCCGTATTCGCGAGCAGGTGAAGATTCCGGTATTGGCCAATGGTGAAATCTGGACTCCGGATCATGCCGACCAGTGTCGCCGCGAAAGTGGTTCCGACCTGCTGATGATTGGTCGCGGCCTGGTGGCGATTCCGGATCTGGCCTTGCAGATCAAGGCACGTGAACGGGGCGAAGCGTTAACCCCAATGAGCTGGCTGCAGCATTTGCAGCTGCTGAAACCTCTTGCGGATCGCTTGCCGGATCTGGACAACAAGAACCTCACCGACCGCCTGAAACAATGGCTGCATTATTTGTCGCTGCGTTCAGCGGAAGTAGGTGTGATTTTTCAGGAAGTGCGCAAATTACGTGAGCGCGAGGCGTTTTTTGATGGCTTGCAACAGGCCGCTGATGACCTGCTGGCAGGCCGGATCGGCGTGGCTATTGAAGATAAATAGTTGAAGATAAATAGCCGAAACCAAATAACTGAAAAGGCCTGATGCTGATCAGTTAAGGACTTTTAAACAGCCTGATCATTTATTTCCGAATGTGCCCAGCGCAGCTGGCTGCCCAATGCTCATCTGGCCGGGGGCGAAACGCCGTTTTTGGTGAAAACCGGAGATACGAGCCCAGTCGGGCAAAAGCAGGGGGAGGCCCGCCCGGCCGGGGGACAAGGTCCCCGATAAGGGCATACGGTAGAGCCAATTAACAAGCCGTGCAGGTCGTGTGGCTATTCGATACGAGAACGAAGCCTAAGAATATCGACTGATGCTTAACCTGAAACGGCCAGCGTTTATTCGCCGCTGGCCATTTCGGTTGGTGTGCCAACGGTCAGCGCTTCCGCCTGCGGACGTCCCGGTACAATAGTCGGCATGGTGTTGCCTTCCATCGGTGCAATGGTCGTCAACTCCGCTGCGTCTGCTGTTTCCTCTCCAGCCATCGGTGGCATCACCACACAGACCTCACTGCTGGACGGCAACAGACCATCCGAACGCGCCACCTGCAGGGATACCCGACCAGCGATCCACAACGGATACTCCACCACCGGATTATCGCGATCGACCACATTCTTGCCGCTGTCGAGCGCCTGATTCAGCTGCTCCAGATTCACCCACACCCATTTGCTGCGCTCACCCGGTGTACCGCAGGACGATGCCGCCATCATCACCGGATCAACCCAGTTCACCCGCGACACATAGGTATAAAACGGCCCGATACGGGAGCGTTGCTGGGTTTCCAGCTGCTCGGGCGTTGGCCCGGCGAACACACAGCCGGTTTCTTCACGGAATTCCCGCGAGGCGGTCTGGGCGATGGTTTCCCCCTCTTCGGCACGGCCACCAAACGGTGCCCAGCCATTACGATTCTTGCCATTGTCGTAGGCCAGTAATACCAGTGCCTCCTTGTCCTTGCAGGTATAGGCAATTACCCCCGCTGGCGGATTCGCAAACGCGGTGGATACCATCATCACCAGCGGCAATACGACAAAACCGATCAGGATGCTCTCCAGCATCTGTCACTCCCCACACATGTTGTGAAAAAAATTGCCAACCTCTGTCAACCAAACGCCAGCACCAGCGTTATGAACGGTAGCGCGCTGTAAATCCAGTTTATCACTGACGAGGAAGTCTCATGAAAACCAAGTTTCTGCCACTGGCGATGGCGATATTACTGCTGAGTGGCTGCGGCTCTGACAGCAGCTCCGTCAGCACCCTGACCGATTCGAGTGCCGATAGCACCTCCAGTTCCGACAGCAGCTCCAGCGATACCGCAACCGATACAACAACCGACACCAGCAAAACCGTCGGTGGCACCGTTCAGGTAGCCCTGACCGATGCCGAAGCCGACTTCGTGACCTATCAGGTCACCCTCAACAGCATTACCCTGGTGCGCACCGATGGCACTGAAGTTGACCTGCTGGCCACTGCTACGCCAGTCGACTTCGTACAATACCAGCAACTGAGCGAACTGTTCGCCATGTCGTCCGTACCGACAGGCAGTTATAGCAGCGTTGTGCTGAATCTGGATTACAGCAATGCCAGCCTGGTGATTCAGGATGAAGACGGTGTGACCTACAACGCCAGCGCTGTCGACAGCAGTGGCAAGGCACTGACCAGCCTGGATGTCACTCTGCAACTGGACACCGATGAACCCCTGACCGTAGCCGACGGCGAACTCGCCGGTCTGACTCTGGATATGGACCTTGCCGCCTCCAACGAAGTGCTCTCCTACGACCCGGCGGTGGTCGAAGTTGAACCCTTTCTCATGGTCGTGGCTTCTCAGAATGACACGCGCGAACACCGGGTGCGCGGTCTGCTCTCTGAAGTCGATAGCAGCGCAGATAGCAGCGCAGCCACCATCACACTGGCAATTCGTCCCCTCCGCCTGCGCTCAGGTGACTATGGTACGCTGGTGTGCAACGTCAGCGACGACACCCTCTACGAAATTGACGGTACAGAGTACACCGGCAGCAGCGGCCTGGAACTGATTGCCGCGCTGGATGCGGACTCACCACTGCTGGCATACGGCACGCTGGATAGCGATGGCAATTTCACGGCCAGTCAGGTGATTGCCGGTACCGGTGTTGCCTGGAGCGGTGACGACGTGGTGAAAGGCACGATTATCGCCCGCAGCGACAACACCCTGACGCTGGGTAACAGTGTGCATGAGCGTGATGGTTCCGATACCACCTTCAGCAGCACCACCGAAGTAGTCATTGCCGACACCACCAGTGTCACCGGCTATTACGAAGGTGATGCCTCCATCGCCAACCTCAGTGTTGGCCAGAAAGTGCTGGTCACCGGCACCATGGGCGACAGCCAGTTTGATGCCAGCAGCGGCCTGGTCCGTATGCAACTGAGCACCGTGACCGGTACCAGCACCGTTAACCCGCTGACCATCGACCTGCTGACCGTCAACAACCGCAGTGTCGACCAGTATGACTTCACGGGCACCGGTGCCACCGTGGATGCCGACCCGAGTGCCTACCGCATTGATATCGGCGTGATGGATGTCAGCAACCTCAGCAACGATGACTGGGTCAGCATCAAGGGTTACCCGACCAAATGGGCAGCGGACAGCGATTACGACTTCACTGCTCTGGCCGTCAACGAAATTAGCTTTACCAGCAGCACCGCAACCTATGTCAGCCACTGGGACAGCGCCAGCAGCAGCGCGATCACCATCAGTGACAGCAGCCTGATCATTGATAACACCGACGCAGTCGATCGCCTGAGCCTGAGTGGCGTGCCGGATTCCCTGATCGAGTCCTTTGTGGTGAGCAGCATCAGCGGTGAAAGTGATGGCACCTTTGCCATTCGCACCAGCGACGGCACCACTACTCTGCTGATATGGAGCGAGTTTGTAACAACCCTTGGCACCGCCCTCAGCGATGCCACAACTGCGGGTGAAACCGTATCGCACATCAGTGCCAGCGGCAGCTTTGACAGCAGCACCGGTGTCTTGACGGCTACCCATGTGATGGTCCGTATCGGTACCATCAGCAACCAGCACAGCGACAGCATTCGCAGCCGTCACAGCAACGCCCGTTCCGGCAGCTCAGGTTCCGACAATGATTCGGACAGCAGCGATCACAACAGCAACAATGGTGGATCATACGGCAACCACCACTGAGGAAACCGATGCAAACAGCGCCCGTGGAAATCAGTCCGGATAACAGCGGCACAGACTTCCACCAGCCCCAGACGAACTGGTCAACATGAACCCGGAACTGAACCTGTTTCTGGCGTCGATTGAAAAAAGGGCTTTCCGGATGGCACGACTCGCCACCCGGCAGGACGACGACGCCCTCGAACTGGTTCAGGAAGCCATGTTGCGTCTGGTTCAGCAGTACGGCGGGCGCCACAGCGATGAATGGAAACCGCTGTTTTACAGGATTCTGGAAAACTGCCTGACCGACTGGCATCGCCAGCAACAACGGCAACGGCGCTGGATGTTCTGGCGCCAGCCGTTACCCACCGATCCGCATCAGGACGAGGCCGACGGTGATATGGAAACCGATCATGATGATGGTGATGACCTGTTCAGCCGCTTTCGCAGCCCCGAACAGGCGCTCGCCAGGGAACGCCAGCAACACGCCGTGCTGGCCCTGCTGGAACAATTACCCCTGCAGCAACAGCAATGTTTTCTGCTGCGCTGCTGGGAAGGATTATCTGTGCAGGAAACCGCTACCGCGCTGGGCATCAGCGACGGCAGCGTCAAAACCCATTTGCACCGGGTGCGCCAGAAGCTGGAGCGCCTGTGCGCCGACCACCAGTACGATCAGGAGGCTCAGCATGAAACCGGTTGATCCCCATCCGCATGAATTTGAACCTGCCAGCGCCGAACAGTTGGCCTGCGAGGCATTGGATAACAGCCTCGACCAGATTCCTGATGACATCAGCGCCCGCCTGCGCCAGCAACGGCTGCAACTGCAGGGGCTTGATACGCGTCCACACCACAAACCGGCTGCCTGGTGGATTCCCGCCGGACTGGTCGCATCGGTGGTGATGGCTGCTGCCATCTGGTTACAGCCAACCGCTGACACCACACCGGCGGCAGTTGCCGTGACCCAGCCGTCCACCAGCAATCGCCTGATGACAGGGGATTACGATCTGGAAAGCAGCGAATGGCTGGAACTCACTCAACTCAGCGACCAGGAATGGGATATGCTGCAGGACCTTGATTTTGTCCTCTGGCTGAGTGAATTACCTGATGAATCGCTGTCACCGGCACCTGTGGCTGACCAGGCTGGTTAGTATGATGTGTGTGGGGATGCCGTTTGCCGTACAAGCCGACCCGGCTTCTGAATCCGCTGCCAGCAATGCGGTGGATATGGAGCTGCTGCTGTTTCTTGGTGATGCGGTTGAAGTCGACGGCGAATGGCTGGATGCGCTGGAACTGCAGGAACGTGACACCGGCAAAAGCACGGCGTCGGCCAGCAGTACTAGCCAAACCAGCAGTACTACCCATACGACCATCACCACCCAAACTACCAGTAAGTCCGCCAACCAACAGGAGGCGAGCCATGATTAATCTGCGTTTGCCACTGGGCTGGCTGTTGTTATGCCTGCTGGCTCTGCCCGTGCAAGCCAAAGACTGGAATGAACTGTCCGAGGCAACCCGTACCACCCTGGCACCGATGGCATCACGCTGGAACGAACTCAGCGAAACCGACCAGCAACGCCTGATTCGTGGCGCTGAGCGCTGGCAAACCATGAATAGCCAGCAACAGCAGGACAGCCGTACCCGCTTTGAACGCTGGCAGAACATGGATGACAGCAAAAAAGCCGAACTGCGCCAGAGCCTCGAACGCTTGCGCTCGTTAAGCCCGGAACAGCGTGATCGTGCTAACCAGCGCTGGCAGACCTATCAGAAAATGAGCCCGGAACAACGCCAGCAACTGCGGCAGAATTTCCAGCAGTTGCGTCAGCAGCAGGGTAACAACCTGCGCGAACGGGCTGGCGGCGGCGCCCGCCATTAACCACAACACCATGGCTCTGCCCGCCAGAGCCAGTCCAACACCACTGATCGCCACGGCCCTCTCGAAAACTGTCTAAACTGACTATCCATTGCCGACCCGCCAATCGTCCTGCCTGCGCTGACTATAGTTAATGGAGTTTGCCCGCCCGCCGGGTATCCGCTCCTCTGACGATGGCTGCCGTATGCTGACATTGCCGTATCAACACAATCTTGTCCGGACCTGCTGTTTGCTACTGATGCTCGGTGCACCACTGGTACTGGTTGCCGACAAACCGGTGTGGGTGGCCGAAAAACTGATAGAACAAGCCACAAAGCAATATGGTCGCAAGGGTGGCATTAACATGGAGCGCTGGCGCGACATGTTCGAGGATCTGAATGGCACCAAAAAAGACATCGACCTGCTGGAAGAAGTGAATTATTTCTTCAACCGCAATGTGCCGTTTGTCGACGACCTGACGCATTGGCGCCAGATCGATTACTGGGCCACCCCTTATGAAATGCTCGGCACCAACGGTGGTGACTGCGAAGACTACGTGATCAGCAAATATTACAGCCTGATCAAACTGGGCATGGACGAAAGCAAGTTGCGTATTACTTACGTCAAGGCACTGGAATTCAACCAGGCCCATATGGTGCTGGCCTATTATGAAAAACCCAATGCTGTGCCCCTGATTCTCGACAACCTGACCAACAGTATTCGCCCGGCCACGGCCCGCCGTGACCTCAAACCCGTGTACAGCTTTAATGGTCAGGGCATGTGGTTAACCGAATCCAAAGGGCTGGGCGCACGTCTCGGCAACTCCAACCAGCTCGACCGCTGGACAGATTTACGTGTGCGTATGGCACGCATCGGCATGGATTTATAAGGACAGAACAATGACTCTGAGACAACAGTTTTCCCTGCTGACCAGCGCGCTGGTACTGATACTGCTGGCGGGCAACCTGCTGGTTACCCTCATGCATGCTCATGACCAGTTCCAGCGCCAGCTGAATGCCCGTGCCTACGACGCCGCTACCGCCCTCGCTTTGTCGATGTCACAGATCGAAGGTGATGACACCGTCGAACGCAGTCGTCTGATCGATGTGTTGTTCGATCGGGGCTTTTTTTCGGAAATCCGTTTTGTCAGCACCGAAGGCCAGGAAATCCATCGTCGTGAACTGCAGGCCTATGAATCTCCGGCAGCACCCGCCTGGTTTATGGGAATGACCAGTTTTGACCAGCAACCGGCGGAAACCGATGTTACCAACGGCTGGCAACGCCTTGGCACCGTTACCGTGCTCAGTCATCCCGATTTTGCCTATCGCAACCTCTGGAACATGGCCAAAGCCGAATTATTCTGGTTTGTCGCAGTGCTGATTGTCACCCTGATACTGCTCGAAATGCTGCTGCGCTGGTTGTTTGCACCATTGCAAAAAGTAGAAGAGCAGGCTCTGGCGATTTGCGACCGCGAATGGAAAATCCAGCAGGACATCCCCAAAGCCCGCGAGCTGAAACGTATGGTGCTGGCCATGAACCGAATGGTCAGCAAGTTACATGCGCTGTTTATGGAACAGGCCACCACCACCGAACAGCTGCGGCAGGAATCCTTCCACGACAACGTCAGTGGCCTCCTCAATCGCCGTGGTTTTGATCAACGCTTCAGCCACCTCCTCAACGACGATGACGAACACAGCGGCCTGCTGATGCTGTTACAAATCGAAGGTTTTGCGGCCTTTAACCAGCGTGACGGCCGTCAGGCTGGTGACGCCGTGATTCGTCAGGTCGGTGACGCCTTGCATCACTGGCATCACGATCACAACCACAGCCTCTGTGGCCGCCATGCCGGTGCCGATTTTGCCCTCTATGTCAGCTGCGCCGACCGCCAGCATGCCCGCGAACTGCTGATGCAAACCTCCAGTCAGCTGGCCGCCACCACCCTGACCCAACGTAACGAACTGCAATTCCACATCGGCGGCGTATTCCTGCAAGGCCACCACAACAACCCTGGAGAAGCCTTCAGCAAAGCCGATGCCGCGCTGGCCAAAGCGCGTAGCAGTGGTCGTGGCCATTCCTGGTTGTATGACGAAGAAAATGACCCAGAGCGCCGTGAGTGGTCTGCCTCCACCTGGCAGCAGATTCTGCGTGAAGCATTGCAAGACAACCTGTTGCAACTGCGTTTTATGCCAGTGGTTGGCCATCAGCAAGGCAGCAGCAAACGTCCGCTGTTACAGGTAGAAGTGTTCAGCCGTATTCAGTGGCAAGGAGAATCGCTGTCTGCTGCCCGTTTCTGGCCAATGGTGGAGCAACACGGAATGGCTGGTGAGTTTGACCTTGCAGTAGTCCGCCAGGTATTCACTGATTTGGCCAATACCCGGTTGCCTGAGGCGATAAAGGTCTGCATCAACCTGTCACCAGCCTCATTGCTGGATGCCGAATTCCCACAGCATCTGATCGACCTGCTCGAACAGCATTCCGCTTTGGCGCATCACCTGCTGCTGGAAGTACCGGAGTTCTGCATTCTCGACATCGAAAACCAGCTGCTGCCGCTTGGACAACGTCTGAAGCCTCTGGGGGTAAAACTCGGGGTTGACCAGGTCGGCACCGGCACCGCTGCATTTGCCTATATGAAACGCCTGCCACTGACGCAGTTACGTCTCGATGGCAGCCTCAACCGTGGCGTGCATCTGGCCCAGGACCAGCGCTTCTTTGTGCAGTCCATGATCCAGATTGGCCATAAACTCGATCTCACCGTGCTGGCCGATGGTCTGGAGCAGTCTGAAGACGTGATTACGCTCAGTCAGTGTGGAGTGGACGGTATCAGTGGTTTCTATTTCAGCCGGCCACTGTCGCACCTGCAGGATGTGATCGACTGGGCGTCTTGAATGCCTGATTTGGCCAGGCCCCTCTGAATAACTCGGTACCCGCTCTGGCTTATCAGGATGGTGATGAATTACGAAGCCGGTTTGATCGCCCTCTTGCCTAAATACTGGGGCGACGTCAAAACCTGCGACACAAAGTCATCACCATCCCGAAAGCCCCGAAGGGCGCGGGCTGCAGCGCATTTGAGCGGTGTTGACGAACTTGAAAAGGACTTGTCATTTCGCTGCGTTCGTCGCCTTGCTCACACGCGCTGCAGCGCTCGCGCAGAGCTGTGCAGAGTTATTCCGAGTGTCCCTAGTTGTAGTGGTTCAATCATTCCATACACCCGAAAGTGTATGTTCTCTGTCCGTGAGCAGAGTGCCAGGAAGCAGTGCTGACACTGTTTCATTTGGATCAATCCTTCGCCTCTCGCACGCTCTCTCCAACAAAAACGGCAGCCGAAGCTGCCGTGTTTGTAATACCGGAAGATGCTTACTTTTTCAGGCCCAGTACGCTCAGAGTGCGTTCACGAGTCTGTTTCAGCAGTTCAGCGTTGTCGATCAGAGACTCACCGTAAGACGGGATCATCTTCTTCAGACCGGCTTTCCATTCACCTTGCATACGGCTGGCGAAACATTTTTCCAGCACTTCGATCATGGCGAAGGCAGCAACGGATGCACCAGGAGAGGCACCCAGCAGTGCGGCCAGAGAGCCGTCAGCCGCGGAAACCAGTTCAGTACCGAATTCCAGCTTGCCTTTGCCCTTGGCGTCTTTCTTGATGACCTGTACACGCTGACCGGCGTGAGCCAGAGTCCAGTCGCTGGCCTTGCAGTCCGGGAAGTAACCGCGCAGGGTCGCCACGCGATCTTCGTGAGACTGCATAACTTCACTGATCAGGTACTTGGTCAGATCCATGTTGTGAATACCCACTGACATCATCGGGAACAGGTTGTCAGTGCTCACAGACTTGATCAGGTCAAGCTTGGAACCGGCTTTCAGGAACTTGGTGGTGAAACCGGCGTATGGTCCGAACAGCAGGGCAGGTTTGCCGTTGATGATTCGGGTGTCCAGGTGCGGTACGGACATCGGTGGCGCACCAATCGCGGCTTTGCCATATACCTTGGCGTGGTGCTGGGAAACGATCTTCTCGTCCTTGCACACCAGCCACTGGCCAGATACCGGGAAACCGCCGTAGCCGTCGGCTTCTTCGATGCCGGAAGCTTGCAGCAGTGGCAGTGAACCACCGCCAGCGCCGAGGAATACGAAACCGGTGTTGATCATGCTGGTTTTGCCAGAGTTACGATCACGTACGGTTACGGTCCAGCGCTTGTCGTTGCGATGACGCTCGAAATCCACCACTTCGGTGTTCAGCAGCAGGTTGAACTGGCTGCTTTCTTCCAGACGGGCGACCAGGTTACGGGTCAGGGAACCGAAGTCGACGTCAGAACCGTACATGATACGGGTTGCAGCAACCTTCTCGGAAGCGTCACGGCCATTCATAACCAACGGCATCCACTCACGCAGAACGGCCGGATCTTCACTGTATTCCATGTCGGCAAACAGGTGATGGGCGCTCAGTTTCTCAGCACGCTGACGCAGGAACGCAACGTTCTTTTCGCCCCAGACAAAGCTGATATGTGGAGTGGTGTTGATGAAGTTGGTTGGCTCAGGAAGGCCGCCGTTTTCGACCAGGAAGCTCCACAGCTGCAGAGACAGTTCGAAGTTGGCGTTGATTTTCAGAGCGCGGTCGATGCTGACGTTGCCTTTGGCATCTTCCGGGGTGTAGTTCAGTTCACAGTAACCGGCATGTCCTGTGCCAGCATTGTTCCATCCATCGGTGCTTTCGTGGGCTACGTGATCCAGACGTTCCACCATTGTGAGCTTGAGCGATGGGTCCAGCCTGCTGAGCAGGGTACCCAGGGTCGCACTCATGACTCCCCCGCCTACGAGGAGTACATCGACCTGTTGTGTAGTCATTACGATTTCGCCTTTTGATCAGAAAGTCGTTAATCAGGGAGTTTGGGGGACTCCCAATGCGCGACCAGTTCCCGGGCTTTTGGCCCGACCCATTTGGGCGGCAACCACATTATTGTGAAAGTTTTGCGTACAAAGGTTGTCAACGGGCTGAACTGATCCGAAACCGACGCTTTATACACAGCCGACGCCTTCCATACAACTGGCGATCATGCGGTTTCTACTAATGTATATTCGCATTGTTCTTTCTGCTGAAAGGCGTATAGGCCAAGCGTCGTGAGTAGGTAGCCGTCAGGGTTTACGTTTGTTCAAAAAACAAGCGGCTGTTGCCTGTGAAGGTGCCAAAAACCGATATATCAGTATTGATCTGGCACTTTTTTCGGGCGGGTGTGAATGTATCATATCGGGACAACGTGAGGAGCAGATTTCCTGCTCCGGGGTGGTTTTGCCATTCAAACCGACTTTTCAGGTTTTTTAAGCAAAGGCAATTTGCCCATCCATATCAAAAACGGATGGTTATGACATCGACCATTGACGCAGCAGGTTGTGGTAAATCTGGCTGAGGCGAACCACATCTTCGTGACCGTTGCCGTGAGTAATGGTGAGGGACTGGATCGACTGGTCGAGGTCAAACAACAGCTCACGGTTGTGGCTGTCGCGCACCAGACTCTGAATCCAGAAGAATGAACACAGGCGTTGGCCGCGAGTAACCGGCGTGACCTGATGCAGGCTGTGGGATGGATACAGGATCAGGCTGCCAGCAGGCAGTTTGACCGACTGCATGCCATAACGGGTTTCGATCTGCAGCTCACCACCGTCGTAGTCGTCCGGGTCACACAGGAACAGGGTGGCAGATACATCGGTGCGTAACACCTGACCACTGGCCAGGGTCATGACCGCACTGTCGACGTGTTGACCGTAGTGCCCACCGTTCTGGTACAGGTTGAATTTGGGTGGGTAGATATGTTCCGGCAGGGTCGCAGACACAAAGGTCGGATGCTGACGCAGACGGTGTAATACAAAGTCCTGCAGGCGACGGGCGTTGTCGCTGTTGTCGTCGAGCTGGAAGTTGTTCTTCACGGTGCGGGCCAAACCACCGGCGGTGGCGGCGCCGTCCTGCCACTCACTGGCAAACAGCAGCTGCCGACACTGTTGTACTTCTTCGGCGCTCAGCAGGGATTCAATCGGTAATAACATGGTGACTCCGTCTACAGAGAAGGTTGGAAAGCCGCAAACGTCTGCGGGCTGGCCAGATTCAGAAGTGACTGTGGGCCAATATCCGCCAGCGTTGGTGTACCGGCCAGAGCCATGGTGATTTCCAGTTCATCACGCAGCAATTTCAGCATATGGGCGACGCCGAGGGCTCCGGCGACGGTGAGCGCATGTAATTGCGGGCGGCCGATCAATATCGCATTGGCTCCCAGCGCCAACGCCTTGAATACATCCGTACCACGGCGAATGCCGCTGTCGAGCAATAACGGAAAGTCTGGCCCGACGGCCTGACGACAGGCGGCAATCACTTCAATGGTGGAGGGCAGGCCATCAAGGGTGCGGCCACCATGGTTCGACACAATCACGCCTGCCATTCCCAGTTCCTTGAAACGCAGAGCATCGGCCGGGTTAATCACGCCTTTTACCAGTACCGGCAGACGGGTATTGGCCTGTAACCATTGCAGGTCGGCCAGTGTCGGGGCATCCACCATAAAGCCGTTCAGAATCACACTGGCATGGGCATCGAGTGGCCGTGGTGCAGGGTGTGGCTGGCCTTGCAGGTTGGCTTCAATCACACCGGCGGGCAAGTGGAAACCGGACCGTTGGGTGCGGTTACGCAGGCCATTGACCGGCGCATCAAGGGTAATCACCAGGGCCTGATAACCGCAGGCTTCGGCACGTTTGACCAGCGCCAGGCTGTTCTCGCGGTTGTGTTGCCAGTAGAGCTGGAACCACAGGTTCGGGTGGCCGCTGGCGGCAATGTCTTCGAGGCGGTAACTCGCCAGGGTGCTGACGATCATGGGTGTATCGAGGGCAGCGGCACCACGTACGGTGGCCAGCTCGCCGTCGGTATGCACCAGCCGCTGGTGGGCGACCGGTGCCAGTAACAACGGGTGGGCGAGGGGGTAGCCGAGTAAACGGGTAGTGGTACTTGCCTGGCGAAAATCCTGCAGCAGCGAGGGGCTAATGCCGATCTGTTCAAATGCGCTGCGATTGCGGCGCAGGGTAATTTCATCAGCAACACCGGAATCAATGTATTCGCGAATATCCGTGCGCAGCATCGGCAGGGCATGGGTTTCATAGTCGGCGAGGCTGACGATTCCGGCCGGAATCTGGGAGTAAGGGCTGCTCTGGATGTGCTGGTTGTCCGGCATGGATATGTCCTGCGAAGGTTCCGGAGAGGGCGGTTCAACGAGAATACGCTGCCCCGGCGGCACGGGGGAAGCGCAGACGGGTGCTGTCACAGCACCCGTCCGGGTCTTTCAGGAGTTACTACATAGAGTTACTGCAAGAGTGACTACAAGACTGACTACAAGACTGACTACAGGAGATTACCGGGCCCCAGCCGTTAAGCCGGGGCCTTTTGAAACGGGTTCCGGGAAATCAGAACTCGTATTCAACGGTCAGCTGGGCGTTACGGGCATCACCAATGTAGGCGAAGGAACCGCTGCGGTAAGCCGCCAGGTAGTAATCCTTGTCGGTTACGTTCTTGATGTTCAGACGGGTGTTGAGCTGTTCGCTGAAGCGGTAGCTGGCGAAGGCATCAAACACAGTCCAGGCCGGCAGGTGCCGTGTAGAGGCTGGGCTGTCAGGCTGACCGGCATACACTTCGCTGGAGTGGGTGGCAGTACCACCGAAGCTGAAGGCATCGGTTGCCTGGTAACGCAGCTGGGCAAAACCGGAGCGGTTGGCGAAGTTGGCCAGACGGCCGCCAATGCTGGCTTCAGTGGCGCTGTCGGTCACTTCAGAACGCATCAGAGCGAAACCGAACTGGGTGCTCAGACGGCTGGTGAGGTTACCGGTCAGACCGATTTCACCACCCTGTACACGGTTGGCGCCGGTGTTCAGCTGACCTGCAGACTCATAACCGGTGCTGTCAGCGGCCTGTTCCATCACATCACGTTTGTCGATACGGAACAGCGCGGCAGTCGCCAGCAGTTTTTCGTCCATCAGGTTCCATTTGGTACCCAGCTCGTAGTTGCGGGTTTTCTCTGGCTTGCTGCCCGTCACAATGGTGGAGTCACCACACAGACCGCCGTAACCACAGCTGCTGCCAACGTCGGACTCACCACCGTTGATGTTGGCCGCAGAGCTGACGGTTGCATACACGTTGCCTTCGTCAGTGATCTGGTAGCTGGCACCGATATGGCCGTTCCACAGGGTATCGCTGTAGGCGTAAGGGGTTTTCACCAGGGTGCTGGTGGACTGGATGACGTTGCGGTAGTCGAACTGGTCAGCACGGATACCACCAAACACACTCAGTTCGTCGGTAACGTCAATGGTGTCCATTACGTACAGAGAGAGTGTGGTGATCTGGTAGTTGGAGTCCCAGGTGCCCTTGCTGATATCACGCTGGCGCAGGCTGTTGATGTTATCCACTACGTCGCCGTTGCCATCGAGCAGACAGTAACCCGCCGCTGCACCACCACGGCCTGCAACGATACAGTTGCTGGTGCCGGTATCGGTGGCGGTGTACACACCGTTCAGCACGTCGTGTTTGGAGTATTCTCCACCCACAACAAACGCGTGATCCATACCGCCAATGTCGGCGTCGATATAGGCGTTCAGCTGGTTGGCGAAGTATTCCACTTCCTGCCAGCCTTGGTGGCTACTGGTGGAAATGGTGGCAACACCCGGTGCTTCGGTATCGGTAGCATGACGGGTAGTGCCGTTGGCACCGGTCACGAAGTAACCGTTGTTGGTGGTACCGTGACGCATGGCGTTGGTGACTTTAACGTCGTCGTTAACGTCGTACTCGGCACGCAGGGTGACGGTATCAACGCGGGACTTCTGAAAGTCCTCATCCTGAACATAAACCGGAATATCATCGTTTGGTCGACCAGTGGTGCTATCGATGTAGCTGCCGAGATCCGGGTGGTCAAACGCCTGCAGGTGGTAGTAGTCGGCCACCACTTTCAGGTCGTCGGTGGCTTGCAGGGCACCGGACAGCGCCAGACCGTTACGTTCCTTGTCGGCCGGGGCACGATCAGGCACTTCGGTGTAGGAGTGCAGAACGTTGGCACGTACGGCGGCTTCGTCATTGATACGAACGTTGCTGTCGAGGCTGGCACGACGGTAGTCGTCGGTACCAACACCAGCGCTGACCTTGTTGAAGTCGTACTCGGTGCTGGCTTGCTTGGTAATGCTGTTGATGGCACCACCGGTTGAACCACGGCCAGCGAAGGTCGCGCTTGGGCCCTTGGTCACTTCAACCTGTTCGGTCGCGAAGCTTTCACGGGTGGTCATACCTGGGTCTTTCAGGCCATCAACAAATACGTCGGAACGGGCTTCATGGCCACGCACAACGTAACGGTCACCGAAGGCGTTACCGTTTTCACCGGTGCCCAGGCTGATACCTGGCTGGGCTGCCAGAATATCCTTGAGGTCGGTACGGCCGGATTCCTGGATCTGGGTCTGGGTCAGAACGGTAATGGTCTGCGGTGTTTCTGCCAGCGGTTTGACGTGACGGGCGTCACCGGAAACCTTGGCCTTGTATGGCGCGCCAGCTTCGGCGTAAGGGTTGGTATCCAGGGTGCGCTCTTCGATCTGCATGGTGTCCAGCATGATCGGTTCTTCATCGGCGGCGTGGGCCTGTGGCATCAGCAGGGCACCGGCCAGAATGGCAGGTACACCCAGCAGAGCCTGAGCCTGGGAAACGGCGGATGCCTGGATAACGGCCTTGCGCAGCGTCAGGGTACGCTGGCTGTTGCTCTTGTCGCTCATACGAATTCCTTGCTTAGTCCTTGTAGGAGTTATTGGTAATCAGTGAGTACTCAACGGGAATGACCAGTGGCAGCTGATCGCGTCCTGGATAAAAATCATCCGGCACTTCCGGCAGTGGGCTGGCAGCCTTGAGCATGTCGAGGGCTGCGTTATCCAGTTCCGGGTGTCCTGAGGATTGGTAAATCCGTGCACTCAACACTTCACCCTTACGGTTGATGCTGAACTGCAGTTTGACGACGCCTTCCTGTTTGTTCTTACGGGCAGTGGTCGGGTAGACCTGATACTGGTTCAGCCAGCGCATCAGCTGACTGATGTAGTTCTTGCCCTTGCCAGCTTTACCGCCAGCACTTTTGTGATCGCCACGGCCAGAGCCTTTGACCTGTGCATCACTGGCTGCCGCCGGTTTTGCATCCGTGGCGGTGGCAGCGTTAACCGGTACTGGCGCAGGGGCCGGTTGCGCAACCTCTGCGGGTTGTGGGGCAACGGCTTCGGCCTGGGCCACCTGATAGGTGGCTTCTGGTGCGACCGGTGTTTCGACTACTGGAATCGGTGGTGCTTTGGCGACCACGGGTTCCGGTTGTTTCGGTTTTTTCACCACGTCCGGTTTGGGTTTGACCGGCTCTGGTTTTTTCACCGGTTTGGGCGGCTGTGGTTTGGGCGGCTGTGGTTTGGGTGGTTCCGGTTTTACGTCCGGTTCCGCAGGCTTTTCGCCCAGCTTTTTGATGGAGTCAGCAAACGAACCCGCCTGACCGAGGCCAACTTCCAGACCGTTAAAACCATCACCTTCCGCGTCTCCGGAATCTTCCAGAGTTGGGCTGGCCAGTGCCCAGTTAAGGGCAGCGGCATGGAAGGCAACGGCGAGCCCGAGAATCAGGGTGCGACGCAACAGTGTTTTCATGCGTGTGGCACTCCTTCGGCCGTGGCGCTGCTGTCAGCGGGCAGCGTTGCCGCTGGCAAATCACTGTCGGCTGGCATTTCGGCATACAGACGCAGTGAGCCCGGAGCGAACTGGCGCAGCAGCGTCAGCGCCGGTTCGAGATCGGCAGCTCGAGTCTGCTGGTCGGCAAACAGGGCGATGGCGAGACTGTGTGGGTCTTGCTGTTCCTGCAGCCAGCTTTCCAGCGTGCTGTTATCAACCGCTTCGCCGTTCAGACGCATCTGGCCATCGGCACTGACTTCCAGACGGATCGTGTCACTGCTTTCCGGCTTGCTCAGCTCGGCTTTGGGCAGTTTCAGGCTGGCATCCGGCATGGCGCGGATCTGACCGGCCACCATGAAGAAAATCAGCAGCAGGAACACGATGTTGATCAGCGGGATCATGTTGTCGTCGCTGTTACGGCTTTTTTTAGCGGGCAGCAAACCGTTACTGGTGTTGAGCATCTGTCTTCTCCGCTACCGCGGTCGGTTCTTCGGCTGGCAGGCTCTGACCCAGGGTCAGGCCCGGCAGGTTCAGGGTGCCAAGGCGTGCCATGCTGTCGACGATGCGCTGTACCACAACGTCGGCTTCCGGAATCACAACCAGCGCGCGGGCGTTATCAATCGCAACCACCGCGGCATCCAGATCGATAAAGTCCTGGCTGGCCGGAGCTGACTTGCTGGTATCACCACCATTGCTGGCCAACATCAGGCTGCCATCGTTTTTCAGCACCAGCAGTTGTGGTGGCGGAGCATCCTGACTGGCTACATGGCTGGCGGCCTTGCTATCGAGCGGCAACACCACCCACTGGCTGAAACTGGATGTCAGCATGAAAAACATCAGCAGGATGAACACGACATCAATCAGGGCCGTCAGGCTGATGGGCTTGGCCCGACGGGCCGGCATCAGGGCATTCATGCACGACGTACCTGACCGGAAGTGGCGGCGCTGATACCGGCTTCATGGCGCTGGCCAAACAGGTGAAACAGCTGTTCCATGATGTCGAGAGCGGCGTTGGCTTCGCGCTCGGCACCGCGCTCAAAGGCGCTATGGATCAGGGAAACCGGAATGGCGATGGCCAGACCAACGGCAGTGGTGAGCAGGGCTTGCCAGATACCACCGGACAGAACCGACGGATCTACCTGGGAACCGGCCGCTTCCATGGAGCGGAAGGCTTCAATCATGCCCAGTACCGTACCGAACAGACCCATCAGTGGTGCCAGGTTGGCGATCACTTCCAGAGGGCGCAGGCCCATGGTCATCTGGTTCAGTGCCTTACGGGCCAGACGCATGCTTTCTTCACGCACATCTGCCATGGCTACGCCGGTTTGGGAAACTTCCAGCACAGCGGCCATGGCTTGCAGGCGAGGGGAGCGACGGTTGCGCAACAGCAGCAGGGCTTCGTTACGTTCCTTGAGGCCGCTGTTCTGACGCAGCTGTTCGAGGGTCTGGTCGGCCAGCCGCTGGCTGTTGCGTCCATAACCCGCCAGTTCCCAGAGTTTGGCGAGGATCAGACAGGTCGCGACCACTGACATCAGCAGCATCAGGCCTGAAACCGGGCCACCGATGGCGGCAAGGAAAGATTCGAAAAGTTCCACGGATGTGTCCTCATGGGTCAAATTTTGGCAAACAATAATCTAAATGATAACGACTATCAAATGTTGATGTTAAAAAATTTCATTCCTATATGTGTGATGCCAAATTGTCGTGAGTGGACGTCAGGGAGCAGCGACTGCTGACGCGTTGGCACAGACGTGCAGGGCATTGTCAGTAATGCAGCCAAATGTCGTGTTTATGCGGGGTTGTGTGGTTATTATCCCGGTCCCGGCCGTGTTGCAGCGGCCTGAAACAGTGGTAAAACCCGGAGGTGATGTGTGTTTGCGGGAATGGTGATCAAGGGGCTGATGGCCTTTATCGACAAAAAGCTGGGTGACGCTGGCAAGGTGCTGGATCTGCAGCTCGACAAGGACAAACGCAGCATGCGCATGACGTTGCAACTGCATGGTGAAGCGGAAGCTCTGGAAGTGGCCTTGCTGGACTACTCGCTGGAGCAGGAAGGTAATGTCACCCGCCTGAATTTCGGCCGAGTAGAACTGTCGCGTCCCTGGATGCAGTCTTTGCTAAATCACTATCTGCCTAAGCCGGGAGTGGTGGTTCCGGAAAAATACGCTTCGATGTTAGGTATGTTGCTGTAAGCGGTTCTCCTTCTCTGAGGACTCTCTGAATCACTCGGTGCCCGCCACGGCTTATTGGGATGGTGATGAATCACGAAGCCGGTTTGATGGCCCTTTTGTCTAGGGACCCTCTGAATAACTCGGTGCCCGCTCTGGCTTATCGGGATGGTGATGAATCACGAAGCCGGTTTGATGGCATAGCGGGCTACGTCGAAAACCGGCGACACCGAGTCATCACCATCCCGAAAGCCCCAAAGGGCGCGGGCTGCAGCGCATTTGAGCGGTGTTGACGAACTTGAAAAGGACCCGGCCAGGTTGGTTCGTCATTTCGCTGCGTTCGTCGCCTTGCTCACACGCGCTGCAGCACTCGCGCAGAGCTGTGCAGAGTTATTCAGAGTGTCCCTAAGTCCTGGGGGCTACGTGAAAAACCGGCGACACCGGGCCATCACCATCCCGAAAGCCTCGAAGGGCGCGCACGACTGCATGGATAAAGGTGCCAGAGCCGAGAGCTGTGCAGAATTATTCAGAGTGTCCCAGGCTGAAGTGACAAAACAGTGTGATCGTTATCTGTTACTTCGGCGTTCAATGCCGTCAGTTGTGACTGGCAGCCCCGGACAAACGGTCTAGACTCAGGATTGAATCAGTCAGTTGGCCTTCTGTCAGTTGATCGCAAAATCGTCTGACAATACCCTGTCTGAAGGTGATGTATTCTTTATATTCAGGTAAACGTGCCGATCAACCTGAATAAATAAGAATGCCATATCAAGAATGCTGGCTATTGCCTGGTGTCGAAGTTCTGCATTGATACTTCTAAAAACAGGTTTGGCTGATATACTCGGCCGCCGGATCAGGATGAACGTGAAAATTATTAGCATCCAGCAGGGTGCTATCATGTTGCAGGTCCATGGGCTAATCCCCTGAATGTACTGGTCACAGGAGGTTGCAGTGCTGTCCCGATTACCAGGCTGGGCAATCGCTGTTCTTGGCGTTCTTGCCATTGCCGCCACTCTTTACATAGCTCAACTGCGCGTTGACACCGGAGCGCAGGCTGCACTGGCTTACGGCCTTGTTGTAATTGTGATTCTGTTGCGCAAGCTCGAGGATCGCGAAACCCGCAAGGGCGAACAGGGATCGATCGACAGTCGAAACCTCTATCGTATATTAATTTTAATAACTGCATTTTTTGTTTCCATGCGTTATTTCGCCTGGCGTCAGCAGGAAACTATTACCTATTACGATCTGCCCAGTTTTATCTGTATGATTATTCTGTTCATGGCCGAATTCTACGGTATTGTTATTTCCTTTCTTGGTAGTTTTGTAAATATTCAGGGGCGCCGTCGAAAACATATTCCGGTACCTGCTGATCCGGACAAGATTCCCACGGTTGATATCCTGATCCCGTCGTATAACGAACCTCAGGAAATGCTTGAAATCACGATCATAGCGGCATTGCAGATCGATTATCCCAAAGACAAACTGAATGTCTGCCTGTGTGACGACGGTGGAACCGTAGCGCGTCGTAACTCTGATGACCCTGAACGTCGGCGCACCTCGCAGGAACGTCATGATACGTTAAAAGCCATGTGTGAACGTCTGGGTGCAACTTACCTGACTCGTGAAAAGAACAACCACGCCAAGGCTGGTAACGTAAACGCGGCACTGGCCAATACCAACGGCGAGTTTGTTCTCATTCTGGATGCCGACCACGTGCCTACGCAGGATATTCTGCAGCGTACGGTGGGGATTGCGGTGAACGATCCGAAGATATTCCTGGTTCAGACTCCGCACTTTTTTATTAACCCTGACCCTATCGAAAAGAACCTCGAAACCTACGGCAAGATGCCAGGTGAAAACGAAATGTTTTATGGGGTAATTCAGGAAGGTCTGGATTTCTGGGACGCATCGTTTTTCTGTGGTTCGGCAGCCCTTATTCGTCGTAAGTACCTGATGGAAGTAGGTGGTATTTCGGGTGACTCGATCACGGAGGACGCCGAAACCGCGTTCCTTCTGCATGCTCGCGGGTACCGTAGTGCTTATGTTAACCGCCCGATGGTTGCCGGTTTGCAGCCAGAAACCTATTCCGGTTTTGTGGTACAGCGGATGCGCTGGGCGCAAGGCATGGTGCAGATTTTTATTCTGAAGAACCCTTTGTTATTCAAGGGGCTGCGGCCGTGGCAACGGCTTTGTTATACCAGTAGCTCAGGCTTCTGGTTTTTCCCGTTCGCACGGACGGTATTTCTGTTTGCGCCAGCAGCCTATCTGTTTTTTGGCCTCAAGATTTACGAGGCCAACATGACCGAGTTCTTTGCGTATGCAATACCTCACCTGCTTGGGGCTCTGATTGTCACCGATTACCTGTTTGGTCGTTACCGCTGGGCATTGGTATCAGAGTTATACGAGCTGATGCAGGCCTTGTATTCATTGCCAGCGATCATTGAGGTAATTCGCAGCCCCCGTTCACCCGAGTTTGCCGTAACTCCGAAAGGGGAGTTCCTTGAAGAGAACTTTATTACCTCTTTGGCTGGGCCTTTCTACTGGATGTTACTGTTTAATATCGCCTCCTTGTGCGCCGGTGTCGTTCGTTTGTTTGTGTTGCCACAGGATACGGACGTAATTCTGATCACCATGTTCTGGGAGATGTTTAACCTCTCGTTGCTGGTGTGTGCGATTGGTGCCCTGTACGAACTCAAACAGAGACGTGAAACGCCGCGGGTCAGTTCCGATATTCCGGCACTGCTGACAATTGATGGCAAGACCATTCCGGGGGTGGTGTCAGATATGTCGTCGGGTGGTCTGGGGTTGCGGGTGCGACCGCAATTTATCGACAGCCTTGGTGTGAGTATCAAAGGTCTGGAGATTGAAGTGCAGGCGTACAATTCGGCGCTCAAACGAGATGTAACCCTGCCGGGAACCATTACATCTGCTGTTTTGTTGCAATCCGGCCTGGTGCAAGTGGGGATGCAGGTTAACCTCGAAGAAATTGAACACAAACGTTCGCTGGTCTCTCTGGTTTATGGTGATAGTGAGCGTTGGGTTGCCGAACGTGCTTCTCGTCAGCCAGACCTGCCAGTGAAAGAAACTTTGAAGATTCTGTTCGGATCCGGGATTCGGTCTGCCAATGGCCACTTTCGGCACTGGTGGCGTGACACATGGAGTGCTGCCTCTCGGCGTCTGGCTGGGCAGCAGGAGCAATGAATGACTCGCAAATGTAATAACAACCTCAAGATGCGGAGACGCTTACTGATGAATGCTGCACTCCGGGGCCTGCTGGTCACCCTGAGCCTGTTTTGCTCACTGCTGTTAGGTACGGCGAGCACGATGGCTGATGACGCACCTCCGATGTTTACGATTCCATTATCAAAACTGGTAGGTCAGACGACTCCTCTTGATCTGCGTGGTGAGCGCACCATTTATCCGGTTTACATTCCGATGTCGGAGCGTCTGAATCTGGATCGGGTGCAATTGCACCTCGAATATGTCAACTCCATCAGTCTGGTGGGGGGGCGTTCACAACTTGTTGTACGTTTGAACGAAGATGTTGTTGCTCAATTACCCCTCGATCCCAAACGACCTGAAGGTGTTGCAGACATTCGTTTGCCAACCAGTCGCTTCAAACCTGGTTACAACAGAATTACATTTTATGTTGCCCAGCATTACACCCCGATTCTGATTGGTGGTGATAAAACTCCGGAAGTATCAACCTGTGAAAACCCGGAGGCACCTGAGCTTTGGACTCAGGTTGATACTATCAACTCATATGTACGTTTTGAGGGTGCGCTGGGGACAGTGAAGCCTCTACTGTCACGGCTTGATAATCTGTTTGATCGTCGCTGGCTGGGCGACTATGAAATGGCAATTGTCACACCATCTTTCCCGGATGCTGATGTTGCAAAGCTGGGAGCGCTGGTGACTCAAGGTGCTGCGGTGCATCTGGAATACAAACCTCCTATCGTTTCCCATCAGTTGGCTCGCTTTTATAACAATCCGTCTGACACACGTCTGCGCAATTATCTGTTCCCATATCTTGATCAGAGTACCTTTGGTGGTCGTGATGTCGTGATTATTGGTCGCCAGACCGATTTGCAGCCACTATTGGGTGCTGAATGGGCGAAAACGGTTGATGGTGCATATCTTGGGGTGTTTGCCCAGGACGAAGACCCTGGCCACTTCATCATGGTGGTATCTGGTGTTAATGCCGATGATCTGGATGTGGCAGCACGTCTGATTGGTATGATCAACTTTCCGTTGCCTGATCAACCGTATGCCAATTTCAAAGGCTTGAAAGCCGACCATTTACAGCGTTTTTCCAACACGGCACTGGTTACTCAGAACACGATCTACCGTTTTTATGACTTTGGCTTTAAAACCGTCACCATGCAAGGTGCTGGCGGTGGCAGCGCGGAACTGGACCTGATGATTCCACCGGATGCCTACGTAGCCGAAACCAGCAATGTCGAAATCAATCTGCATTTTGCTTATGGTGCGGGCATGCGGGCTGATTCGGTAATGAACCTGTTCGTTAACGGTCGGTTTGAAAACGTTATTCGTTTCAGCGAACTTGATGGCGAGGCGGTTCGTCGTCATACCATTACGATTCCGACCCGCTCTTTTAAACCCGGTATGAACAAGCTGACATTTGCTGCGGTAATGACAACGTTCAATTCCGGTGACTGTGAAGTACGTAACGATCGTAACCTGTTGTTTACACTATACGACGACTCAACCATCGAAATGTCTGGCCTGGATGACTATGTGCAGATGCCAAACATGCTGCTGATGGCCAACACCGGTTATCCCTACACATTCCACGATGACAAGTTACCAACCGTTGTTGGTTTGGGCAGCAATGATTCCACCGTGATGGCAGCATCCTGGACTTTTATGGGCAAGCTGGCACAGGTATCGACCCATCCGATCAACAATCTCAGTTATCGTATCGGCAGTTATGACAATCTCGGCAGCAATGTAAACCTGATTGCAGTAGGGCCAGTGAAAACCCTCGACGATAAATTGTTCCAGTTGGCACCACTGAAACTGGGTGAGGAATCCATTCTCGATTTTACTCGCAACAGCCGTGTGGGTGACCAGTTCCGCTCAACAGAATCACGTTTGTGGATTAACGCTGATGAATACGGTAAAGAGAACATCAACCACGTGTATCCGACACTGGATGGCTACGGTCTGGGTGAATCGGGTCTGATTATGCAGTTCTCTGGTGATGGGCAGTACGGCGAAACCGTGACACTCCTGACAGCAATGACAGCTGAACATCTCTATGCGACTATCAAGGAACTCACCACTCCGGAAATCTGGAGTAATGTGCAGGGCGATGTCACGCTCTGGAAAGCCGGTGAGGAAGACGTATATGCCCGCAGTCTCGGTGAGAAGTATTATCTGGGTCAGCCACGGTTCTCAAATCGTCTGATCTTTCATTTCTCCTCTAACCCTGGACTGTTCATTGGCGTATTGATTGCATTCCTGCTGGTGCTGGCGTTCTTTATTCGCTGGTTGCTGCAACGTTTCAGGGAAAAACATCATCAATGACAGGACTTAAGGGCATCATCGGCTGTGTGCTGGTGGCTTTGTTAACAGCTTGTGGAGCTGATAAGCCGGCAGCCATGACGGATAACGGCTGGCAGCAGTATCGCAGCCAGTTTGTCAGTACGGATGGCGCGGTATTGGACACTGGTAACAAAAACATCAGCCATAGTGAGGGGCAGGGGTACGCCATGATGATGGCGGTGGCCTGGGGAGATGAAGCAGGTTTTCATACACTATGGCAATGGACTCGCTCGCACCTGCAGGTGCGAGACGATTATCTCTTTGCCTGGAGTTGGACACCGCAGGAAGGGGTGCAAGACAAAAACAATGCTACCGATGGTGATTTGTTAATTGCCTGGGCTCTGTATCAGGCTGGGCGTGCCTGGGGTAACGATGAATACACTGCATTGGCGCGTAATATCGTGGCAGATATCCGCCGATTGCTGGTGAAAACGGTTGGTAACAACACAGTGTTGTTACCCGGAGCCGAAGGTTTCAGTAGTGACGACCTGACACAGATCAATCTTGCGTATTGGGTTTATCCAGCGCTTGAGGATATTGCAACCGCTACTGCTGATCCTCTCTGGCGAGAACTGATAGCGTCGGGTAAGCGCCTGACGCATCAGGTCAGTCAGGGGAGTTGGGCGTTGCCACCAGATTGGGTTGATTTGCCAGCCGGTAAAGAACCGGTAATGGCTGCCAATCGGCCTCCTCGCTTTGGCTATGAAGCTGTGCGCATACCTCTGTATCTGGTGTGGTCTGGTGACTACGATGAATCCGTTGTCAGTAACAGTGCCCGTTTTTGGGAAACCACCAGTAAAACAGGCGTGATGCCAGCCTGGGTGGATTTGCAGAATGGTAGTCGTGCAGAGTACCCGGCACCGGCCGGTTTCCGTGCCGTATGGGAGCTGACTGAAAAAGCCCTGGGCAAGAACACGACGGGTGGGGTGGCCATGATATCGGCAGATCTCAACGGGCAGGATTATTACTCGGCCAGCTTGACACTGTTATCACGCATGGCAATGCAGGAACGATTCTCACGATGAATACAGGAAAGCATACTCATCGCCGCACCTTGTTATCCCTGTTGATGGGATTGGGAACCGCTGGCGTCTTGCTTGATTCTATCCCCGCTCAGGCCGAAGTTGATGGCACCGAGACCCAGGCGTTGCCTAATTTGCAGGATGAAGTGATGGAGTCGCGTGCGGCTCGTCAGAGTAATCTGATTGGTAATGAAATTCCGACGTTGGATACCCAGGCTCCAGTCACAGCAGTGCCAGCCACGACTACACCAAGGGTACAAGCCAGCAAGGGATCTGTTTCCAATCCGGTGTCAGAAGCGCTTGGTAGAGAAGAATTGCGTTTGTGGCAATGGATGCGTCTGACTGAGTATGACAAGGTAGAAAAACGCATTGCAGAACTCAAGATGGAATCTCCGTCATGGAATCCACCTGCCAAGATGATCGAGTTGCTGGATGACAACCGTAATCGTAAACAGCTGGAACGTGCCAAAGCCACTTCCAATTGGGCAGCGATTCAGAAAATGGCTCAGGAACAACCGTCGTATTTTAATTGCGAAAAATACTACAATCTCTGGAGCCTGGCTGATGCCTACGACGCCAGTGGTGACAAAGACGCGGTTGAACGCGTTTACAGCAATATCATGAATACCTGTGCCAGTGACAACGTGCGCCTGCAGACCTTTCAGCGAGCGCAACTGCAACTGGATCCCCCCACACTGGAATCCATGCTGGCCCGTGAGCAACAACGTAGCAGTAACCGCATGAGCAAACGTTCATTGGCTGAGATTGAAGCCAATATGACCCGTTCACGTGTGTTAATTGCTGCTCGCGAAGGTAATGATGCGATTGTCCTGTCTTTGATTCCGGATCTGGCAAGTAAAGTAACTGCCGACCAGGATGCCGGTTTTGCTATGATTTTCGGCTGGGCCGAATTCCGGGCTTCCAATATGACGGAAGCCGAGCGCTGGTTCCGGCTGGCCAACCAGTGGAAGCCGTCATCGGAGTCTATAAAGGCTATGGCCAACCTGTATTCCAGTACAGGACGACTGGACGAAGCTGAATCCCTGGCGCGTACCGATTTGCGTGACCCAACGATGAGAGATTTGCTTGGCAGCATCCTGACACAACGTGCGCTGACAGCCTTTAACGAGGAAAACTACGAAGCAACCCTCAAGTATTTTGATGAAGCTGATCAATACACACCACGCAGTCTTGACGACGAAGCTGTTTATGGCTGGTCGGCTTATCACCTGGGACAATACGACAAGTCATCAGTAGCCTTCGAGAAAGCTTACAAGGACGATCCGCAACCAGATGTGGCAGAAGGTCTGTACTACAGCCTGAAAGAAACCGACATGTCACGGCTGGAGCGCACTGCTCGTGAAGAACAGGGGCCATTAAAAGAAATCCTGGAGACCCGCTCCAGTGAAGAAGCCTACAACGCCGGTGATTACCACAAGGCTTATGCCAAGGCACCGGAAAAGTATCCTGGTCTGTCCGGTATCAACTCGCCAGCGCTGTTAGGTGGTCTGTTGTTCCACTTCCGTTCAGGCGACAGTGGCCTGAGTCAGCTTGATACTCAACGTGTACCGATTCTGGCTGTTGAAGGTGGCTACAGCAGCCATCGTGCTTCGCTGGAGCTGTCTGGTATCAGTCTCAGTGCCGGTAACATGAGTGAGTCGGAAGTTGTTGGTTCCTACCCTGGTCTGGATCAGAGCTATCAATACGAACCCACGACTGAACTGAGTAATGGTACCGAGATTCTGTTTGGTTATCGTTATGACGGCAGCATCGCTCCATATCTGCACTTTGGCCAAACCCCAAGCAAGGGGGCGCTGGGGGCTCGTACTCAGGGAGATCTTGGCCTTGATTACCGCATGACACGTGGCTCGCTGAAACTGGAAATGTTCAGACACCCGGTGAAGGAATCTATCTTGTCCTACACTGGTGCTTACGATCCATACAGCGGTGTTGCCTGGGGGGGGGTCGACGCCAGTGGTTTCCTCGCCAGTACCTATCTGAATCTGAAAGACGATATGGGCATGTCAGTGGCCATCAAGAATGCCAGTTACACCGGTACCATGGTGGCTGATAACAAAATGATGGAGTTCAGTGCTGGAGCCAAAAAAATCTGGACCTCAGATACCTGGGACGAATTGAGTATTGGCCCCAATTTCACCTTCCAGCGTTTTGACGAAAACCTGTCGAAGTTTACCCTCGGCCATGGTGGTTACTTCAGTCCGCAGCAGCTTTTCAAATACGGCGGAACGGCCAGTGCCATCAGTGGTGATCTGGGTGATTTTGTAGTTGCCGGCAAGATGGATCTGGGGTTCCAGCAACACAAGCAGAACTGTTCGCCCTTACTGCCATTGAGCAGTACCAACTGCTCGGAGTTGTATCTGGAAAGTACTGGCTCTGGTATGTACATGGGACTGGAATTGATGGGAATGGTGCAAGCGGATACCAATGCCCAGATTGGTGGTGGTATGTTTTACGGTATGTCGCCGGAGTTTAATGAGTTCGGATTTATGCTGGCGTTCCGCCTGACCATGGAAAAACGCAAGTCGGTAGTACGTGCGGATTTACCAGACTGGATTACCCGGGTTCATCAGTAACCCGAATCTGCTTGTTAACTGGCCGGGCCGCAATCGGATCTGACGTCTGGCGCTTTGCGTCTCTCGGCTTGTTAATTTGCCAGGCTGCTTGCCCTCTTGGGGGACCTTGTCCCCCGGCCGGGTCGGCCGTTGCGGTGAATCCCGGCTCGCCCAGATGGGCATTCTGCGGCCAGCTGCGCTGGGTTAAATCGGTGTTGATTGATACTGGTCGTTTGGCGTCCGACGGCTACTCGGCTTGTTAATTTGCCAGGCTGCTTGCCCTCTTGGGGGACCTTGTCCCCCGGCCGGGCGGGCCTCCCCCTGCTTTTGCCCGACTGGGCTCGTTTATCCGGTTTTCCCCGACAACGGCTTTTCGACCACGACCCGATGGCACGTCCCTGTGCCAACGGGTCTGGCGGGGCATCCATGCCCCGGCCGGGTCGGCCGTTGCGGTGAATCCCGGCTCGCCCAGATGGGCATTCTGCGGCCAGCTGCGCTGGGTGAAGCCGATGTTGATTGATACTGTTCGCCCGACGCCCGACGCCCGACGCCCGACGCCCGACGCCTGACGCCTGACGCCCGACGCCCGACGCCCGACGCCCGACGCCCGACGCCCGACGCCCGACGCCCGACGCCCGACGCCCGACGCCCGACGCCCGACGCCTGACGCCTGACGCCCGACGCCCGACGCCTGACGCCTGACGCCTGACGCCCGATTCGAACGCGGCCCGACGCTTACAATTTGCGGGCGTAGAACTGGTACATACCGGCAAACAAATCGGGCTTGTGGCTCTCCAGTTCGGCCCACTCCGCTGGGCTGAGATCACCAGGGCGCTGCTGCTGTTTCTGCGGCTGCGTGTTGTGCTGGTCTGGTGCCAGCATCCCAACCCATTGTAATCCTGCCTGTTCAAGCCAGCTTTCGATGGCGGAGATATCAAACAACCATTCCTGTTCATGACAGAGCAAATCGCGACAGGCACTGAGGCTGTAGAAATCCGGAGCGCTGAGTATTTGCTGCCAGTGTTGCTGGTCTTGTAGCAGGTGGCCACGTAATTTGCGCAGGCTGGCATCGGTGCTCGGCAAGGGTTTTAACTGCTCGCGCAGTTCGGTAATACGGCGCCGGGCAGTACGGCTGTAAAGCGCGATCTTGATCAACCCTCCGGGCGCCAGCACGGCAGACAGGGCTTTTAAACCCGCCAGCGGGTTGTCCATGTGGTGCAACACGCCGGAACATTCAATTACATCAAAGTGGCGACCCAGCTGACCAATTTCCAGCAGATCCCCTTGTTGCCAGTTCACCGACTGCTGTAACCGTTCTGCCTGCAAACGGCCCCAGGCCAGTGCCTGATGACTAAGGTCTACCGCAGTAATGGCCAGCGGCGTGAAATATCGAGCCAGACGCAGGGCATGACGGCCGGTTCCACAACCGGCAACCAGCATTTGCAGCGGCTTGTGTTGTTGTTCCGGATGCCAGTCGGCCAGCGCTTGCGGGAAATGATGGCGCAGGGTATCTGGGTAAGACGACACCTGCCAGGTGCCGGTATCGGTCCAGCGCGGGTACGGATGCTGGTTATACTGCGCCTGCACCCGGCAGGACACTTCGTCGGTAACCGCCGCAAACGAAGGTATGCGGATAGCCTGTTCCTGCAAGGCTTGCTGCTCAGCCAGTTCGTCCAGAACCCGTTGACGCAGGGTTTCCGGCCACAACAACCAGTCGATTCGGCTGGAGGCCAGGGCTTCACCCAGACTGCTGCGAGCCAGTGGCCGATACATCAGAAACAGCGCGGTGACGGCAGCAATGGCGCGCTGCTGTTCCTGATGGTCATTGGCATTGGTATCACTGATATCAAGCTGGATCAGCTTCAGGCACAGCATTTCCAAAGACTGTAACAAGCCGGTTTCGCGGTTGCTCTCAAACCAGGCACCTTCGTTCAGGCGGGTTTGCCAACCGATGTTGATCACCAGCACCAGCAATGCCTGAGGAATCGCCAGGCTGGTGGTACAGCTGCCCAGAATGCTGGCGCGCAGTCGGGTTAACAGATTCTCCAGACCAGCATCGGCCAGTAACAGATAACGCAGGGCTGTTTGCAGCAGCGGGTTATCCGCCAGCCACTCAACCGTCAGGTTGCTGTTTTCCTGAAACTGATGGTGCAGCAGCGATTGCGTCAGGCTGCGTAATTGCGCTGTATCGATGTCTGGCCATTGCAGATATTCCTGAAGGTCTTGTGCCAGATCCGGCAAATAATAATCCGCACTGATAACGTTGGCTGCCATCAGCAAACGGCTGCGTAACAGCAAATCATCACGACGGGTACGGAGCAGCTCGCGGTATTCCTCAAATGCTTCAACCGTACGACCTTGTAACCAATGCACGTGTGCCAGATACACCGGCGCGCGGGTAGACACTCGCGAAATCTTGCTGGAGCGGCTGAAATATTGCTCGGCATCGGCCAAGTGTTTCTGTTCCAGCGCCAGCAAACCGGCGGTGTACAACAGACTGGCGCTATCAGGCTTGATGGCCAGACCACGATTGATCCATTGCCAGGCTTGGCCAATATGACCCTGACGCAGACGAATCCGCGCACGCAGGTTCAGCAAGGGCAGATAACGGCATTCGTTATCATCGCCCGCCAGGCGCGCAGCCTGTTCCAGCAGCAACGGACTGGCATTGTCGTTGGCCTGGCGATACAGCTCGGCTGCTGCCAGCCAGATGTCTTTCCATTCACGCGCCGAACGGTTGGCGAGATCGGAGTCAGCGGGAATCGGCGCATTGGCGCGTAAAAGAGCACTGGCCATGGGCATACCTATTTATTCTGACAAGGTTGATCCCGTTGTTGAGCATTCTTTGTGCCATTTTCTAAAGTACTGAAATATATGAGTTTTTATGAAGCCAACGGCAATATGCCGACGGTTGTACAGGCAAATGAGCGGACAAAACATGCCGCTGTGCGGCAATTGCCACTGATCGGGTAAAGCTTTGCCAACAGGCGCCGATAACACTATTGAGACGTTCAAGGCCCAGTACAGGAGCAGTCAACATGTATCATTCCGGTGCCAATCAGTACCAGAAGGTTAATTCCACCTCCGAAATCATGGATGCCGATCCGCATCGCCTGATCCAGATTCTGATGGAGGCATCACTGACCCGCATGGCGCAGGCCAAGGGGGCAATCGAGCGTGGTGATATGGTCACCAAAGCCAACTTGCTGGGGCGGGTGATGGAAATCATCAGTGCCTTGCAATCCAGCCTCAATCACAGCCAGGGTGGCGATCTCGCCAGTAATCTTGAGCGTTTGTACGACTATATGAACCGGCGTTTGCTACAGGCGACCAGCGCCAACGATATCGATCTGGTCGACGAGGTAATGTCGCTGATGATGGAAATCAAACGTGGCTGGGATGGTATCCGTGAGGAATATCTGCGAGGGCAGAATCCTGCTGAAATGGTGAAAAGCGGTGATGCAACTTTTCTTGGTGGTGGTCATTTATCGGCCTGAATCCGAAGTGTAAAGGCTCGACAGGAATGTCAGTTATCGGGATTTTCTGTATACATTTGATGGATTGTCAGACATGTTGTTTCGGGATAGTCTGGTTCAAATTATAAAATTGTCGGATTTGCAGAAAAATATGTCATTAGTTTGACAGTCTGTGAATAAGCGACTTAACTGATCAAGCACAGGTCACGGAAGACAAGACTATCAGTGCTGGGCTGTGGCGATGGGCAGCGTTATGTAATGAAGAACGCCGTATCGGGTTCTTCTAAAGTGCCAGGTTACAGGCTTCAATTTCCGAAACAGGTTTCTGGCAGCTATCAGCTGCTTAAAAAGGAAGGCGGGCGATGTGGAGAGAAATCAAGGTACTGCTGATTGATGACGACGAAAGTCGTCGTCATGACATGAAAGTAATTCTCGATTTTCTGGGTGAAGAAGTGATCAGCTGCCATTCAGGTAACTGGCGCAAGATTGTTGAACAGGTGACTGACAGCAGTATTGATGTAACTGCCGTGCTGGTTGGTGATGGTCACCTTCCCCAATATAACAGCCTGATTCAGGATCTCGTCAGCTGGGACAAAGGTGCACCCATCATCGTTTTGGGTAATGACCCGATTCCTCCTCGTGTTGTGGAGGGAGCACGTCGCTCTGTGATTGGTTCAGTGGACGTTCCACCATCTTATAATCGTTTGCTCGACAGTCTGCATCGTTGCCATCTGTATCGCGAGCAGTACACCCATGCCGAAGGCCGCGGTGAACGCCGTGATATCCAGCTGTTCCGTAGCCTGGTGGGGACCAGTCGCCAGATCCAGTTGGTGCGTGAGCTCATTATGCAAGTGGCTGATAAAGACGTCAGCGTCATGATTCTGGGTGAGTCCGGTACTGGCAAAGAAGTGGTAGCTCGCAACCTTCATTACCATTCCCGTCGTCGTAACAAGCCATTTGTTCCGGTTAACTGTGGTGCCATTCCGGCCGAGCTGCTGGAAAGCGAACTGTTTGGCCACGAAAAAGGCGCGTTTACCGGTGCAATCAACAGTCGCCCCGGCCGTTTTGAAATGGCTGAAGGTGGCACCCTGTTCCTGGATGAAATTGGCGACATGCCATTAACCATGCAGGTGAAAATCCTGCGGGTTCTGCAAGAACATACCTATGAACGGGTTGGTAGCAACAAAACCTTAAAAGCCGATGTGCGAATTGTGGCAGCGACTCACAAGGACCTCGAAAAGATGATTGAGGATGGTACTTTCCGTGAAGATCTCTATTACCGTCTGAACGTATTTCCGATTGAAATGCCTTCTTTACGCGAGCGTGTCGAAGATCTGCCATTGTTGATCAACGAACTGATCGCCCGTATGGAAAATGAAAAACGCGGCTCTATCCGCTTCAACTCGGCAGCTATCATGTCGCTCTGCCGTCACGAGTGGAACGGCAACGTGCGTGAACTCGCCAACCTGGTTGAACGTTTGGCCATTCTGTATCCGTACGGTGTTGTGGGCGTAAACGAATTACCGAAAAAATTCCGCCACTTTGACGGTGGTGAAGAAATTATGGTGCCAGAAACTGCTATGGATACTCCGGTACTGGCATCGGTTGAAGGCACTTCGGCTCAGGTTGTTACTGGGGATAATGCAGCCCTGTTACCGGTGAACGGTCTGGATCTTCGTGAATACTTGCAAGATCTTGAATGTTCTCTGATTCAGCAAGCATTGGATGATGCTAATGGTGTGGTTGCCCGAGCTGCTGAAAAGCTCAATATTCGTCGTACCACGTTGGTTGAGAAGATGCGTAAGTACAACCTGCAGCGCAAGGAAAAGGATTACGCCTGATCCGTTTCGCACTTGTGGTGACCTCTTCGCAACATCTCAAAACCCGGCTTTTGCCGGGTTTTGTTTTTTGTCTGGCGTCTGGCTGGGCCGCGATCGGATCTGGCGTCTGGCGTCTGGCTGGGCCGCGATCGGATCTGGCGTCTGGCGTCTGGCGTCTGGCGTCTGGCGTCTGGCGTCTGGCGTCTGGCGTCTGGCGTCTGGCGTCTGGCGTCTGGCGTCTGGCGTCTGGCGTCTGGCGTCTGGCGTCTGGCGTCTGGCGTCTGGCGTCTGGCGTCTGGCGTCTGGCGTCTGGCGTCTGGCGTCTGGCGTCTGGCGTCTGGCGTCTGGCGTCTGGCGTCTGGCGTCTGGCGTCTGGCGTCTGGCGTCTGGCGTCTGGCGTCTGGCGTCTGGCGTCTGGCGTCTGGCGTCTGGCGTCTGGCGTCTGGCGTCTGGCGTCTGGCGTCTGGCGTCTGGCGTCTGGCGTCTGGCGTCTGGCGTCTGGCGTCTGGCGTCTGGCGTCTGGCGTCTGGCGTCTGGCGTCTGGCGTCTGGCGTCTGGCGTCTGGCGTCTGGCGTCTGGCGTCTGGCGTCTGGCGTCTGGCGTCTGGCGTCTGGCGTCTGGCGTCTGGCGTCTGGCGTCTGGCGTCTGGCGTCTGGCGTCTGGCGTCTGGCGTCTGGCGTCTGGCGTCTGGCGTCTGGCGTCTGGCGTCTGGCGTCTGGCGTCTGGCGTCTGGCGTCTGGCGTCTGGCGTCTGGCGTCTGGCGTCTGGCGTCTGGCGTCTGGCGTCTGGCGTCTGGCTGGGCCGCGATCGGATCTGGTGGCTACTCGGCTTGTTAATTGGTCAGGCTGCTTGCCCTCGTGGGGGACCTTGTCCCCCGGCCGGGCGGGCCTCCCCCTGCTTTTGCCCGACTGGGCTCGTGTCTCCGGTTTTCACCGACAGCTATTCGACCCCGGCCCGATGGCACATCCCTGTGCCCTGTCTATCGGGAAAAATAGGGCCTTGCGGGGCATCCGCCCCGGCCGGGTCGGCCGTTGCGGTGAATCCCGGCTCGCCCAGATGGGCAATTAACGGTGGCCAGCTGCGCTGGGTGGAGTTGTGCTGAGGATTGGGTGCTGACTAGATACTGTTAGCCCGACGCCCGACGCCCGACGCCCGACGCCCGACGCCCGACGCCCGACGCCCGACGCCCGACGCCCGACGCCCGACGCCCGACGCCCGACGCCCGACGCCCGACGCCCGACGTTCTATATCTCTTCGCCAATTTATTGGCCTTGCGTCCATCAGGTACATCTGTCTTTTATAAAACCCTATTGATATCAATCACTTGAAGTCTCACCGTATGGCTGGCACAGGGCTTGCTGAACACTCGATATAGCGTCGGAAATCCATCATCGGTTTTTTGGCAGTCTTCATGACTAGTGGCGTAAGTCCCAGGTTCAGCAACGAGGTAGTTATGGCAACGGCGATGACTTCACGGGTCTATCAACCCGATAGCCAGTCTCTGCAGGCAATTTTGGCAGAATCCATTCTGCACACTGGTGATATACCGGCGTTGAATGATCCGGTTCTGGCCAATTTGGCCGAGGCTTCGCAACCAGAGTCTCTACAGGATGCCATGCGTTTGTATACAGAGATGTCGCGGCAATTATCGGATTCCTGCGTCATGCTCGAACATCAGGTTGAACAGCTCAGTGGTGAGCTGGCGCAGGTATCGGCGCAACGAATGCAGGAGCTGGCAGAGAAAGAAGCGCTGGCGCATCAGTTACAGCAATTGCTGACCTTGTTGCCGGCGGCGGTGCTTGTTCTTGATAGTGACGGCATGATCGCTCGTGCCAACCCGGCAGCTGAACTCATGTTGTCACCTTTATATGGCCATACTTTGTGTGGGCAGCGCTGGCGCGATGTCATTCGTCGCTGTTTTTCCCCTCGTAGTGATGACGGCCATGAAGTGTCGCTCATTAACGAGCGGCGGGTATCCCTGCAAACCACCGCGTTGCAGCAGGAGCCTGGTCAGCTGGTGCTGATTACCGATATGACGGAAACCCGGGCGTTACAGGCCAAGCTGGCACATCACCAGCGGTTATCGGCTATGGGACGTATGGTCGCCTCGCTGGCGCATCAGGTACGCACGCCGTTGTCGGCGGCGACTCTGTACGCTGGGCACCTGGCGCGCCCGGAACTGGATGGACCCAGTCGTGAACGCTTCGCTAACAAACTGCTGGAGCGTTTGCATCACCTTGAATGTCAGGTACGTGACATGTTGATTTTTGCCCGTGGGGACTTGCCCCGTCAGGATGAGTGCACGGTTTCTGAGTTGCTGGAGCAGCTGGCGGCAGCGATGGAGTTGCCGTTACAACAGCACAGCGCTGAATGTTTTATTAACGATCTTTGCTCTGATCTGACGCTGCGCTGCAATCGTGAAGCGCTGGTCAGTTCTCTGATGAATCTGGTCAATAACGCGCTGGAAGCCTGCAGTGATGCGGAATCACCACGGGGCCCAACCCTTCTGGAGCTGGTTGTGCGCACCACCGGTGATATGAACAGCCCTGGTATCCTGCTGAGCCTCAGTGACAACGGTCCGGGTCTGAATCGGGAACAGAAAATCCGTGTGATGGAACCTTTCACCACCACCAAAGCCAATGGCACCGGCCTGGGGCTGGCAGTGGTTCAGGCGGTTGTGCGTGCTCACGGCGGCATGATGACCCTGGCCGACAGTGATCTTGGTGGCTTGCGTGTGAATCTGCATTTACCCCTGACGACTAACGTTTTGACCCGGGTTGTCCCAACAGGAGGTGCCGTATGATTATCCTGCTGGCGGAAGACGATGCACGTCTGCGCGAAGCCCTGACCGACAGCCTTGAAATTCAGGGGCATCAGGTTATCCAGGCCGCCAATGGTTATGAAGCCTGGCGTTTACTGGAGCGTCAATTGCCCGACCTGATCCTGTCGGATATCAATATGCCACAAATGACCGGACTGGATTTGCTGGAGCGGGTACGCGCCAGTCATCGCTGGTTACCTATGGTACTGATGACTGCCTACGGTGACGTTAATCAGGCGGTGCAGGCCATGCAGCGGGGTGCCAATGATTACCTGATGAAGCCGTTTGAGCTACGCGAACTTGAAAACCTGCTGAGGCCATTCGACAGCAGTCGTCCTCCGGTGCGGCGTAATATCGAAGAGCCTGTGTGTCAGGCCGCCAGTTCGCGGCAGTTACTACAGCTGGCTGAACGGGTCGCGATGACCGATACCACCGTACTGATTTCCGGTGAAAGTGGCACCGGCAAGGAGGTACTGGCGCGTTACATTCACCAGCATTCTGATCGTCCTCAAGGCCCGTTTGTGGCCATTAACTGTGCGGCGATCCCGGAGAACATGCTCGAAGCCATGCTGTTTGGTTATGAAAAGGGCGCTTATACCGGTGCTTACAACTCATCTGCAGGCAAGTTTGAGCAGGCCCAGAATGGCACTCTGCTTCTGGATGAAATCAGTGAGATGGAGCCTGGTCTGCAGGCCAAATTGTTGCGGGTTTTGCAGGAACGGCAGGTGGAGCGTCTGGGCGGCAAACGGCCGCTGGATCTCAACGTGCGTATTATTGCAACGACCAACCGTGATCTGGCCGAATACGTCGCCGAAGGTCACTTCCGTGAAGACCTGTATTACCGCCTGAGCGTATTCCCGCTGGAGTGGCTGCCATTACGTCAGCGCCCAGACGATATTCTGCCGCTGGCTAACCGTTTGCTGGCACATCATTCCGGCAAGATGAAACGTCAGGCACCACAGCTCAGTGCCGATGCTGAACAACGTCTGCTTGATCATGACTGGCCGGGTAACGTCCGTGAGCTGGATAACTGCATGCAACGGGCGTTGATCATGCAAAACGGCCCGCGTTTGTTTGCGGGGGATCTGTTGATGACACCGGTCCCCCGAGTTCGTCCTCGTTCGGAAGCGGTCACCAGCAGCCATGCCGTGTTGTCCGACGCACCGGAACGTGACGACAGCGACCTTGGTCAGGACTTGCGTCACCGCGAAGTGGAATTGATCGTCCAGGCCCTGCGTGAAGAACCCAGTCGCAAGGATGCCGCTGAACGCCTTGGCATCAGCCCGCGCACTCTGCGTTACAAGGTGGCGCGGTTACGGGAAGAGGGCATAGACGTTGAAGACATGCTGGGGCGTATGGAGTGGGGCGTGCGGGTGAGCTGACGAATCTCGCGGCCCGGCCGTACCAGCGGGCTGAATAACATTTAAACGGTAGAAGGGGCTGTTAGCCCCGAAAACCTGGCAACCTCATCGGCTCCCGCATCAAGCGTTGCTTTCTCACAACACCTTTATAATAAAATCATTGCCTTTAAATGCCCCCGGCTCGATATAAAACCGGTTGCCCAGGTGTAACTCACCGTCGCTGACGTTGTGGCCGTGAATCACCACATCAATACCCGGCACCACATGCTCGGAACGGGCCTTGAACTGTCCACGGGACCAGATCGCGGCCTGGGTCTGTTTATCGTCGAGAGTTTCCAGTTGCGACCAGTGATCCGCTGGGAACTCAGCATGGATAATCCCGTAACGAACACCGTTCCGGTTACTCACTTCAATGGCCAATGGCAGTTCTTCAATCTGGTTAAACCAGCCTTCCCACTGATCCTTACGGGTGCTGGCAATCCATTCACCACCGTTGGTTAACCACAACATCTTGTGTTCGCTATTGCCATAACGCAGCGCGTTCACCATCAGGTATTCGTGGTTGCCCAACACCGAAAAGAACCAGGGTTCATTCAGCAACGCCAGCGCCTGTTGGGATTCCGGGCCACGGTCGATCAGGTCACCAACACAAATCAGGCGATCCTGATTGCGGTCGAATCCCATCCCTTCCAGCTGTTTGAACAGGCGTGAGACGTGACCGTGAATATCACCTACCACAAAATCCCGACCACTTTCGTTAACGGGTAGACGCAACACTCGCGGTTTGATTTTCATAACAACTGGCAACCTGACACAAATAACTCTGAATACATAATAAACCGCTACTGGCTAACCAGCAGTGAGTGAACCAGCATGTTAACCGGCATGACTGCTGCGCGAATGCCCGGAAGAACGGCGTGAACGTCCGGAAGAACGACGCGAACTGCTGTCACCGACTTCACTGGAAGATTCATGCGGGGCATAACGGGCAATCTGGGCGATTGCCAGAATCATCATAAATAGCAGAGCGTTGGATGGAATCTGCAGGTTAAAGTCGACGGTAGAGTGAATGCCGTACGCAATAATCCCCATACAGGCCGCAAAGCCCATACCTCGATAGAAATCACTGCGGCGTGTGCGCATGGCAACAAGCGAATTCCACAAGGCCGTGAGTACAACCCCCAACAGGGCCAGAAACGCCGGTGCGCCATATTCCGACAGGAACTCTATAAAGTCGTTGTGGGGATGATCGACCCATAGTGGGAATGTTGTCGCTTTTTTAAATTGGGATGAGTTAGCCATTGTTCCACCAGCGCCTATTCCGGTAATTGGGGCAGACAACCACATATTGTAGGCATCCAAAGTCATTTCATCTCGCTGTTCAGATTCTGCAGAGGTTTGCTCGATACGCTCAGCGACTTTGTCGATACCAAAAAACGCGCCCACGATAAAAATATCGATCACCAGCAGGCTGCCCAGCAGCACGGTGGTGGCGGTGGTTTTATGACGCATCAGCACCAGCGCCAGAACACCGGTAATGGACATACTGGCAAAAAACGCCGAGTTGCCCATACGCGAACGCGACATCACCAAACCAATGACCATTACCGCCAATAACAGTCGCAGAATAATTTTGGGACTTAACAACACAGCGGTGAACTGACGAATACGAGCGCGCCAGCTGCCTTCGTAACGGGCTGACTGTGCCAGCAGTGAACCAATGCCCAGTGCCAGCGCCAGCTCCAGATAACCGGCCAGATTGTTACGGCTGATAAAAGTACCCACGGCACTGCCAACGTGAGATCGAACAGCAGCTTTATCGAGATACAGCACCATCTCGGCACCGGTCATGACCATCATGGCGCCATAAAACGCCTGAAAGGCTGCGGCAATAGAGACAATCCAGATAATACGTTCCAGATGTGAACGCTGATCCAGCATGAGCAAGGCCAGTACAAACCAAGCACTGTAACCCAGGCCTTTCAGCAATCCACTCAAGGTGTCGTAGGGCGTGTTACTGATCACCAGCCACTGCACTGCCACCCATGCCTGCACGAGAAACAAGGCCCAGATCAGCCAACGACTGCGGCGTAATGGCTCTGGCCATACCGGTGCGGTCAAAAAACGTTCTTCGGCCTGCTGGCAGCGGAAACGTAATTCCAGCCCCAACATCATTAGTATGGCAGCCACAAAAACGGGCCATGCCCAATCAACGTTGGCACCAAATGGCAGGGGCAACAGGAAGGTAACAATCTGGAAATTACGCCATTGCGACATGCAAAGATCCAAAACAATCGGAAAACTCAGGCTGGTTTATACCCCGGCACGACGCGGTATACCAACAGGAAGATGGTACTGGGACGAATCGTGTGGTGAGCTGCAATAAAAAAGCCCGGCAAGCCGGGCTTTTCAAACCGTAACTAAGCCAGAATCAGCCCTGGTTTCCGGTTGGAACGGTTGGGGTAACGACTGGTGGAACTACTACCACACGGCCAGAGTTGGTGTTACCACCAGCTCCAGTTGCGCCAGTACCAGTGGCGGCGGCGGCAGTACCTGCAGTGACGACTGTGGCTGGAATACCAGCAGCACTGGCAGCAGCACTGACTACCTCACTGGAGGCACCAGACTCAACAACCCCCTGAACAACCACAACTTCAGATACGCCGTTATTAACAGCAGCAGTCATTACGCTGGCAACGGAGATGTTGTGAGAGATAGCTGCCTGGGTAACACCAGCAACGGCTACGTCTGCACTCACGCCTGGAATGGCCAGCACAGCTGCCATGACTGCTTCGATGCTGGAGCCAGCGTCGAGAGCAGCATTGGAAGCGGCAGCAATCAGCGCAGTAGCATCAACACCAGCGCTGATAGCAGCAGCAATAATGTCAGCGGCGCCGTAGCCCAGATCAGCCAGTTGAGCAGCAATTTCTGCATCACAATTGTTGCCACAGGCAGCAGCCTGAGCGGCATATTCAGCGGCCAGTTCAGTTGGAGACATGGTAGAGGTGAATGCGGCGTGTGCAGACAGGCTCAGCCCGAACAGCACGCCTACGGCGATTTTGCGCATGATCATGATTAGGTAATCCCTTGAAGGAAGAATTTCGCTGGAATTGTAACGTCGGCTTACTACCAATTAAAAGCGCGGTTACAAAAAAAATGGACAATAAATGACCGCTTATGCGACTGGCGGTAATGGTCCCGACAAACGGGCTCTGTTTGGGTCTGACAATATGACCAAATTCCTGCAGGTGTCCGATAAAACCAGACTTTTATGCAGGGCAAATTCTCGGGAAGCCGCGAGAATATCTGGCAAATTCTCTCTTCTGGCGTGTTTGTGCCGTGTGTGTGTATGACAACTTTATGGCGTCAACTCTTTGTTACAGAAGGATTTATTGTAAAAAACAGATGATGGGAATTACTGTCTGATTCTCCTGTCTATTATGACCATCACCCTTGCCAGAATCTGTTTCTGGCAGCCAAAGGAGTTGGGTATGTATTGTGATTCGAATCGTCTTGATTCTGATTTTCCAACGAACCGGTATCGATTAGCCGGTGTTAAACAGCATGCAGGGCGAGTTCACAATAAGCCTGCTGTCGCTGTTTTGGTGGTCTGGTTAGTGGGAGCTTGCTTGAGCACTCCGGTTGCGGCGCAAACACAGCAGCCCCTGTCAGCCCAACCCCAGAAAATCGCTGCCACCATGATTTCGACGGAAAAACCGGAGTCGCTTCAGGAGGCCGTACGTTTTCTGAATCAGGCCAGTTTTGGCCCCGATTCCCAAACTTTGGCAAGTGTGCGTCAGCAAGGTATTGAAGGCTGGATAAACCAGCAATTGGCCATGCCATTGGGGCCCAGCAACCTGAATCGCACGGTAGAAATTGCCCTGATGAGTGAACCAGTAACACCGTGGTTTGGCTCTATGGGATTTGTCCCACCGCGTAGCTCCCCCTTATGGGTTTATCAGAACGCTGCCTGGTGGGAGCAAGCGTTGACGGCTCCGGACCAGTTGCGACAACGAGTAGCCTTTGCGCTCAGTGAAATACTGGTGGTGTCATCCACTGAAGGGTATCTGAACATTCGCGCTGAAGCGTTAGCGGCCTGGCAAGACCTGTTACTTCAACATGCCTTTGGTAACTATCGTGAACTGTTGTCGGCGGTGAGTTATTCACCGGCCATGGGGGTGTTTTTGTCCCATCACGGTAACCGCAAGGCCGACCCGAAAAAACAGACCTCACCAGATGAAAACTACGCCCGTGAACTGATGCAACTGTTTGCAATTGGCCTCTATCAGGTCAACCCGGATGGTTCAACCAGACTGGATTCCAAAGGTCAGCCAGTGCCTGTGTACACCCAGCAGGATGTGATGGAGCTGGCGCGGGTGTTTACCGGTTGGGATATGGTGGGGAATCTGTACTACGGTGGTAAGGGATTGAATGTTGGCAACCTGATGACACCAATGGAATTTACCGAAAAATTCCACGATACCGATTCCAAAACCCTGCTGGGGAAAACCATTCCGGCGGGGTTAAAAGGCAAAGACGACGTTGAAGCCGCGCTGGATATCCTGTTTGCCCGTCCAGAAGTAGCGCCCTTTGTCAGCCGCCAGCTGATTCAACGGTTGGTCACATCAAATCCGTCGGCGGCGTACGTCAAACGCGTCAGCGCCGTGTTTGATAACAACGGCAAAGGGATAAAAGGTGATCTGGCGGCGGTGGTAAAAGCTATTTTGCTTGACCCGGAAGCGCGCCAGCCGGTTATGAACCCAGATACGAGCGCCGCCAATCCGCCTTTGAAGTTACGTGAACCGATTCTGGCCATGAGTCATTTGCTGCGCACTCTGAACGTACAGCCAGCCGCGCCTTTTAATAGCCGTCAGAACAGCCAGATTCATGACGTGTACTGGATCAAACGCCTACCGATTGGGCAAAATCCGTTGAACTCGCCATCGGTATTCAACTTCTTTGAGCCGGATTTTCAGCCAGTGGCTGAAGGTTTCCGTGATACCGATGATGTAGCCCCCGAAGCTGCGATTCTGGATGTGCAATCGCTCAGTGGTTTTAACAACCGCATCGACCTGTTGCTGAACAGCCGTGACAAGGCGCGGTTGCCATTCCAGAACGCCCAGTTCGCGGAGCAGCTGCAACGTAACGGCTTTAACAGCGACCTCAATGTACAGATCGACACCAGCCCGATTGCCCAGCGCTTTGAACAGTATCTGGAACAGGACAGTAATGGCGATTTTGCCACCCTCAATAACCCAGCGTTCAGTTTGCAGCGTCAGGAAGCGATCAGTGCACTGTTGGATGATCTGCAAAGCCGCTTGTTGGTGGTGCCACTGGCGCCCAAAGCAAGGCAGGTAGTGCTGGATTATCTGAACGGCCCGGCGGTTTACCCCAAAAATGCGCCGATGGAGGCTAACCGACTGGTGCGTGACAGCATCCGTCTGCTGGTGATGAGCCCTGAATATTGGGTGCAGAGGTAACACACATGAAAACACCTGATATAAAGGTTTCGCGCCGCGATTTGCTGAAGCTGATGGCGCTGGGTTCCGTCAGCCAAATGAGTTTTGCCGCACCGCAAAAAACGCCCTGGCCAAAAGACGATTACAAAGCACTGGTGTGCCTGTTTCTGTACGGCGGCAACGACTCCTGGAACCTGTTGATTCCGGCAGCTGATGAACAGGGTGCAGGCCCCGGTGTTGGTTTTGGTTATCAGACCTACCAGCAACGGCGGGCAGAGCTGGCGGTTGCGGCAGAACGTCTGAGCCTGAATCTGCAAAATGGCCAGCCGCAATGGTCATCGCCGGATTACAACGCTTATAAAAGTGGCAGTGCCGCCGAGTCGTACTTCAAAGGACTGTACGAACTGGATAACACCGGCTGGGGCATTAACGGCTGTGCGCCGGAACTGGCGTTATTATGGCAACAACAGCAACTGGCCTGGGTCGCCAACACCGGCACATTGGTGGAGCCGGTGACTCGTGAAACGCTGGCTTCTGCACGTTTGCCGTATTTCTTGTATGCGCATAATCACCAGCAGCGCGTGCTCACCACCGCCAATGCCGAACGTATGGTGCGCTACGGCTGGGCCGGGCGCTTGGCGGATGTGTGGATGTCGGGGCAGGGCGGTATTAATGCCGCACACCCGTTTGGCCTGAATATCTCGATGGGCAATAACTCGCCGATTTTTGCCTCTCATCAGGCACAGGAACTGGTATTGCCACCTGGCAAGCCGCCGTTGGTGGTGGGGATGCAAGGCGATAACAAGATGCATCAAGCACTGGGTGATGCTTACCAGCAAATGCTGGCGGTCAGTGGTAGTGATCGCTTCCGTGGTTATATGCAAAGCCAGCAACAACGCATGATGAACATCACCAGCATGCTGAATGAACGCTGGCCACAAACCCGCGACTACAGCAAGATCACAGGCCCATACGATGAAAAGTTGTTTGACCTGCCGGATAACCGTTTGGTAGGGCTGGGTGAAAACCTGCCCGGTAACCTTACCGCCCAGCTGGAAAGCGTGGCGCGGCTGATTGAGATTGGCCGATCGGATGGCCTCAGCCGTCAGATCTTTTTTGTCACCCTGGGCGGTTTCGATACCCACGCGGTACAGGCCGACAAGCATCCTTTATTACTGCGGCATCTGAGCCTGGCGCTGTGGAAGTTCCAGACTGCCATCAACAGCATGGGCATCGAAAAACAGGTCACCCTGTTTACCCAATCGGATTTTGGTCGCACCCTGCAGAACAATGGCAGTGGTACCGATCACGCTTGGGGTGGACACCAGCTGGTGATGGGCGGAGCAGTCAAACGCGGTGTATACGGCAACATGCCGGATCTGCGAGAAAACAGCCCCAACATGGTCGCCGACCAGCGTGGCCGTGTTATTCCGGGCCTTGCCGCCGAACAAACCAGCGCCGCCATCGCCAGCTGGTTCGGGTTGCAGGATACCGACATGGGCACCGTCTTTCCCGGCCTGCGGCGCTTCGCCAAAGACGGCAATATCCGCAGCGCCTGGCTGCCGATCATGGCGTGAGATCGCGGCTGACAGCTTCGCTGCAGCCGCTCCTGCAGCAACGGTTTTTTATAAGAGCGGCTGTTAGCCGATAATCACGGTGTTTTGTGGAGCGGCTCGAGTGCTTGTGGGAGCGGCTGTTAGCCGCGAAGCCTCGCCAATCCCTCTGCGATCCTGCGGATTGGCGTTGATAACGTGCGGCGGTGTTCACCCAATCGCGGCCGACAACTTCCCGGCTACCTCTGCCACAATCATGTTCAACGTCTACCCTATACGTGTGATGCACTGCACATAATCTGCTGGTATTGTCTACGCAGACGCCACACCAGAAAGCGTTAGCCACCTCATTGGCGGCTATGCGTGCACAACTGACCAACGGAAGTTACATAAACTTACAAGTTATTAGCCGTCCGTGTTTTTTTCGTGCAAAATAGCGCCTCTTCGTTGATGCGGCGTTGTCTGTCAATGCGCCGAAAGCACATATGGTGAACTGTGTCAGTCACCACACGACCCGTTATCGGCACTGGTAGCGGGTCAGGAGCTGTAAGGTTAAGGAAAAACACGTGATTCTGACGGATGTGTTAACAACAGGCATCGATGCACTCCAGTTCTGGCTGGTGGTGTTTCTGCTCGTCTTCACTCTGGCTGGCCTGATCTTCAACCTGCTGTCCCCCGAAAAACTCTTCATTTTTGTCGCCGTGGTACTGCTGCTCTCCGGCACGCTCACTCCAGCACAAACTCTGGCCGGATTTTCCAACACCGGTATTTTTACCATTGCCGCTCTGTATGTCGTTGTCGCGGGGTTAAAAGAAGCAGGAGCAACCCAATTGATTCGGCGGTATCTGGTTGGAACCCCAAAAAACCAGCACGATGCCGCCATACGGGTTTTACCTGTCACAGTGGTATTAAGCGCCTTTGTAAACAACACTCCAATTGTGGCCATGTTCACCACCTTGCTGCAGGACCAGAGCAAACGTTTCTCTATTCAGCTTTCCAGTATCCTGATTCCCGTCAGTTACGCCTCGATTCTGGGGGGCGTTTGTACGCTGATTGGTACCAGCACTAATCTGGTTGTTGATGGCCTGGTTAAACAAAGTGGGCACCATGGTTTTTCCCTGTTTGAACTGGCGTGGGTCGGTATTCCAATTGCGCTGGTAGGTTTGGCGTATATGTATTGGGCGGCACCGCGCCTGTTACCCAAGCGTGAAAGTTCAATCGAACAGTTTGATCAGGTGCGGGAATATCTGGTTGAAATGTTGATCCAGCCTGGCAGTGAGCTGATCCGTAAAAGTATTCAGGATGCAGGGTTGCGTAATTTGCCTGGTCTGTATCTGGTAGAAATAGAGCGCTCCGGACAAGTCCTGTCGGCTGTTCGCCCTCGTACCTTGCTGGAGGAAGGTGACCGCCTTGTCTTTGCTGGTAGTCCGCAGTCAGTTCTGGAGCTGAATACTATTCATGGCCTGACACTGGCCGATGAGCAGCGTTTCAAACTCGATGGTAACAGCTCTGATCGTCGGCTGTTTGAAGCCGTGTTGTCACCTTCCAATCCTATGATTGGTTTGACAATCAAGGCTTCGCGCTTTCGCCATCGTTACAGTGCCGTTGTGTTAAGTGTTTCTCGCCATGGTGAGCGCCTGAGCGGCAAGGTTGGCGAAATCATTCTGTGTGAAGGTGATACCTTACTGATCGAAGGCCAGAAAGGTTTTTTGATGCGCTACCGCAACAGTCGTGACTTTCTGCTGGTCAGCAAGCTGGGCACACCGCCAGCCGCCGACGAACGCAAGGCAATTCCGGCTATCCTGATTTTTCTGGCCATGATTCTGGCGTCAGCTACCGGTTTTATCTCGATTTTTGAAAGCTCGATTCTGGCTGCCATGGCCATGCTTACCATGCGTTGCATCAGCTACGAAGATGCTGGCAAGTCAGTGGATTATCAGGTGCTTCTGGTTATCGCTTGTGCGTTTGCCTTGGGCGCTGCGGTGGATTCGGTAGGGCTGACGCGGGAAATTGCCGCGGTTCTGCTGCAGGTAACCAGTAGCCCGTTGGGTGCATTGGTTGCCATTTATGTCAGCACAGTAGTACTCACCGAGCTGATGATTAATAATGCAGCAGTGTATACATGTAGGGAACAGGCTTAATTTTCCCTGGGCCCCTTTGAATAACTCAGTGCCGCTCTGGCTTATCGTGATTCATCACAATCCCGAAAGCTCCAAAAGGCATTTGAGCGGTGTTGACGAACTTGAAAAGGACTCGTCATTTCACTGCGTTTGTCACCTTGCACACACGCAGTGCAGCACTCGCGCAAAGTTATTCAGTGTATTTAACATCTATTGAAAATTGAGTTTGAACAAATTTCAATTGATGAGCATGTCTGCTTATGATCATCCATATAATGTTAATAGGAGTCTGTGTGCTTATTTCTGACTGGTTTTCGTCATTACTGATGGCTCTGCTTACGGTAGGAATAAGGTCATTCTTCTCCAGAGTATATGAGCAAAGCAGCAAATGCTGAAAAATAGCGACTCCTGTTCAAGTTTACCAGCACTGATAAACGCTTTGCAGTCCACCCCTCGAAGTGGTGATTGCTCGGTATTGCAGGTTTGGGACTGTACTCTTGCCAGAGCGGACATATGTTACTCGGAGGGGCATTAGGTGTATCGTTATAAAATTATCAGACTATAAAAGTCTTGATTGATTTCTCGGGGCTTTAATTTTTTGTGATTACTAGATATAAAATAGGAAGAGCTTTGTGAGTATATTTGAAACATTCAAGGGGCTTAGATCTGGAATTGGAGCTAATTCATATGGTCAAGTTGTAAATATAGTAATTCAATTGGTTTCTGTCCCTGTATTTCTTTTCTTCTGGTCTGCAGAAGAATATGGTAAGTGGTTGCTTCTGGTTGCTATTCCATCATATTTGTCGATGTCTGATTTTGGTATTGCAAATGTTGTTTCCAATCAAATGAATATGTTGTCGGCAAGAGGAGAGTGGGCAGCTGTTAATGAATTGTTTGGCGGGACATTGACGTTGTTTTTTATTATCCTGAGTGCTGCTTTCGTTTTGGGTGGGGGGATTTTTTATTTTGATGATGCGTCTTATGTGGTTGTATATGTGCTTTGCTTGAATGTGATTTTGATTCTGAGTGGAAATTTAATACAGGCTGTTTTTAGGTGCTATGACCGCTATTCATCAGGTGTGTATTGGGATGTTAACTCAAGATTGATTGAGTGGGTTTCATCTATTGTTGCTGTTAGTGTTTCAAAAGATTTTGTAGTAGTAGCTTTATCAATGTTGTTCGCGAGAGTTGTTTGGCTTGTTTATGCAATTGTTTACTTGACTAAAATAAATGGCGATATTCATTTCAGGTTTGGCAGGATTGGTTGTATATCTCATTTAATAAAAGACTCAATCCGTTTTTCACTGATTCCTCTATCTAATGGTATAAATATACAAGGATTCTCTATATTGGTTGGTAGCTTGCTGGGGCCGGTCTATCTGGTTGTTTTTAATTCATATAGGACTATATCTAGGATGGCTATTCAGATGGTTTCTATTGTCAGTCATTCAGCTTGGCCGAAATTTTCAAGGATGTATGGAGCTGGAGGAGCTGGAATTAGAGATCTTTATGAATCGCTAACTGCTTATATATGGGTGGGGGTTATTGCACTAGCTATCTGTGTTTTTGTGTTTTATTATTTTTTTATTTCTTATTGGACAAACGGCGAGGTGGTTTTTGATCCAGGTTTGTCTGCTGTATTTTTTATCTATTCAATTCTTGGAGGTGGATGGCATCTTTCTAGAATACTTTTGATATCGACAAATAATCATGGGAAACTTGCTTTGTTTATGTTGCTCGCAAATGCTATTGCACTAGTTATAGGATTTTTTTCTGTGAACAGTGTTGTTGATGCTGTTTTGATCTTGGTTGCCCTTGAGTTTTTGCTTTTTGTTTATAGTCGTAAAGAAAGTGGTTTATTGTTGTCTGATTTTGATAAATGACGAAATTTTAGTTGCTTTCTGGAGAGGGTATGTTGACTGGTATTCGATTAGATTGGTTAGATTGGTTACGTTGTATATCCATCATTTTAGTGTTGGGAGCACACTTTCCGATTTCTTGGGAGGAGTCTGGAGTCTTTTTTCCATTAGCAGCTTTTTTTGCTAGAGTGGGATGGTCCGGGGTTGATTTCTTTTTTGTTTTAAGTGGTTTTTTGATTGCAGGCATGTTGTTTAATGAGGAGATAAAATATGGCAGGATTGACCTTTTAGGTTTTTATATTCGCCGAGCTTTGAAAATTTGGCCATTGTACTATTTGTGTCCCTTGGTATTGATTATTATATATCCTATTATGTTTGGAGGCGATAGGGGTGGTTTGATTTCTCAGTTATATCCTGTTTTTTTTCATGTCCAGAATTATTTTTTTCCAATACCTTCTCCTTTAGGGCACTTGTGGAGTTTGGGAGTTGAAGAGCATTTCTATGCCATACTTCCATTAATTATCTTGTTGTTTTTAAAATTTCGGAAGAGCATATCATCGCCAGATTTTTTTAGGGTTTTAGTATTTCTGTTGGTGTGTGTCATGGTGAATAGAGTTTACACCGTGTTTTTTTTGGAGTTTGAGTTGCTTGATATACGAGTTCAATCGCACTTTAGATTTGACTCATTTATTGTTGGGGTCTCGATGGCATGGATTTATTCATTTAGGAGATCCTATTTGGCTTGGGGAGAGGATCGGCAGTTTTATATTGTTTTTTTGATTTTAATGTTTTTTTCGTTCTTTTTATTGAATCCGAATACATCTCTATGGGTTTCTGCATTTGGCTATACATTTTTGGCTCTTGGATGGGCTGGGGTTTTGTATTTGACCGGTGTTTATTCTAGTTATTTTTCCAAATTTCGAATATTTAATGCTGCAGCATTTTTGGGGAAATACTCATACCCAATATACTTATTTCACGTATATTGCCAAAAGGCAATAAGCATTCAGCTAGAGCAAGGCTGGTTGGCTGATTACGGAAACTCTGCTCGTTGGGCTTTTGTGGCTCTGATTTATTTTATTAGCTCCATTGTTTTAGGTGTTTTAATTGGGCTTCTTGTAGAAAAGCCTCTGTTGGCTTTGAGGGAAAAAATAAGGCCAAGACGAATATTGGCAATCTATCAGTAAGAATATATTTATTTAAGGGTCTTTTTGTGGAAATTTATTCAGGTATTTTGGTCTGTGGCTTGATCAATCTATTTATTTGGTTGTTTTGGGCGTTTTATTTGTTTTTACTTAAAGTTCCGATGTATAACCCATTGTTCATGGTAATGGTTTATCATTTTATCGGATTTGTGATGAGGCCGCTAATTGTATATCAAAACAATGGATCGTTTTTGTGGGATAGAATAGGCATATATCCTACGTCTACGGAAGATATAGTGATTGGTAGTTTAATTATAAATGTTTCATTTTCTATGCTTATGTTTGGATATTTTTTCAGATCTGGATTTTCCAGGAAAATACCAATGTTAGATTTTCAAAAACTCGAAAGTTTAAATATTCGGCGTTTTTGGGTGTGTGTTTTAATTCTTACGGCCTTAGGTTATTATGGAACATATAAGTCATTTTTTGGTGCTGGACTTGATAGTGTTCTGGCTTATCAGTTTACATCGGAAAGTAGTGGTGTACGAAGGCTCCAGGATGTTTCTGGATATCAAACAGCTCTCGCTGAATTTTTGCCAATCATAGCAATATTTTTAACATTGACTTGCAGAAATAAGATTATACCTTTTGTTTTTATTGCATCGTTTATGATTGTTCGTATGTATGGCGGTGCCCAGCGACTTTCCTTTGTTGTTGTTTTGCTTGCCTTATTTTTTATGTATTTGATGTATTCAGGGAAAAGATACCCAAATATTAAAATTGTAGTGTTTGCTTTTATTTTTGCTTTTATTTTTGATGTGGTAGGTAATGATAGATATGCGATGAGGAAGATTTTTGCTGGTGAATCATCGATTTCTACTATTCTGGATGAGTATTTTCAGGAGCGAGGCGATAATGCATTGACTTCAGATGTTGTCGAATTTGATGTGGCTATGGCTACAATTAAAGTCGTTAATGATAACTCTGAATTTAGTTACGGTAGTCAATATCTTCGATTACTCGTGTGGCCTATTCCCAGGCAAATATGGAATGACAAGCCTGTTTTGACTAACATTGTCGAGTTGAATGACTATGGCGATTTTAGATATTTGACAATAACGCTTTATGCTGATGTTTACATGGCCTTTGGACTTTTTTCTTCTGTGATTATGATGTTCCTTCTTGGGTGGTTTATGGCCTATGTATATGAACTTGCTTTAAATAAAAAGTCTGTTTTTGGTTATATGTTCTTCTGGGTTTTTATTATATATATAAAAACGATAATGCGAGATGGGGGGGTTACTGTGTTTTATTTTTGGATATTCTCCATGGTTGCCGTTTATTTTGTTTCCAGAATTGGGCGGCTTGAATTTTCTAACAGGAAGGGATTATGAAAGTAAATATTGCGGTTTGTGGTAAATATCATTTGTTGAATTATGCTCTTTCTAAAGACTTTGAAAGTCTGTTAGGACGATTGTATTTGAGCTCTATTAAAGGGGTTGATGATAATAGAGCTGTTAATGATCGTATGAAGCAAATTTTGGTCCAGCTTCACGGTAAGATTCCTTTTAGATTTGGATATGAAAAATCGATTGTTTGGTATCATGATATGTGGCAGAAGTCAATGCTTAGGCGTTGGGAGTCTTGTGATATACTTCATGTTATATCGCATGGTGCGTCTTTGGATATGATTAAAAAAGCTAAAGATGAAGGTTCTAAGATTATACTGGAGGCGGTAAATACTCACCCAGTTAACAGATTCAATGTCGTTAATAAGCAAGCTTCGTATTTTGGTCTTCCTCTCAGGCAGGATCTTTACCCACGAGAATACCTAGCTATTGAGGAGGCTTCTTTATCGGATTCTCTTTTAGCACCGACGAATATTGTATCTGAATCTTATGCGGAAACAATGGCGTTTAAGTCCTCGTATGTACTACCTTACTGTGCAAATACCAAAAAATTTTCTGCCGGAGTTTTTAGAAATGAAAGTAGAGTAAAAGTCCTTTGTGTTGGGCAAATAGGGCTTCGCAAGGGACAGCTACACCTATTAGAGGCTTTGGATATATTAGATAGTAGGGTTGAGGTTACCCTAGTTGGGATGATCGATTCTAATGTTAGGAAAATTGTCAAAAAATTCTCTGGGCGTTTTCTACATGTTGAACGAGTTCCTGGAGCAGAGATGCCAGAGTTTATGCGAGGTTTTGATATTTTTATACTACCTTCATTAGAAGAGGGATTGTCTTTATCAATTCTCGAGGCAATGGCTAGTGGTTTGGCTGTTATTGGCTCTAAAGCTTCTGGGGCTGGAGAAATTATTGATGGGAACAATGGTCTGGTTATAGATACGGTTAATGCTGAAAGTATTGCAGGAGCTGTAAATACACTTGTCGAGAGCGATGCTCGATTACTAATGCGCAATTTAGCGATTAGTTCTGTTCAAGATACAATGAACTGGGTGGCTTATTCTAATAAGCTTAAAGAAATTTACAATGAGAGTGAGGAGTGGGTGTGAAATATACTATTATTAACGCCTATGGGCATTCAAACCGAGGTGATTCGGTTTTGTTAACGGAGTGTATTGAAGAGGTACTTTCTTTTGATGAATCAGCAGAAATATCTGTTCTGCTTTTTGAAGGAAATGCAGAACATGAGCGTGTTAATAGCTTTGAGAGGATAGGAAATATAAATGTAAAAGGTCTTGTTGGAAAGTTGGCTCAAGTTTATATATTAACTATTGCGCTTGCTTACGCTGTTACGGGCTGCAATTTTTTTTTGAAAATGTTACCTTTCTCTCAATGCCTATCTCTAAAAGAGATGGAAAAATCGGATTTCGTTATTAGTGCTCCAGGGGGGTATATTCATGATACAAATCATGCCTATATCATTGCGCTTTTAAATATTTTTATTGCTTGGTTGATGGGGCGTAAAGTGTTAATGGCCCCTCAGAGTTATGGCCCTTTAAAATCAAAATTTTCACGATTTTTTACTGGATACGTTTTGAATAAGGTGGATAAAGTGTGTGCTCGCGAAAGTTATAGTTATGACTTTCTGATAAATAAGGTTTTTGTAGAGCGTGAAAAAGTTATCAAAACTGGTGATAGTGCTTTTTGGAATGATCATCCAGATGATGGAGAAAAAGAATCGGTCGATGATAATTCTGAGATTCTTGGTGTGACAGTTGTTGGTTGGACATTTCCCGATTGTGATGATGCTAATAAAAAATATAAAGTGTATTGTGAATCCTTGGCACATATCTTAGATCGGGCGATCGATGAACTTGGGGCTAGCGTTGTGATTTATAATCAGGTGGATGATGATATAGCAACGGCGGAATTTGTGAGGTCATTGTGTAAAAGAAAAGATCGCGTTCTTGTTGATATATCTCCGAAAAGCTCCAATAAATTACGGAAAATAATCGCAACGTCTAAGGTTTTTCTAGGTACGAGATTCCATTCATGTATATTTGCAATGATGTCAGGGCGACCGACATTTGCCATCTCATATCTTCCTAAAACTGAATTTATAATGAAAGATTTGGGTCTTGGTCATAGAAGCTGGTCTATAAATGACATGGATGTTGAATATATATATGGGTGCGTTTCAAGTGATTGGAATAAAAACCATGATGCTGAACTGGAAATCAAAAATGCTGTGGCACGTTATCGCGAAGTTAATCTTAGTTTCTCTGATGTTATATCAAGTGTCGAATGATTTTGCGGGAGGTTTTAAAGAGTGAATATTTCATTTTTCACCCCGTCTATATCTAGAGCTTCCGGTGGCGTCGGTCCTGCTGTGATCTCGCTTGCCAATAAACTAGTTAGAACCAAGGAAATTGATTCAATTTATTTGAAGACATTGTTTGATGGTTCTGAAGTTTCAGTGGTTCCTGATGTTGATATTGTTGTGGATTTTTATAGCTCAATTAGGGCTAAGGATGTAGGTCTGTCAGTTTCGATGATACTAGCTTCCTTGGTTGAATCGAGTGATCTGACACATTCCCACGGGATGTGGATGGCTACAACTATGGCCCATAACCTCAAGCATTTAGTCAGATCAAATCCATTCATTCTATCGCCACATGGGATGCTTGACCCTTGGATATTGCAGCGCAGTGCCAAAAAAAAGAAATTGGCAAGAATCGCTTATGAAAATTATAGCTGGAGACATGCTGCCTGTTTTCATGCATTGAATGAATCGGAGGCTGATTCTATTAAATCCGTTGTTCCTGGTGCTCGTATCGAGGTGATACCTAATGGTATGGATTTTGGTGTGTCAGTACCCTGTAAAAATTTCTCAGGTATTTTAAATATTCTTTTCCTTGGTCGTCTGCACGAAAAAAAGAACCTTCATGCGTTGGTTTCTGCTGTTAATAGCCTGCCTGAATATGAATATAAAAGGCGACCATTTGTTCTTAGTATTGCTGGCTGGGGGGATGTTTTTTATCAAAACAAAATTGAGTCAATGATTGCCTCAGGCCATCCTGAACGATTTCGATTTATCGGGCCAGTTTTTGGTGCTGAAAAAGAAGCGCTAATCAATGATAGTCATGCTTTTTTACTGCCTTCATTTTCCGAGGGGCTTCCTGTTGCTATATTGGAAGCTTGGGCGAATGGACTAATTGTGTTGAAATCTGAATTCTGTAATTTGAAAGAAGCTTTTGGTGCTTCTGCTGCTTTGGATTGCGGCACTACCGAAGCTAGTATTTTGGCGGCTATTCGAAATCTTACTGAAATGACACCAAGCGAGCTAAATAGAATGTCGGCTAAAGGATTTGATTATGCTTGTAGCCGATATTCTTGGGATTTGGTTACTGGGCAATTTATTTCCTTGTATCGGGAGATTTTAAAATGAACTTTCCTAATGAGAAAAAAACGCTGCATTGTTCGGTGTTTTCTCTAGAAAATAAGTTGGTACGGCTGGCTTGGAATGTGGTCTATTTACTGTTTTTCCGATTCTCTCCTGTGTCTATGTTTTCTTGGCGTAGAATGCTGCTGATATGGTTTGGAGCAAAAATCCATTCTTCAGCTCGAATTTATCCTTCTGCTAAAATTTGGATACCTAGTAATTTAAGTATGGGGAAGGATAGTACGATTGGTCCAGCAGTTAATGTGTACAATCAAGGCCGAATATCTCTTGATGAAAGAGTTATCGTCAGCCAGTACTCTCATATTTGTGCTAGTACTCATGATTACAACGATCCTCTTCATCCGCTGATTCTTGCACCTATAACTATTGCGAATGATGTGTGGGTGTGTGCTGATGCTTTTGTTGGTCCCGGATCTCATCTATCCGAAGGGTCAGTAATAGGTGCGCGGGCTGTAATTTCGAAAAAAACAGAGCCATGGTCAATATATGCTGGGAACCCTGCTAAAAAGATCAAAGACAGAAGGAATTTTTTATGAGTATTTCTGCTATTATTCTGACAAAAAATGAAAAGCTTCATATTGAGCGTTGTATAAAAAGTTTGACTGATGCTGGTATTTCGGTATTTGTTATTGATTCTGGTTCAAGTGATGGCACTATTGAAATTGCAGAACGTCTTGGTGCTCAGGTTTTTTATAATCAATGGAAGAATTATGCGGATCAGTTTCAATGGGGGCTCGATAATTGCCCTATAAATACTGAGTGGGTTATGCGAATGGATGCAGATGAGTATCTGGAGCCTGATTTAATTGATGAGGTTAGAACAGGTCTAATTAGTGTTCCCTCAAATATATCCGGGCTTTATATTCGAAGAAAATATTTTTTTCTTGGGCAGTGGATTAAGAAAGGGGCGGTTTATCCATTGAATTTGCTGCGCATTTGGCGTAATGGTAAAGGGCGAATCGAAGCGCGGTGGATGGATGAACACATTGTATTGTCTGGAGATGGAAATACAATGTTTCTTAATGGACATATTGTGGATGATAATCTTAATAACACTCGCTGGTACATAGATAAGCACAATAGATATGCTGATCGTGAAATGATAGATATTGTTGGTCGTAAATACGATTTGTTTGAGCAAGATGAGTCAATTGCTAAGGATTCTAGTAATAATCAGGCTCGCATAAAGCGATTTGTGAAGGAACGGGTGTATAATAGCTTGCCGGTTTTTATAAGGCCTACTTTTTATTTTCTGTATCGATATTTTATACGTTTGGGATTTATGGATGGTGTTAAGGGATTTGCTTTTCATTTTATGCAGGGGTTTTGGTATAGAACTTTGGTCGATTTACGAGTATATGAGGCTGAAATGCAAATGAAGCACTGCCAGTCAAAAGCAGAGCGTGTACAGATTTTGAAAGATCTTACCGGGCTTGATTTGTAATGAATTTTCTAGTTTACAGCATCAATTACGCCCCTGAACTAACTGGTATTGGCAAATATAACGGTGAAATGTGTCCCTGGTTGGCTGATGCAGGTGATACTGTTCATGTAGTAACAGCACCACCGTATTACCCTGAGTGGAAAATTCATAACGGATTTAATGCATATTCTTTTCAGTCTTCGAAACAGCATGATGTTGTTGTTCATCGCTGTCCTCTATATGTGCCAGAAAAACCGACAACAATTAAGCGTATCCTGCATTTAAGCTCCTTTGCTGCATCGTCGGCGTGGCGCCTGTTTTCATTATGGAAGCAGAAGCCTGACGTGGTTTTTGTCGTTGAACCCACGCTGTTTTGTGTGCCTGCGGCACTTTTGTTTTGCAAATTACGTGGCAGCAAGGCTGTTTTGCATATTCAGGATTACGAAGTCGATGCGATGCTAGGGTTGGGAATGGCCGGTAAGTCGGCCGGCTTCATTGGCAGGCTGGCATATGGTGTTGAATCCTGGTTAATGAAACGTTTTGATAAGGTTTCCAGTATATCGTTCAGCATGCTGGAAAAGGCAAAACAAAAGGGCGTTGCTGCTGAGCGGCTGATGTTTTTTCCAAACTGGGCAGATACCGGGTTTGTTACCCCTGAAGTAGATGGCAGCCGTATCCGGGAAGCCTGGGGCTATAAAGCGTCAGATCGTATTGTGTTGTATGCAGGGAATATGGGCGCCAAACAGGGGCTGGAGCTGGTTATTGATGCGGCTCAGCGTTTTGCTGACCAACCCGACGTCAAGTTTGTAATGGTCGGTTCTGGTGCTTATGTTGATACCTTAAAAGCCATAGCTGCAGAGAAGAACCTGCCAAACGTCGACTTCAAACCATTACAGGCCTGGGAAGATGTACCTGCTATGTTGGCCATGGCTGATGTGCATTTAGTCGTGCAGAAAAAGGGTGCTGCCGATGCTGTGTTGCCTTCCAAGCTGACCAATATTTTGTCAGCCGGTGGATTCGCCGTTGTCACGGCGGAACCTGAAACTGAACTGGGGCGATTGGCAACGGAATATTCTGGCATTTACACCTGTGTTGAGCCGGAAAATCTGGATGCTTTTTGTACTGGCTTGAGTGTTGAGCTGGAACGTTCCAATGGTACTAACATGGTTGCTCGTCGTTATGCTGAGCAAAATCTTGATAAAAATGCGATACTTGCGCGGTTTCGTCAGGAACTTCTGACTCTTACTGGTAAGTACTGATAATTTTATAACTTTTGGTTTTATACAAGGGATTTTTATGTCTAAGAAAGTCGCTCTCATCACTGGTATCACTGGCCAGGACGGTTCTTACCTTGCAGAGTTTCTGTTGGAAAAAGGTTACGAAGTCCACGGTATCAAACGTCGTGCATCCTCTTTTAATACTGAACGTATTGATCATATCTATCGCGACCGCCATGAAGATAACGTTAATTTCTTTATGCATTATGGTGACCTGACCGATACTTCCAACCTGACCCGTATTCTGCGCGAAGTTCAACCTGATGAAGTGTATAATCTCGGCGCTCAATCGCATGTAGCGGTTTCTTTCGAAGCACCGGAATATACAGCGGATGTCGATGCTATTGGCACCCTGCGCTTGCTGGAAGCGATTCGTTTCCTGGGCATGGAAAAGAAAACCCGTTTTTACCAGGCTTCTACTTCTGAGTTGTATGGTCTGGTTCAGGAAATTCCACAAAAAGAAACCACGCCGTTCCACCCGCGTTCTCCATACGCGGTTGCCAAAATGTATGCCTACTGGATCACCGTAAACTACCGTGAATCCTATGGCATGTATGCCTGTAACGGCATTCTGTTCAATCACGAATCTCCACGTCGTGGTGAAACCTTCGTGACCCGTAAGATTACTCGTGGTTTGGCCAATATTTCTCAGGGTCTGGAAAAATGCCTGTATATGGGCAACATCGATTCTCTGCGCGACTGGGGTCATGCCAAAGACTACGTTCGTATGCAATGGATGATGCTGCAGCAAGAGCAAGCCGATGATTTCGTGATTGCAACCGGCAAGCAGATTTCTGTACGTGAATTTATTGCCATGTCTGCTCAAGAACTGGGAATCACCCTGCGCTTTGAAGGTGAAGGCGTGAACGAATTCGCCACCGTTGAAGCGATTGCTGACCAGGCAGCTGTTCCGGGCGTCAAAGTGGGCGACGTGATTGTTCGTATCGATCCGAAATACTTCCGTCCTGCCGAAGTTGAAACCCTGTTGGGTGATCCATCCAAAGCCAAAGAAAAACTGGGTTGGGTTCCGGAAATTACCGTTGAAGAAATGTGTGCCGAAATGGTCCAGAACGATCTTCTGAAAGCCAAACAGCATGCGTTACTGAAATCGCACGGTTACGACGTTAGTGTTTCTGTAGAAGGATAAGGAATCGATTTATGAAACGGATATTTGTTGCTGGCCACAAAGGCATGGTCGGTTCGGCGATTGTTCGCCAGCTGAGTAAAACCGACGGTGTTGAACTGGTTGTTCGTGATCGTTCGCAGCTTAATCTGTTAAGTCAGGCTGATGTACAGGCATTTTTTCAACAGGAAAAAATTGATGCTGTGTATCTGGCGGCGGCCAAGGTTGGCGGTATTGTTGCCAACAACACCTATCCGGCTGAATTTATCTACGAGAACCTGATGATTGAATGCAACATCGTGCATTCTGCTCATCTGGCCGGTATTCAGGATCTCTTGTTCCTTGGATCTTCTTGCATCTATCCGAAGTTTGCAGAGCAGCCGATGGCTGAGTCAGCGCTGCTGACCGGGATTCTGGAGCCTACCAACGAGCCTTATGCCATTGCTAAAATTGCAGGTATCAAACTGTGTGAAAGTTACAACCGCCAGTATGGTCGTAACTACCGCAGTGTGATGCCGACCAATCTTTACGGCGAGAACGACAACTTCCACCCGAATAACTCTCATGTTATTCCTGCGTTGATGCGTCGTTTCCATGAAGCCAAATTGGTTAATGCGCCTGAGGTGGTGGTTTGGGGTTCAGGCAAGCCGATGCGTGAGTTCCTGCACGTGGACGATATGGCAGCTGCGTCTATTTTCGTTATGAACGTAGATCAGGCGACTTACGAGTCATGCACTGAGCCAATGCTGTCTCACATTAACGTGGGAACAGGTGTTGACTGCACGATTGCCGAGTTGGCTCATACCATGGCGGAAGTGGTCGGCTTCACTGGGCAGGTTGTGTTTGATTCAACCAAACCGGATGGCACACCACGTAAGCTGATGAGTGTAGAAACGCTGGCCAAATTGGGCTGGAACTACAACATCAATCTGAAAGACGGTTTGGCATCTACGTATGCCTGGTTCCTGGCGAATCAGGATAGTTTCAGGGGCTGATCAGGAGCATATACGATGAAAATTCTTGTAACGGGTGGTACTGGATATATTGGTAGCCATTTTGTGGTGGTTGCCCAACAAGCTGGCATGGATGTGGTGATCGTTGACTCTTTGGAGAATAGCTCCGCAAAAGTAGTTGATGCGATTGAATCGATTACTGGAATCAGACCCTATTTTTATAAGGGCATTGATCATGATATTGGTTTGTTGAACGGTATTTTCTCAAACCACAAATTTGATGCAGTTGTGCATTTTGCGGGATACAAATCAGTCGCAGAATCGACTCGGGAACCGATGAAGTATTACCGTAATAACGTCGGTGGCACGGCGGTATTGATGGAAGTTATGCGTAATCACAACGTCACCAACTTTGTGTTTTCTTCTTCCGCTACTATTTATGGTTTTCCTCAGTTCAACCCGTATACCGAAAGTCATCCAATCTCACCGTTTAACGTATATGGACATAGCAAAGCCATGGTGGAAACCATGATGCAAAGCCAGTGCGGTGCGGTGCCTGAATGGTCTGCTATTGCTTTGCGTTATTTCAACCCGGTTGGTGCTCATCCTGGTGGTGACCTCGGGGAAGACCCGAAAGGTATTCCCAATAACCTGATGCCGTATTTGACCAAAGTTGCTGTTGGTGCACTGCCAGAACTCGGTATTTTCGGCAACAACTACGATACCGTTGATGGTACCGGTGTACGTGACTACATCCATGTGATGGATTTGGCAGAGGGGCATTTGAAAGCCCTTGAGTGGGTTAACAGTCATCGTGGCTTTACGGCGGTAAACCTTGGCGCTGGTTACGGTTACTCCGTTTTGCAAATAGTAGAAGCATTCGAGCGTGTTAATGGTGTGAAGGTCCCCTATAGCTTCAAACCTCGTCGTGCTGGTGATTTGCCTGCTTATTGGGCCGATGCCAGTACTGCTGAGCGTGTTTTGGATTGGAAGGTTTCTCGTTCGTTGGATGATATGGTTCGTGATTCATGGACCTGGCAATCACGTCATCCGAACGGATATGGTGATGACTCTTAATGACTTGGTTGGATCAACAAACCTTCAAAACCGTTATTAACAGCACACCTCTGATTTCTATCGACCTGATTGTTCGTAACGAACAGGGGCAGGTGCTGGTAGGGCAGCGCTGTAATCGTCCGGCAAAAGGTTATTGGTTTGTACCTGGCGGACGAGTCGTCAAGAATGAACTGTTGTCGGATGCATTCCAGCGCCTGACTCTGGCTGAAATAGGTACTGCGCTCTCCATTAAACAAGCCCGATTTATCGGGCTGTTTGAGCACTTCTACAGCGATTCAGTGTTTGATGATAACGTGTCGACCCATTACATCGTGAATGGTTTCGAGTTGGTGCTTGATTCGGCGTTGCTGAGTCTGCCGTTCGATCAGCACGATGGTTATCGGTGGCTATCAGAGGCCGATTTGATAGCCGATGAAAGAGTGCATGAGCACTCAAAATGGTATTTCGAAACAGATAAAGGATATCGGGCATGATCCCTGTAATTATGGCCGGTGGTTCCGGCACTCGCCTGTGGCCACTGTCCCGCACGGCATTTCCCAAGCAATTTCTGGCGCTGGATGGCCAGCTGACCATGCTGCAGCAAACCGCTGCGCGTCTGGATGGTTTGTCTGAACAGGCTCCAATGGTGATCTGTAACGAAGATCACCGTTTTTTGGTGGCAGACCAACTGCTGCAACACGGTAAAAAAGCCACCATTCTGCTGGAGCCGGTTGGCCGTAATACGGCACCGGCGATTGCGCTGGCGGCGTTTCAGGCATTGGCTCAGAACACCGGTGATGAAGCCCCGGTGTTGCTGGTGCTGGCAGCCGACCATGTGATTCGTAATACCAAAGCCTTCCAGCAAGCGGCCAGTGCGCTGCTGCCAGCGGTAAAAGCGGGCAAGATAGGTACGCTGGGTATTGTGCCTACCGAACCGGCGACTGGTTACGGATATATCCGTGCCGGTGTTGCTGCTGATGCCGGGTTTGTGGTGGAGCAGTTTATCGAAAAACCGAACCTGGCAACCGCTCAGGAGTATGTCGCCGCCGGTAATTATTACTGGAATAGCGGCATGTTTATGGTGCGTGCCGATCGCTATCTGGAGTTGCTTAAGCAGTTCCGTGCCGATATTTACCAGGCCTGTGAACAAGCCATGGCCAATGTGGTGGCTGATCTGGATTTTGTGCGTGTGAATGGTGAAGCGTTTAAAGCCTGCCCGGATGAGTCCATTGACTACGCCATTATGGAGCCGCTGTCGGCGGTTGCAGGTGAGCCACAAGTGGTGGTTGCTCCACTGGATGCTGGCTGGAGTGATGTTGGTAGCTGGTCTGCCCTGTGGGACATTGCCGAAAAAGACGAAGGCAATAACGCGACTCTGGGCGAGTCTGATGTGATTATGAGCAACACCACCAACAGTTTTGTGTATGGTGAAAAACGCCTGATCACAACGCTGGGCGTGGATAATCTGGTGATTATCGATACCCCGGATGCCCTGCTGGTTGCCAATAAAGATGAAGTCCAGAATGTGAAAAACATTGTGGCTGAAATCAAGGCAGCCCAGCGTAACGAGCATCAGCAGCACCGTGAAGTGTATCGTCCATGGGGTAAATACGATTCGGTTGATAACGGCAGCCGTTATCAGGTGAAGCGTATTACTGTTAAGCCGGGTGCGAAGCTGAGTGTGCAGATGCACCACCATCGTGCCGAGCACTGGATTGTGGTATCGGGTACGGCGCGTGTTACCAATGGTGAAAAGACCTATCTGGTAACCGAAAACGAGTCAACCTATATCCCGATTGGCCAGATTCACGCGTTGGAAAACCCTGGTGTTATCGAGCTGGAGATGATTGAAGTTCAGTCTGGTTCGTATCTGGGTGAAGACGATATCGTGCGGTTTAAAGACCTGTACGGCCGGGCCTGATGGCGTGGTGAAATAAAAGGGGCGCAAGCCCCTTTTGTTTTTGCAGGCTTTGTAGGAACGGATCAGGTCGCGGCTAACAGCTTCGCTGCTGCCGCTCCTACAGGGGCAGGGTGTTATGTTGTGGTTAACGATTTTGGGGTTAACGCTTATCGCGGCTAACAGCTTCGCTGCTGCCGCTCCTGCAGGGATGGGGTGTTATGCTTGTGGCCGGACTGGGCATGTGTTTTTTCGAATAATGGAATGATTTTGGGGGATTGGTATGTCGGTTGTTTCTTCAGCGGTGCTGGCTAATAGCGGCATCAAATTCGGTACCAGTGGTGCCCGTGGTTTGGTGGAGCAGTTTACCAACGAGGCTTGTGCGGCGTTTACCTGTGCGTTTGTGGCGGTGATGCGCCAGAGCTTTGTATTTGATCGGGTGGCGATTGGTATCGACCGTCGTCCTTCCAGCCCGGCAATGGCGGCGGCGTGTGCCGGTGCGCTGCAGCAGCTGGGCCTTGAGGTGGATTATTACGGCATTCTGCCAACGCCTGCATTGGCGCTGAAGAGTATGGCGGATGGTATTCCGTCCATCATGATTACCGGCAGCCATATTCCGTTTGATCGTAATGGCATCAAGTTTTATCGCCCGGATGGCGAAATCGAAAAAGCCGACGAGCTGGCGATTCTGGCGGTAGAAGCAGAGGTGCCAGCGGTTGAGCCATGTTTGCCAGAGGCTTCTGATGCGGCGGTGGCGTTTTATCGCAGCCGTAATCTGGATATGTTCCCAGCTGGTTTGCTGGCGGGTAAGCGTATTGGTTTGTACGAGCACTCGGCTGCTGGCCGCGATATCTGCCGTGATGTGCTGGAGCAGCTGGGCGCTACCGTGGTGTCGCTGGGTCGTACCGAAACCTTCGTGCCGATTGATACCGAAGCGGTATCAGCAGAAGACCAGCAGCGTGGCCGTGAATGGGCTGCCGAACACCAGCTGGATGCGTTGTTTTCGACCGATGGCGACGGTGACCGCCCATTGCTGGGTGATGAAACCGGTACCTGGTTGCGTGGCGATATTCTGGGTCTGTTGTGTGCCCGTTATCTTGGGATTCAGGCGCTGGCTGTGCCGGTGAGCTGTAACAGTGCTATTGAAGCCAGCGGTGCATTTGCGCGGGTTATGCGTACCCGTATCGGTTCTCCGTATGTGATTGAAGGCATGCAGCAGCTGGCGGGTGAGTTTGCCGGTGTGGCCGGTTTTGAAGCCAACGGTGGTTTCTTGCTGGGTACTGATATTCAGGTAAACGGTGCCTCGGTACGTGCCTTGCCAACCCGTGATGCGCTGTTACCGGCGCTGGTGTTGCTGGCAATTTCGGTTGCTGAAAACAAGCCGATTTCGGCGGTATTGGCAGAGTTGCCAGCGCGTTATACCGGCAGTGATCGTATTCAGGAGTTTCCGACCGAAAAAAGTCAGGCGTTGATTGCGGGCTGGCGCGAAGACGTGGCCGGTTTACTGGCGTTTCTGGGAATGTCGGCCGAGGTGGTGGATGTGAACAATACCGATGGTCTGCGTTTGACGCTGGACAATGGTGAGGTGGTGCATTTGCGTCCGTCGGGTAACGCACCTGAGTTGCGCTGTTATGCCGAGTCGGCGTCGGCGGAAGCCGCCAGCCAGTTGGTAACCTTTGTGTTGGGCAAGTTGGCCAGTCTGCGTTAATGCGAGGGCTAGCCTTTTCGTGTTATCCCGAGATTGTGATGGGCATAAATGCCCATCCTACCGGTTTGTCTGTCGCGAAGATCGTGATGATAGGGATGCTTATGTAAGTAATGCGCATTAGATCTCGGCTAACAGCTTCGTTTTTTCCGTTTCTGGCGTTCTTGCTGCGGAGTTTGTTTACCGGGATTAAATTCCTAATCTTTGCAGGCGGTATTCACCGCTGATGACCTGTTGCCACCATTGCGGGTTGGCCAGGTACCATTCCACGGTTTTGCGGATGCCGGTTTCAAAATTCTCGGTTGGTTCCCAGCCGAGTTGCTGTTTGATTTTGTCGCAGTTAATGGCGTAGCGGCGGTCGTGTCCAGGTCTGTCTTCCACAAAGCGTATCAGGTCGCGGTAGTGCCGAATGCCTTCTGGTTTGTTGGGAGCCAGTTCTTCCAGCAGGCTGCACAGGGTTTCAACGATGCTGATATTGGTTTTTTCGCAATTGCCGCCGATGTTGTAGGTTTCACCGGGAACCCCCTGTTGGGCAACGGTTAACAATGCGCGGGCGTGGTCGTCTACGAATAACCAGTCACGAATCTGCAGGCCGTTGCCATACACCGGCAGTGGCCGTCCGCTGATGGCGTTGAGAATCATGTGCGGAATCAGTTTCTCCGGGAACTGGCAGGGGCCGTAGTTGTTGGAGCAGTTGGTAATGACTACAGGCAGGCCCCAGGTACGGTGCCAGGCGCGCACAAGATGATCGGCGGCGGCTTTGCTGGCGGAGTAGGGCGAGCTGGGCGCGTAGGCGTTTTGTTCTGTGGCCGCGGCGGCTGAGTGTTCGAGGTCGCCGTACACTTCGTCGGTGGATACATGCACCAGCTTGAATTGCCTGCGGCGAGTTTCTGGCAGCTGCTGCCAGTAATCGCGGCTGGCTTGTAACAGGTTAAAGGTGCCGACGATATTGGTCTGAATAAAATCATCCGGGCCATCGATGGAGCGGTCGACATGGCTTTCCGCCGCCAGGTGCAGAATGGCATCGGGCTGGGTGTTGTTGATGATCTGCTGCAGCTGGTTGAAGTGGCGAATATCGCCTTCAACAAACTGGTAATCCGGGTGGTCGGCCACCGGCTGCAATGAGCTGAGATTACCCGCGTAGGTCAGGCAATCCAGATTGGTGATCCGGAACGGGGTCGGGCATTCCAGCAGAGCGTGACGGATCAGGGCGCTGCCAATAAAACCGGCGCCGCCGGTAATCAGAAGTTTCATGAAAAACAGGTGTACCAAAATTCAGAAGGCCACAGTGCGCTGGCGGCCGGGGCCGACAGTTTACGTGATTATTAGCGATGTGCATCTGGGCTTGGTGGTTTGGCAGGTGTTACAGGAGCGGCTTCTGTGCGGAGTGTATCGCGGCTAACAGCTTCGCTGCTACCGCTCCTGCAGCGATCTGCAGGGGACGTCTGTGCGTGTTGGTTGCTGTTTTACCCTTGCCGTTCTTGCAGCCATTGGCTTAATCCTGCGCGCCAATCTGACAAGGTTAACCCCAGATCACGCGCTTGCTGGCAATCCAGCACTGACCACTGCGGGCGTGTGGCTTTGGCACCAAACTCCGCCGAGCTGACCGGTGTGATTGCGGGCACTGCAGCTAACAGCCCTTGGGTATGAGCCTCTCGCACCAGAACCTGAGCATACTGCCACCAGGTAAGAGCTGAGCTTCCGCTGTAATGCAAAATCGGCGGCAGTGTTCGGCCTTCGACCATGTGTATACCCAGGGTTATCAGGGTGTTAGCGAGGTCTGGGGCCCAGGTTGGGCAACCGGTCTGGTCGTTGACCACCCGCAGAGAGTCGCCATTCAGAGCCCGTCGCAAAATCACTTCCGGAAAATGGCGGTTGCCGCGTCCGAATAACCAGGATGTCCGTACAACCAGCCCGTTGCTGCCAAGAACCTGAACCGCTTGTTCGCCAGCCAGTTTCGATGTGCCGTAAACCGATAACGGTGCTACCGGATCACGTTCTTGCCAGCCGCGATTCAGTGGGCCGGAAAATACGTAATCGGTAGAAATCTGGATCAATCGGCCACCCATGCGGGTGCAGGCCGTCGCCAGATGTTCAACGGCCATGTGGTTTGCCATAAATGCGGCATTGTTCTGCTGTTCCGCTGCATCTACTGCCGTATAGGCGGCACAGTTGATAATCACATCTGGCAGGTGCTTTTTTATAAATGCAGTAACGGCTTGGGCATCGGTAATATCCAGAGTTTTGCGATCGGCCGCCAAAACAGCATATCCGCCAGCACGCAGCTGCGTTACCAGTTCCTGCCCTAATAATCCGCCAGCTCCGGTGATCAGCCATTTGGTCGACAGGTTGGTGTTGGCATTCATGTGCCAATACCCAATAGCGTTTGCAGCTGCTGCCAGTTCATGGCGTTCTGGTCGCGCTGGGAAATGATGACAGGCGTATCGGCCAGGGAATCCAGTGGCCACTTGATGCCAATGGTCGGGTCGTCCCAGCGTACGGAATATTCATCGTCAGGTGCGTAAACGTCGGTACAGCGGTACAGCACATCCGCGCGTTCCGACAGCACCACAAAACCATGCGCCATACCGGGTGGCACCCACAGCTGGTGATGGTTCTGATCGTTCAGCATGGTTCCACACCATTGCCCCAAAGTGGGGGAGGCGGGGCGAATGTCCACTGCTACATCGAAGATTTCACCGCTTACTACCCGCACCAGTTTGCCTTGTGGGTGCTGGAGTTGAAAATGCAAACCACGCAGCACGCCACGGCAGGAGCGGGAGTGATTGTCTTGCACAAAATTTGTTGGCAAGCCCAGCTCCTGAAAGCGTTGTTTGTGGAAGGTTTCCTGAAAAAAACCGCGTTCATCCCGAAAAACCCTGGGTTCCAGCAGTAATACGCCATCCAGCGCCAGCGGGGTAACCTTCATTTGTATATCTCGCCCAAAATCATAAGGATGTAAGGATAACACCGGACGTGTTCGGCATGTTTAACGATGGGTTGATCGTGCAGGAGTGGCTCGGGACGCGCAGTTGTTAGCCGCGAAGCCTGGAAGGATTAACGGGGTTTGTGATGTAACCGGACGTTCGTTCTAACGGTTCTTATAGCCAACCTTGATCGCGGCTAACAGCGTCTGTTCGGTTTGTATCGCGGCTAACAGCTGCGCTGTTGCCGCTCCTGCATGGGGGGATGTTGCACTAACGGCTGTTTTGGCCGCGCTGTGTTTTTCCGGCTACATGTACGGTTAGCTGGTGGTTGTTTTCTGATCAGCGGCTTTGCCAAGCATTGCTGGCGCATAGCATACTGACAGCACTTCATGGATCAGAAGAGTACAAACAAGATGTTTGAAATTACCCATCATGGCGCCATTTCTGGCGTTACCGGTTCTTGCCATCAATTGACCTTATCTTCTGGCGAAGCCTTGCTGGTAGATTGTGGTTTGTTCCAGGGCGCTGAAACCCGCAATTCTGAGCATGGTTCCAATACCATCGATTTTGATTGGCGGCCAGTCAAGGCGCTGATTGTTACCCATTGCCATATAGACCATGTTGGCCGAATTCCGTGGCTATTGGCCGCGGGTTACAAAGGACCAATTTACGCAACCCGGGCAACGGCGTATTTGTTGCCGTTGGTCATCGAGGATGCCGTAAAGGTTGGCGTTACCCAGGATGCCGACATCATTAATATGGTGTTACAACGCCTGCGCCAGCAACTGGTCCCATTGGATTACAAACAGTGGCTGGTGCTGCCGGGCTTTCCGGATGTGCGTCTGCGTTTTCAGGTGGCAGGGCATATTCTGGGCTCTGCTTATGTCGAGCTGGATATCGGTTCTGCCAATAGTCCCCTTCGTAAAAAGGTCGTGTTCTCTGGTGATCTGGGAGCGCCCTGGTCACCATTATTGCCTGCACCGCGTTCGCCTTGGGGCTGCGATACCCTGGTGATTGAAAGTACCTATGGTGATCGCTGTCATGATGGTCGCAAACAACGGCGTCAGCGTCTGGAGTCGGTGCTGAAAAAAGCCTTGTCTGATGGTGGTGCTGTGCTGATTCCGGCGTTTTCGATTGGTCGCACCCAGGAACTTCTGTACGAGCTCGAAGATATTTTCTTCCAGGCTAATCGATCGGATGCTGACAGTGGTGTGAGCCTTTTCCAGGCAGTGGACGTTATTGTGGATTCGCCGCTGGCCACGGAATTTACGGATTGTTATCGGGAACTTGCTGATCTTTGGGATGCCGAAGCACGGCAACGTCTGGCACGGGGTCGTCACCCGCTGAAGTTCGATAAAATGCTGACAATTAACCACCATGAGCAGCATCTCGATATGGTTCAGTATTTGAAGCGTTCCGGGCGGCCTGCCATTGTGTTAGCCGCCGGTGGTATGTGCTCGGGTGGGCGCATTGTTAATTATCTGAAAGCCTTGCTGCCAGATTCGCGTACCAACGTGTTGTTTGTTGGATATCAGGCCGTTGGAACACCTGGGCGTGCCATTCAGGATTGGGGCCCGGAAGGTGGGTATGTGGATCTGGACGGTGAGCGCACAGTGATTCGTGCTGGAATTGAAACACTTGGTGGTTACAGTGCCCATGCCGATCAAAAAGATCTGGTGCGGTTTGTTCGTGGTATGCGCAAACATCCAGCTGAAATCCGGATTGTTCATGGCGATACCGCGGCGCGAAAAGCATTGGCTCGTGAATTGGAGAACCTGTGTCCGCAGGCGACGGTGTTGATTCCGACGGCAAATTCTTGACGCAACAGCAGAGTGAATTCGTTACAATTTTGTCAGTTTTGCACTTTTTTGGTGCAATTTTGTGCGTCTTCATAACTTGTCAAGATCTGTCGTGATTTTCACCTGTCAAATTCGTATAAAAGTTGGACACGGATCACATAGCTGAAGATAATTTTGTGCAGGTTCAGACCAAGGCCGCCACATTGTAAAAATACTGTTAAAATCGGTAACAAAAGTTAACAATCACGATCCGGTGTCAGGCCTGCTGTCATGGCTGTATAGCTCTTGATTGTGTGGTTTTTGTTTTGTGACTCCGTGATTGATGGTCAGCAGCTGGTACGTCAGCGCTGATTCGTGAGAGTGAGTGGTTAGAGGGCGTTCTCAATTATTAAACCGGGCCTGCTGAGTGCCAGTGGGTTTCAGAACCAGGCATGAGGATCGTGGTTTAACGGGTTAAATGAGTGACGAATAACGCCGGACTGGGACCCACTGGCCTCAGCCCGATGGGTTATGGTTGAAAATCCACCAGTCTGTGTTGTTGAACTTGTAAAGGACTCGCCATTCCCTGCGTTCAACGCCTTGCCTGGCGGATTTTTTACTCATAACAGGCCGCGTCAAATAATTGAGAACGCCCTCTAGAGAGAGTGCTTGATTGGTCAGTCAGTGGTTGATGAACCGGCAGTTGTTTGATTCTTGATCTGTGCTGCCAGTTACCCGTTGAATCATCAGGTGGCATTAGTCGGGCGATTATGTTTCTGAGTGTTCCACTCCGTCCGGCTGTGCTGTGTGTTGTTATCCCTTGATAGGGACCTAATTGAGGAAAGTCCTATGGGCCATGGAATGATCCGGTCTCATCAAAATAGCTTCAGTGCTGTTTACCGTCTTATCGATATCCTGCTGGTGGTTGGCTGTCTTGTTGTTGCCATGGCTCTGTACGATGTTCCCTTTGGCCCCAAATATTTGTCGGCGGGTCTGATTGCATCGGTTACCTTCCTGTTATTTGCCGAATCCTTCGACTTGTATCGTTCCTGGCGTGGATCAACGGCCTTTCATCATCTGTCTATCACTGCGGCCGCCTGGAGTTGTGTTTGTGTCGGGTTGTTGGGGGTAGGGTTCTTTACCAAGCTCAGTGAAGATTTTTCTCGTGTTGTGATTGGCTCCTGGATAATAGGTGCTCTTGTGCTGTTGTGCGGCTGGCGTATGGGCTTTAGACATGTGTTGCGTCACATGCGTAGCCGAGGCCTGAACACTCGCCGTGCGGCGATTGTTGGTATTAATGAGTCTGCAGTTCGTATGCATTCGCAGTTGCTGAAGCACCCGGAACTGGGATACGACTTTGGCGGTTTTTTTGATGATCGAAATCAGGATCGTGTGTGTGAGGAGTTTCCCGATGCTGTTCTGGAGGGAACGATTGAAGATCTGATTATCCGCACGCGTAATGGGGAATACGATGTTATTTTTCTGGCCTTGCCATTAAAAGCCCAAAAACGTATTGATGATATCCTTCAACGTTGTGGGGATACTACCGCCTCGGTTCATCTGATACCCGATTTCTTCACGTACAACCTGATCCATGCGCGCCTGAGCGAAATTGGTAATATTCAGACGCTCAGTGTGTACGACACGCCGATATTTGGATTCAACGACGTTTTGAAACGCCTGTTTGATATTGCGTTTTCGCTGTGCGTATTGTCGGTTATTGCATTGCCGATGCTGGTTATATCGGCTGCCATCAAGCTGACATCTCCAGGGCCTATTATTTTCAAACAGTATCGATATGGTCTGGATGGTAAAAAAATCCAGGTTTGGAAGTTTCGCTCCATGTCGGTGATGGAAAATGGCGACAAGGTGGTTCAGGCGCGCAAGGGCGATGCTCGTATCACTCCGGTTGGTGCTTTTCTGCGTCGTACCTCTTTGGATGAATTACCCCAGTTTATCAATGTGTTACAAGGACGTATGTCGGTTGTTGGGCCGCGTCCCCATGCTGTGGCTCACAATGAGGAGTATCGCAAGCTGATCCCGTATTACATGCTGCGCCACAAGGTAAAACCCGGCATTACCGGCTGGGCGCAGGTCAACGGGTATCGCGGAGAAACTGACACACTCGACAAAATGTCGGGCCGTGTTGATTATGATCTGGATTACATTCGTAATTGGTCATTATGGATGGACGTCAAGATTGTATTCATGACGTTTTTCAAGGGCTTTACAGGCAGTAATGTCCACTAGTTGTTTGTACGGCGATCGTCATGTTTCCTTCGGGTGGTTCAGGCATTTGTCGGGTCTGCCATATGGGAATACAGGTTGATAGCGCATTATCGATAGTGTTGTGATTAGGTGTGAGTGGGCAGTGGCAGACAGATTCGCTGAAATATGGATCGGCAGATTGTCTGACGGGCGCGAGGGGTGCGGTTATTGATGTATGTCTTTACACCGTATGTCCGATCTGTAACTTGTTCGCACTGTTAATTTCTGTAAACAGCGGTCATAATTGCCGGGAAAATTATCAGGGTCTGGCGGTTGCGCCGCATCAGCCGAAACTTTGGAACCAGTTATAAGAGAGGAAGATTATGAAAGCGTGGCAGCTCTCCTTGATCGCAGCAGCGACCGCCAGTTCAGGTGCTTATGCAGTGAGTCCTGACGGTATTGCAATGGGCAGTGGCGTTACTTTTTACCCAAGCGTTGAGCTGAGCATCAAGGATGACAGCAACGTTTATTTGCAATCAAGTGGCAACGAAGACAGCTCCGTTGTTACTCGTCTGCGTCCTAATGCTTCAGTAGTAGCCGATCTGGGTGCTACCAACCTGACCGGTTACGCTCAGGTTGAAAGTGGTTCTTACGATCTCGATAGTGATGACAACTACCTCGACACCCTGTTGATGGGATCTGCAGCAGTAGAACTGTCTTCCCGTCAGTCTCTGAATTTTGATGCCAAGCTGAACATGGCTCACGATCCTCGTGGTACTGGTTCAACTCAGGGGGCTGCGGCGTCTTCTGTAACCAAGCCAAATGAATACGATGAAACCGATCTGAATGCGGCTTACACCTACGGTGCTGACAGTGCATTTGCTAACGTGACCGGTTATGTGGGTTCTTACGGCAAGGAATACAGCAATAATGCTGCCTCTACCGACGTTCTGAATCACGACAAAATCAAGTTTGGTGCCAAACTGGGCCTGAAAGTAAGCTCTGCAACCCGCGTTCTGTTCGAGGCCCGTAACACCACTATTTCCTACAGCGATAGCGCTGCTGCAGCCAAAGAAGGCTCTGAACTGAAACTGTTGGTGGGTGCTTCTTACGATGTGACTGGCAAGACGACGGCTGAGCTGCTGGTGGGTAACTCCAAGCGTGAATTCGACGAGTCTACCAACTCTTCTGATAGCCGTTTCTCATGGGAAGGCAAGCTGACCTGGAATCCGGTTACCTATTCTACTGTGAGTGTCACCACCGCCCAGAGCGCCAACGAAACCACGGCTGGTGGTTCTTATACTGCTAACCAGACCACCACCGTTAACTGGAATCACCAGTTCTCCAATTATTGGAGCATGAACGCAACGGCAGGTCTGTCCAAGGATGACTACGTAGGTATTGATCGTTCCGACAAGAACACTAACCTGGGTCTGACTGGTATTTACTCTCCAACCAAAAACGTTGATGTAAAAGCCAGCCTGGACAAAGCCAAGCGTTCTTCTACATCTGATGCTCTGGACTACGATCAGCACGTTATTGGTGTTGCGGTAGAGCTGGCATTTTGATGCAGTTACTGACGACGATTGTCCCGGTGTAATCGTTGTTGGTATTCTGGACGGCCTGCTTTTGCAGGCCATTTTGTACGTGCCACCGGACAGAACTCCCTTGTTTGGTTTAACAGACAAAATGACAGGAAGTGCCGTTCGCAATTCCTGTGCGGACGCTCTAGCATAACAACGTGGTGTATATACGCTGCGTTAAACTGGTGTGCCTTTGTTCAGGCTTTTGCTACAGGATGTCGTGTTAATGCTGCGGTTGGTTAACCTGCTGGTCGTGCTGATGTGCTCAGTACTTTCGTTTTCTGCTATTGCTGCTTCTGAGCAGTATCGTTTGGGTGCCGGTGATCTTATTCAGATCAGTGTGTACGACGAGCCTGACCTTAGTCAGGAGGTGCGTATTGGGCTGTCCGGTTCCATTTCTTACCCGTTGTTGGGTGACATTCAGGTATCGGGTCTGAGCCCGAAAGATCTTGAAGACAAGCTGACTTCACGCCTCAAAGGCCCATATTTGTTGAATCCGTCTGTGACGGTGTCCATTGTGGAATACCGTCCGTTTTATGTAACGGGTGAGGTTGAGAAGCCAGGTAGTTACGCATTTCACCCTGGGCTTACGGTCGACAAGGCTATCTCGATTGCTGGTGGTTTTACCGAGCGAGCGTCGAAAAGCAAGATTTACGTGATTCACGACGCGGCATCGGATAAATCCGGCCGTGGTGAAGCGCGTAATCAGGTCAAAATCTACGATGTGGTTCAGCCGGGTGATGTGATCACGGTTGAGCAGAGTTTCTTCTGACAGGCATATACAGAACATGAAAGATCGAACTATGGCCATGAATGGCCCTGCCGCCGAAGAGGTGATTGATCTGACCCATTATTGGCGCGTTTTTCGCCGCCATCTGGGCCGCATTGTAACGCTTGGTATCGTGGCTACTGTGCTGGCGGTATTGGGAGTAATGGCCGTTACTCCGGTGTACCGTGCCACGTCAACGCTTCTGATTGAATCCCAGGACTCCAAAATCCTCTCGATTGAAGAAGTCTATGGTTTGCCAAGTGCTAGTGACGAATACTACCAAACCCAGTTCGAGATTCTGAAATCCCGCGAATTGGCCAAACGTGTTGCCATGGAGCTGGATCTGGTGAAGAACCCGGAGTTCAACCCGCATCACGAAGCTAACAAGCAGAAGTTTTCGTTCAAGCGTTTTGTGAAAGAAAAATTAGGTCTTGAGGAAGCAGCAGCGACAGAAGATCAGATTCTGGTTGATACCATAGATGCTTTCTGGAAAGTGGTTTCGGTTGAGCCAATCCGCAATACTCAGTTGGTGAAAATTTCGGTCGACAGTGAGTCTCCGGAGTTGGCTGCACAAGCCGCCAATGCCATTGCTCAGGCTTATATCAACTCCCAGCTGGAAGCCCGTGTGGGGATGAGCCAGCAGGCGGCAACCTGGCTGAGTGATCGCCTGGGAGGGCTAAAAGAAAAGCTGAATGCATCGGAGCGTAAGCTGCAAGAATATCGCGAAGCTCATAATCTTGTGGATGTTGAGGGGGTTGATACCCTGATTTCCAAACAGATTGATGAAATTACCCGTAGCCTGGTCGAAGCCAGTGCCAAACGTCTGGAAGCCGAAAGTACCTATCAGCAGCTGAAATCTGTTGGCAAGCGCACTTACGAGAATCTGGGCAGTCTGAGTTTTATCATGGGCAACCCGGTAATTGTGGGTCTGCGTCAGGATGAAACCAAGGCTGAGTTGAAAGTTTCCGAACTGTCCAAGCGTTATGGCGCCCAACACCCGAAAATGATTGCGGCACAGTCTGAGTTGTCGGCCGTGCGCGATGGTATGTTGGCTCAAATGAATCGTATTGCGGCAGCGATTGAAAAAGATTTCAACACCGCTCGTGATAAAGAGGTTTCTCTGCAAAAAGTGCTGGATAACAAACTGGCAGAAGCTCGTAACCTTAACCGTACTGAGTTCACCCTGAACGATTATGTACGCGAAGTGAAAGCCAACCGTGAGCTGTACGATGCTTTCTTCAGTCGAATTCGTGAAACCACGGAAACCGGTGATCTGCAATCGGCCAACGCTCGTATTTCTGACCCGGCTGTGGTGCCAAAAGTGCCTGTCAAACCAAACAAAAAACTGATTGTGGTGCTGACCATGGTGGTGAGTCTGATGTTTGGTGTTGGGGTGGCATTCCTGCTGGATGCTCTGGATGCCACTCTGAAAAATGCTGACGATGTGGATCGTAAGTTGGGTGTGCCGCTGTTGGGTGTGGTTCCAATGGTTGAGTCCGAGAAAAGTGATGGTAAATTGTCGCAGGCGCAAGAAGATGCGCGCCTCGTTCGTGCTTTCACGGAAGATACTGTGCATGGCTTTACTGAGTCGGTTCGTACACTGCGTACCAGTTTGACACTGGCTGGTCTGGAGTCTCCGGCTCAGGTAATTCTGTTTACGTCATCCATTCCGGGTGAGGGCAAAACCACGACGTCGACCAATATCGCTGAGGCGTATGGTCAGATGGAAAAGACTCTGCTGATTGATGCCGATATGCGTCGCCCGACGATGGCCAAAAAGCTGGGGCTTCCACATAACAGTCGTGGTTTGTCGAATGCGGTTGCGTATCCGGACACTCTGGATGAATGTATTCACCAAATACCGGATCTGGGGATTGATGTCATTCCATCGGGCCCGATTCCGCCAAACCCTCTGGAGTTGCTGGGGTCGCGTAATTTCCGGGAGCTGCTGGATACCTTGCGTGGTCGTTATCAGCGCATCATTATTGACTCTGCGCCGATGCGACTGGTGAGTGACGCTTTGTATCTCTCGACGCTGGTTGATGGTGTGGTTTATATCGTCAAGGCGGATGCCACTCGTGACAAGCTGGTCAAATCCAGCCTGGTCAAGCTGGATGAGTCCAATGTCCGTGTTCTTGGTGTGGTACTGAACCAACTGGACGTCCATAAAGAAGCCAAGTATGGCTACGGTTATGGTTATTACGGCGGTTATTACGATGCCTACGGCTACACCTCTGACAAACAAGACAAAGCCTGACGGCTTTGTCTTTCCTCGTCTGATTTTATGGCTGGCCCTGGTGCCAGCTTTTGTTTGTTTATACATTGCGCTGACGTACGCGATGATGCGGATTGGTCAGACTCAGTCTGTTGAGGAGCGTGATAATCCTCTGCTGGAGGCGGCTGCAAAAATGGCACCGTTTTCTCCACATATTCAGGCATCAATGGCCCGATTTGAGCGTGAGTGGGCTTTGCAGACGTCCGGTGAGCAGTCCCAGCTGTATTGGCAGCGCTCAATGGCTTCCTGGCAGCGCGCGATGAATGCTCGTCCTGACTGGCCTTTCTACGAATTGGGAATGCTGGATGCGGAGATATTATCGGGGCAGGATGCTGAAGTGGTCAGTGCTCGTTTCCAGCGATTGATTACCCTTGCTCCTAACGAGCGTGCCAAGGATGAGCGGTTATTATCTCTGGCGTTTAGTGGTTGGCATCTTCTGACAGAAGAACAGCACAAGTGGGTATGGATGCGTCTTCGGGATACTCCTGGCCAAGCTTTTTACGCTGTCGGCAAGGTTGCGGACGAGGCTGGTTTGAAGTCTCTGTTTTGTGCCAAAACCCCTTGGGTGCGTGCGAAATCGGTGTGTATCGAAGGTAAGCGTCGTCCTGCATCTGCTAAGACGATACCGCTGAGTGACTTGAAATTCTGAGTAGTCTGCTGTTGTAGTTGCAGTAAGGCTGGCTGAGCTTTCCTGTCTTTGAAACGCAAAACGCCCGTTCCTTGTGGAGACGGGCGTTTTGCATTTTCGCTTCTTAATGGAAGCAAATCCCCGACATCAGAAGTTGTCGGTCGAGGTAAACAGACCTACACGCAGATCTTTGGCGGAGTAAATCTCACGGCCATCGACTTCCATCACAGCATCGGCGATGCCCATGATCAGTTTCTGTTCCATCACGCGTTTGATGCTGATGCGGTAAGTGACCTTTTGAGCAGTTGGCAGAACCTGACCGCGGAATTTCACTTCACCACAACCCAGAGCGCGACCGCGACCAGGGTTGCCACGCCATCCCAGATAGAAACCAACCAGCTGCCACATGGCATCCAGGCCCAGACAACCAGGCATTACCGGGTCAGTTTCAAAGTGGCAGTCAAAGAACCACAGGGATGGATCGATATCCAGTTCGGCGACGATTTCGCCTTTGTTGTAAGCACCACCCTCATCGCTGATGTTAACGATGCGGTCCATCATCAGCATGTTCGGCAGTGGCAGTCGGGCATTGCCTTCACCAAAGAGTTGACCGTGGCCACAGGCGAGCAATTCTTCACGATCGTAAGAGTGTTGGCGAGTCATGCGCACTTCCTCGTTTATTAGCATGTTCTTCAGAGTGCCGCGTACGATGACACAGCCAGCCACGAATGGCTATTGAAGGTTAGTTAAGCAATTCGAATTAGTCCTTGTGCCGGCAGAACTGCATGCACCTGCGGCATTGGGCGGGGGCGCATTTTACAGCGACATCGCGCTCAGGCGAAGTCTGATGACGAATTCTGCCGCAATTTGTCGGCATTATGACGACAAATGGCCTGCCTCAAGGCGTTTATCAGGGATGTGACTCCTGAATGCCTTGAGGGTTTGCATATATTTGTCAGGTGCAACGTTCAACCAGCAGGCTGCCAATCGAGTAACCGGCACCAAATGAGCAGATCAGGCCTTTGTCACCCACAGCAAAGTCATCGTGATAACGATGGAAGGCAATCATCGAACCTGCGGATGCGGTGTTGGCAAATTCGTCCAGTACAATCGGGGCCCGTTGCGGATCGGACAGGTCGCCCAGCAGCTTTTTCACCGCAAACTGGTTCATGTTGATATTGGCCTGATGCAGCCAGTAACGTTTCAGGTCGTCAGGACTGAGCTGGTTATCATGAAGTTGGCCTTCGATAAAGTTGGTCACCAGTGGCAGCAGTTCCTTGAATACCTTGCGACCTTCCTGATGGAACAGCGGACGATCTTCGGCAGAATTTTCCTGGCAGTGGTCTGAGTAGTTGCCCAGGCAGTGAATATTGGTGGAGTACAGGGTTTGTTGGCGGGTATTCACAATACGAAATGCCGGTGAGGCAGTTGCTTCGTCTTCGGCCTGGATCACGGCAGCCGTTGCCACATCGCCAAAAATAAAATGGCTGTCGCGTGACTTCAGATTCACCTGCGGGGTGCAGAACTCCGGGTTGACGACCAGTGCATTACGGGCGCTGCCAGCCTTGATTGCATTGCTGGCGGCGATCAGGCCGAACGTGGCAGACGAGCAGGCGATACCCATATCGTAGGCGTAACCGCTGCAGCCCAGCTTGTGCTGGATTTCGACGGCAATCGACGGATATGGGCGTTGGTTGTTGGTGGTGGTGACAATCACCAGATCAATGTCGGATGCCTGGATGCCCGCTTGAGCCAGTGCGTCGCGGGCGGCTGCCAGGCCCATGGTCACAACTTCGGGTTCGGAGTGTTCAGAGGTGGCCGGGAAGCGTGGGCGCATACGCTCGATATCCAGCATGCCGTCTTTGTGCATGGCATAACGGTTACGAATACCGGATGCTTTTTCGATAAATTCGCTGCTGGAAAACGGCACGCTTTCAACTGTACCGGCGGCAATGGCCTCGGCATTTTGCTGATTGAACGCTTCTGCATAGCGGTTGTAGGCATCGACCAGTTCATCGTTGGTGATCTGATTTGGCGGCACGAACAACCCGGTGCCGGAAATTACGGTATTCTTCATAACTGCAGCCCTGAAAATTTCTGGCATTATGTCGGTTCAATACAGATATTCCAATATTTCACGAGTCGACAGGAATAGTTTGTCATGTGTTTTGCCCTGCGCTGGGGGCGAGCACGTCTGCCGGTGGTTTCGTTTGGTGCATGGAGTCTGAATATGAAAACGCTCGACTACCTGTTGTTGTTACGCGGTGCCTGGTTGGGAGGTTTGCTTACCTGCCTGTATCTGGTCAGGCCGGTGCTTGAACATCATGGTTATTTTCCGCACCACGGCATGGAGGTCATGCATTGGATAGCAGGTGCTGGTCTGGTGGTGGGATTTTTGATGATGACGGCAGGAATGTCGCGCAGATTATTTCGAACCAGTCAGCTCGGAAGTCGTCTGATTTTGTTGATGATGCTGCTGAGTGGGGTGTATTTCGGCTTTATGCCCTGGTGGAAGTTGCAGATGATTTTATTGCAGGCCCAGGCCGCTCTTGGGGTTCTGTGGATATGGGTTGCCCCCCGTCAGGTGTTATAACGGGGGAGCTCAAACCGGCGCTGCGAGTGAAATCAGTCGCGCTGCAGGTTGGACAGGCGAGGTTTGGCCTTCGGATTGCGGCGCAGCAACAGGGCGGTATTGCCGATTTGCTGTACCAGCTCGGCACCAGTCTGTTTCAGCAGCTCGGCGATAACCTCGTGTTTGACTTCGCGGTCGCCTACTGACACCTTGATCTTGATGAGTTCGTGATCATCGAGAGCGCGATTCAGTTCTTCCAGTACACCGCTGGTGATGCCATTGCTGGCAACGGTAACAACTGGATTGAGGGTGTGGCCGATGGCGCGGTAAGCCTTCTTTTGTTCGTTCGAAAGTGGCATGTGTCTGTGTGACCCTTGCTGTGGGTGGTAATATCGTGTGGCGGTGGCTGGAAGAGATCCGGCGCGTTTTCCTGGGCCGCCAGGGGTCGCTGGCAATTATGTGCGGCGAACCATCAGTATATATGAGTGAAGAGTAAAACGACTATGGCGCGATCCAAATCCAGTGCCAACTGGTTACGGGAACATGTTGAAGATATTTATGTCCAGAAAGCCCAGCAGGACGGTTATCGCACCCGTGCCAGTTACAAGCTGCTTGAACTGGATGAAAAAGATCATCTGATGCGGTCAGGCATGACGGTAGTTGACCTCGGGTCGGCTCCCGGAGGCTGGTCGCAAGTGGTTGCCCAGCGTGTGGGTGATCACGGCACGATTATCGCGTCAGATATACTGCCTATGGACCCCATAGCAGGTGTCGATTTCATTCAGGGTGATTTTACGGAAGAATCGGTATTCAATCAGTTGATGGCAATTATTGGTAACAAGCCTGTGGGGCTTGTAATTTCCGATATGGCCCCCAACATGAGTGGTATGAGTTCTATCGACCAGCCAGGTGCTATGTATCTGGTTGAGTTGGCACTTGACATGGCTCGTCAGGTGCTGAGTGAAGGTGGTGATTTTGTCGCCAAGGTGTTTCAGGGGGAAGGGTACGATGCCTATCTGTCTGAAGTGCGTCAGTCCTTCGAAAAGGTCCACATCCGCAAGCCAAAAGCGTCCCGGCCTCGCTCACGCGAGGTTTATCTGGTCGCAAAAGGTTTCCGTGGATGATGCGGTCTTGCTAAGCTGAACGTCACAGGATCAAGGCGCTTGCGCCGGTATAGAAGAGGTAGTGCCTGATATGGCAAAAAATTTCGTCTTGTGGGTGGTGATTGCCGCCGTACTGATGATGGTGTTCCAGAACTTCCAGACTGTGGGTCATAGCAAGGAGTACTCTTACTCCGAGTTTATTTCCCAGGTTGAAAGCGGTCAGGTGGATCGGGTTACCATTTCCGGTCAGACCATTAGCGGCACCATGACTGGTGGCGAAACCTTTGAAACCATTCTGCCTGCCTATGACGACAAGCTGATGGACACTCTTCTGAATAACCACGTTCAGGTTGTGGGCGAGAAGCCGGAGAAGCAAGGGTTCTTTACCCAGTTGCTGCTGGCGTCTCTGCCAATCCTGATCATTCTGGCTGTGTTCATGCTGTTCATGCGCCAGATGCAGGGGGGCGGTTCCGGTCGTGGTGGCCCAATGGCGTTTGGCAAAAGCAAGGCCAAGCTGCTGAGCGAAGACCAGATCAAGACCACGTTTGAAGACGTTGCTGGTTGTGACGAAGCCAAGGAAGACGTGAAGGAGCTGGTTGAGTTCCTGCGTGATCCGGGCAAATACCAGCGCCTGGGCGGCAAGATTCCGCGCGGTGTGCTGATGGTTGGTCAACCTGGTACTGGTAAAACCTTGCTGGCCAAGGCGATTGCCGGTGAAGCGCGCGTGCCGTTCTTCTCGATTTCCGGTTCTGACTTCGTGGAAATGTTCGTAGGTGTGGGCGCGTCCCGTGTTCGCGACATGTTTGATCAGGCCAAGAAACAGGCGCCTTGTATCATCTTTATCGACGAAATCGACGCCGTGGGCCGTTCCCGTGGTGTGGGTATTGGTGGTGGTAACGACGAACGTGAACAGACTCTGAACCAGTTGCTGGTTGAGATGGACGGCTTCGAAGTGAACGATGGCATCATCGTGATTGCTGCGACCAACCGTCCGGATGTACTGGACCCTGCGCTGCTGCGTCCTGGTCGTTTCGACCGTCAGGTAGTTGTGGGTCTGCCAGACATTCGTGGTCGTGAACAGATTCTGAAAGTGCATATGCGCAAGGTGCCGCTGGCGGAAGACGTGAATGCGTCGGTCATCGCTCGTGGTACTCCGGGCTTCTCCGGTGCTGACCTGGCTAACCTGGTAAACGAAGCGGCGCTGTTTGCTGCTCGTGCCAACCGTAGCCGTGTGACCATGGATGAGTTCGAAAAAGCCAAGGACAAGATTCTCATGGGGGCCGAGCGCAAGACCATGGTTATGTCCGAGAAAGAGAAAGAAAACACGGCTTATCACGAGGCTGGCCACGCCATTGTTGGTCGTCTGGTGCCTGAGCATGATCCGGTTTACAAGGTGTCTATCATTCCGCGTGGTCGTGCGCTGGGTGTCACCATGTTCCTGCCGGAAGAAGATCGTCACTCCATCAGCAAGCGCGGTATCGAGAGCAACATTTGCTCCCTGTACGGCGGGCGTATCGCGGAAGAGATGACTTTGGGCAAAGACGGTGTCACCACCGGTGCTTCCAACGACATTGAGCGTGCAACCAAATATGCCCGTAACTATGTCACCAAGTGGGGCTTGTCTGAAAAACTGGGTGCTCAGCTGTATTCGGAAGAAGAGCAGAACAGCTACCTGGGGTCTTCTGGTGGTGGTCAGCTGTCACACCTGTCGGAAGAAACTGCGCGTCTGATTGATTCAGAGGTCAAGGACGTTCTGGATCGTTGTTACCGTCGTGCCACCGATTTGCTGGAGTCCAATCGCGATAAGCTGGAAATGATGAAAGACGCTCTGATGGAATACGAAACCATCGATTCTGATCAGATCGACGACATCATGGCTGGTCGCAAGCCTCGTCCTCCTAAAGCCTGGAGTGGTGTCGATAAGGGGCCGTCTGGTCCTGCGGCTCCTGCCCAGGAAAGTCGTGACATGGCCCGTGACGGTGACGATACCGTTGAAGGTGCTGATCCGGCTGCGGATCGTTGAGATAACGGCTGACCGTCCTGGTCAGAACCGATAAAACAGAGCGGCGTCAGCCGCTCTTTTTTTTCAAGGAATTAGCTGTTCATGTCTTTGCTGCAACGCCTGTCTGCTGCCCAATCACCTTTGGTGATGGGGATTCTGAATACCACTCCTGATTCATTCTCGGATGGCGGTCGCCATAACTCCTTTGATGCAGCATTACGTCATGCTGAACGTATGCTGGCTGAAGGCGCGCATATCATTGATGTTGGTGGTGAGTCGACTCGACCTGGGGCGCCGGATGTCTCGGTTGCTGAGGAGCTGGATCGTGTGGTGCCGGTGGTTGAGGGCTTGCGCAGCCGCTTTGATACCCTGATTTCTGTGGATACCAGTGCACCGGAGGTAATGGTTGCAACGGCCTCACTCGGGATTGATCTGATTAACGATGTACGCTCTTTAACTCGTCCGGGTGCTCTTGCTGCCGCAGTAGCAAGCGGATTGCCTGTGTGCATTATGCATATGCAGGGAGAGCCGCGCTCGATGCAGCAGAATCCGGAATATCAGGATGTGGTGGCGGAAGTTGCTCAATGGCTGAAGATCCGTGCGGATGAGTGTATGGCGGCCGGTATCAAACGTGAACACTTGCTGATTGACCCTGGCTTTGGCTTTGGTAAAACTGCCGCCCACAATTACCGCTTACTGAATGAGCTTGCGAGTTTGCAAAAGTTAGGGATGCCATTGTTAACCGGCTTGTCGCGTAAACGTATGATTGGTGACGCCACCGGTATTGGTGTGGCAGCGGATCGTGTGAATGGCAGTGTGGCGGGTGCAGTTATTTGTGCAATGAAAGGTGCTGCGATTGTTCGTGTGCACGATGTACGGGAAACCGCTGAAGCCATGAAGGTGGTGGCAGCGACCTTGGGAGAGCAACATGTCTAGAAGTTATTTTGGCACCGACGGTATTCGTGGAATGGTCGGTGAGCATCCAATCACCCCGGATTTTGTAATGCGTCTGGGCTGGGCAGCAGGGAAGGTATTTTCCCGTCAGGGCAAGAGCAAGATTCTGATTGGCAAGGACACCCGTATTTCCGGTTATATGTTCGAGTCGGCGCTGGAGGCTGGCTTGTCTGCTGCTGGTGTGAATATCTGCTTGTTGGGTCCGATTCCAACACCAGGGATTGCCTATTTGACCCGTACCTTCCGGGCGCAGGCCGGCATTGTGATCAGTGCTTCCCACAACCCGTATTACGATAACGGCATCAAGTTTTTCTCGGGCGATGGTCAGAAGCTGCCAGATGAAACCGAAGCTGCTATCGAAGCATGTCTGGATGAACCAATGCAGTGTGTTGATTCGCGCTCGTTGGGCAAGGCTGTCCGTATCAATGACGCCGCGGGTCGCTATACCGAGTTCTGCAAGGGCACGGTGGGTTCACTGAACCTGAGTGGCATGAAAATCGTGCTGGATTGCGCCCATGGTGCGACTTACCAGATTGCTCCTGCAGTGTTTTCCGAGCTGGGTGCTGATGTGGTGGTGCTGGGGAACCGTCCGGACGGTTTTAATATTAATGATGAGGTTGGTTCAACCTCGCCAGAGCTGTTGCAACAAACCGTATTGGCCGAGCGGGCTGATCTGGGGATTGCCTTTGATGGTGATGGTGACCGTGTGTTGATGGTCGACCATAAGGGTGAATTGGTTGATGGTGACCAGCTGCTGTTTATTATTGCATCCGCTGCTCGTAAGGCTGGTCGTCTGCACGGTGGGGTGGTAGGGACCCTGATGAGTAATATGGGGCTGGAACTGGCCATGCGTGATCAGGATATTCCATTCCTGCGTGCCAAGGTGGGTGACCGTTATGTCATGCAGATGCTGGCTGCCAACGGTTGGCGTTATGGTGGTGAGTCTTCTGGCCACCTGTTGTGTCTGGATGTACAGACCACTGGTGATGGTATTGTGTCGGCGTTGCAGGTGCTGCAAGCCCTGAATGATACCCAGACCAGCTTGTACGATTGGCAGAAACGTATGTCGAAGATGCCACAGGTAATGATTAACGTACGCCGTGATGGCTCGCGCCAGATTAGCGATTGCCCGGAAATTGAAGCAGCCGTAAAAGGCGTTGAAGCGCGTCTGGCCGGTCGTGGTCGTGTTCTGTTGCGTCCTTCTGGCACTGAACCTGTGGTGCGGGTGATGGTGGAAGGCGAGGATGAGAGTCTCACCGCAACTCTGGCGCAGGAGCTGGCAGCTGTGGTCGAGAAGGCGCTGGCTGGCTGAGTTGGCCTTGTTTCGATGGCGCATCTTGGATAGTATCTGCGCCTTCGAATTCAAGGGGCTTTATCGTGCGACGTTTGTTAGTAGCCGGTAACTGGAAAATGAATGCCTCCCGCGCCATGGTGTCGGAGTTGCTGGGTCAGCTGGCAACACTGTCTGCAACCGACCGGGATGTGCTCGTATGTCCTCCGTTTCCATACCTGGTTCCGGCTGCGGCCGAACTGGCAGGAAGCGGTATTCTTATGGGGGCACAAAACTGTGCAGCAGAGGCATTCGGTGCATTTACCGGTGAAGTCTCTGCAGCCATGTTGGCGGATGTAAATTGCCAGTATGTGATTCTGGGGCACTCTGAGCGCCGTTCCCTGTATGGGGAAACGGATGAGCTGGTGCTGACCAAAATGCGTCAGGTGCTGGATCAGGGTCTGAAAGTCATTCTGTGTGTGGGGGAATCCCTGCAGGAACGTCAGGCCGGTCAGGAAGAATCTGTGGTTGGTGGTCAGCTGGCGTTGGCGCTGGCCAAACTGGGTGATGACGACTGGAAACAGATGGTTGTTGCCTATGAGCCGGTCTGGGCAATTGGTACTGGCGAAACCGCTACTCCAGCCCAGGCACAAGCCATGCACGCGTTTATTCGTGCACAGCTGGCGGCTCGTGCTGAATGGATCGCGGCGGAAACCCGTGTTCTGTATGGCGGTAGTGTCAAGGCAGATAACGCTGCCGAACTTTTTTCCCAGCCGGACATCGACGGTGGTCTGGTGGGGGGGGCGTCTTTGGACGTCGGTCAGTTCACCGCAATTTGTATGGCATAGGTAAATATGGAATCTATCATTCTCGTTGTTCATATCCTGCTGGCATTGGGCATCATCGGCTTTGTGATGCTGCAGCAGGGCAAGGGAGCCGATGCCGGCGCTTCTTTTGGTGGTGGTGCTTCCCAGACTGTGTTTGGTAGTGCCGGTTCTGGCAATTTTCTGAGCCACACTACTGCATGGCTGGCTGCCGGTTTTTTCGTAACCAGTCTTGCATTGGGCGTTTATGCCAAGCACAAGGCTGATTCTGTATCAGAAATCGGAATTCCTAGTCAGGAAGTGATAGAAAAGCTTGAAAAGGATGTACCAGTTGTGGAAGAATACGTACCTCCTTCTGATGCACCCGACTTGGATGCGTCAGCAGCCAATGAACCAGCAGCTGATAAAGCTAACTGAGTTAACGGCTGGTCCTGTTGTGCGGATGTGGTGAAATTGGTAGACACGCCATCTTGAGGGGGTGGTGAGCCTAGCTCGTGCGAGTTCGAGTCTCGCCATCCGCACCAACCTTTTCAGAAAGCGCATGGATGTTGCTTTTAGAACCGGGTGTCACAGATGACTTCCGGTTGCTGTTTGAAGCCCCTCACGTCAGGGGCTTTTTAGTAACTGTCACTTTTGCAAGTCGAACATTCTGGTTATTTACTTAAGAATTGTTTGTCGCATTCGACAGGTTTCAGGTTTGGGCAGATATGTTGTCCGGGAGTTCCGGATAATGAATCGGGCTGGGCACTAGGTGCCCAGTTTTTGTTTCTAGGGGGTGAAAATGGCTCGCGATTCACGTTTGATCGAAATGCTGGCTCCGGTAGTCGAGTCCATGGACTTTGTGTTCTGGGGACTGGAACTGCTGATGCAGGGTAAGCAGACGGTTCTGCGCGTCTACATCGATCATGCTAATGGCATTACCGTTGATAATTGTGCAGACGTCAGTCGTCAGCTCAGCGCGGTGCTCGACGTAGAGGATCCGATTGCCCAGGATTACACCCTGGAAGTTTCCTCGCCGGGGATGGATCGTCCCCTGTTCCGCCTTGAACAGTACGTTCAGTCGGTTGGACAAATCATTGAATTGCGTCTGCGCCTGCCATTTGATGGCCGTCGTCGTTTCAAAGGGCTCCTTAAAGGAGTTGAACAGGAAGATATCGTGCTGCTGGTTGATGATCACGAGTATCTACTGCCCGTTGATCTGATCGAAAAGGCTCAGATCGTTCCCATTTTTGATTAATTAAGGTTGCACAGCGAGGCTGGAAGATGAGTAAAGAAATTCTCCTGGTCGCGGAAGCGGTTTCCAACGAAAAAGGCGTCTCCCGGGACGTGATTTTTGAGGCTATTGAGTCGGCTCTGGAAGCAGCCGCCAAAAAGCGCTACGAAGACGAAGAAGCGACCATTCGTGTGACCATCGATCGCAAGACCGGTGATTACGAAACATTCCGCAGCTGGCTGGTCGTCAGCAACGACGTGGTTCCAGGTCTGGGTGATGAACTGACCTTGCAGGAAGCCCACGAGATTGATACCAATCTGCAACCTGGCGACACATACGAAGTACGTATCGAAAACCCGGATTTCGGTCGTATTGCTGCCCAGGCTGCCAAGCAGATCATCGTACAGAAAGTACGTGAAGCTGAACGCGCCCAGATCGTTGATCAGTACCAGCACCGTGTTGGTGAAATCATTAACGGTACTGTCAAGAAAGTGACCCGTGACAATATTATTGTTGACTTGGGTAACAACGCTGAAGGCCTGCTGCCAAAAGACCAATTGATCGGTCGTGAAGTGATGCGTATGGGCGAGCGTGTACGTGCTGTTCTGCAAGCCGTACGTCCGGAAAACCGTGGTCCTCAGCTGATGATGAGTCGTACCTGTCCGGAAATGCTGATCGAGCTGTTCCGCATCGAAGTACCGGAAATTGCGGAAGAAGTTATTGAGATCAAGGGCGCGTCCCGTGATCCGGGCTCGCGTGCCAAAATCGCTGTAAAAACCAACGACAAGCGTATCGACCCTGTGGGTGCGTGTGTTGGTATGCGTGGTGCGCGTGTGCAGGCTGTTACCAACGAACTGGGTGGCAGCGAACGTATTGATATCGTGCTGTGGGATGACAACCCGGCACAACTGGTGATCAACGCCATGGCTCCAGCCGATGTGGCGTCGATCGTTATGGATGAAGACACCAACACCATGGATGTGGCTGTCGAGGCAGATAACCTCGCCCAGGCAATTGGTCGTGGCGGTCAGAACGTGCGTCTGGCTTCCGAACTGACTGGCTGGGAAATTAACGTCATGACCGTCGAGGACGCTGCTGCCAAGCAGAACCAGGAAGCTTCTGGCTACATCGACAACTTCATGAAAACCCTCGATATCGACGAGGATCTTGCTGTACTTCTGGTTGAAGAAGGTTTTACAACTCTCGAGGAAGTGGCTTATGTGCCGCTCGACGAGATGCTGTCCATTGATAGTCTGGACGAAGACATCGTGACTGAGCTGCGTAATCGTGCAAAAGATTACTTGCTGACTCAGGCGATTGCTTCCGAGGAGAAGCTGGAAGAAGCCCAGCCATCCGAAGACCTGCTGGCGATGGATGGTATGGACAAGCACCTGGCCCTGGTTCTGGCCAGCAAGGGAGTTTGTACAATGGAAGATCTGGCCGAGCAGTCCATCGATGATTTGATGGACATCGAGGATATGACGGAAGAAAAAGCGGCGGATCTGATCATGACCGCCCGCAAGCCCTGGTTTGAGGGCAACGACTAATCCACTCGCTCGGCATAGGAGATACGTATGGCAGAAGTAACAGTTAAAGAACTCGCCGACGTGGTTGGGACCAGCGTTGATCGCTTGTTGTCCCAGATGAAAGAAGCTGGTTTGCCACAAACGGCAGCCGCTCAGAAAGTTTCTGATGATGAAAAGCAGCGTCTGCTGACCTTTTTGAAGAAGAGTCACGGCGAAGCAGCCTCTGGCCCACAGAAGATCACCTTGAAGCGTAAGGTGACGACTACTCTGAAAACTGGTCAGGGTGGCAAAAAAGCGGTTTCTATCGAAGTGCGTCAAAAGCGTACTTATGTAAAACGCGATGAAGTGGATCAGGAAGCTGAAGCCGCTCGTCAGGCGGAAGTTGTGCGTCAGGAAGCAGAAGCTAAGGCTGCTGAAGCCGCTGCAAAGTCTGCTCGTGAAGCGGCTGTAGCCTCTGCTGCTGAAGCACCTGCAGCCCCTGCACGTGCTCGTACTGACTCGGCGCCAACGGCACAGATTCGTCCGCGTCAGGACAATCGCAACTCCAGTGGCCCTGTAGCCACTGTACGTGAGCGTTCCGATCGTCCAGCCCGTGATGGCAATCGCGATGACAATCGTGGTAACCGTGATGATAACCGCGGCAACCGTGATGATAACCGCGGCAACCGTGACGACAATCGTGGTAACCGCGATGACAGCCGTCCAGCGCGTCCACCGCGTGATGGTGACCGTCCTCAGCGTGATGGCGATCGTCCACAACGTGATGGCAACCGTCCTCCACGTGATGGTAATCGTCCTCCACGTGATGGCGGCAATCGTCCGGATAACCGTAGTGGCGATCGTCCGCAACGCGAAGGCGACCGTCCACAACGCGAAGGCGACCGTCCACAACGTGATGGTGACCGTCCTGATAACCGTGGTGGTGATCGTGGTCCGCGTCCTCCACAAGCGCGTGTTGCTCCTCGTGGCACCGCTGCTGGTGCTGATCGCAACAAGAGCCGTGCTCCGGTTGATGAAGAGGCAGCACAAAAACGCGCTGAAGCTGAAGCAGCCCAGGCTCGTCAGGAAGATGCTCGCAACAAGAAAGGCACCAAGGCCCAGGATCGCAAGCGTTCCGATACTCGTGAAGACAGCCGCTTTGGTAGTGATGACGAGGATTCAGGTGGTCGTGGTGGTCGTGGCGGTCGCGGCAAGCCAAAGGCCAAGGGCCGTGGCGGTCGTGGTCAGTCCAACGAGCACGCGTTTACCAAGCCAACTGCGCCGGTCATTTACGATATTGAGCTGCCAGAAGCGATCACTGTTGGTGATCTGGCTGCCAAGATGGCCGTTAAAGCAGGTGAAGTGATCAAGGTTCTGATGGGTATGGGTGTGATGGCGACCATCAACCAGACTCTGGATCAGGACACTGCCACTCTGGTGGTAGAAGAAATGGGTCACAAGGTCTCCAAGCTGATTGCGGACAACGCACTGGAAGTTGCAGTGACTGAATCCGTTTCCTATGAAGGCGACGAGAAACCACGTGCTCCGGTTGTTACAGTAATGGGTCACGTTGACCACGGTAAGACCTCTCTGCTCGACTACATTCGTCGTACCAAAGTGGCGTCTGGCGAAGCGGGTGGTATTACCCAGCACATTGGTGCTTACCATGTAGAAACCGACCGTGGCATGGTGTCCTTCCTGGATACCCCTGGTCACGCTGCGTTTACCGCAATGCGTGCCCGTGGTGCCCAGTCTACTGACGTGGTGATTCTGGTGGTGGCGGCCGACGACGGTGTGATGCCACAAACTGAAGAAGCGATTCAGCACGCCCGTGCTGCCGGTGTTCCACTGGTAGTGGCCATCAACAAGATGGACAAGGCGTCTGCAGACATCGATCGCGTGAAGAACGAACTGTCTGCACGTGGTGTTCTGCCGGAAGATTGGGGCGGCGACGTACCATTCGTTCCAGTGTCTGCTCACACCGGTATGGGTGTGGATGACCTGCTGGAAGCGGTACTGCTGCAAGCGGAAATTCTGGAACTGACTGCTCACTTCGATGGCCCGGCCATGGGTGTGGTAGTAGAGTCCCGTCTGGATAAAGGTCGTGGTCCGGTAGCTACCCTGCTGGTTCAGAGCGGCACCCTGAAGAAAGGTGACATCGTTCTGGCTGGTACCTGCTACGGTCGTGCCCGTGCCCTGCTGGACGAGAACGGTCAGCCAGTAGAAAGCGCTGGTCCTTCTATCCCGGTAGAAATCCTGGGTCTGAACGGTACTCCGGATGCTGGTGACAACTTCATGGTTGTGGAAAGCGAGAAGAAAGCCCGTGATGTGGCGGAATTCCGTGAATCCCGTGCCCGTGAACAGGTTCAGCAGCGTCAACAGGCAGCCAAGCTGGATGCTCTGTTCGCCGGTATGTCCGATGGTCAGCAAGCGGTTCTGAATGTCGTTCTGAAAACCGACGTACGTGGTTCTCTGGAAGCGATCCATAGCTCCCTGCAGAAACTGGCTACCGACGAAGTGAAAGTGAACGTGGTGTCCTCCGGTGTTGGTGGTATCACCGAAACTGACGTGACTCTGGCAGTTGCTTCTTCTGCGGTGGTATTCGGTTTCAACGTACGTGCCGACAACGCAGCCAAGCGTATCGTTGAGAACGCTGGTATCGATATGCGTTACTACAGCGTGATCTACGATCTGCTGGATGACGTGAAACAGGCGATGGCGGGTCTGCTGGCTCCTGAACTGCGTGAAGAGATTGTGGGTATCGCCGAAGTGCGTGATGTCTTCAACTCTCCGAAATTCGGTCAGATTGCAGGCTGTATGGTTATTGATGGTATCGTGTACCGTCACAAGAAGATCCGTGTTCTGCGTTCCAACGTAGTGATCTACGAAGGCGAACTGGAATCTCTGCGTCGTTACAAGGACGACGTGGCGGAAGTTCGCCAGGGTATGGAATGTGGTATCGGCGTGAAGCACTATCAGGACGTTCGCCCTGGCGACCAGATTGAAGTGTTCGACGTCAAGGAAGTGGCTCGTACCCTGTAAGCGGTACAGTCAGTTCTACAGAAACAAGGCCCGGTCAGTCCGGGCTTTGTTTTCTGTGAAATCCAATGATTCGTGGCTCCCAAGAGCCAACATGGCGGAGTATCCGGATGCCAAAAGAATTCAGCCGTACCTCGCGACTGGGCGAGCAGATCCAGCGCGAGCTGGCACGTAAAATCCAGTTTGATCTGAAAGACCCACGCCTCGGCATGGTCACCATCAACCACGTCAAGGTTGCCAAGGATCTTGGTTATGCCGATATCTACTTCACAGTGATGGGCGCACGCGGCGAAACGGATGCCGAAATTCGTGTCCAGACTGAAACCATTCTGAACGATGCTGCCGGTTTCCTGCGTTTCGAGCTGGCGCGTTTCCTGACCACCCGGATTACGCCGCATCTGCGTTTTCACTACGACGAGTCCTTCGATCGTGGTCATCACCTCACTAATCTGATTCGCAAGGCTCGTACCGAAGATGAGGTACGTTCCGGTCGTTCAGCCGCTCAGGCTGACGGTGACAGTTCATCTGACGAGTAAGCAGGCTGGCACAGATATCAATGGCTCGACGTAATCGCGGCCGTGACGTTCACGGCATTGTTCTGCTCAACAAACCGCTGGGCATGAGCTCCAACCAGGCATTGCAGGTCGTAAAGCGTATCTATAACGCTCGTAAGGCTGGTCATACCGGCGCTCTGGATCCTGAAGCCAGTGGTTTGTTGCCAATCTGTCTGGGCGAAGCCACCAAGTTTTCCCAGTTGTTGCTGGAATCCGACAAGGGCTACGAAACCACTGCGCACCTTGGTATTGTCCGCAGCACCGGTGATAACGAAGGTGAGATTGTGTCCACCCGGCCGGTTCCCGAGCTCGATGATGCTGCTATTGAAGCGGTGCTGGAGCGTTTTCGTGGTGACGTTGAACAGGTGCCGCCGATGTTTTCGGCGCTCAAGTTCAATGGCAAACCCTTGTATGAGCTGGCCCGGCAGGGTATGACGGCTGAAGAAGCCACCGAAATTGCCGAGCGCAAACGTCGTGTTATTCGTATTCTGGAGCTTGAAAAGCTCGATTTCCGTAATGGCTGCGAACTGGATCTGAATGTGGTCTGCACCAAAGGCACCTATATTCGCACTCTGGTAGAAGACATCGGTGAGGCGATTGGGTGTGGTGCTTATGTCAGCCGTTTGCATCGGGTGCTGACGGGGCCATATCGTGGTAGCCAGATGATTGGCCTTGATCATCTTGAAGCCTTGTTCGAGGCCCAGGATTATGCCGCACTGGATGCCTTGCTGATGCCGATGGAGTCTGCCGTGCCACATTGGCCGTTTGCTGAGCTGTCGTGGGCGCAGGCGCAAAAAGTAATGCTGGGGCAGGCACTCAATACTAGCCTCGACGATGCAGCTTCGGTACAATTGTGGGCCGCTGAATCTGGCGTCAGACAGTTTATCGGTGTCGGATCCATCCAGAAAGGCCGTTTGCAACCCACTCGGTTGTTGAATGTTGCCCTGTTTGATCCTGTCGCACCGGTCTGAGTCACAGCACCGTTTTTCGTCGCCGGTTTTCCGGGGCGGAATCATCCTACTGTTAATGTGCACGGTAGCGATGTCTTTTTAACATCAGGTTTATCCTGACGCACATTCTTCGGAGTAAATGAAGATGGCATTGTCTGCTGAAAAGAAAGCTGAGATCGTAAAAGAGTTCCAAACTGTTGAAGGTGATACTGGTTCTCCGGAAGTTCAGGTTGCTCTGCTGACCTTTAACATCCAGGGCCTGCAGGGTCACTTCAAGGAACACGGTAAAGATCACCACTCCCGTCGTGGTCTGATCCGTATGGTTAACCAGCGTCGCAAGCTGCTGGACTACCTGAAGAAGAAAGACTCTTCCCGTTACCTGAACCTGATTCAGCGTCTGGGTCTGCGTCGCTAATCTCGCGCTTTTGCAGCAAAGGCCCTTCGGGGCTTTTGTTGTATCCGACAGGGCTTGTGCCCATCCTCTCCGGAACTGTTGTCCGACTCTGCATCTCGCAGCATGTTGGAGCTTTTCAGTCCATACTCCATTACACCTGTAAACACTGTGGTGCCAACCCCGCTGTTTGTTGCGGTGGTGCTTCTAACCATTTGTCGCCGGTTCCGGCTGTGGGACCTATGGGCTTCTGTTGTGTCCGGAATTCCGGGGCCAATGCTTAGAAGCACCGGCGGTGATACAGGACCGTTAAAATTCAAAGGAATCGTTTATTAATGAGCAATAAACCCGTCGCACGTACCAAGACTTTCCAGTTTGGCAATGATACCGTAACCCTCGAAACTGGCCGCGTAGCCCGTCAGGCCGATGGTGCAGTTCTGGCTACCATGGGTAAAACCCAGGTTCTGGCCACTGTGGTTGGTGCCAAGTCTGTTAAAGCTGGTCAGGACTTCTTCCCGCTGTCTGTTCACTACCAGGAAAAAATGTACGCCGCTGGCCGTATCCCTGGTGGTTACAACAAGCGTGAAGGTCGTCCAAGCGAAAACGAAACCCTGACCTCCCGTCTGATCGACCGTCCAATCCGTCCACTGTTTCCTGAAGGCTTCATGAACGAAGTTCAGGTAATCGTGACTGTAATGTCTGCTGACAAGACCGTTAACCCGGATATCCTGGCCATGATCGCCACCTCCGGTGCTCTGGCTGTTTCCGGTATTCCATTCAACGGCCCAATCGGTGGTGCTCGTGTTGGTTTCACCGAAGATGATGGCTACATCCTGAACCCATCCCGTGCCCAGATGGAAGAATCCCTGCTGGACATGGTGGTTGCCGGTACCAAAGACGCCGTGCTGATGGTTGAATCCGAAGCCGATGAACTGACCGAAGACGAAATGCTGGGTGCTGTTCTGTTCGCCCACACTGCATTCCAGTCTGCTATCACTGCGATCAGCGAGTGGGTTGTTGAACTGGGTATCGAAGGCTGGAACTGGTCTGCTGCTGCTCGCAACGAAGCTCTGTACAACGCTGTTAAAGCGGAAACTGCCGTTGCTATCAGCGAGGCTTACACCATCTCCGAGAAGATGGCCCGTTACTCTCGTCTGGACGAAATCACTTCTGCTGCTGTTGAAAAACTGTCTGCCAAAGACGGTGAAGAAGGCTTCAGCGCTGATGACGTATCCGAAATGGTTGGCACCCTGAAGTACGAAGTAGTACGTCAGCGTGTTATCGATGGCGCTCCACGTATCGATGGTCGTGACAACGACACCGTACGTCCTCTGACCATCGAAACTGGCGTTCTGAAAAACGCTCACGGTTCTGCTCTGTTCACCCGTGGTGAAACCCAGGCGATCGTGGTGACCACTCTGGGCTCTGCCCGTGACGCGCAGATGATCGACTTCCTGCACGGCACCCAGGACGACCCGTTCCTGTTCCACTACAACTTCCCTCCATTCTCGGTAGGTGAAGCTGGTCGTATGGGTACTCCAGGTCGTCGTGAAATTGGTCACGGCCGTCTGGCCCGTCGTGGCGTTCAGGCCATGATGCCAGCCCACGAAGAATTCCCGTACACCGTTCGTGTGGTTTCTGAAATCACCGAATCCAACGGTTCTTCTTCCATGGCTTCCGTGTGTGGCGCTTCCCTGGCTCTGATGGATGCCGGTGTTCCGCTGAAAGCTCCAGTGGCTGGTATCGCCATGGGTCTGGTTAAGGAAGGCGACAAGTTTGCCGTTCTGACCGACATCCTGGGTGACGAAGACCACCTGGGCGACATGGACTTCAAGGTTGCCGGTACTGACGAAGGTATCACTGCACTGCAGATGGATATCAAGATCGAAGGTATCACCGAGCAGATCATGGAAATCGCCCTGGAAAAAGCCAAGGCTGCCCGTCTGAACATTCTGGGTCAGATGAACGCTGTTATCGCTGAGCCGCGCAAGCAGCTGGCTGAGAACGCGCCAACCATGACCACCATGAAGATTCCTTCAGACAAGATCCGTGAAGTGATTGGTAAGGGCGGTGCCACCATTCGTGACATCACCGACAAGTCTGGTGCTTCTATCGACATCGACGACAGCGGCGAAATCAAGATCTTCGCAGCTGGCAAAGAAGCTTCCGAACTGGCTCGCAGCATGATCGAAGCGATCGTTGCCGAGATCGAAGTAGGCGTTACCTACACTGGTAAAGTCAGCAAGATCGTGGACTTCGGTGCATTCATCACTGTTTTGCCTGGCAAGGACGGTCTGCTGCACATCTCCCAGATCAGCGAAGAGCGTGTTGAAAACGTCTCTGACTACCTGAAAGAAGGCCAGATGGTTAACGTACACGTAATGGACGTTGATCCAAAAGGCCGCGTGAAGCTGACCATGAAAGGCATTCAGCAGCCAGCCTGATCGGCCCTGCGAGTGTAAAAGAAGCCACCTTCGGGTGGCTTTTTTTATGGGCGGTCGTTCGTTGAATAAGCTGTCCACATGGGCCGGGTCAAAAATCATCTGCCATAAACCTGACCTGATACCGTGTGGACTGGTATCAATGACCAGTGGCTGGGTAATAATTGATATGTGACAAGATCATGGTCAGACCCAACTTCTATCCTCCGGTGCAATGCTTGCCACTACAAGAATTGCGTCGGAGACGAACATGAGGCACAAACGGCTGGCTGAGCCGGCGGCGGGAATCAATGAATCGCTGGCGGTGCTGACACAACAGTATCGTAATACCAACCCGGCTTTTGCCGAATGGGCGCAGGGACGTGGGCTGATCCAGCATTCTGATGCCGTGCAGTCGGAAGTCTGGAAGCTGGTCGAACACCTGGCTGAAGCGGGTTATGTGGACCATCCAGCCATGTGCCTCAAGCTGTTAACCCAATTGGATGTGCTCTGTAATCATGTGGCATGGATGGTGTTGCAGCTGACCCGTTTGCAGCGCTGGTGTGATGACGCTACTTTGCCTGATGATGCCTTACGCCTACAAGCTGTCGGTGATACCCGCCGGGCGCTTGCTTCTGTTCCGGTTCTGTGTGCCCGTCTGGCCCTGAACCGTCTGACTCGTCATCAACGCGACTGGTTTACCGATATCAGTGATGCCGGTGCGGCACTCGAAGTATTGCAGTTGATGCTCGAAACCGCGCCTCTGGATCGTCGCCATCGGTATGGCAGTCGTTGTGAGTCGGTCGACTGGGCAACCTTGCTGGCTGATTTTGGTGATTTGTCGGAAAGTCAGTCGAATCCGGGACCATGGATTTCTCCTGAGTTGACCGGTGTGCGTGCGCCGGTTGGTGCACCAACCGAGTGGCAGGCAGTTCATCAGGTTTTGCCCGGTGAACGTCTGCTGGTATTACTCGACAGTCGTGGTGTTGGCATGTTGTTGGAATCGCTGCGTTGGTGGCATCCAGAAGATTGCGGTTTACTGGTGCCGGTATTAGTCGATTGTGATGATGGTGCGGTTCCTGCTGGCGTGACCCGTATTGTCGATGGTAGTGATCCAGCCGCCTGTTTGTGTGCGATTCTCGAAGCCGAAACCCGCCTTGGCCAGATTGCTGCTGATTATGTGGAAGACGAACTGGAACCGCCGGTGGCTTTCCCGATGGTTTATGTTCGTGGTGCCAACTGGTGGTCATCAACGGCAGATGATGCCCAATGTGCTGCCGAGTTGTATCAGCGTGCACGCCAGCCGCAAGCGTTGTGGCAGGCGGCGGCATCGGCCATGAAGCTGACAGTGCGTAACCGGCGTGCCTCGATGGTGACGGTTAATCGCCCGGCACCCCATTGGCGCCATGAGCCTTCTGCCATGCTGGCGGCGCTTGATCAGTATTTTGTTGATTTTGTGGAAGTGAATCCGCATTTGCGAGTCCGGCTGGCGGCTGCGCCGGTTGAAGCCCGCAAGCGTTTGCCAACGGCGCTGGATTTGCTCGAGGTTCGCCAGATTTCGCCGTTACAGCAAGAAGGGTATCAGCCATCCGGTGCCATTGTGGAAGTGGTGGATGGACTGGAAATGGCGTCGGTGGTACTCGGCAATCAGATGGGACTGAATCTGGTGCTGCTGGATAACCAGCAGGCGTTGGCGGCGCTGGACCCTTTGTTGTTGTCCTCACATTTTGCCCGAGCCCAGGCCATGGTGGACGAACCGGCGGCGTGGGTGGGGATTCCCCTGTTAACCCGCAGCGACTGGTGGTTGGCAGGCAGTCAGTCCGGCTCACGTTTGCTGGAGTTTTCCGAAGCCATGCTGGCGCAGAACGCGGATCAGGTACGGGTGCTGATGGTGCCGGATGCCAATACGGCGATGTGTTGTCTGAAGCAGTGTTACGGTGAATTTGGTGTGATCAGCCAGCTGGTGCTGGACGAGCATGAACATATTCCGCTGGAGCCGCGTCAGGCTGAGCAGCTGGTGACGCATGGCGCACTCTGCCTGGCAGGCAACTGTGGTGCTGAGCTGCAATTGGTGGCCTGTGGCAGTCGGGCGTTAAATATCGCTCGTGAGGTATCGGCGGCGCTGAAGCAAGCCGGAACCGCTCATTCGCTGGTGTATATTCTGGAACCGGGCCGGTTCCGGGTTGCTCGCGATGAGCAGGAAGAGCGTTATCTGGCCGATGAATCGCTGATCAGCAGTCTGTTTCCGGAACATGTTCAGCATCGTCTGATTCTGACCGACCTGCATCCGGAAGTGTTGCTGGGGCATTGCCGACGTCTCGATCTTGGCCCCAAACGCACCGCCGCTCTCGGTTTTCTGAATCAGTATCCGAATCGCAACGAAGCGGCAGCACTTGAAGCCAATGGCCTTGATTGCCAGGCGGCGCTTGCTGCTATTCAGGAAATGCTGGCGACACCTCTGCATTAACCAGATCTGCTGAGTGTTTGTGGCCACACAACTGGTCGTGAGGCGCTGCCCTCTGCTAGTGTGTGGTCATGAATACCATCACTCTCCCGCCTTTTTATTACCGCGATAACTTCCAGCAACTGCTGGATCGTGCCGGTTTATTACCTGCTGAACTCCAGACGGAGCGTGAGCGCCAACTCACTTCGATGGCTCTGCTGTTATCACCGCAGGCGCTGGCCTTGCTGGTGCGTCTGCTGACCCGCAAAGGCAATCTGTTCCGTTCTGAACGACTGGCTTGGGCTGAATTACCCGATCTGATAGAGCCAGTGGCCGAGCTGGTGTCGGCAGGCTGGGTGCGGGTTATTACCGCTCGTGCTGAACTGAACGATCTGGTGGGCGTGGATGAATGGCTGGCCCTGTACAACCGCGACGAGTTACTGCAAGCCTGGGGGGATCAGCTGGTTGGAATAACGGGTGTTAGTCGCAGCAAGCTGAAAAGCTGGCGCCGTGAGCAGCTGGATGAGATCTGCAAACAGGCACTGACGGCCGGGCAATTACAGCGCTGTGATTTACAGACGGCTCTCTGGTGGCAGCTGGTAAGTGACTGCTCACAATGGCTGGAAACCCTGTTGCTACTGTACTTTGGCAATTTGCAGCAAAGCCTCACCGAGTTTGTTTTGCGGGATCTTGGCCTCGCTCGTTATGAAGATTTGCCGTTGGATGCAAGCCTGTGTCCATTTCACAGTCGTACTCAGTTGGATGCCCATCGGGCGTTGTTTCATCTGTCTCCCGATGATGACTGGCTAAAAGCCGCTGATGCCGATGCCTTGCAGCTGCGATGGAATGCGCTGCAGGATATTCGCGAACGAGTGGTTGATGATGAATGGTTGCAGCGGCGCTGGATGCGTATGGTGACACGGTTGGCGCGACAGGCCGAGCGTCTGGCTTTGCCGGAACTGGCGCTGGACTGGTATCAGAGTTGCGAATGCCATCCGGCACGCGAACGGCGTATTCGTCTGCTGGCGATTCGTGATCCGTGGCAAGCGCTGGCGGAGTGCCGAGCTGCCTGGTTTAACAGTTACTCCGAAGATGAATGGCAATTCCTGCAAGGCTTTGTGCCTCGATTGGGCAAGCAGCTCGGCAAACTGGATCGTCAACGTTTGCAAACATCCGGTGTGATCGACTGGTATCAGGCAGCGGCGTTACCCGCAGAACAGTTTTTAAACTTGCCGACTGACTGGAAACAGCGTTGGCCTCGGGTTGAGCAGGCGGTGTTGGATTTATTGGCGGAGCAGGGCAGGCCAGGAATCTATGTCGAAAACGCACTGATTGTTTCGGTGTTTGGTTTATTGTACTGGCCGTTGTTATTCGCGGCGGTTGAAGGCGCTTTTTTTCACCCGTTCCAGTATCGCCCCGATGATCTGTATGAGCCGGATTTTCTGACCAGGCGCCAGTTATGGTTGCAGGAAATAGAGGCGGACCTCGACAGCGGTGTCTGGATCGACCGTGTTCAGCAACGGGCTATCGACAAGATGGGTATACAAAACCCGTTTGTGTATTGGGAGTTTGTGGCGGCAGGTCTGGAGCAGGGTTGGTTCGAAACGGTTCTGAAGCGTATACCGCTTGAACACTGGCGAGCCATGTTTGAGTTTATCTGGCAGGACCCGAAAGCACATCGTTCAGGGTTGCCGGATTTGCTGATTCTGGAACCGGATGGCGGTTACCAGTTACTGGAAGTGAAAGGGCCTGGAGATCAATTACAGGCGAATCAGAAATCCTGGCTGGCATGGTTTGCCAGCCAGAATATTCCAGCCGCGGTGTTATACGCGCGGCCGGAACCGGTTTGATTACATCTTGCCGGTTTCTTCGTAACGCTGGTGCCAGCTCAGAGCTTCGCCCAGCAGGTGCGGAGTGTGCATGCCACGGCCACTGGCGCAAGCGCGCTCGAAGTAGTCGAGCAGGCGTGGACGGAAGTCCGGGTGCGCGCAGTTGTTGATGATCTTCAGAGCGCGCTGACGTGGAGACAGGCCACGCAGGTCAGCCAGACCATATTCGGTTACCACTACTTTGACGTCGTGTTCGGTGTGGTCCACGTGGGAAACCATCGGAACAATCGCAGAAATGGTGCCGTTTTTGGCAGTAGACGGGGTTACGAAGATCGACAGGTAACCGTTACGCGCGAAGTCACCAGAACCACCGATACCGTTCATCATGCGGCTACCCATAATGTGGGTAGAGTTTACGTTGCCGTAAATATCCGCTTCGATCAGACCGTTCATGGCAATAACACCCAGACGACGGATCAGCTCAGGGTGGTTACTGATATCTTGCTGACGCAGGATGATGCGTTCACGGTAGAAATCGATGTTGTCGTTCAGTTCCTGCATGGCCGCCGGGCTCAGGGAGAATGCAGTAGAAGACACGGCAGTCATGGTGCCGGACTTCAGCATTTTCAGCATGCCGTCCTGAATGACTTCGGTGAAACCGGTCAGGTTACGGAAAGGACCTGCATCCAGACCTTCCAGTACGGCGTTTGGAATGTTGCCTACACCAGACTGGATTGGCAGCAGTTCGGGTGGCAGGCGGCCGATTTCGATTTCACGCTTGAAGAAATCAAGGATGTGGCCAGCGATGCGGTGTGATACTTCATCCGGAGCGCTGAAGGGGGAGTTGCGGTCTGGCGCGTTGGTTTCAACAACGGCAATCACCTTGCTCAGGTCGCACTGCAGGTATTTTTCACCAATACGGTCAGTTGGATTGGTAATCATGATTGGTTTGCGGTTTGGTGGTAAGGCAGTGCCGTAGTACACGTCGTGCATGCCTTCCAGGCCACTACTCTGACCGCTGTTGACTTCCAGGATGATGTGGTCAGCCTGTTCCAACCAGGTTTTGTTGTTACCAATAGCAGATGATGGAATCAGACGACCATCTTCCAGAATGCCGCTGACTTCAACCAGGGCAATGTTCATCTTGCCTAGGAAGCCAGACCAGGCGTACTGGGATACTTCCGACAGGTGAATGTCGATGTAGTCCATGGTGCCGTCGTTGATCTTGGCGCGGCAGATCGGGTCAGACTGGAATGGCAAACGCATGTTAATGCCGTCCACCTTGGCCAGTTCACCGTCGAGTTCCGGAGCGGTAGATGCACCGGTCCAGATGTTGATCTTGAAACGTTCACCGACTTCATTCAGTTTTTCGATGCGGCTGGCCAGTGCTTTTGGTACTGCTTTTGGATATCCCGCACCAGTAAAACCACTCATACCAACGGTACAGCCGTTAGGAATAAGCTGGGCGGCGGCTTCTGCACTCATCAGGAGATCCTGAAGGGCAGGGCAGAGCATGCGTGAACTTTGAGTCATGGTACGGGGTTCCGTAGGAGCGTAAATACTGAACGTTTGTGTTGTGTCAAAACGCGCCAGATGCTAACGCTTTATAATGAGATACGAGTACCTACTTAAGTTGTAAAAGACTTAAAACAGATAGTCTTATGGTAGGGGTTAATGCGGGGCTCATTAAGAGAAAATGGCCCTGTTTTTACCACAGAGCCATTTTCAGCCAATCTGCCGGAAGGCGGTGGATTGGCTGGATGGGTTAATCAGGCGACAGCGGCTTGCTGTTCCAATGCCTGATTTACAACTGCGAGGATGGCATTCATGCTGGCACTCAAGGTGTCTTCATCCTGCGCGGCCGCGGTGAAACGCTGACCATTGATGTTTGCCTGAATAAAGGCAATCGCCTGGGCATCGGAGCCTTCGGAAACCGCCTGCTCGTCAAACTGAACCACCTGTACGGTGATACCCAGCGCCTTGTGCAAGGCATCGGTGAAGGCGCTGAGTGCACCGTTACCGTGGCCGTGTACCAGACGGATATTGCTGCCATCGTTCAGACCGGCTTGCACGCGGTGTTCACCACCGTGGCTGTCGATCTGGTAGCTGTCGAGCTGCAACTGGCCATGGCTGGTCATGAAGTTCTTGCGGAATACCCGCACGATGTCTTCAGTCGACAATTCGCCTTCCTGCTGCTCGGCCTGTTTCTGCACCGGTTGCGCCAGTTCAATCTGTACCCAGCGTGGCAAGGTTACACCCATGGCCTGTTCGAGCAGGTAAGACGCACCACCTTTACCTGACTGGCTGTTTACACGAATCACAGACTGGTAGTTGCGGCCAATATCCTGTGGGTCGATTGGCAGGTAGGCCACATCCCAGTAGGCTTCATCTTTCTGTACGGCCAGACACTTGCGGATAGCATCCTGGTGGCTGCCAGAGAACGCGGTGTAAACCAGTTCACCAACCCAAGGATGACGTGGGTGGGTCTTGATGGCCGTGCAGCTTTCTACAGTAGCGATGATTTCGTCGGCGATGCTGATGTCGAGTTCCGGATCAATGCCCTGGCTGTACATGTTCATGGCCATGGTGACGATGTCCATGTTGCCGGTACGTTCGCCGTTGCCCAGCAAGGTGCCTTCAATGCGGTCGGCACCGGCCAAGATGGCCATTTCGGCCGCGGCTACACCACAACCACGGTCATTGTGGGTGTGAATGCTGATCAGGATGCTGTCGCGTTTTTTCACGGTATCGCAGAACAGTTCGATCTGGTCGGCGAAGACGTTTGGCATCGCGGATTCAACGGTGGCCGGCAAGTTGATAATGGCCTTGTTGTCCGGAGTTGGTTGCCATACGTCGATCACGGCATCACAGACTTCAACTGCGAAGTCCACTTCGGTGCCAGAGAAACTTTCCGGTGAGTACTGGAAGGTCCATTGGGTTTCCGGGTGTTTTTCTGCTTCGGCTTTTACCTTGGCTGCACCTTTACGAGCGACGGCAATAATACCGGCTTTGTCGAGGCCGAATACTTTTTCACGCTGGGTCGGAGAGGTGGAGTTGTACACGTGCACGATGGCACGCGGAACACCTTCCAACGCTTCGTAAGTACGTTCAATCAGTTCGTCACGTGCCTGCACCAGTACCTGAATAGTGACATCGGCCGGAATCTGGTTGGCTTCGATCAACCAGCGCACGAAGTCAAAATCCGGCTGGGAAGCGGAAGGGAAGCCGACTTCAATCTGCTTGAAGCCCATTTTTACCAGCAAACCCCACATGGCCTGTTTCTGGGCAACGGACATTGGTTCGATCAGAGCCTGGTTACCATCACGCAGGTCCACAGAGCACCACAGCGGCGCAACCTGGATCTGCTGGTCTGGCCAGCGGCGGTCGCGTTTGTTGATCACTTCAAAACGGCGGTAACGGGCCGGGTTGAAACGTGGATTGCTGTAGCGATGGGTGGTCATGGCGATTTCCTGTTTGCATCATTGACGACAGATACAGTCTATCGCCACTGTTGGGGTGAATGGTTGCAAAGTTGCCAGTATTTGAAGGATTTTAGGGTTATTAATTGCGTGTAAGTTTTAATTTGTGCAATAAATATCTATCCGGTTTTCACTGAGGGCATTCTTGTGCCGAATAACAACCAAAACAGCCATTTTCGTGCGCCACGTGTGCGCGAGCCATTGCCAGAACTGGATCGTACTGATCGTCGGCTGCTGGATTTGTTACAGCAGGACGGTTCGCTGAGTAATCTGGAGTTGGCGGAAAATGTAGGGTTATCGCCGTCTCCCTGTTCTCGGCGGATCAAGGCGCTGCAGGATATGGGGTTAATAGAAGGCTATCGGGCCCATCTGAATGCTCGCAAGCTGGGGCTGGATCTGTTGGCGCTGGTGAATATCAGTATGGATAAACACACCCCGGAGCGTTTCGAGGCATTTGAAAGCCAGGTCGCCCAGTGTCCCGAAGTGCTGGAGTGTTATCTGATTACCGGCCAGTCGGCAGACTATGTGCTGAAAATTATCGTTCGTGACATGGAAGACTATCAGCATTTTCTGCTGGGCACCCTTACCCGTATTGAAGGCGTCAGTGGTGTGCATTCCAGCTTTGTCATGCGCAAGGTGATTGATCGTTCGGCATTACCGGTATTTTAACCAGCGGTCCTGGCAGTGCTGTCTATACTGGTGGAATCACTAATGGAGAGTTGATGCCACCTTGGGTACCCGATTCACATCCGTCGAAAGCAAGCTGACCATTTATGTCTTGCTGTTCAGTATCCTGGTTGGGGTGCTGTTCAGTGGTGTGCAGATTCGTAAGGATTACGTTGATGATCACGAGCGCTTTCACCAGCAGCTGGATAACCAGCTGGCCTATCAGAGTCGTCAGCTCGGTCTGGCGTTGCAGCAGTACCATACCGAAGCGATTGAGGCGATTTTTGAAGGGTTGTTACTCAACCCTGCCGTGGTCGCGGTAACCATTCATGATTCCACATCCGGTTACGAACTGAGCGGCGGGCAGACCGCAGATCAGCGGCGGCAGCTGTTATTTGAAGAGCAGGAGGTACCCGTGATTACGATTGATCCAATGAGCGGAGCAGAGGTCCAGAGTGGGGTTTTGAAGCTGTGGCTGGATACTAATCGTATTCACCAGGGATTTCGCGAGCGGGCATTGGTAACGGCTGCTATAGAAGTTGCTCGTAACGCGTTTCTGGCGCTGGTACTGATTGTGGTATTGCGAGAACGCCTGACGCGTCCAATCAAGGAACTGACCGAACATATCCGCCAGCTGGACCCTGCTTCCAGTCTGAATACCAAGCTGGAGGCCAATCTGCAGTTGCATGAATTCGACGAGCTGGTAGCCAAGATCAACAGCCTGCTGCAAGCCATTGACAGCGAGATGGTGCAACGGCGTGAAGCAGAGCAGAAAGCTCATTATCTGAACGACAAACTGGAAGAAAAAGTAAAAGCTCGCACCCAGGAATTACGCGACAGTAACTCGCGTCTGCAAAACAGCCTGAATGAACTCCAGCGCACCCAGCGAATGTTGCTGCAGGCGCAGCGCATGGCCTCATTAGGCCATCTGGCGGCGGGGATTGCCCATGAGATCAATAATCCGGTGGCGGTTGTGTACAGCAATATCGCTACTCTCAGTGAATACCTGACCGAGCTGATCGAACTGGCCGAGCAATATCAGGCTGTAGAGGCTGATATTGCGGACGCTGCGATACGTCAATCGCTGGAAACCATGCGTCGTGCCATCGATATCGAGTTTGTGCGTGACGACGCGCCGGAGCTGGTGCAAACCTCCCAGCAAAGCCTTGAGCGTGTTCGTAATATCGTCAGTGAACTGCGTACCTTTGCCGACTGTGAAGGGCAGGCCAAGGTGGCGGTGAATCTGGCGGAGCTGATGCGTCAGGCGGTCGCCGAGTTGCGTCTGGATGCTGTTGATAACATCCGGCTGGATACCTATATGGAAGGTTTACCGACGGTGGATGCCATTCCCGGCCAGCTCCGTCTGGTGTTCCGCAACATCCTTCACAACGCTCAGGAAGCCATTGTTGGAAACGGGCGAATCGAAGTGGCTGCGGAGGAAGTAGCCGATGGCATTCGTATTGTGGTGAAGGACTCAGGTATGGGGATGTCACCTGAAGACCTGAGCTGTGCGATCAATCCGTTTTTTACCCGTAAGGAAATTGGCAAGGGCACCGGTCTGGGGCTGACGGTGGCGTATAACATCATGGCCAACCATGGCGGCAGCCTTGAAATCGAGAGTGAAAAAGGCAAGGGAACCAGCGTAATCCTGTTGTTGCCGTTTGTGGGATAAGCGCTGGTTTGCCCTCCGTCCCGGCTTGCATTAGTGTGAGCGCCTTTGTGATAGCCCGGGAGTAAGTCGGATGGCAAAACAGAACAAATCCGGTGGTCTTGTATATTCAACCGAATTCGGACGCGCCTGTCCGGAGTGCAGTCAACCCATCAATGAATGCCGTTGTGGCGAACCTCAGGTTCCGGCCGGTGACGGTATTGTCCGTGTATCCCGTGAAAGCAAAGGCCGTGGTGGTAAAGTCGTTACTCTGGTAACGGGCGTGCCATTGGTTGGCCCTGAGTTGAAAACCCTCGCCAAGGAATTGAAACAGAAGTGTGGCGTTGGTGGTGCTTTGAAAGATGGCATCATCGAAATTCAGGGGGATCAGCGTGATTTGCTGGCTGCCGAGCTGACCAAACGCGGTTTTACTGTTCGCAAGTCCGGTGGCTGAGGAGTATGTCCTCGGTAGCAATCTTGCCCGATTGGTATGGTCAGTCGGTTACAAGCGACGAACAGGCGATGGATATGGCTCTGGCGCTGGCACAACTGGCCGGTGATCAGGGTGAAGTACCGGTTGGAGCGGTTGTGGTTCGTGAAGGGCTGGTGGTCGGCCTGGGGGCGAATTGCCCGATTGGCAGTCTGGACCCATCTGCCCATGCCGAGATGATGGCGGTGCGGGACGCTGCACGCCAGATTGGCAATTATCGTCTGACGGGGTGCACCCTGTACGTAACCCTCGAACCCTGCACCATGTGTACCGGAGTGTTGATGCACAGTCGTATTGAGCGTCTGGTTTACGGGGCTAACGAGCCTAAAGCGGGCGCGATTGTCAGTGCCTTGCAGTTGCCATTAACCGGTGTGTTTAACCACAGTTTTGTCACTACTTCCGGTGTGAGGGAGCAGGAATGCAGCCGTATTCTGACGGAGTTTTTTGCCCGTCGCCGTGAGGCTAAAAAGCGATTGCGGGAGTTGGCAAAAGATGGGGGGAAGGAATCGGCAGCGGACGGTCAATGAGCCGCGCGCTGCCGCTCTGATGCAGATGATCAGAGCAGGGGAGGTACAACGGTAATACCGGAGCCTGAGCTCACCAGGTCTTCCCCACCGTTCTGGCGAATGGCAACCTGTTGTACCGACTGTTCATCGTTCCAGACGAGTACGTCGTAATAACGACGAATGTTCTGAACGTAATCGACGGCATGTTGGCCCTGAGCGTATCCATGTCGGGAATTACGGAAGTAACGACGCTGGCTCAGCAGCGGCAAGGTTTCCTTTACGTCACGCCACAGATTGGGATTACCTCCCATTTCATACGCCAGTCGGCGGGCATCCTGCAGATGACCAAAACCCACGTTGTAAGCGGCCAGTGCCAGCCATGAGCGATCTGGCTCCTTGACCTGACTGTCGAACTTATCGCGAATCTCTGCCAGATAACGGGCACCACCACGGATGCTTTGTTCCGGGTTCAGGCGATCGGTAACACCCAGGTATTCCGCGGTTTGCTGGGTCAGCATCATGAGGCCGCGTACACCGGTCTTGCTGGTGGCTTGCGGGTCCCAATTACTTTCCTGATAACCGATGGCTGCCAGCAAGCGCCAATCGAAGCCCTGTTTGTTGCCGTAGGTGATAAACAGCTTCTTGTATTGGTTCAGCTTGCGATTGCTGACCTTGGAAAAGTGTTTGGCACCGGTGTAATCCAGTTCGTCGACGTGTCCGTAATAACGCTCGTTAAGATTGGCGAGAGTATTACGGGTCTGGCGATTCTGGAAAAAATCCATCGCTGACTGGTACAGGCTTGCATCACGCTTGTGAGGGAAAGCCCAGGCCATCGGCATGTTGTCACGCAGATTGAATGCCACTGCCACATTTGGGAAGTAGGCCTTCACCATGCTGTATTCGTTGGAATCCACTACGGTGTAGTCGATTTCACCATCTGACACCATTTGTAGCAGGTCAGTGGTATCGAGATCAGCAGACTCACTCCAGCTCAGTTCGGGCACCTGTTCGGCCTGGGTATTACGCAGGGTTTCCGAATGGCTGGAGCCAGAGGTTACTACCAGGTTCTTGCCCGGCAGGTCGGCCAGGGTTCCTGGTTTCTTGTCGCTGTTGCGACGATAAACCAGTTGTTCGCTGACTTCCTGATAGGGCTCACTGAATCGGTAATCGCGTTCTCGTTCAGCGGTTTTGGTCAATCCGGCAGCAGCCAGGTCGGCCTTGCCGTTTTCCAGAATATCAAACACTTCGTTCGTACTGTTGGCCACTACGATGCGCAGATCAACGCCGAGGAAATCGGCATAGGCCTTGGCCAGTTCATATTCGTATCCGGTAGTACCGGATCGGTCTTCAAAGTAGGTGGTCGGACTGTTGCGGGTAACAATCGTGATAGCACCCTGCATGCGAATCTGCTCAAGTTGACTGGGTCGGACACTGCCGGTGACAGAGGTCAGACACACCAGAACCGTCGCGAGACTGCATATCAGTTTTACTGATTTTGTCAGCATGGCGATTCTCCGTATTGCACCAAAATAGTGCACAATTTGGGCCGTCTTTGCATTCTAGCCCGAGGCTTGTACAAATAACAATCTGAGTCCTGTGAAGTTGTGTGGTTATTAACCAGTAAATTGGCAGCAAGTGCCGCAAATTGTGTGCCTGAAATGTGGGGGAGTACCGTCTTGAAGCCCAGTAAACATGAAGTATTGGGACTATGTTCACAAAGCTGGACGGGTGTAAGGGGATTGATCGAATTTTCATTGGAAATACAAGTTTTCCATTTTGGCACTAATCGTCGGTAAGAGAAGTACTCGTTTATCCGCATGCGGGCTCCTTGTGTGAGATGCACACCTTGGGACACTCTGAATAACTCTGCACAGCTCTGCGCGAGTGCTGCAGTGCGTGTGAGCAAGGCGACGAACGCAGCGAAATGACGAACCAACCTGGCCGGGTCCTTTTCAAGTCGGGCCGCGCAAGTTCGTCAACACCGCTCAAATGCGCTGTAGCCCGCGCCCTTCGGGGCTTTCGGGATGGCGATGACTCTGTGTCGCCGGTTTTTGACGTAGCCCGCTATGCCATCAAACCGGCTTCGTGATTCATCACCATCCCGATAAGCCAGAACGGGCACCGAGTTATTCAGAGGGTCCCTTGCTCTGACACTGATGAATGACTGCTTTCTTTTACATACGTTCAGTAACTTGCCTCGCAAATGACAGGGCGTTACTGGTCTGATGCTTTGGTTATCCTATCCTTGTACGGCGTGTGGATATTCTGATGCTGGTTATAATTTGTGCAATTGGCAAGTGTCTGAGGTCAATTGTCCGGTCAGTGACAGGGCATTCCTGCCACCTCTGATCCGGCACCTCCGCCTTGAACTGGTATGGAAGGCGCTGATCCAGTATTATTCCGCGTCATTTTTTCCCCGATTATCGCTCCCAACCCTGGAGTCCCAGACCCATGCTTGAACTGCGCGGCGCCCCGGCCCTTTCAGAATTCCGTCAACAGAAGATCCTGCGCAAGCTGCAACAGCAGCTGTCAGCAGTGAGCGGTGTGTACGCCGAATTTGTGCACTTCGCTGATCTGTCTGCTGCCCTGGCGGACAACGAACGTCTGGTGCTCGAACGTATCCTGCGTTACGGCCCGAAAGCGGATGTGCAGAACCAGCCTGCTGGTGAACAGTTCGTGGTGATTCCACGTTTTGGCACCATCTCTCCATGGTCCTCCAAGGCGACTGATATTGCTCATAACTGCGGTCTGGACAAAATCCGTCGTCTGGAGCGCGGTATTGTCTATTTTGTTGAAGGTGTAAGCGCTGATCAGCGTGACGCCGTTGCCGCTCTGCTGCATGACCGTATGGTTGAAGTCGTTCTGACCGAAACCGCTGCTGCTGCTGCCCTGTTCAGCCACGCTGAGCCTGCACCTCTGACCACTGTGGATATTCTGGCCGGTGGTCGTGACGCTCTGGTTGCAGCTGACCGCGCGCTGGGTCTGGCTCTGGCCGAAGACGAAGTGGATTACCTGGTCACCAACTATCAGGCTCTGGGTCGTAACCCGACTGACGTTGAGCTGATGATGTTCGCCCAGGCTAACTCTGAACACTGCCGTCACAAGATTTTCAACGCCAGCTGGACTATTGATGGTCAGGAGCAGGACAAGTCCCTGTTCCAGATGATCAAGAACACCTACCAGTGCTACAACGAAAACATCCTGTCTGCTTATAAAGACAACGCCGCCGTGATCACGGGTCACAACACCGGGCGTTTCTTCCCGAATCCAGGCAGCAATGACTACAGCTACCATCAGGAAGACATGCACATCCTGATGAAGGTTGAAACCCACAACCACCCGACTGCGATTGCCCCGTTCTCCGGTGCGGCTACCGGTTCTGGTGGTGAGATTCGTGACGAAGGCGCAACCGGTCGTGGCTCCAAACCAAAAGCCGGTCTGACCGGTTTCACCGTATCTGACCTGAAAATCCCGGGCTACGAACAGCCATGGGAAAGCCAGTATGGCAAGCCTGACCGTATCGTGTCGGCTCTGGACATCATGATCGACGGCCCACTGGGTGGTGCAGCGTTCAACAACGAATTCGGTCGTCCGAACCTGTGTGGTTACTTCCGTACCTTCGAACTGCAACACGATGGTGAAGTCCGTGGTTACCACAAGCCAATCATGATTGCTGGTGGTTACGGCAACATCCGTGACGAACACGTGCAGAAAGGTGAAATTCCGGTTGGCGCTTGCCTGATCGTTCTGGGTGGTCCGGCCATGCAGATTGGTCTGGGTGGTGGTGCTGCTTCCTCTATGGCTTCCGGTCAGTCCAATGCTGACCTCGACTTCGCATCTGTTCAGCGTGAAAACCCTGAAATGGAGCGTCGTTGCCAGGAAGTGATCGACCGTTGCTGGCAAATGGGTGAACAGAACCCGATCGCCTTTATCCACGACGTGGGTGCGGGTGGTATCTCCAACGCATTCCCTGAGCTGGTAAACGACGGTGGTCGTGGCGGCAAGTTCGAACTGCGTAACGTGCCAAACGACGAACCAGGCATGAGCCCGCTGGCCATCTGGTCCAACGAATCCCAGGAACGTTACGTTCTGGCGGTTCCGCAGGAAGATCTGGAGCGTTTTGATGCGATTTGCGCCCGTGAACGTGCTCCGTATGCGGTAGTGGGTTATGCCACTGAAGAGCCACACCTGACCGTTAGCGATAGCCATTTCGGTAACAATCCGGTTGATCTGCCTCTGCAGGTTCTGCTGGGCAAACCACCGCGCATGCACCGTGATGTCAGCAGCCATGAAGCGGCTGGTCAGGCGTTTAACGCGGCTGCTGTGAATCTGGAAGAAGCGGCCACTCGTGTGCTGAGTCTGCCAACCGTTGCCAGCAAGTCGTTCCTGATCACCATTGGCGACCGTTCCATTACCGGTACTGTGGCGCGTGACCAGTTTGTTGGTCCATGGCAGGTGCCGGTTGCTGACGTAGCCGTAACCACTGCTTCTTACGACACTCTGGCTGGTGAAGCCATGTCCATGGGTGAGCGTACTCCGGTGGCCCTGCTGAACGCTCCGGCCTCTGGTCGTCTGGCGGTTGCGGAAGCGATCACCAACCTGGCGGCGGCTCCGGTTGCCAAGCTGGCCGACATCAAACTGTCCGCCAACTGGATGTGTGCTGCAGGCCATCCGGGTGAAGATGCCAAGCTGTACGAAACCGTTAAAGCGGTGGGTATGGAGCTGTGCCCTGAGCTGGAAGTCACCATTCCGGTAGGCAAGGACTCCATGTCCATGAAGACTCGCTGGAACGATGCCGGTGTCGACAAGGCGGTGACCGCACCAATGTCGCTGATCATTTCCGGTTTTGCGCCAGTGACCGATGCCAGCAAGGTGCTGACTCCACAACTGCACCTCGATGAAGGTGAAACTGACCTGCTGCTGATCGACCTCGGTCGTGGCCAGAACCGTCTGGGCGCTTCCTGTCTGGCACAGGTTTACCAGCAGGTAGGTGATGTCACTCCTGACCTCGATGACGCAGAAGACCTGAAAGCCTTCTTTGCGGTGATTCAGGGTCTGAATGCTGATGACAAACTGCTGGCTTACCACGACCGTTCTGACGGTGGTCTGTTTGTGACTCTGGCCGAGATGGCGTTTGCCTCTCACTGTGGTCTGGATATCAGCATGGACCTGCTGGCCGAAAACCATGATGGTCTGGCGGCTGCGCTGTTCGCGGAAGAGCCGGGCGCGGTTATCCAGGTTCGTCGTGACGATCTGGAAGATGTATTGACCCAGTTCGAAGCCGCTGGTCTGGGCGATTGCACCCAGGTGATTGGTGGTATTAACGACGACAACCAGATCACTTTCAGCTTCCAGGACGAAGAGTTCCTGAGCGAATCCCGTATCAACTGGCAGCGTACCTGGTCCCGTACCAGCTTCGAAATGCAGTCTCTGCGTGATAACGCCGACTGCGCCCGTCAGGAATTCGATAACCTGCTGGATGCCGAAGATCCGGGTCTGCATGCTTACCTGACCTACGATCAGAACGAAGACATCACCGCTGGTATGGCTGCCCGTCCAAAAGTAGCCATCGTGCGTGAACAGGGTGTAAACGGTCAGATCGAAATGGCTGCCGCCTTTGATCGCGCCGGTTTCACTACCATCGACGTTCACATGAGTGACATTCTGACTGGTCGTGTAACCCTGGAAAGCTTCCGCGGCCTGGTGGCCTGTGGTGGTTTCTCTTACGGTGACGTACTGGGTGCTGGTGAAGGCTGGGCCAAGTCGATTCTGTTCAACGAACAGGCGCGTGGTCAGTTCAAGGCGTTCTTCGAGCGTCAGGACACCTTTGCTCTGGGTATCTGTAACGGCTGTCAGATGCTGTCCAACCTGCACGAGCTGATTCCGGGTGCCCAGCACTGGCCTCACTTCGTACGTAACATGAGTGAGCAGTTCGAAGCTCGTGTTGCCATGGTTGAGGTTCAGGAATCCGATTCCCTGTTCTTCCAGGGTATGGAAGGTTCCCGTATGCCAATTGCTGTCGCTCACGGTGAAGGTCGTGCCGAGTTTGCTTCTGAAGCAGATGTTGCAGCTCTGGGTAACCAGATCGCCCTGCGTTTTGTGGACAACTACGGTGAAGTGACCGAGCGTTACCCGTTCAACCCGAACGGTTCTCCGCAAGGTATCACTGGTCTGACTGCCAACGCTGGCCGTGTCACCATCATGATGCCGCACCCTGAGCGTGTATTCCGTGCGATCCAGAACTCCTGGCGTCCGGAAGACTGGAGCGAAGACGGTGCCTGGATGCGTATGTTTCGTAATGCCCGTGCCTGGTGCGAGCAGAACTGATTATAACGTTCCGCTGGCATGAATAAAAAAACCGGCTTTGGCCGGTTTTTTTATGTCTGCTATTCGGTATTGATGATGGTGAATTGGTGTTTCATACGCATCTATCGGATGTTAGTTATGTTGTCCTGTATTGTCTTTTTGGATTGTCGGACGGTTGTGATTCTATAGCCGTACTTTTCTGAAGGATATTGCTTCCGCGCAGCAGGAATCAGTGGGTTGTTTGCAATCAATCGTATCAATGCCACGACAAAAACAGCTCTTGCAGCTGGTGTATCGTCGAGAGTCTCCTGCTGGGAGAGTTGGTCGACGTTTATAACAGCTAAGCTATCGACTGTTAGATTTGGTAGCTGCCACAGGGATTTTGCCGGATTTGCCAATGTGCGACGGCGTTCAGGGATGTGAAGTCTTGAGAGAAGATCAGGTGTGCCGGTGATTTGCACCGGTACAACGAACCTTGAATAACAATAAAAAGGAGTTCGTAATGGTGTCGTTAGTGTCGGTTGCTGAATGGGACATCTTTGAACAATCGGTTTCCAGAACAGCTACGGGTCATCCGGTTCTGGATCGTGTGGTTGGGCGTTTGCTGAATGAGTGGCGCCAGGCGTTTGAATCATCCGACGATGATTTTGGCAGCCGGTTTGAGCATTTGCATGAGCAGGTGTTTTTACATTGCCATGAAGAAGACGCCATGATGCAGGGCTTCGGGTATCCGCAAGCCGAAGCGCATATGCAGGATCATGAGCGTTTGCTGGAGCAAATGGATGATATCAACTCCATGTTGTTGTCTGGCGATGTTGTCCGTGCCCGTCGAGGGCTGATCTGGAACCTGTTACCGGCCTTCTGTTCCCATGTTCGTCGCTTTGGTCCGGATCTGGCCGAGTTTCTGGTGCGCTGCAAAAATCGCTGACTGTACTGAAGAATCAGGGCAAGCCAGCTTGCCCTGATTCATTGGTGTTCATTTCCTTCTGGTCTGCTGTTTTCAGCAGACCTGTCGCATTCACCGGGTTTTATACCTGTCTTTTGTGGCTCGACGTATTCGCGGGGCTTGCTGTCCGACGGATGTAATGGTGATCAAGGTTTACTTGTGATGATCAGTTGCATACAATACGCGGCCTTTTGATAGGCCTTTTCCGTTTCTGGTATGGCCAGAAACTGGGATTGAACTGGAACGGCAGGCGATTTCAAAACCTGCTATCGGGATTTCCGGACATTACGTCTGGGTTTCCTGCTCGATAAAACGACTGGAGTTTAAGTCTCTTATGGTAGTTATTCGTCTGGCCCGTAGTGGCTCCAAAAAGCGTCCTTTCTATTACATCAACGTAGCGGATTCCCGTATGCCTCGCGACGGTCGCTTTATCGAGCGTGTAGGGTTCTACAACCCTGTTGCTCGTGGCGCTGAACCGGAATTCCGTATGGATATGGACCGTGTGAACTACTGGCTGGCTTGTGGCGCGCAGCCAACCGAGTCTGTAGCTCGTCTGGTTAAACAAGCCAAAAAAGCCCAACCTGAAGCTCAGGCTTGAGTCAGTCAGTAATGGGTCAGGCAATGGTGACAACTGAAGACATTACCGTCCTTGGCAAGGTCTCCACTGCTTTTGGCATCAAGGGCTGGGTGAAGGTGTATTCGTACACAGATCCCATTACCAACATCCTGGATTATGAACGCTGGCTGATCAAGGTCGGCGGTGAATGGCGTCCATACCAGGTTGAAGATGGCCAGACCCAGGGCAAGGGACTGACAGCAAAGTTGAAGGGCGTGTCCGATCGTGACATGGCACTGGCACTGTCTCAACTCGAGATTGGTGTTCCAACTTCCGAGCTGCCGGAACCTGCCGAAAATGAACATTATTGGTTCCAGCTTGAAGGTCTCAAGGTAGTTAATACCCATGGACAATGGCTGGGCCGGGTTAAAGAACTGTTTGAGTCCGGTGGTGGCAATCTGGTGATGGTCGTAGCAGCTTGTGAGGGCAGCCTTGATCGTCAGGAACGTTTGCTGCCGTATGTGGATGCCATCGTCCTGGATGTTGATCTCGACAAGGGTGAGATCCAGGTAGAGTGGGATTCGGATTTCTGACCTGGTTATAACGGTTATCCGTCGGCCGGGTAGTGATACCTGGCAGAGTAACCAGGAGGCACGAACAATGTGGTTTGGTGTTATCAGCCTGTTTCCGGAAATGTTTGGTGCTCTCACTGAACACGGTGTGAGCGGGCGAGCAGTAAAACAGGGGCTGGTTTCAGTTCAGAGCTGGAATCCCCGTGAGTTTGCTCACGATAATTATCAGACCGTAGATGATCGTCCGTATGGTGGTGGCCCGGGGATGCTGATGAAAATCCAGCCCCTGCGCGACGCAATCCATGCGGCACGGGCAGCGGCCGAACAACAGCCTGGCGAGCCGCCCAAGGTGATTTACCTGTCACCTCAGGGGCGTAAGCTGGATCAGGCTGGTGCGCTTGAACTGGTTAAACAGGACAAGCTGATTCTGGTCGCGGGACGATACGAAGGTATCGATGAACGTCTGATCGAGAACGAAATCGACGAAGAGTGGTCTTTGGGTGACTTCGTACTCAGTGGTGGTGAGCTCGCTGCCATGACGTTGATGGATGCCGTTATCCGACTGGTGCCGGGTGTTCTCGGTCACGATCTGTCGGCGCAGCAGGACTCCTTTATGGATGGTCTGCTCGATTGTCCGCACTACACCCGTCCTGAAGTTTACGAAGGACAGGCGGTGCCAGCCGTGTTGCTGAGTGGGAATCACGAGAAAATCCGCCAATGGCGTCTGAAGCAGTCCTTGGGAAGAACCCTGGAGCGGCGTCCTGATTTACTGGATGCGCTGGAACTGACGAACGAACAACATAGGTTATTGACAGAGTATCTGCGCGAACGAGACACAAATTCGCCGGACTGTTAAGGAGCATACAATGAGCAACAAGAACCCAATTATTCAGCAGATCGAAAATGCTCAGCTGAAAGCCAACATCCCTGCGTTCAGCACCGGTGACACCGTTGTTGTACAGGTAAAAGTTGTTGAAGGTAACCGTGAGCGTCTGCAGGCGTTTGAAGGTATCGTAATTGGCAAGCGTAACCGCGGCCTGAACTCTGCTTTCACCGTGCGTAAAATCTCCCACGGCGTAGGCGTAGAGCGTACTTTCCAGACTCACAGCCCACTGGTTGACAGCATTGAACTGAAACGTCGTGGTGACGTTCGTCAGGCCAAGCTGTACTACCTGCGCGAGCGCAGCGGCAAGTCTGCACGTATCAAGGAAAAGGTATAATCCTTATCCTTTCAAAAAGAACGGGCCTCTGGCCCGTTTTTTTTTGCCGCTTTGTCTGAGGCTTTGTCAGAGCAGGAAGGTTTCCATATTAACTTCACTGGAAGGAACCATGGCCAGCCTGCATACTCTGACACTGGATAACACAAGTTCCTGGAATAGATATGAAGAAGCGATTTCAACTGGTGTGTTTCAGCGCAGCAGCCATGATGTTGGCGGGTTGTGTTGAAGCAGAACAGGACAAGACTGCCAAGGCGGCAGCACCGGCTGCTGTCGAAACTGCACCGGCAGGTGATATGGCGGCTACCGTTCAGCAGAACCTGCAAGCGGCGTTTGGTCCACAGATTGTGGTGCGTAATGCCGAAGCCATTGCTGGTGGGCAAATTGTCGAAGTGATTCTGGTTGACGGTTCAGTCGTGCACATGACACCTGATCTGACACACCTGATCTACCGCGATGAGTTGTATCGTCTGGATGGCAAAAGCACGGTCAGTGTAACCCAGGAGCGTCAGAATCCTCGCCGTGCCAAATTGCTGGCTGAGGTGTCTGACAAGGATACCGTGGTATTCCAGGCCAAAGGTGAACAGAAAGCCCTTATCAACGTCTTTACCGACATTGACTGTGGTTACTGTCAGAAGCTGCATCAGGAAATTCCACGTCTGAACGAACTGGGTATCACCGTTCGTTACCTGGCGTATCCTCGTTCCGGTATTCGTGATCAGGCCGGTAATTTCACCGACTCCTATCGCAAGATCAACCACGTCTGGTGCGCCGATGATCGCAAGGTTGCCATGACTGATATGAAAACCGCACAGCGTGACATTGGCATGCTGGGTCGTCAGGCCATGGCAGGTGACACTTCTGTCCAGCAGCGTCTGCAAGAAGCACAAACCGTTATTCGTAACGGCATGGCCAGCAACGAAGACTGTGGCGCTCCGATTGAGCGCGAATATCGTCTGGGTGCTGAAGTGGGCGTGACCGGTACGCCAGCCATTGTGGTTGAAGACGGTCGTCTGTTCCCGGGTTACCTGCCTGCCGATGAGCTGGCTTCCCGTCTGGGTGTGATCTAATCTTTCTCCAGCAGCGGGTTTCGGCCCGCTGTTGCGTATTTCCCTCTGCGTTTTTCCCTCTTTTTAAGTCCCTCTCGATGACGTCATCAATGCATATGATCGTATGATCAAAAATGCATCGATCTGATTTACCCACAATGGCTATTGGTGTTGTTAATAGGGCCAGGTTTTGATCTGTTACCGGTTTTTATTAACTAACAGACTGTTTTTTATAAGGTTTTTTATTGGTCAAAAAATGATCAATCTGTAGGGCAAGGACAGCCAATGGGCGCTGCAGCAGTTTGTGAAGTCGATATGCACAACGTTATCCACAAAATCTGTGGATGATCCCCAGGCCATGAATTCCTGCAGCCTGACCGGTCAGCCCGGCGTGTGTTAAAGCGGCTGTTTGCCTGACAATCTGTGTGAATATCTGCGATACAGATAAAATCAGGGCCCATTCGCATATTTTCTGTACACGGGGTTATGCGCAGGCATCTCCACAGAGTTATCCACAGGTTTCCGGAAGTTTTTCGCTGTCAATATTGACCTTGGCAAATTGATGGATTTTCCCGAATGGTGGATAACTAAGTGCAGGTCAGGACTTCCACAGTTTTGCTTATACACACCGGCAGTTTATCTGGATCAACTGTCACAAATATGTCAATAAATTTTCAGATTAAAAGCGTTAAAAGCTAACTTGTTGAATATCATGGATTTTTGCCAATGATGCAAAACCGCACAATTTGAGGAAAAGCCAGCAAATTCAGGCTCTGGACGGGGTTTTAAAGGCCTTGTCCCCAGTGTTATCCACAGAATCTGTGGGTAACCTTGAGATTTTGGAGTGCGCCGAATTGTCAACGGGAGGAGGGGGAAATAATCACCGGAATTGTACCGGTGATTATCGACGTAAAAGTTATGCACAGTCGGTTGACAAGGCCTCGGTGCTTGTTCTTAAAACACCTGGTAGAGAATCTTGCCAGCCAAAACGCGCCATCAGAGAGGTCCAGACCTCATCCAGATTGGCCGAGAACGTCAGGGCTTCTCCGGTGACCGGATGCTGGATGCCCAGGTACCAGGAATGCAGCAGCAGGCGGCCAGCGCCAAAATGATCACGGAAGTAACGGCTGTGATGACCCTTGCCGTAACGGGCATCACCAATAATCGGATGGCTTAGGTGTTTCAGGTGGCGACGAATCTGGTGTTTGCGGCCGGTGTGCGGTTGCGCTTCTACCAGCGAATAACGTGACTGTGGGTACTTGTCGATCTCGACCGGAATCTCGACAGTCGCCAGACAGCGGAAGTCGGTAATAGCTTCCTGCGGTGGTTTTGGCACCTCATTTTTGGCGTACTTGTCGACCGGCGGACTCATGGCGTAATCGAGGTGAGTAAACTCCGGCATATAACCCCGCACCACCGCCAGGTAACGCTTGTCCACCGCGCGCTCACGCCACTGGTCCACCATCAGGCTGGCTATTTCGGAACTGAGGGCAAACACCAGCACACCCGACGTTGGCTTATCCAGACGGTGTACCGGATACACCTTGCGGCCCAGCTGGTTACGCAACAGCTGCAGGGCAAATTCGGTTTCGTGGCGATCAATTTCGCTGCGGTGCACCAGCAGTCCGGAAGGTTTGTTGATGGCGACCAGATAGTCGTCCTGATAGAGAATTTCGAGCGGCATGTCGTGAACCGGTAACAATAAAAGGAAAGCCCGCGGGCGGGGCAGGACTCTAGCCCAGACGGCTTGTGGATGCCACTACTGATCAGCCTTTGAGCAGTGCTCTTCCTTTATATACGCCGACCCATGCGCTGAAAAAAAACGGCTGATCCGCTAGTATCGAGGCAAATTCGGGTGCCGGGACGGAAAATAATGACGAAGCGATCAGGATGGATGCTGGGGATGCTCTGTGTGCTGGGATCACCTTTGTGGGTGAACACAGCACAGTCTGAGCCGGTTGAATATGTGCCCGCCGTGGCATGGGGACAACAGAATGACTGGCGTACCCGGCAGTCTGAGCATTTCGAGATTATTTACCCGGATGGTCTGCAGTCGACAGCCGAGAAAGCACTGAATATTGCCGAGCAGGTTCGGGCTGATCTGCAACGCTTTTTTGTCCAGATGCCAACCGAACGTACCCTGATGGTACTGGTTGATGATTTTGATTATTCCAACGGCTTTTCGACACCGCTGCCGCAGGCGGCGATTCGTTTGTATACCAGTCCACCGGATGGTGGCAGTGGGCTGGAAGAATACGACGACTGGCTGCATATGCTGATTCGTCACGAATACACCCACACCCTGCATATGGAGTTGGGGCGTGGCCCGGTTACCCGTTCACGGCAGGTTTTTGGGCGAGCCTTTTTTAACTTTCCGCATTTGTTTACCCCGTCGTTCCTGCTGGAAGGTCTGGCGGTGTATCAGGAAACCAGTCGTGATGGCGGTTATGGCCGCTTGCAGGGCAGTTTTTACGAAATGGCCATGCGGGCGGAAATGCTGGCCAGTGGTGGTGACGCTATCGGCCAAACAGCTGCGCCGCTGCGCGACTGGCCACTCGACAAGTCGTACCTGTATGGCGCCTGGTTTATCGATTGGCTGATCACTCACTACGGTGAAGACAAACTCCGCGAATTCCTGTTGTTGTACAGCGGCCGATTACTGCCTTACGTGTCGCTGGAAGGTGATGCCCGGCGGGTATTTGGTCACTCATTCAGCTTCCTGTGGCTGCAGTTTATGGTCGAGTGGCAGCAGCGTGCCCGCGACTGGCAACAGCAGCATCCGGATGTGGTGGATGGTGAGCCGGTGCCGGTAGCGACACTGTTCCGGCCGCTGCTGGCAACCGATGGCCACTCTTTATATAGCATCGAGCGTAATGGCGATGATCGTGAGGTTGCGCGTCGTCGGTCGCTGGATAACCCCGCTGAGGTCGAAGACCTGTTTTACCCGGAAACCAGCCGATCCCTGACCGTTGCGCCATCCGGTGCACTGGCGCTGGTGCGAATTCCGTTTAACGCTGGCGGTCAGGAATGGGGTGATGTTTATGTCTGGAAATCCGATGAAGAAGAGCGCCTGACGACTCATCTGCGAGCACGCCGTCTGGCCTGGCTCGACGATGGTAAAACCCTGATGGTCAGCCGTCTGGTGGGGGGGCGCAGTGAGCTGTTAACGCTGGATGTTGCCAGCGCTGTTACCCGGTCGGTCTGGCAAGGGCAGGATGGTGATGTTCTCGGTGAGTTTGATGTTCGGGCTGACGGCCGTTATCTGGTTGCTGCGATCAAACGTGCCGGTCGCAGCTGGAATCTCGAACAGCTGGATCTGGCCAGCGGTCAGTGGCAAACCCTGACGGATACCGCTGCGATCGAAAACTCCCCGCGTTATTTGCCTAATGGCGATGTGTTGTTCAGTGCCGATACCGGCGGGCAATACAACCTGTACCGGCTGACCCCTGGCAGCAGTGAACGGCAGCAACTGACCAATGTCAGCACTGCCGCATTTGCGCCGTTGGTGATTGGCGACCAGCTTCTTTATGTGCGCTACACCGCGCAGGGTTATCGGGTTGAGCAGCAGCCAGTAATGGCACCGGTATTGGCGCAGGCGTCCAATCAGAGTGGTGGTCGTCAGTTTGAATCGGTAGTGCAACTGGCGTCGCAAACAGCGGTTGCCATGACTCCGGAATCTGCTTATTCCCCCTGGAGCAGCCTTGCTCCCAAAGCCTGGTATCCATCGTTTTCGGCGAACCGTTACCACGTTGAGGCGGGTGTTTTGCTGTCGGGCAGTGATGCGCTGGGACGTCATCGTTATACCGCCCAGCTGCGGCAGGATTTCCAGCACGACCTGACGTCCGGTCTGTTTGATTATGCCCTGGATAACCGCTGGTGGTTACGGGCGCAGCGGGCATTTCGTTATCCGCAGCTGGCAACGGACGATAACGAGCATCTGATCATTCAGCGTGATGACATCAGTCTGGAGCGCCATTATTTATGGTCAGCGCTGGAAGACCGTCTGGCCTTGCATGCCGGGGTTGTGTACGCCCGTGAAGACTTGCGTGACGACGGTGGGGTGCTCTGGACCGGGCCACAACGGTTGCGTCAGGGCCTGACCGGTGTCGCGCTGGAGTTTGATGATCGTGAAGACCTGCTCAATGTGCCGGGCGCTGCCTATGGCAGTCGTTGGGATCTGGTGCTGGAAACCAACGACTGGATCGATAGCGACTTTCATGGTGAACAACTGCAAGGGCGCTGGAACGAGGTGATCGACTTGCCGGGGCGCGATACCCTGAATCTGCATCTGCATGCCGGTGTGGTTGATCCTGAAGGTGGTGATTTTATGCTGGGGGGCGGCCCGGAATATGACGAAGAGCTGTTCGGGCGTGATACCGTCAGCCTGATGGGGTATGCCGAAGGTGTTCGTTATGGCACCCGCTATCACAAGGAGCGGATTTCCTGGACCCATTGGTTGGGGCGTTCTGAACATAACGCACATTTGTTGCCATTCGGAAGTGGCGACTATTCCATGACCCTGTATACCGAAGCCGGTGCAGCCTGGTCGGCGGGTGAAAAAGCGGAGTGGTTGCCTGCGGTTGGTCTGGAAGCGCATGCCGAGCTGGTGATTGGTTACCGCATGATCATGCCATTGGTACTGGGAGTTGCCCGAGGTCTGGATGACGAGGGTGAAAGTCAGGTATATCTGGGCGTAGGTGTTAATTATTAACTGACCCACCGGCATAGGCCGGTGTGAACGCGGAGTGGGTGGATGGATTTTGTCTGGATTCTGGTGGCCTTCCTGTTTGGCTTCGGCTTTAAACAGCTGGGGATGCCACCGTTGGTCGGTTACCTGCTGGCCGGTTTTACGCTCAATGCTGTCGGGATGAAACCGGCTGAAAGCCTGCAGGGACTGGCAGATCTGGGTATCACCCTGATGCTGTTCACCATTGGTCTCAAGCTGCACGTAAAGTCGTTGCTCAAGAATGAGGTGTGGGCCAGCAGTGTGGTACACACTGGTTTCTGGATGGTGCTGGTGGTCGGTTTTGTCAGCGTTACCGGCTGGATCGGCCTGAGCAGCCTGCTGGACATTCCATTGATGACCCAGGTGCTGGTGGGCTTTGCTCTGAGTTTTTCGTCGACCGTCTGTGTGATCAAGATGCTCGAAGAGGCTTCGGAGTTAAAAGCCCGTCACGGCAAACTGGCGGTCGGGATTTTGGTAATTCAGGATCTGGTGGCGGTGATTTTCCTGGTGATTTCCACCGGCAAGGTGCCGTCCATTATGGCCATCGGCCTGATCGGACTGTGGTTCCTGCGGCCGTTGCTGAATCGACTGGTCAGCCAGGCCGGGCACGGTGAATTATTACCCCTGATGGGATTTTTTCTGGCCCTGGGCGGGGCGGAGCTATTCCAGCTGGTGCATATGAAAGGGGATCTCGGCGCTCTTTTGATGGGGGTGCTGCTGGCCAATCATCCGAAGTCGGCTGAGTTGTACAAATCCCTGATGGGCTTCAAGGACCTGTTCCTGATCGGCTTTTTCCTGAGTATCGGTTTTACCGCGCTGCCGACGCTGGATATGGCGATTCCGGTGCTGGTGTTAACTGCGCTGCTGGTGGGCAAATTTCTGCTGTTTTATGCCTTGTTGCTGTATTTCCAGGTATCCGGACGCGCGTCCTATCTGGCAGCCCTGTCACTGACCAACTTCAGTGAGTTTGGTCTGATCGTCGCTGATCTCAGTGTGGATAAAGGCTGGATGACCAACGACTGGCTGGTGATTATTGCGGTGGCCATGTCGTTGTCGTTTGTACTGAGCAGCTTTATCTATCGTCGTGCGCACCATGTGTATGCGGTGCGTAAAAGTGCCATCAACCGTTACGAGCGTAGGGGCGCTCACGCGACTTACGAGCGTCCTCATCACGCAGAGGTGCTGATTCTGGGGATGGGGCGGGTAGGCAAGGGCGCCTATCAGGCGCTGGAACCGGATTATGGCAATCGGGTGTGTGGTATTGAATCGGACCCGGAACGGGTGGCCTATCTCAAGCAGCAGGGCTTTAACCTGGTGCTGGGTGACGCCGACGATATGGAGTTCTGGGAGAACGTGGGGATCGATTCCATTCGCCTGGTGATGATGGCCTTGCCATCGCATCTGGAAATTATCAGCACACTGGAAATGCTGCGGATGGCCGGCTTTAAAGGCAAGGTCGCTGCTGTGGCTCGTTATGAGGACGAACGTCAGGAGCTGTTACGGCTGGGGGTTGATGTGGTGTTTAACTACTACTCGGAAGTCGGCGCCGGTTTTGCCGCTGAAAGCCGCCATCTGATTGCGGTCGAAAGTTAATCGAGGCAGCGGGCCCTTATAACCTTGCATGCATCGTCGAACTGGCCCAGCGTAGCTGGCTGCAAAATGCCCATCTGGGCGAGCCGGGATTCACCGCAACGGCCGACCCGGCCGGGGCATGGATGCCCCGCAAGGCCCGTTGGCACAGGGATGTGCCATCGGGCCGGGGTCGAAACGCCGTTGTCGGGAAATACCGGAGATACGAGCCCAGTCGGGCAAAAGCAGGGGGAGGCCCGCCCGGCCGGGGGACAAGGTCCCCCAAGAGGGCAAGCGGTGCACCCAATTAACAAGCTGTGCCGATAACATAGCCATCCAGTGTGGGTACACGGCTGAATAATGTCTATCCGGGCTTAACGGATCGAATTCGCCGTTTGTTTTTGGAACGCGAAAAATCAGTCTTCCGGTTGTTCCTGACGTAACAGTGCCAGCACTTGCTTCGGTGTTGTCAGACGCTCGGGCAGGTTTTCAGTCCAGGCAAAACCCTGCTGGTGGACGTGTTTTAACAGGTCGTACAGTGGCTGCCAGTAATCTTCGACGTCGTAACAGATGCAGGCTTTTTGATGGTTGCCAAGGCCTGCCCAGCACCAGATTTCCATCAGCTCATCGAGAGTGCCGATGCCGCCCGGCAGGGCAATAAAGGCATCGGCGAGGTCGGCCATCATGGCCTTGCGCTGGTGCATGTCACGCACCAGATGAAAGCGGGTCAGGCCTTTGTGGCCGTGTTCGCGCTCCGCCAGGTTGTCGGGCATAACGCCGATGACTTCGCCACCGGCAGCCAGAGCGGCGTCGGCAACAATCCCCATCAGGCCAGCCTTGCTGCCACCGTATACGATACCAATACCGGCTTCGGCCAGACGGGTAGCCAGCTCGGCAGCGGCCGTTGCGTAAGCAGGATTAACGCCGGGGCGCGAGCCACAATAAATAGCGACGGTTCTGATCATGATGTGTTCGTGTCCTGAAAGAGTCTTCTGACAGCATAGTCATTCAGGGCGGGATGTCACACCCCGGGAGCCGGGGCGTGACGGTTATATCGACAAAACAATACGAGTGTTAGAGATGGGTCTCGGCGTATTCCGCCAGCTCGGAACGCGGTGAGCCTTCGAGGTGAATGGTGCCGCCGTGTGAAAACTCCTTGAAGCGCTCGATCAGGTAGGTCAGGCCTGAACTGATCGGGGTCAGGTACGGGGTATCAATCTGGGCAAGGTTGCCCAGGCACACCACTTTGGAGCCACTGCCGGCACGGGTGATGATGGTTTTCATCTGGTGGGGTGTCAGGTTCTGGCATTCGTCGATCAGGATCAGGCTGTGCTGGAAGCTGCGACCACGGATGTAGTTCAGGGATTTGAACTGTAATGGCACCTTCTGCAGGATGTAATCAATGCTGCTGTTGGCGTGCATATCGTCGCTGTGCAGGGCTTCGAGGTTGTCGGTAATCGCGCCCAGCCATGGCTCCATTTTTTCCGCTTCGGTACCGGGCAGGAAGCCGATGTCCTCGTCCAGACCACGGGTTGAACGGGTGGCAATAATGCGACGGAACTGGTTGGTGGCAACCGTCATTTCAATGGCCGCAGCCAGCGCCAGAATCGTTTTACCCGAGCCTGCCTGACCACTGAGCGTCACCAGATGGATATTCGGGTCGAGTAACAGCAACAACGCCAGCGCTTGTGGCAGGTCGCGTGGTTGCAGACCCCAGGCGGTTTGCGACATCAACTGTTCGATGGGCAGATCCTGTACGATGGCTTCGTCGTCGCTGAGGTCGGTAACCCGGCCAACAAAGCCTTTTTCATCCACCAGAAAACGGTTCACATAGAGTTTTTCCGGCAAGTTGGCGCGTGGAATCCGGTGATAGGTGCCGGTCATGTCGTGGAAGGTTTCGACCTTGTCCTGGCTGTCCCAGAATGAATTCGGGTACACGTGGTAACCGGTTTCCAGCATCGACACGTCGGTCAGCAGTTGGTCGTTATGGTAGTCCTGTGCGCCGACCCCACAACTGCGTGCCTTCAGACGCATGTTGATGTCTTTGGTGATGAGGACAACCTCGCGCCGGGAATTGCGTTCCTGCAGGCTCACCAGACTGTTGATGATCTTGTTGTCGTTCAGGTGTTGCGGCAGCGTGGCATGATGGTGTTCGAGGGTATCCAGCAAAATCGAGAAGGTGCCTCGGGTTGAACCGTCCGGGCGTACAATCGGCACCCCTTTGGCTATTTCTTCCGGTGAGGCATCACCAATAATCTTGTCGATCTGGCGAATGGCTTCACGGCAATCGGTGGCAATCGACGCCTTGCCGATTTTCAGTTTGTCGAGTTCCTCCAGCACAGTCATTGGCACCACGACCTGATGTTCCTCGAAGTTGTGAATCGAAGCGGGGTCGTGGATCAGCACATTGGTGTCCAGCACATACATCTTGGTGGTGATTTTACGCGCGGCCATGATGGCACTCTCCTGGTTGCAGGGTCAGCGAAGCAAGCGAATCGGAATCGAAACGTACCGGCAAGCAGTAGGCCGGGGCAGTGGTGTGTTGGATTTGTGGGAGTGTGAGGCCCATCGGCCTCGCTTCGGAGAGAAGCAGGATGGGGGGGTAATGGCTGCGGTGAATCATTACCGCATGGTACGTGCCGACCGGTGTAACAACCGGTTGGTGCAGGGTGGTGTTGACGGGCAACATCCGCCTCCCTCCGTGGGTGTTATCCTTACTATGGCTCGGGAATGGGACGTTGCCAAGTCTGACGATACAAATCCTTTGGTCAGAACAACTCCACGTCGTTGCTGGCCGGGGCTTCGTTGCTGCCTTCGTACATGAGTTTTTCTTCGGTGAGTTTGTCGATCAGCTTGATCAGTTCGTTACTGTTGGATTCGATTCGTGCAAAGCCTTCGCGCAGGGTTTGATGCTCCTGGATGTTTTTGCGCCAGTCGCCTTTTTCAATGATGCGCAGCAGCTTGTCCATGTCGTTATGGATCAGTTCGTGCAGAGGCTCAATAGCGGCATAGGATGGCAAATGGCTGAAGTGGCTACGGCCAATTCCGGAGTGATACCACTGTCCCAGGCGTGTATTGCGTGCTGGAATATCCACGGCTTTCCATGCATCCGACTGGTTTCCTAACTCCAGCGCCTGATAACCATTCTGGACATAAATCATGTGGTCCACTTTCACCAGTGAGGCAAAACTGACGATTTCGGAATAACTGATGCGCTGATAGGTTTGCTGGGCAATATTGGCAAGATCATTAAACGATTGCTCGAAGGTCAGAGTTGAATTATGTACCGACTCACTGAGACTCGACATATTGTCGGCGGAGTTTGCCATGTCATTGCCGCTGCGGGTGAAGCGTTCCATCAGTTCGCCGATGTTAGCCGTGGCCGAGCGGGTGCTGTCGGCCAGCGTTCGTACCTCATCGGCAACCACCGCAAAACCACGTCCCGCAGATCCCGCGCGGGCGGCTTCAATGGCGGCATTAAGGGCCAGCAGGTTGGTGCGGGCGGCAATGCTGTCGATTAATGCCAGAACCTTGGTGATCTCCTGGGTCTGATGCTGCAGTTCCCGTGATGTGCTGCAAATCGAATGCGCCATGGCGGTTTGTTCCTGCAGGCGGCGGATTACCTCCCGGATATCAGTCAGCGCTTCGGTCGACAGATGGACTCCCTGGGAAGAGAAATGCTCGACATGAATCATTTCGTCGGCGACCTTGGAAAGATCGTGCTGATTCCGATTGAGGTTGGTAATCAGGCTGAGGGTTTTGGTGTGGCTGATATTACTTTCCAGTTCCTGGCAGTGTTGTAGAAAGTGGGCATGTTCCATGGACTGCAAACTGGTCGCAATCTTGTCGAGGGATTCTTTCAGCTGGCCGCGCAGGCCCTGACTCAGTGGCTTGCGGTAATAATTATTGGATGATGCTTCACGGAACGAGGCTTCTACTTCCCGGATATAGGTTTCGACCTGATCCAGAAAGCTGTTGACCCGCCGCGCCAGAATGCCGATGTTGCTATCCTCCGATACTCCGGTCAGACGCGGCTGCAGATTCCCCGCAACGGCTTCGCCCAGTACGCGTTCCAGCTGCTGGCGTTGCTGCTTGAGGGCGCGGAACTGCACCAGCCGTACAACCGTCATGAAGACGAACAGGAGGCCCGAGACCAACAGACTGATCGCGGTGACATGTTCGTCGTACATGATGATCAGGCTGATGGCCCAACACAGCATGCCCAGCAGGTGGACCCTGGCCGGATTAGAGTGAAAGGACAAATTCCGCATAACTGGCGTATTCCTTTTTGATCGCTCGCCACAGCTCGGATGAGGAACGTGGAATCTGCTCCTCCTTGCTGTGAGCAAGTTCGATTTCACGCATACGTTGGTATACGGGTTCAATCACATTGATGGCCTGACGTTTCGGGCAGCGACGCGTGGAAATGTAACCGCTGTGACGACCGTTTTCATAAACCGGCGCAACACTGGCAAATGCCCAGTAGAACCCGCCATCCTTGCAGCGATTCTTGATGTAACCAAAAAACTCCTGCTCCTGGCGCAAGTGAGACCACATCAGCTCGAATACGGCTCTTGGCATATCCGGATGACGCACAATGTTCTGGGGTTTTCCCAGCAGCTCGCGTTCGCCATAACCGGAATATCGGCAGAATTCCGGATTTGCGTAGGTAATCAGGCTGTTGATGTCGGTCTTCGACACAATCAGGACATCATCGTCCAGCAGCAATTCTTGTCCGGATGACACGCAGGCCTCCTCGGAGGTATATCAATTTGCCAGTTCAGATAGCCCGGAACGGCAGAGTTCCTGAAGTATAGATGCCACAGGCGAGGCGGCCAGTTGTTGCGCAGGAATGTCGTTATCACCATTACCTTTTATAAGGGTAATGGTGGAGCGCGGAGGTTCTTTCCATGACTGATAGCCAGAAGCCATCAGTGGATTGGCAAATAGTATTGATACAGCCCCTTGGCAACCGATAAGCTTGCCCCCATTTTGTTGGTCAAACTGAAGATCAACGAGCAAATCGGGGGCCTGTTGCCGCGCAACAGGCCGTTGCATGCCTTCTGGAGAGTTATTATGAGCGAACCGCGCCACGTCAAACTTCTGATCCTGGGTTCCGGCCCTGCTGGATATACCGCTGCTGTCTACGCGGCCCGCGCCAACCTGAAGCCGGTTATGGTGACTGGCATGCAGATGGGTGGTCAGCTGACCACCACCACCGAGGTGGATAACTGGCCAGGCGATGTACACGGCGTACAGGGTCCAGAGCTGATGGAACGTATGAAGGCGCACGCCGAGCGTTTCGAAACCGAGATCATCTTCGATCACATCAACAGCGTTGATCTGCAACAGCGTCCTTTCCGTCTGAAAGGCGACGTGGGTGAGTACACCTGTGATGCACTGATCATTGCTACCGGTGCCAGCGCCAAGTACCTGGGTCTGGACAGTGAAGAAGCGTTCAAGGGCAAGGGTGTTTCTGCCTGTGCTACCTGTGACGGTTTTTTCTACCGCAAGAAGCCAGTGGCGGTGATTGGTGGTGGTAACACAGCGGTTGAAGAAGCCCTGTACCTGTCCAACATTGCATCCGAAGTGGTGGTGATTCACCGTCGTGAAGGTTTCCGCTCCGAGAAAATCCTGGCTGACAAACTGATGGAAAAAGCCGCTAACGGCAACGTCACCATCAAGTGGAACAGCGAGCTGGACGAAGTACTGGGCGACAACATGGGTGTAACCGGCATGCGCGTTAAAAACCGCGTCACTGGCGAAACCGAAGACGTGAAAGTGGATGGTATTTTTGTGGCCATTGGTCACCAGCCAAACACTGGCATTTTCGAAGGCCAGCTGGAAATGAAAGACGGCTACCTGGTGGTACAGAGTGGCACCAACGGCAATGCTACCCAGACCAGCATTGAAGGTGTATTTGCGGCCGGTGACGTGTGTGACCACATCTACCGTCAGGCCATTACCTCTGCCGGTACTGGTTGTATGGCGGCTCTGGATGCCGAGCGTTACCTCGACAATCTGGAAGGCAAAGCCTGATAGACCCTGATGCTTCTGGCCTCTGGTGGTTTATGACCTGGGCCCGATGATCTGAAAAGCCGGTTATCCCTGATAACCGGCTTTTTTATGACGGTTCTTTTATTACGGTTCTGTTAGTGCCGTTCTTCTACTGCTGATCTGTTATTGCTGTTCTTTTACTGCTGATCTGTCAGGTGTTCGGGATTTTTTGGAATCTTTGGGAATGGAACAGGCTGATTTCCCCAATTTGTTCAGCAAATGGCCAATGACTGCCTGTCTTGCTGGCAATTGGGCAGGAATAATCCCCAACGATGGAATCTTGCTTGGTGAACTGCACCGCTCGATGCCAGAATATGCGGGTAAGCCTCTGGCCCGGAATCCTGCTGTGAACCTAGACCGCATAGACCTTAACCTGCTGGTATACCTTGATGTCCTGTTGCGCGAAGGCAGCGTTACCAAAGCTGCACAACAACTGGGTATTACCCAACCTGCCATGTCCAACGGTCTGCGCCGTTTGCGTGATCTTTTTAATGACCCCTTGCTGGTTCGCACCTCTGATGGCATGACCGCTACCGAACGTGCCCGTGAATTACAACCCGTGATTCGCAAGGCACTGGGTGAACTGGAAGCGGCGTTGCAACCGCTTGAAGAGTTTGATGCCAACAGCAGCCACCGGGTGTTTCGTATCATGGTCAGTGATTATGCCGAATCGACACTGGTGCCTGAGCTGGTAAAACGCCTGCGCTCGCTGGCGCCGGATATCATCCTTGACGTACTGACCCCGTCCGACGTGACCTTCAAGGACGTTGAAGCGGGTAAGGTCGATATGGCCATCAACCGCTTTGACGAGATGCCGCAGTCGTTCCACCAGATGACGCTCTGGCAGGACGATTTTGTGTGTCTGGTAAACCCGGATCACCCGTCGGCCGATCATTTTGATCTGGCAGCTTATCTGGCCAGTAACCATATCTGGGTAAGCAAAACCGGTATGGGGGCGGGCGTGGGGATTGATCCTGATAAAGTGATTCGTCTGGGCTGGGTGGATAACGCCCTGTCGAAGCTCGGCCACAAACGCCGGATTTCGGTGTTTACCCGTCACTACCAGATGCCGGCACTGCTGGCCCACAACAATGATCTGGTGGCGACCCTGCCTCGCAAGGTTGCGGACATGCAGGCGCAAACGGCGAACCTGCTGGTAAAACAACCGCCATTCCCGATTCCGCCATTTGAACTGAAAATGGCCTGGTCGCCGCTGGTTCAGCACCACCAGGCGCACCGCTGGTTACGACGTCTGATTGTGGAAGTTGCCCAGTACTGCTGATAACCGTCAATAAGCGCGTCACCCGATTATCGTATTGTAAAGGCAATTGCCATTTTCCAATTGATAATCGGGTATTTGCTGATGATGGACTTTAACGCCTATCCGCTGGTCGACATGCCGTTCATGAACGAAGAGCATGCCGAATTTATAGCGCTGGTAAACGCGGTGGAACAGGACCTGCGCGATGGGAAATCCGCGCTGGTTTCCCTGTCGTCCCTGATAGAACACGTTTACGCCCACTTTGCTCACGAAGAAAAAGCCATGTTGGCGGCCAGTTTTCCTCCTTACCCGGTACACAAGTCCGAACATGAACGGGTATTGAATCTGCTCGACGATCAACTGGCCGCTTATCGCCAGAACCTGGATGCCGATGCGTTGCTGGCTTTTATAACCGCAGATCTGCCGGATTGGTTTGAGCAGCACCTCGGCACCATGGACCGCGTAACTGCTCGTTACCTGAGTGCCGGTGTTGCCACTCCATGCCATGGCTGATCGCCGGGTGTTCCTGATCGGACCGGATGTTTAATCCAGCGTCACCAGCGGCTGCGGCAGGATAACTGCCTCAGCCTGCTGTTGCAGGGCCTGGATCTGCTGCTGGCTGCTGCTGACTTCTTCGGGGGTTACCAGCAGGCCAAAACGCACATAAAAACGTTTTTCTTCACTGGCCTGAATGGTTGGCACCAGCCCCAGTGTGCGCTGGTAACGACGGTTCCAGGCGAAGCTGGTACCCGGCTCAATCCCCACCACATAACCCTGCTGCAGGCTGTCGGTATTTTTCCAGATGGTCAGTACCGGCAAGGTGCTGATATCCCATGCCACTTCAATACCTTGCTGCTGGTTGGCATTACACATCAAGGCCTGAGTCAGGCCCTGCGCGTTGGCCAGTGGCAGCACGTTAAACACCATTTCATCGAAGTCTGCTGTGGGTGCTGGCATCCGGTTCCAGTCGGCCAGTCCGGTGGCGGCGTAGGGGTTAAACGGCGATAACTCGGCAACCGCAACGTGCAGCTGGCTGTTTTCTTCCAGTATCGGAGTGCCGAAGTTGTTGTGGTAAATCGCCTGATATTCACGGGCATAACTGCCGCGGTTGATCAGATGATCTTCGACATGAATCCAGGGCTCCGACGGGGTCAGGCACAGTTCGGTATGGACTTCGAAGTTGGTGAACTTGAAGCGTTTTTCATCCACCCGGCCACTGAGGCTGACGCGCCAGGGGGCCTGTTGCTCGACACGCAGGATCACGTCGTCGGCCGGAGTATTCTGGATACGGCCGTGCAGGGTCAGAAACTCGTTGCCGTCCTGACCGGGATGACCCGCCCACTGATAACCACAACGCACCAGCATTTCGTTAAAACCGTCGAGCCAGCCAAGACCGCCGGAGGCTTCCTGATTCACAAACGCCGGGTGCACCACTTCCTGCACCGGTGAGTCCCAACCAAATCGCACGTTATGGCGAGAGGCGTCGAGAATGGCCATCGCCCGTGTTGGCACAATACGCAGCTGCTTGTCGCCAACGGTCAGTGTAATCAGGCGCGAGCCTTGCTGTTTGCCACCGCACAGCAGCTGCTGTTCGATGCGGATATTCACATCCGCCGGTAATCCCATCTGGCTGGCATCAAGGGCAAACGCGCCAAGATCAATGCCCTGACGGCTGCTGAGGAGGACAATTTCAAAACAGGGAATTGCTGACATATCGGACTTCCGGGCGGCAAACAAACAGCCCGGAAGCATAATCGGCAAGCGTGATAACCGACATCGGGCTATCTGCATCAACCTTCGTTAATTGTTGCAGACCTGCCGCCAATCGGGTTCAGGAACGGCTCAGAGTCAAGGTCATGCTGTGATGTGCACCGGCTGCGAGGGTGACCACGTCATCGGCGGCATTGGCAGTTTCGACACAGAACATGGTTTGCCAGGCATCCGGCTGGAATTGGCCGAGACGACGGGCCTTGGCAATCCAAGGGTTCCAGACAATACAGCTGGCGCTCTGGTCACAACCCAGCTGCAGGGTTTGTTGTGGCGTCATCAGCTGCAGGTTCTGGTTGGTGGCTGGAAAGTAGATACGGTCGGTTTCACCGGTGAAGGAAACGTCGCCGGTTTGGGTTTTACGAACCCAGCCTTCGAGAGTTTCGAGGTATTCACGGCCGTGCAGCCCCCGAAGACGGGTTTGCTGGATGCTGGTGGTCGGGAAATAGGTGTGCAGCGCCTGACTGAACGTCAGCGGGGTGGTGCCGGTGTTCAGCGTGGTGAGGCTCATGCGCAGCGAGCGGGCGGTCATCACCCAGCGCGCTTTTACCACGGCGCTGCCGTTCCAGACGTTGGCGAATTGTTGGCCCGGTTGCAGGGTCATTTCCACTTCGACACGATCTGCAGACTCGTACAGATCACTGATATTCCATACCTGGGTGCGGGCAAAACCGTGAGCAGGCGGATTGTTGGCCATCTGCAGGTGATCCTGAACACTGGCCGGGTTGCGGTCAGCATTGCCAAACCATGGCCAGCACACCGGGATGCCACCACGAACCGAAACACCCTCGACATAATCAGCGCTGTTGCTCAGCCACACCCAGCTGTCTTGCCCGGTTGGAGCAAACTGCAGTAACTGCGCCCCCTGCAGCAGGATATCGGCACGGAAGGCTGGATGGCGGATTTCCAGACAGGCGAGGGACTTGCGTTGTACCAGCCGGGTAAAGGCGGATTTCGACAGATCAATCGGGCTTGTGGACATAGCGGGCTTCCTTCTGCAGCGGGGGCGCCTTTAAGATGGCGTTTTCAGGCGCACACTTTACCGGATTCCTGCGTGAACAAAAGTCAACTGAAACCCCTGTTACTGGCCAGCCTTGATGCTGAAATTGATGCAGCGCTGGCAGCGGCCCAGACCGCCCGTGAAGCGGCGGCTCATGAAGATAACCAGCCCGAAAACAAATATGACACCTTCAGCCTGGAAGCGGCTTATCTGGCGCATGGTCAGTCAGAGCGGATTCTGGGTTTGCAGCAGGAGCGTATTCAGCTGGCCCGTTGGCAAGTGCCGGAGTTTGATGACGACAGCACGGTAGCAACCGGCGCCCTGATTGAACTGGCGGCCAATGGTCAGCAACGTCTGATCTGGATTGCGTTACTGGGCGGGCGGATTCTCGATACCGACGAGGGCAACAAGGTACAGGTGATCAGTCAGCAGACGCCGCTGGCGGCACGTTTGCGGGGCTTGGGTCTGGAGGATGTGCTGGTGCTGGATGGGGTATCGTGGGAGATCGTTGGTCTGCAATAACCAACGATCATCCGGCCCGCCATTAACGGGCGAAGTATTCCAGAGCGACCTGGTAACCCAGAGTGCCCATACCGGCAATCACGGCTTCCGCGCGCAGGGAAACATAAGAGTGGTGACGGAAGGATTCACGCTTGTGCACGTTGGAGATATGTACTTCTACCACCGGTGCTTCGAACGCATTCAGGGCATCCAGAATCGCCACAGAGGTGTGAGTATAAGCGGCTGGGTTGATGATAATGCCCTGGGCTTTTTCACGAGCTTCGTGAATCTTGTCGATGATGGCACCTTCGTGGTTACTCTGGAAAAACTCGATTTCCAGACCCAGAGTGGCAGCGCGGGCACGCACCTTGGCTTCGACGTCTGCCAGGGTTTCAGAACCGTAGATTTCTGGCTGGCGTTTGCCCAGCAGGTTCAGGTTCGGGCCGTTTAATACGTAAATAGTTTTGCTCACAGGTATCTCCCGCAGGGCTTGGTCAAAGGCCGACATTCTGCCCCAGAGCAGGGGCCCTTAACCATGAAATTTGTAGCGTCAGATATGCCCTGAATCATCGTCGGGCACTCCCATCGGCATTACATGTCGCCCCCTCGCAGACGTGGCCACCCCAGTAACCAGTCCGGGAATACCTCTGTGCCCAATTCCAGAAAGCCGGTGGCTCCAAACAGCCAGAACGCAAACGAGATGGTAAAAAACGAGGCGATGGTGCCAACCAGCAAGGTCGCCGCCGCGACGCCGTCATAACCGTATTTGGCCGACAGGATCGGATAGATACTCAGCATCGGCGAACAGGCCATCGCCACCGCGGCTACCTGCAATTGCGGGTCGAAGTCAGGGAAAATCAGCAGCAGAATCATCATAACCAGCGGGTGCAAAACCAGTTTGCCAACGGCCGGGGTCAGGATTTCCGCCATCGAGCCCTTGAGCGCACTTAACGACAGACCCGCCAGCATGCCGCCAATGGTAATCAGTGCCAGCGCTCCGGATGCACCGGCGGTCATCTGTACGGCTTTTAATAACGGGCCGGGCAGCTGAATTTCCAGAATGGATGCCAGCAGACCGGCGGTAATCGACAGACTGACCGGGCTTTTCACCAGCAGGGCCAGGGTTTTGAATACCGACATCAGCACACTGCCTTTGCGATTCTGGCCGGTCTCTGCCAGCACCAGCGCCAGCGGAATAATCACCGCGTTTTCGATAATCATACAGAGCGCCAGCGCTACAGTTGCGGTCGGGCCAACCAGTGCAGTCACCAGCGGAAAACCGATATAACCACTGTTGGAACAGGTCGAGGCGAGGGCATTCAGTGTGCTGCTGACAAACGGCTGGCCACGTTTCAGGTGGCAATACAGCAACACACCCATAAACAGCCCCACAGAGCCGATGCCGTATAACAGCAGATAGGTGCCGTTCATGACTTCATCAAAGGAGCGCTGTGACAACGACACAAAAATCAGCGACGGTAGCAGCACCATAGTTACCAGACGTCCGAGGGTGGGCACCTCGGACGGCTTGAGGATTCCGCGTTTTACCACCAGAAATCCGATGGCAATCAGAATAAAGATGGGTGTGGTAACAAACAGGACGTTGAGCATGCAAGGGCACTCCGGCCCTTACGGACCTCAGGGTGTTAACATAAGGTACAACACGGCCGACAGCGTAAAGAAGGCCGCAACCGTGGTGCCAAGCAGGGCGCTGGCACAAAAATTTCTCAGTCCGTAGTTACCACCAATAATCGGGTAGATACTGAACATCGGCATCGCCGCGAACAGAATGGCGGCCAGCTGCAGGTTGCGATCAAAATCGGGCAACAGCAGCACCAGCGTACACACCATCAATGGGTGCAGGATCAGCTTGCCACCGGCAACCATACCGATGTCGCGCAGGTCGCTGCGAATCGAGTTGCCAACCAGCGAACCACCAATCACAAACAGGGCTACCGAGGCGGCGCCATTACCGAGGATCGTCAGGGTCCGGTTGACGAATTCCGGCAGGCTGATGCCCAACGCTGATACCAACAGGCCACATACAATTGACACAATAATCGGATTGCTGGCCACCCGTTTTACAACCTGAATCACCACTTCATGCATACGGCCGCCATTGGCAGCACCGGATTCCGCCAGCAGCAGCGCCATCGGCAAAATCAGAATGTTTTCGACCATAACCGACATGGCCAGCGCATTCAGTGGTGGTGAGTCAAACGCCTGCATAAACACCGGCAACCCCACAAACATGGTGTTTGGCATGGTGCTTCCAAGAGCCCGGACGGCACTTTGTGACAGGCTGTTTTTCAGCCACAGACGATACACGAGCACCATGATCAGCTGGGCGGCCAGAGCGCCACCGGCGTATACCAGAATGTAGTCCATCACGATGACTTCGGAGAAGTTCATGCGGGCGACAGTGGCAAAGCTCAGGGCTGGCAGCAGGAAATACAGAACCAGTTTGGCGAGGGCAGGCAAGACATCTCGCGGCAGGAATTCGCTGCGAATGGCCATAAAGCCCATGGCGATAATGGCAAAAATCGGAGTAATGATGGACAGAACCGTCAGCATGGATGAGCAATCTCGGACTGAATTGGAATAAACCGGACGCTTCCGGCAAACGGCATCCTACAAGGCTGGCCGTTTACACTCATCTTTCCGGCGATTCGAAATTCGCCGAGTCTATCGGCTTTTGTGAATATGCTCAGGCGGTTGTGGCCCCGTTACACCGGGAACACTGTATTCCGTTTCTGGTATGGACTACGTAACTGCAAGCCCACCTTACCATTGGCCAGTGCTGGTGGTATGCGATGTTCCGGATGAAATTTGGATTTCCTATTATTCCGATATTGATATGGAATCGGTTTGGGAATGAACTGTTATCGTATTTCGCCCGGCGCTAGAGTGATTTTGCTCTTCGGCTGTCCTGATATTGTCTGCGAGAACCTTTCATGTCTGATCCTTCTGTATTCCAGTTTCTGGGGTTTGGCCCCGGCTTCTGGCTGGTTGCGGCGTTGGCTGTCTTTATTACCGGCGTTTCCAAGTCCGGTTTTGCCGGTGGTGTGGGGGTGGTTGCTGTGCCCCTTATGTCGTTATTTGTGGATCCGCGCCAGGCGGCCGCCATTATGTTGCCATTACTGATATGTATGGATTTCTTCAGCGTTCGTATCTGGTACGGCAAGCAGGACAAGCGCCAGCTGAAATTGCTGTTTCCGGCGACGGTAATAGGGGTGCTGATTGGTTATCTGCTGTTTGACTGGCTGGATGCCAACGTTATTCGAGTAATGGTTGGTTTGCTGGCAATCCTGTTTGCTTTATGGGGGCTGAGCCAGATTAAAGTCGCCGGTGAAACCCGTGCCGGACATAAAGGCTGGGGACGCTTTTGTGGTGTGCTGACCGGCTTCACCAGTTTTGTGGCGCATGCTGGTGGACCACCGTTGAGCCTTTATATGTTGCCGTTACGGTTGCCCCGCGAGACCTATCTGGCCACCGTGGTGATCCTGATGACTGGTGTTAACCTGGTCAAACTGGTCCCGTATGCCGCTCTTGGCCAGTTAAAAACCGATAATCTGGCGGCGGCCCTGGTACTGATGCCACTGGCTTTTGTTGGCGTGAAGCTGGGGGTAAAACTGCAGGCGCGTATTAATGACAAACTGTTTTACCGCCTGATCTATACCGCATTGATATTGATTGGTATCAAGTTGCTGTACGACGCTTTCTGAGATTACCACTGAGCAAACAATACATGCGTTTTCGGCATACAAGGTTTGTGTCGAATATGGCCAACCAGACGAGTGGACGGTGTATCAGTTTGATGAAACGGGCTTTTACGCTTGTCGAGTGGCTAATTGAGCCAGCTGCCAGAATTCATGTTACGGCATGTGTCGCCTTATTTTTGCGTGTAATTGAGGGGTGAAAATTTGTTACGCATATCTAAAATCGTATGCAATTTGGCTAAAGTTTTATTTAGGCTTCGGGAACAAAATAATTAGTATCGACCGGGCTGATAAGGAAGCAGGTATGACAACCCGGTTTCACCAGAGTTCATCCCCGCGATGATCTGCTGCTTCCACCTGACCGACTATAAAAACAAAGAGAGCTAAAATGATGAAGCGCGAGCAAATGAAGACCGTCCGTTCTATCGCACCAAAACTGCTGGCCCTGGCTGTTGCCAGTGCTGCTGCCATGCCTGTAATGGCTGATTCCGATTTCCACGCTTACCTCCGTTCCGGTATCGGTTCATCCATGGATGGCGGCGACCAGGTTTGTTATCAGGCCGGTGGTGCTCCAGCCAAGTACCGTCTGGGCAATGAATGTGAAACCTACGCAGCCATGCGAATGATTCACCCGATTGCCTCTACTGGCAAAGCCTCTTTCAAAGTGACTACTGAACTGGGTTATTACACCGACCAGGATAAGGACTTTGAGACCATGACTGCCTCAAATCCAGCGTCCGAAGGCACCGAAGCTGGTGACAAGATCGTTCTGCGTCGTTTCAACGTAGCCGGTACTGACGTGATTGAAGCCCTGCCAGGTGCCACTCTGTGGGTTGGTAAGGAATTCGTAAGCCGTCAGGACTCCAACATTAACGACTTCTTCTTCTGGGATCCAAAAGGCCCAGGCGTTGGTCTGAACAACGTTGACGTTGGTTTCGGTAAGCTGGCAGTAGCCTGGACCCGTAACGGCAGCACCGATGGTGTTGACGGCAACGGCATCGACGGCAACGTGGTTAACAACAGCTACGACATTCGTGTGAGCAACATTGCTGTAACTGAAACCAGCAACCTGGAAGCCGGTATCGACTTCGGTACTTCCCGTGGTACTGATGGTTACACCTACGAAGGCGCCAATAACAACGGCCTGCTGGTATCTGTTAACTACAACCAGACAGCCGTTCTGGGGGGTACCAACAAGTTCACCGTTCAGTACGGTAAAGACGGTATGACCAGCGACAGCTCCAACGGTAACCAGGATGGTACTCTGTCCGGTAAGCTGGTGCGTGTTCTCGACCAGGGCGTGACCAAGCTGGCTGACAATCTGGAAGCCCAATACGTGGTGATCTACCAGAAGCGTGACAACGACAACGCTGCCAACGGCGGTTACAAGTGGCTGTCTGCTGGTGTGCGTCCAGTGTACCAGTGGGGTGGTTACACCAGCACTGCTGTAGAACTGGGTCTGGATCAGGTTAAACCTCTGAACGATGGCTTCGCTGACACCAAGATGACCAAACTGACGGTTGCCCAGCAGTTCTCTCTGGCGCCAACCATCATGGCTCGTCCAACTCTGCGTCTGTTTGCTACTTACGCCAAGTGGGATGACAACGGTAACAAAAACTCTGAAGGCATCACGCCAGATGGCAAGACCAATGGTCTGAGCATCGGTGCCCAGACTGAAGTGTGGTTCTGATAACTACTTCGGTTTGACCAGAAACCCGGCTTCGGCCGGGTTTTTGTTTTTGCGATGTCCGGTTCCTGCTGCCGTAAACAAATCCGTAAAACGCATTCGTCAAACGCGCCGATAAAGCAGGCTGGTAAAACGTACGTATAAAAAAAGCAGCCAGTGGCTGCTTTTTTCGGAAACCGGGTTTTGTTTTCGAAAACCGGATTTTGCTGTTGCTACTGAGTCGGTCTCAGCTCGCTTCTGCAAACTCACACACAGGCATACGGGCCAGATGATCCTGGATGGTTTTTTTGGCGGCCTGACCACAGCAACCACAGTCGGTGGCAACACCAAGGCTTTTACGAATCTCGGCATAACTCTGGCCTTGTTCGACGGCTTGAGTCACTTGTTGGTGAGTAACGGCTTTGCAGAGGCAGATATACATAAATGCACCCGATTCGCATTCAGTGTTGTTCAGGATGTGTGCAATGTAAATTTAATGAGAAGGATTTGCAATAGCTATCACAAGCTTTTTGCAAATTATTCGCATTAGCCTTGATGACTAAACTGACAGCACGCTGGACAGTGTGCCCAGTGTTGTGAACAAGTGATGGGTGTAGAGGTATTGGCCGGGTGATCACTGTCGTTTCACCAGACTCACGGCAGACTCACGTCTGTATCCGTGGGGAACCAGGACCGCCGTCGCAGGTATTTTGCGTGTGTTTTGCGGGTGTTTTGCGGGTGTAGCAGAAAGCCTGATCAATATGTCGGCAACGGTCGCCAGAAGTCTGCGATTTCTGTAAAATGCTGGCCTCTTTTTCTGGCGACTCTGCACTGGCCCAGGAAACTCTCCCGGCAAGTGGCCTTCTGGCCCTCTGTGCAGCGCTTATAGTGAACACAAAATAGGGCACAGCCTTGGAAATCAATCCGATTCTCGAAACCATCAAAGACCTCCAGGCACGCACTGACGTGCTGAGGGGGTATCTTTGACTACGCCAACAAGCAAGAACGTCTCGAAGAAGTAGAGCAGGAACTGGCTCAGCCTGACGTCTGGAACAATCCGGAACGTGCCCAGGAGCTGGGTAAGGAGCGTTCGGCGCTGGAAGCCGTGGTGAAAACCATCGATACCCTCGATACCGGCCTGGCAGACGTTCGCGACCTGCTCGACATGGCGGTTGAAGAAGATGACGAAGGCACCGTTGAGGATTGCCGTACCGAGCTTGAAGGCCTCGAAAAAGAACTGGGCGTGCTGGAATTCCGCCGTATGTTCTCGGGCGAGCTGGATGCCAACAACTGCTACGTTGAAATCCAGTCTGGTTCCGGTGGTACGGAAGCCCAGGACTGGGCCAACATCATGCTGCGTATGTACCTGCGCTGGATCGAAGCGCATGGTTTCAAAGGCGAGCTGATGGAAGTATCCGAAGCCGAAGTGGCGGGTATCAAGGGCGCGACCATTCGTGTAGAAGGCGAATACGCCTACGGCTGGCTGCGTACTGAAACCGGTGTACACCGTCTGGTGCGCAAGAGCCCGTTCGACTCTGGCAACCGTCGCCACACCTCGTTCTCGTCTGTGTTTGTGTCTCCGGAAGTGGATGACGATATCGATATCGAAATCAACCCGGCCGACCTGCGTATCGACGTATACCGCGCCTCCGGTGCCGGTGGTCAGCACGTTAACCGTACCGAATCTGCGGTACGTATTACCCACTTGCCGACCAACATCGTGACCCAGTGTCAGAACGACCGCTCACAGCACAAGAACAAAGATCAGGCCATGAAGCAGTTGAAGGCCAAGTTGTACGAGTTCGAAATGCAGAAGCGTAATGCCGCCGCCCAGGCTCTGGAAGATTCCAAGTCTGACATCGGTTGGGGCAGCCAGATTCGCTCCTACGTGCTCGACGATTCCCGTATCAAGGACCTGCGTACCGGTGTTGAAACCCGTAATACCCAGGCCGTACTGGACGGTGGTCTCGACATGTTTATCGAAGCGTCCTTGAAGAAGGGCCTTTGATACTTCGTCAGATGTCTGATGCCAGATGTCTGACACACCAGTAATTTCGTCTGACGTCAGGCCTTGGGCGTCAGACACCAAATAACGTGTCTGATGTCCAATCGCCGACGTCAGACCTCAAGCACAACGGGCAAAAAAATGACCGAACAAAACCAAACTGTAGTGGATGAGAACAAGCTGATTGCTGAACGTCGCGCCAAGCTGGAACAGCTGCGTGCCGGTAGCAAATGCAATGGCCACCCGAACGATTTCCGTCGTGAAAACCTGGCTGGTGATCTGAAAGCCCAATACGGTGACAAGACTCGTGAAGAACTGGCTGAGCTGGGTCTGCGTGTGTCTGTGGCTGGTCGTGTAATGCGTCGTGGTGGTCCATTCGTGGGTATCCTGGACGGCTCCGACAGCATCCAGTTCTACCTGGGCAAAGCGCTGCAGAAAGAAAGCACTGCCTGGAACCTGCTCGACATCGGTGACATCGTGGGTCTGACCGGTGTGCTGCACAAGTCTGGTAAAGACGAGCTGTTCGTCGAAGTTGGTGACGTTGCCGACCTGCAGATTCTGACCAAATCCCTGCGCCCGCTGCCAGACAAGTTCCACGGTCTGGCTGACCAGGAAATGAAATACCGTCAGCGTTACGTCGACCTCATCATCAACGAGGAAACCCGTAACACCTTCCGTATTCGTTCCAAAATCATCGAAACTATCCGCTTCTTCCTGTCCCAGCGTGGCTTTATGGAAGTGGAAACCCCGATGCTGCAAACCATTCCGGGTGGTGCTTCTGCCAAGCCGTTTGAAACCCACCACAATGCCATGGACATCGACATGTTCCTGCGTATTGCTCCGGAACTGTACCTGAAGCGTCTGGTTGTGGGCGGCTTCGAACGCGTGTTCGAAATCAACCGTAACTTCCGTAACGAAGGCACCAGTACCCGTCACAACCCTGAATTCACCATGATCGAGTTCTATCAGGCTTATGCTGATTACCGCGACATGATGGATACCACCGAAGCCATGCTGCGCTTCGTGGCCGAAACTGTGCTGGGCACCACCATCGTTCCTTACGGTGAGTCTACTTACGATTTCGGTCAGCCATTCATCCGTATGAGCATGGTTGACGCCATCCTCAAGTACAACGAAGGCATGGACGAAGCGGTTCTGCGTGATCCGGAAGGCAACATCGAAACCCTGAAAGAATACGCCCGTTCTGTTGGTATCCACCTCGGCCCGAAAGAAGCCGGTTGGGGCGCTGGCAAACTGCTGTGTGAAATCTTCGAAGAAACGGCGGAAAGCAAGCTGGACCAGCCGACTTTCATCACCGAATACCCATGGGAAGTATCACCACTGGCGCGTCGTAACGACGACAACCCGTTTGTGACTGACCGTTTCGAATTCTTCATTGGTGGCCGTGAACTGGCGAACGGCTTCTCCGAGCTGAACGATGCGGAAGACCAGGCTGCGCGTTTCCGCAAACAGGTTGAAGAGAAAGACGCCGGTGACGACGAAGCCATGCACTACGACGGTGACTACGTCAACGCACTGGAATTCGGCCTGCCACCAACCGCTGGTGAAGGTATCGGTATCGACCGTCTGGTCATGCTGTTCACCAACAGCCATACCATCAAGGATGTAATCCTGTTCCCGCACATGAAACCGCTGGCTAACTAAGCCGGGTTTTATTGAGGTCCATCTGGCACTGGTAGAGCACTTGTTGCGAGTGCCTGATTGGTCAGTTGCGTCCCGTTGCAGGTTTGGTGATCCAGAAATCCAGAGCTCGAGTGGGCTCTGGATTTTTTTATTGGTTTCTCTTGATTCATCTGGAAGTCCTCTGAATTATTCAGAGTGGCGGAGAGTGAAGCTCCTGGCAAAGAATGAATGAGCAACAGTTGTTTGAGGCGCCAAGCTGATCTGGTTTGTTTTCAGGTTGTTCCTGTCTGGCGGGCAGTGATGAAGGGGCGCCATCATAAGGCTTGTATTGGTCAGGTGTCTGTGTTCTTGATAGATCAATACCGACCAGTATTTTACTGATCGGCATTGGTTGTAGCTTTTTCTTTGTTGACGTCTGGTCGACGCGTACTGCCTGTGGCGTGTGAAGCGGTGCTGGTCAGGGGGCGCTTTTATGGAGCGCCAGCTGATCAGGTGACTGGGCTTCAGCCAGCCACTGCAGGATGTAGGTCAGTTGTTGCCACATGAGCTTCCCCTTGGGGCGTTAACGCCACCTCTCTGAAACTCCGGTAGACGGCACCGGTTCTACATCAGTGTAGCTCAGTGCGTAACAACTTCCTCCCCATCAATGGCGGCAATGCAGGCCTGCCGCCATTGAGTGGCTGGTTTTGTAGCAGCGGTTGTCAATCAGGCGCCAGCGCCTTCACGAACCAGCAGTGCTTTCAGCAGGCGTGGGTTGGCAACCACGACGTTGGCCGGTTGGCGAACGCGTGGCTGGCCATTCACGTCAGACAGCAGACAGCCCGCTTCGGTGGCAATCAGGCTGCCAGCCATCAGGCTGAATTCATCCACGTTGCTCAGCATAGCGGCCTGGAAACGGTCGGCAGCGACATAAGCAATGGACAGGGCGTTGGAGCCAATGGCGCGCAGCTCGTAGCTCTTGCTCATCAGGTTCATCAGACGCTGACGCTGGTCGAAGGCTTCTTCGCCAAAACCGACGGGTTGGGTGTAGCCAATGATGGCATCACTCATGGCGTTGATGTTGCTGCAACGGATACGGTGGTTGTTCAGCTGGGCGCCGCGACCGCGGGACGCAGAGAACTCATCGTTGTTCATCGGGTTAACGATAACAGCGTGTTCGGTTTTGCCATTGACCTGGCAAGCCAGCACGATTGCGAAGGTTGGGATACCCACGCGGAAGTTGGCGAGATCATCGATAACGCATACATGCCAGGTTGGCTGGTTTTCGTTGCTACCGTTGAGGCCAGTCTCGCGACCGTTAAAATTGTGCTCTGGCAGGGATTTTTTCAGGTCGAAAATAATGCCCTTTTCGAGGCCGATGACGCAGTCGGCAACGAATTTTGCTTTTTCCTGATCAGTACTCTGAGCGGCATCGAACCGGTCAAGACGACGGACGATTTCCTGGCCCGCATTGCGCGCAGCGCGCAACGCCAAGTTCACCATGGGCTGCATTGCGTTAACTATCTCTTAAAGAACAAGGGGAACCGGCGATTATAGCAGCGGAAAACTGGTTGGCGAAGCCTGTTTTGATATACAATTTTGACCCCCGATTTTTCGGGCCCTGCTTGAGCCGGATCCGCAAGCCTGAAGCACAGGGCCTGCTGACTGTGGAAATGGCCTGACTATGCTTGATCAGATTCGTATTGTGATGGTGAATACTACCCACTCCGGCAACATCGGAGCGGCGGCACGCGCCATGAAAAACATGGGCTTGAGCCGTTTGTGGCTGGTTGACCCGATTGCCAGTGTGGACGATGAAGCGATTGCCCGTGCCGCCGGTGCGGCCGATCTGCTGGAGCAGGTCACCATCGTTGCCACTCTGGAAGAAGCCATTGCTGACTGCGGGCTGGTGGTGGGTACCAGTGCTCGTAATCGTCACTTGCCGTGGCCGCTAATGACGCCGCGTCAGTGTGGTGAACGTGCCCGTGCCATGGTCGGCAGTGATATGCCGGTGGCGTTGGTGTTTGGTCGTGAATCCTCTGGCCTGACCAACGACGAACTGCATCTGTGTCATGCCCACGTCCATATTCCATCCAATGAAGAATACTCGTCACTGAACGTTGCCCAGGCGATTCAGGTGCTCTGTTATGAGATGCGTCTGGCGCTGGTCGAGAATGACGTGGTTACTGGCCCGTGGGGCGTTGAGTGGGATCATCCACCGGCCAGTCACGCTGAAATCGACGGCATGATTCGTCAGTTTGAGCAGACGTTGCTTGATATTGGCTTCCTTAACCCCAATACACCGAAACATCTTGTTGGCCGCTTGCGTCGTTTGTACCAGCGCGCACTGCCTGACAAGACTGAAATCAATATCCTGCGTGGCGTGCTTGGCACAGTGCAGCAACTGGCGGCGCGGCAGGTGGGAGTGTCATCCGATAAAGGGGAATCCGATTGATTCTTAAACAATTGCGCGAAGATGTAGCATGCGTATTTGAACGTGATCCGGCTGCTCGCAACAGCTTTGAAGTGATCACCACCTATCCGGGTGTACACGCCATTCTGCATTACCGGGTTGCCAATCGCCTGTGGAAAGCCGGTTTCAAATGGCTGGCGCGTCTGCTGTCGACCTTCAGTCGCTGGATGACCGGCATCGAGATTCATCCAGGTGCGACCATTGGTCGTCGCTTCTTTATTGACCACGGCATGGGCGTGGTGATCGGGGAAACCGCCGAGATTGGCGACGATTGCACCCTGTATCACGGCGTGACTCTGGGCGGTACCAGCTGGAACAAGGGCAAACGTCACCCGACCCTGCGCAATGGCGTAGTGGTGGGTGCTGGTGCCAAGGTGCTGGGGCCATTGGTAGTGGGTGAAAATGCCCGTATCGGTTCCAATGCCGTTGTTACTCGTGAGGTGCCAGCCGGTGCCACTGTGGTGGGTATTCCTGGCCGTATCGTGCGTATGGCGGGTAAAAAGCCCGTGCCGGATGGCGCGATGAAAATGGCTGAAAAACTCGGCTTTGATGCCTACGGTGTTGCCGATGGTATGCCCGACCCGATTGCCCGTTCCATTCATAACATGATGGATCACATGCATGCGGTCGACAGCAAGATTGATCGTATGTGCAAAGCCCTGAATGATCTGGGTATTCACAGCTGTGACGGGGCCTTGCCGGAACTGGTAAAAGAGGATTTTGTCAGTCTGGGTGAGGTGAGCGATAGTGCGTCGCGCCCTCGTCGTGACGATGAACCACATCCGGGTAATATCTGAGTTTTAATTCCTACTAATCCACTACGGCTTTTAGTTGACTGAATTGGTAGGGATTACGATAATGCCCACTCTGTTATGGGGGGTATTTTATGCGTTTGACTACCAAGGGCCGTTACGCCGTAACCGCCATGCTGGACCTTGCCATTCACGCTGAGACCGGTCCGGTCAGCCTGAATGACATTTCTGGCCGTCAGGGAATTTCCCTGTCTTACCTTGAGCAGCTGTTTGCGCGCCTGCGCCGTTGTGGCCTGGTGGCCAGTGTTCGTGGTCCGGGTGGTGGTTATCGTCTGAGCCGTCCGCATGCCGAAATCAACGTCGCCGAAATTGTGGATGCCGTGAATGAGTCCATGGATGCCACCCGTTGCAACAAACGTGGTGATTGCCAGGACGGTGGTGAATGCCTGACGCACCATCTGTGGATTGATCTGAGTGACCAGATTCATCACTTCCTGTCTGGTATCAATCTGCAGCAGCTGATTGAACGTCAGGAAATTCGTAATACTGCTCGCCGTCAGGATGAGCATGCTCGCAGCCGTATTCCGGCTTTTATGAGTGACTCAGTGTCCTTCTGATTGATCACAGCAGGCCTGGTCATCAAACTTGACCAGGTCTCTCCAGTGCGGACAATGCGCGCATACATCATTATGCACAGCGTATTGGTCCAATCCGGAATTGCCGGTTATGAACCAGTCAGCTTCAACCGGGAATAGCCATGAATCCTGTATATCTCGATTACGCCGCCACCACTCCTGTTGATCCCCGGGTTGCCGAGGTGATCATGTCGTGCCTGACCATGGACGGCAATTTTGCCAATCCGGCATCCCGCTCCCATCGTTTGGGCTGGCAGGCTGAGCAGGCGGTTGAAGTCGCTCGCCGTCAATTGGCCGATACCATCAATGCTGAACCTCGTGAGATCGTCTGGACTTCCGGTGCGACCGAAAGCAACAACCTGGCATTAAAGGGGGTAGTGGAATACGCCCGTCGAGACGATTTTGGGCGTCCGCTGCACATCATTACGTCGGCGATTGAGCACAAGGCCATTCTGGATACCTGCAAGTGGCTGCAGGGGACGGGGGTTGAGGTGACCTACCTGACTCCGGATGCGGATGGTCTGATCCAGCCGCAGCAGGTAGCGGATGCCCTGAGTGAACATACGGTGCTGGTCAGTCTGATGGCGGTGAACAACGAGCTCGGCACCATCAATGACATTCCGGCTGTCAGTCAATTGCTGGCCAAACATCCGGCGCTTTTGCACGTAGATGCGGCCCAGGCGGTGGGCAAAATGGCCGTCGATGTGCGAGCCTGGGATGTCGATCTGTTGTCGATGTCGTGCCACAAGTTTTATGGCCCGAAAGGCATTGGTGCGCTGTTTGTGCGCCGTCAGCCACTGGTGCATGTAGCCGCCCAGATTCATGGCGGTGGTCATGAGCGCGGCATGCGTTCCGGCACTCTGGCGACCCACCAGATTGCAGCCATGGGTAAGGCGGCGGCACTGGTTCAGGCAGAACTGGCGGATGACGAAGTTCGTATCCGTGGTTTGCGTGACCGTTTGCAGGAAGGTCTGCTGGCGCTGGGTGATGTGTATATCAATGGCCATGTCGAGCAGCGGGTTGCCAATATTCTCAACGTGTCGTTTGCCGGAGTGGATGGCGAAATCCTGCTGGCGTCCCTGGCACGGGTGGCGGTTTCCTCTGGATCAGCCTGTACTTCAGCCAGCGTAGAACCTTCCTACGTACTGAAAGCGATTGGCCGCAGTGATGCACTGGCGCACGCCGGTTTGCGTTTCAGCGTGGGTCGTTTCACAACTGCTGAAGACATTGAACTTGCGCTGTCCGAAGTGACTCGAACCGTCCAGGGTCTGCGCCGTTAATTCTGAATCCGTTTGCTGATCAGGTGCTGTGCCAATACTGCACAAAAAGCAAGCGGGTTCGCGTACAACTTTAATCAAAAGACGCGTATAATCTCGCGGTTTTTTTCCCTAACAAGTCAATTGTGGAGCTAATAATGGCTGTTGAACGCACTCTGTCCATCGTAAAACCGGACGCAGTAGGCAAGAACGTAATCGGTGAGATCCTGGCTCGCTTCGAAAAAGCTGGTCTGCAAATCGTTGCTGCCAAGATGGTTAAACTGGACGAGGAAAAGGCTGGCGGTTTCTACGCTGAGCACAAAGAGCGTCCATTCTTCCCAGCACTGGTTTCTTTCATGACTTCTGGTCCTGTTGTTGTACAGGTTCTGGAAGGTGAAAACGCTATCGCTCTGAACCGCGAACTGATGGGTGCTACCAACCCTCAGCAAGCTGCTGCTGGCACCATCCGTGCTGACTTCGCAGAAAGCATCGATGCTAACGCAGTACACGGTTCTGACTCTGCTGCTTCTGCAGAGCGCGAAATCGCTTACTTCTTCGCTGCTGACGAAATCTGCTCCCGCTGATTTCGGCTGAACGGAGGCCTTGTGCCTCCGTTCTGTTTTTGCTCGACCCAAACGCTACACACCAGGTACACCACTGATGTCCAACACCTCTGAAAAAATTAACCTGCTGGGATTATCACCTGCCAAGATGGAAGCTTTTTTTGCCGACTTCGGTGAAAAGAAATTCCGTGCGCAGCAGATGCTGAAGTGGATCCATCAGTTTGGTGAAGCCAACTTCGACAACATGACCAACATGGGCAAGGATCTGCGTGCCCGTCTGGCGGCCGTGTGTGAAGTGCGCCTGCCAGAAGTGATTTATGAGGATATTTCTGCCGACGGTACCCGCAAGTGGGTCATGCGGATGGACGGTGGCAGTGCGGTGGAAACCGTTTATATCCCGGAAAAGGACCGTGGCACCCTGTGTGTCAGTTCCCAGATTGGCTGTTCACTGGATTGCAGCTTCTGCTCAACCGGTAAACAGGGCTTTAACCGCGACCTGACCGTGGCCGAAATTATTGGCCAGGTATATGTGGCCGCCATGAGTTTTCACACTCCCGGCGAACGCCGTGAGCGCAAGATCACCAACGTGGTGATGATGGGGATGGGCGAACCGTTGTTGAACTTCGACAACGTGGTAGACGCCATGCAACTGATGATGGACGACAACGCGTATGGTCTGTCCAAACGTCGTGTCACCCTGAGTACCTCGGGTGTGGTGCCAATGCTCGACAAGCTGGGTGACGTGATTGACGTATCCCTGGCGGTGTCCCTGCACGCGCCAAACGACGAACTGCGTAATCAGCTGGTACCGCTGAACAAGAAATACCCGATCAAGGAGCTGATGGCCGCTACCAAGCGTTACCTCGCCAAACTGCCTGATCGTCGCAAAGCCACCATTGAATACACCCTGATTGACGGTGTGAACGACGAACTGCACCACGCCGAAGAGCTGGCAAAGCTGCTGCGAGACGTACCGTGCAAGATCAACCTGATTCCGTTCAATCCGTTCCCGAACTCAGGTTATGAGCGCCCAAGCAACAACCGTGTGTACCGTTTCCGTGACTATTTGATCGCTCAGCAGCATATTGTCACCATTCGCTCGACCCGCGGTGATGATATTGATGCAGCCTGTGGACAGCTGGTAGGCCGGGTAGCCGACCGTACGCGCCGCAGTGAGCGTTATATCAACGCCATTCAACTGGATGCTCAATAAAAACGGAATCTCCCAGTAATGATGAAACAGACAGCCTCGATGTTCAGACTGGTTATTACCGGTGTTTTGGCTTTTACCCTGTCCGCGTGTGTGACCACGGTTGAAAGTCGTTTTACCAAAAAAGCCTCCCCTGAAAAGGCAGTCGAAAATTACACCCAGCTGGGTATTGGTTATCTGAAAGAAAACCACCCGGATCTGGCTCGTCAGCGTTTGCAGAAAGCGCTCAGTATTGATGAGAACTATGCACCCGCTAACGATGCCATGGGGTTGTTGTGGCAAACGGAAGGGGAACTGGATCTGGCCGAGGAGTTTTATCGCAAGGCCATCAACAAGGATTCATCCCTGACCCAGGCCAAACATCACCTGGGACGCCTGTACAACCAGAAGCGTGAGTACGACAAGGCTGAACCCTGGCTGCGCAAGGCTACCGAAGATCGTTATTACGATGGCCGAAATCAGGCGTTTAACGATCTGGCCATGAACTACTACCGCCAGGGACATACCGACAAGGCTATCGAAACCTATTCGGAATCCCTGCGTATCAGCCCGTATGCTGCCGAGCCGCTGGTGAACATTGCGACTTTGCTGTTTGAAAGCCAGCAGTACAAGGAATCCCTGAAATACTGGGATCGCCTGGATCGTCTGGTTCAACGTCAGCAGACCCGCCACACCTCCCACAGCCTGTGGCTGGGGATTCGTCTGGCCAATATTTTCCAGAGCACCCAGCGTTCTGCCCGTCTGGCAGTACAGCTGAGCGAAGAATTCCCGAACTCTGCCGAGTTCCAACAATACAAGGATTCACTGGGCGACAATCAGACGTTCCCGGTGGTTCATTAAGCCGGATCGGCCTGATACCGGCAGACTGAGTGGTAAACAGACCCTATGCATTTCGAGAATCCGATCAAACGCCGCAAAAGCCGTAAAATCTGGGTAGGTAATGTGCCGGTGGGCGGTGACGCCCCGATTGCCATCCAGACCATGACGAATACCGAAACCACCGACGTGGCGGCAACTGTAGACCAGATCCGTCGTGCCCAGGACGCCGGTGCTGACATCGTGCGGGTTTCGGTACCCAGCATGGATGCCGCTGAAGCGTTTGGTCAGATTCGCAAACAGGTCAGCGTGCCACTGGTTGCCGACATTCACTTCGATTACCGCATCGCCCTGCGTGTGGCTGAACTGGGTGTTGACTGTCTGCGTATCAATCCGGGCAACATCGGTCGTGATGACCGCGTCCGCGCCGTGGTGGATGCAGCCCGTGATCGTAATATCCCGATCCGTATCGGGGTTAACGCCGGTTCGCTGGAAAAAGAACTGCAGAAAAAGTATGGCGAACCAACACCGGCAGCGCTGGTGGAGTCTGCCATGCGCCATATCGACATCCTTGATCGCATGAACTTCCACGACTTCAAGCTAAGCCTGAAAGCGTCGGATATCTTCATGACGGTTGAAGCCTATCGCCAGATCGCCAGTCAGATCGAACAACCGTTGCACCTCGGTATCACCGAAGCCGGTGGCCTGCGTGGTGGCACCGTGAAGTCATCGATTGGTCTGGGCCTACTGCTGTGGGACGGTATTGGTGACACCATTCGTGTGTCGCTGGCGGCCGACCCGGTAGAAGAGGTGAAGGTGGGCTGGGATATGCTGAAGTCCCTGAAACTGCGTAATCGTGGTATCAACTTTATTGCCTGCCCAAGCTGTTCCCGTCAGAACTTCGACGTGATCAAGACCATGAACGATCTGGAACAGCGTGTGGATGACGTGCGCACCAGTATGGACGTGGCCATTATTGGCTGTGTGGTAAACGGCCCGGGTGAATCCCGTGAAGCCGACGTTGGTCTGGCCGGTGGTCAGCCCAATCTGGTGTACATTGATGGCAAGCCCGCCGGCAAACTGAATAACGACACCCTGGTGGACGACCTTGAACGTCTGATCCGCGAGCGTGCCGATGCCCTCCAGAAAGAACGTGCGGCACTCATTACTTCTGACAACATGAACCAAGGCAGCCCTGCTGTCTGATCCGGACAAGAAACCCGTTTTATGGCGACAAAAATCCAGGCCATTCGTGGCATGAACGACATCCTGCCGACCCAGAGCCCGGTATGGCAGTACCTCGAAGGTACCGTCAAGGAGCTGCTGGCTGGTCATGGTTATGACGAAATCCGCATGCCGATTGTGGAGCAGACCAACCTCTTCAAACGTTCTATCGGTGAAGTCACCGACATCGTTGAAAAAGAGATGTACACCTTTGAAGACCGTAACGGCGACAGCCTGACCCTGCGCCCGGAAGGTACTGCCAGCTGTGTACGTGCCTGTGAAGAGCATGGTTTGCTGTACAACCAGACCCAGCGTCTGTGGTACACCGGCCCGATGTTCCGTCACGAACGTCCACAAAAAGGCCGCTACCGTCAGTTTTACCAGCTGGGTGTTGAAACCTTTGGTATCGCCAGCGCTGATATCGACGCCGAACTGATCCTGATGACCGCCCGCCTGTGGCAGCAACTGGGTCTGGCGGATGCCGTCAGTCTGCAGCTGAACACTCTCGGTTCCAACGAAGCGCGTGCCGAATATCGTGCCGCTCTGGTGGAGTACCTGGGTCAGTTCAAGGACCAGCTCGACGAAGACAGTCAGCGTCGTCTGGAAAGCAATCCGCTGCGGGTGCTCGACAGCAAGGACCCGAACACTCAAGCGCTGCTGGCCAATGCACCGAAACTGCATGACCACCTCGATGCCGACAGTCGTGAGCACTTTGCCCGTCTGCGCGCCATTCTGGATGCCGCTGGTGTCAAATACGAAATCAACCAGCGTCTGGTTCGTGGTCTCGATTACTACAACAAGACGGTATTTGAATGGGTTACTGACAAGCTGGGTGCCCAGGGCACCGTGTGCGCCGGTGGCCGTTACGATGGTCTGGTGGAACAGTTGGGTGGCAAGGCTACTCCGGCCGTTGGTTTCGCCATGGGCCTTGAGCGTCTGATCCTGTTGCTGGAAACCCTGGAAGTGATTCCGGCGGAAGTCAGCCAGACCATCGACGTGTATCTCTGCACTCTTGGTGAAGGTGCTGATCTGGCTGGCTTGCTGCTGGCCGACCGTCTGCGTCAGGAACACTGCTGGCTGCGTATCCAGACCCACTGTGGTGGGGGCAGCTTCAAGAGCCAGATGAAAAAAGCCGACAAGAGCGGTGCCCGTTATGCCTTCCTGCTGGGTGAGTCCGAACTCGCCAACGGCCAGGTCAGCATCAAGGACCTGCGCTCTGATGCCGAACAACAGTCCATCGCGGTGGATGCTGTTGGCAGCTGGCTGGCAGACAACATGCTCTGAGCCGCGCCGCGGTCAGACACACATAACCCAATTGCAGATAGACGAGACAAGGTAGCGGAAGCATGAGCGAACTGCGTACGGATGAAGAACAGGTAGAGATGCTGAAGAACTGGTGGGCTGAGAACGGCAAAAGCCTGCTCATCAGTGTGGTTCTGGTAGCGGGCAGCTGGGTAGGCTGGAACTACTATCAGGATCAACAGCGTCACAACGGCGAAGCCGCCGCTGCCCTGTATGGCACCCTGAGCGAAAAAACCGCCGCCGTCAGTGAAAACAGTGCCAACACGGCTGCGCGTACCGAAGCGGTTGCCATCGCCGAAGAACTGAAAAAGAACTACGCCGGTAGCCAGTATGCCCAGTTCGCCAGCCTGTATCTGGCTCGTCTGGCGGCTGACGCAGGTGACATGGCCAGCGCTTCCAACGAACTGCGCGACTTGCTGAAAACCGCCCAACCACCGGTCAGCTTCATGGCGACTGTCCGTCTGGCGACTGTGCTGGTTGAACAGGGTCAGTTTGACGATGCCCTGGCACTGGTGAATACCACTCCGGATGTAGCGTACAACGCCCAGTATCTGGAAGTTCGTGGTGATGCGCTGCTGCTGAAGGGTGACAAGACTGCTGCTCGCAAGGCGTATCTGGATGCTGTTGAAGCAGCGCGTCTGCAAGGTTCTGAAACCCAGAGTCTGCAACGCAAGGCTGACTTCCTGGTTGCTGCCGAGGGTAACTGATGACCTGGCGCACACTGACTCTGGCCGCAGCCGTATTGCTGGCAGCCTGTTCCGGGCAACCAGCCAAAGTCGCGGTTGATGATCTGCCATCCAGCCCGCTGAGCGTGGAATGGCGTAAACAACTGGGCACCGGTTCCGGGAGCGTGTTCTCCCGCCTGCGTGCCGTGGTTGAAGACAACCGCATCTATGCTGCGGACACCAGTGGTGCAGTGACGGCGCTGGAACTCGACTCCGGTTCCACCATCTGGTCGATCCAGCTCGACAAACAGATCGGTTCTGCCATGACCAAGGTGGATGACACCCTGTACGTGGTGACCTACGACGGCGTTATCCATGCCCTGAGTGCGGAAGATGGCTCCAGCAAGTGGGAAGCCCATCTGAGCAGCGAATCGGTAGCACCGGTTGGTGCCGACAGCGAGCGCGTGTTTGTTCACACCGTTGATGGTCGTATTGCCGCGCTGGACGCCGCTGACGGCAAGCAGTTGTGGTCTTATGAAACCTCCATGCCGGTTCTGACCGTGCGTGGCACGGGTACGCCTATGCCTGTTGATGGTCTGGTGATTACCGGTCTGGCCAACGGCAAGGTGATTGCACTGGATCGAGAACTGGGTATTCCGCGTTGGGAAGCCCGTCTGGCGATGCCGGAAGGCCGTTCTGAACTCGATCGTCTGGTCGACGTTGATGGAACGGTATACCTTGAGGATAACCTGGTGTACGCCGCCAGTTATCATGGCAAGGTTGCCGCCATTGGTCTTGACGGTAATACCCGTTGGGAAGAAGACGGTTCCAGTTACACCAGCCCTGAGCTGGCGCTGGGTAACGTCTATCTGACTCTGGATGATGGCCGGATTCAGGCCTATGACCAGGCCACCGGTAACGGCATCTGGACCCAGGTGGATCTCAAGGACAAGGCTCTGGGCCCGATTACTGCCAGTGGCAATCACCTCGCGGTAGCGGACAGTGATGGCTATCTTTATCTGCTGAACCAGCAGGATGGCAGCCTGGCGGCACGTATCTGGTTGCGTCCTCGCCCATTGCATATCAATTATCCAAACCAGTCTGAAGCCACTCGCTGGCGCGAAATGCGCGGCCGCGACTTTGGCATTCGTAACCCGATCATTGCAACCGACAAGGGGTTACTGGTTTATACCAACGACGGCGAGATGCTGCTGCTGGAAATCCGCAGCGAATAATAGCGACAGCCGTTTTTTGCAAGACATGACAGGGCTGGTGTAATCACCAGCCCATTGCTTTTTGAGGTATCACATGGTTCCAGTCATTGCCCTGGTCGGGCGCCCTAACGTAGGCAAATCCACGCTCTTCAACCGCCTGACCAAAAGTCGTGACGCGCTGGTTGCAGAAATTGCCGGCCTGACCCGCGACCGTAAATACGGTGAGGGCAAGGTGGGTGACAAACCTTTTATCGTGATTGATACCGGCGGTATCAGCGGCGAGGAAGAGGGTATCGATGAAGCCATGGCGGCCCAGAGTTATCTGGCCATCCAGGAAGCCGACATCGTGTTCTTTATGGTGGATGCCGGTGCCGGTGTACTGCCTGCTGACCGTATGATCGCTGAACACCTGCGCAAGAACGGTAAGGAAGCTTACCTGGTTGCCAACAAGATCGACGGTAAAAACCCGGATCTGGTGTTGATCGACTTCTTCGAACTGGGTCTGGGCGAGCCGCTGCCAATTGCTGCTGCGCACAACCGTGGTGTATCCGCTCTGGTTGAATACGTTCTGGGTGAACTCGACGGCTCCAACGATGCTGCCGAAAACGCCAGCGACGAAGACGAATGGAACTACCAGTGGGTAGAAGACGATGACGGCCGCATGCATCAGGAAGTGCATGAAGAGCTGGACGTCAAAGGTATCAAGATTGCGGTTGTGGGTCGTCCAAACGTGGGTAAATCCACGCTGGTCAACCGCTTTCTCGGTGAAGACCGAGTTGTGGTTTACGACGAGGCCGGCACCACCCGTGACAGCATTTACATCCCGTACGAGCGTCATGGTCAGGAGTACACCCTGATCGACACCGCCGGTGTGCGTCGTCGCAAAAACATTGTGGAAGCCGCCGAAAAGTTTTCCATCATCAAGACCCTGCAGGCGATTCAGGATTGCCACGTGTGTATCCTGGTTCTGGATGCCCGCACCGGTCTGGTTGAGCAGGACCTGCACATGCTGAGCTTCGTGCTCAACGCCGGTCGTGCCCTGGTGATCGCCGTCAACAAGTGGGACGGTCTGGATATGGAAGTGAAGGAGCGCATCAAGGACGAAATCGATCGTCGTTTTGACTTCCTGACCTTCGCCGACATTCACTTTATTTCCGCTCTGCATGGTACTGGTGTTGGTCACCTGTACGAGTCCGTGGATCAGGCCTATGCGTCTTCCATGGGCAAGTGGCAGACCAACATGCTGACCCGCATCCTCGAAGACGCGGTGTCCAGTCACCAGCCGCCAATGGTTCGCTCCAAGCGTCCAAAACTGCGTTACGCCCACCAGGGTGGTTCCAATCCGCCAGTGCTGGTGATTCACGGTAACCTGGTGGCCGATCTGCCGGACGACTACAAGCGTTACCTGGCCAATACCTTCCGTCGTGTGCTGGATATCAAGGGCACACCGATCCGGGTGGAATTCCGTCAGGGCGAGAACCCGTTTGCCAACAAGGAAAAAGAAGTACGTTACAGCAGCCGTTCCCGTGCGGAAGCGGTGGTGCGTACTACCGCCATCCGTAAAGCCAAGCAGGAGAAATCCCGCAAGCAGCGCGCCAAGGATCGTACCCGTACCGAAACCAAAGGTCGTTAATCGGCTTTTGTGGATGGTCTGCAATGCAAAACGGCACCCTCGGGTGCCGTTTTTATTGGGAGCACTCACCGCAGCGATTGCCCCCAAGTGTTGTTTGGCCGGATCAGTGCAGGGTGATATCCACCATCAGCTCGTTGCTGATGGATTCAATTGCCGTGGCCAGGGTTTGCTGGTCGAAGTCGGCTGGCACTTCCAGTTCGGCGTCAGCACGGAACAGTGGCACGGCCGACATTTCGGCGGCACTGCAGTCGGTGGTCAGTTCCAGCACGTTAACGTTCAGTCCCGCCAGCACCTGGGAAACTTCACGCACAATACCTGGACGGTCGTTACCGACCAGACTCAGGGTCAGGTGTACGGTTTTACCGTGTGGTACGTTGCCATGTTCGGCACGGACTTCAATACCTTTGCCAGACAGGGTTGCCAGATCGGCCAGCAGACCATCGGCATGACTGTCTTCCACGGTGATATGCAGGATGCCAGCAAATTTGCCTGCCAGGCTTGCCATACGGCTTTCCAGCCAGTTGCCCTGATTGCGGGTAATTACGGCAGACAGTTGTTCAACGATACCGGGTTTGTCATCTGCAATAACCGTCAGTACGAGAGAAAGATTCATCAGGGGTTCCTTTGTCATGATTGCCTGTGTCCTCAAGGCTACGACTCTCCTGTAGGAACGTCCAGTATCTGCGGTTGTCATATTTGGCGCGAAGGGGGTCACAGGTATGAATAATTTTGTCAGGTTTGCCCAGTGCTTCCTTGCGAAGCCTGAATACTCTTGACAGACTTCGCCCAAATTACCAACCACAAGGAATTACCTTGATATGAAAAAACTGGTGTTTGCTATCACTGCATCTGCTCTGCTGTCTGCCCATGTGATGGCCGCTGAAAACGACCCTGTTACCAGCACGCTGAACACCGCCGTTGAAACTGCTGCAACGGTTCAGGCTGCCAAGGAAGCTGGCAAAAACACTGCTGCTGACGCCAAAGCCCAGGCGGAAGCACTGAAAACCGAAAAGACCCAGCAGGCATTGGACAAGGCGTCCAACCTGAAACAGAACGCGACTGACGCTGTGGCTGCCAAAGCCGGTGTGGATGCCAGCGCTGTGACCAATCCGGTGGGGGCCGCCAAAGACAAAGCCAACAGCCTGAAGACCTCTGCCACTGACAAGGCAAACTCCTTGAAGAGCAGTGCCGCCGATAAAGCGGGTGCAGCGACTGGTGTGGATACCGGTGTGGTCAGCAACCCGCTGGCGGCTGCCAAAGACAAGGTTAACAGCACCAAACAAGCGGCTGCTGACAAGGTGACTGGTGCCAAAGACGCCGCTAACGCCAAGGTTGATGGTGCCAAAGATGCTGCTAACGCCAAGGTCGATGGTGCGCAGTCTGCGGCTGCCAAGAAAGTATCTAGTAAGGCCGATCAAGCCAACTCGGCCGTTGAAAAAACCACAGGTATCAAGAAGTTCTGGTAATTTACCGAGCCTAAAAGCTGAGCCAACATGTTTAATACCGGTCAGTTCATAATTGACGGATATTACATACTTTTATATGGGGCATCACTTGCCCCATTTTTCAGAAATAAAAGCCGTCAAACCAACTTGGGACACTCCGAATCACCTTGAAAAGCTGTAAGCGAGTGCTGCTCTTGTGTGAATAAGGCGCGAATGCAGCGAAATGGCGAGTTCATTGGACCGAGTCTTTTTTAAATTCGCCAATAGAGTTCAAATGTGCTGCTGCACTTGTCCTTCGGAGCTTTCGTGATTCACGCTCCCCGATAATCCAGAGTGGTAGTAGGCAAAAGGTTTTTCAGAAGGGGATCTGGCATGAATGCTGATAGTTAAGGACACTCTGAATAACTCGGTGCCCGCTCTGGCTTATCGGGATGGTGATGAATCACGAAGCCGGTTTGAAGGCCCTCTTGCCTAAATCCTGGGGGCTACGTCAAAAACCGGAGACACCGAGTCATCACCATCTCGAAAGCCCCAAAGGGCGCGGGCTTTAGCGCATTTGAGCGGTGTTGACGAACCTGCGCGGCCCGACTTGAAAAGGACCCGTCCAGGTTGGTTCGTCATTTCGCTGTGTTCGTCGCCTTGCTCACAAGCGCTGCAGCACTCGCGCACGACTGCATGGATGCAGGAAGGGCGAAGCAGGAGCCAGAGCCGAGAGCTGTGCAGAGTTATTCAGAGTGTCCTTAAGGGGACATCTATTTAATCCGGTGCCCGCTCTGGGCTTCCGGATGGTTACGAATCACGAAGCCAGTTTGCAGGCCTGACGGGTCAAGTCAAAAACTGGCGACACAGAGTCGGAATCATCCAGCAGCCCCCGAAGGGCGCGGGTTGCCGCTTCACATAGCTGCGTTAGAGAACTTGAAAAGGACTCGTCATTTCGCTGCGTTCTCCGTCTTGCTCTGAGAACCGGCAACACTCGCGCAGAGCTGTGCAGGATTAAATAGATGTCCCCTTAAGCACCAATCGGCATTATTACGCTTCGTTCCATTATCTGCACGGCTTGTTAATTGACACAACCGTATGCCCTCATGGATGGCCTGTTCTCTGGCTGGGTCGGCTGTTGCCCGGATGGGCATGGTGCAGTCAGTTGCGCAGGGCGAATTTGGCAATCAATGATCAGGCTTTGATATTGCTTTTGATTGTCTGGAATTTGTATCTGTTCCGATATCAATGATCACCAGTATTTTGCAAACAGCATGGCTGCTACCACGCTTGCAAGTCCTGCAAATGTGAACTGAAGAATCCGTGCTGACAGATATGGAGACCAGAGTCGTCCGACCAATAATCCTACGCCGGTGGCGCCAATAAAGTACCATCCGGATTCTGTAATCACAGCGCCGTGTGCCAGAGACTGCAAAACCGTGCCGCTGGATACCAGTGTAATCACTGCCAAAGAGGTGGCGACAATGCCATGCATCCCCAGATTACTGAATTGCTGGATACCCGGCACAATCAGGAATCCACCGCCCACGCCCAGCAAACCACTGTTGAATCCGGCCAGTGCACCAATGGCGGCGAGAGTGAAAAAACATTTCGGGTTCCACTGAAAACGGCCAGTCTCTTCGCGCAACATGCAATTTCGCGACAGAGCGACGTGCGTGCGGGATTCCCCATCATGCCAGGCATGCCAGCCCATACGAGCGGCAATAAACAGCAGTAGCAGGCTAAAAAGGGTGGTCAGTGCATGGGTTGGTAGCCAGGCGGCAGCCTTGATGCCCAGTGGTGAGGCGGTAATACCAAAAGCAGCCATTACCAGAGCGGCGCGGTAACGCACCAGCCCATGCCGGAAACCGTCGATGGTGCCAATCAGCGAGCTGATGCCAATGGCAATCAGGGATACAGGCCGTGCTTCTTCAATAGTCATCCCAAGGCCCAGCATCAGTGCCGGTACGGCCAGAGTACCGCCGCTGCCGGTTAATCCCAGAGCGATACCCACGCCGATACCCAGTAGCAGTTCGTTGAGCATAACGACCTCCCGATGGTGAGGTTGGGTGAGTGTTAATAACTGTATGTTCCAAGTATATAACTATATTCTATTTATGGAATGTTGTCTGGTTAAAGTCCGACGGGATTGTCCGCATCTGCGACTGAATCCGTTCCCGCGGCTGTTACCCGGAATAGTGCCGGTCTAGACTGATAACAGGGAAGGCCAACTATCGGGGGTTATATGAAAGTATCGATCATCGGTGTCGGAAAAGTGGGATCGAGCCTCGCATTTGTCCTGTCTACCCGTAATTTTGTGCAGGAACTGGTGCTGGTTGGGCGTTCACCAGAATCCGTGATGGGTGATGTGCTGGATTTGCGCCATGGCCAGCTGTTTGTGGAATGCCCAACCCGGATTGTGGCAGGCACCCTGGCGGATACTGCGGGTTCCGATGTGATTGCCATTTGTGCATCGGCTCCCATGCCTTCCAACATGGCCGACCGCCTCAGTCTTGCGCCTGCCAACGTCGCCCTGATGCAAGGTTTGTTGCCGGAACTGGCGTGTTTATCCCCTGACAGCAAGATCGTGATTGCCTCTAATCCGGTGGATGTTCTGGTGCATTTTGCGCTGGAATTTACCGGCTTCGAGCCACGTCAGGTGATTGGTACCGGTACTTTGCTGGACTCCGCACGTTTCCGGCAGTTGCTTGGGGAAGAACTTCAGATTCATATGGACGATATCCGCGCCAATATTCTGGGTGAACACGGCGATAGCCAATTCCCGGCCATGAGTTGCGCCAATGCAGGTGGTGAACCGATTGATGCCACTCCCGCCCGTTATGCGCTGGCGCAGCAGGCTGCTCGCGCCGGCTTTGAAGTCTTTAATCGCAAGGGCTTCACCAACTACGCAATTGCGCTGGCAGCAGCCGATATTATTCAGGTGATTGCGCTGGATACCCGTCACACCATGCCGGTAAGCCTGAAAGTGGATGGTTTCCTCGGTGTTGATGACGTCTGCCTGAGTTTGCCAGCAGTGGTTGGCAAGCGGGGGATTGAACGCATCCTGCATCCGCAGCTGAACGAGCAGGAGCAGGAAGCGTTTCTGCACAGTGCATCTGTTGTCCGCAAGGTGATCGAGTCGGTGCGCGAACAGACTCCGGCCTGAAGCGCACTGATGGTTGTTGCTGAGCGGGGGATATTCATTCCGGGAATGGTCGCAATCTGGCCGTAGCTGCCCGGAATCGCACTGTTATACTGACGGTTTCCCGCTGTTGAGCGGTTTTCTTCAGGATTGCCGACCCCCATGTCCCTGTCTGCTGTGAATATTCCGGAAGGTTTTGTTGATCTTCAGGATCTGATGCCCGATCTGGTAGTGGCGCTGGCCTACTACTCGGATGACAACTTTGTTGGTGAGCGTATTGATGGATACGAAGCCAACCGTGCCCTGTTAAGCCGACCAGCCGCTGAAGCGGTTCAGAAGGTACAGGCAGCGCTGGCAGCATTCGGACTGGGATTAAAAATTCTGGATGCCTATCGTCCACAACAGGCCGTTGATCACTTCCTGCGCTGGGCCCGGCAGGACGGTCATGAGCAGGGGCGTGAGCGGTTTTACCCTGGCCTCGACAAGGCCACCCTGTTCCGTGAAGGCTACGTGGCCACTCATAGCAGCCACACCCGTGGCAGCACGGTAGATCTCACCATTATTGATCTGGCGACTGGCCAGGAACTCGATATGGGCAGCGAGTTCGACTTTTTCAGTACAGTATCCTGGCCGGAATATCTCGACCTGACCCCGAATCAGCGCGCCAATCGTTTGTTGTTACAAAACCTGATGCTGGAACAGGGCTTTTTGCCATTTGCCCAAGAGTGGTGGCACTTCACCCTGGCCAATGAACCCTGGCCGGATACCTGGTTTGATTTCCCGATTCGTTAATACAGGCCTGTGTTATGAACGCTGACGCGCTGCAGATTGTTGAAGTCGATTTTCACAACCCTGGGCATATGCAGGCCCTGGTGCAATTACTGGATCACTATGCCCATGACCCTATGGGCGGTGGAACAGGGCTCGACCCACAGGTAAAAGCCGAACTGCCACAACGGTTGGCGGGGTTTGCCGGAGCCCACAGCTGGTTGGGATGGGGTGATCAGCAGCCGGTGGCCTTGCTGAATGCCTTTGATGGTTTCTCGACCTTTCGGGCACGGCCACTACTGAATATTCATGATCTGGTGGTGCACGCTGATTATCGTGGGCGCGGGTTAGCGCGCCGGATGCTGGATGTTGCTGGCCAATGGGCACGGCAACGAGATTACTGCAAATTAACGTTGGAAGTGCTTTCTAATAATCGTTCGGCCATGGCTGCCTACCGAGCTGCAGGCTTTGAAGCCTATGAACTGGACCCTCAAGCGGGCCAGGCGCAGTTCTGGCAAAAATACCTCTGAGCCTGTTTTGTCCCTGATTGCCCTGACGCCCGGTTCAGGGTGGTGCTAGATTCCTGTTATGGGTTTACTGAACAGGATAAAAATAATGAAACAGTCGCTCGAACCCCGTTGGTCTTCTTTCTGTGCCAGTAATCAGCGTTGTTGTGACGATGTGTTGGCCTGGCTTGTTACCCCGGTAGATGCTGATCGTGTGCATGCCATCCGGTTGGTCTGCAAAACCCTGCGCGCCAGCTGGCAATGGCTGCAAACCGACGCTGACACCAGACGTATCGCTCGTCAGCGTGGACGTGTGCTGGCGCAGGTAGCTGCCTTGCTGGCCGATCATCGGGAGCAGCAGGTGATGGCTGATTGGTTACAGCAACTGAGCGACAAGAGTACTGGCAGCCAGCGTCTGGCGCTGGGATATGCCAAACGCCGTTTGCTGACGCCTATTTCCGAGGCGTTGACACTGGATGTTGCCGGGCTGGAACTGGTCTTCCGTGATGAGATGTTGCTGTGGCGAAACCTGGCGCGTCAGTCAGTGAGTAAACGCTGGTGGCAAACGGGTTATCAGCGTTGCTGGCAAAAAGCGGCCGATCTGGCAGCCGATGCCTGTCTCAACGACAACAGCCTTGCGTATCACAGCTGGCGCAAATGGGTGAAATACGAACTGCTGGTCGGGCGACTGGTGCACATCGAATCCCTCGCCCGCGACAGTGGCCGCAAGGCGGGTGCCTACTGGCAGCAGCGGCAAACCGGTCTGCATCAGCTGGCATCACAACTCGGTGACTTCCATGATTTGTGTGTGTTACGCCAGCGTATCCAGGCTTTGGAGTTCAGTCGCAAAGTGCCTGCCTGGCCACAGCAGGTAGTGGTAGTGCTGGACGCGGAAATGGAGCAACTGAAGTGTGCTCTGGCAGGGCAGCGACTGGCCTGTTATGAGCTGCAAGAACCACAACGTCACGCCGGTTAATCGGTTACCGGGTTAGTAGGCGAGCTGGTTGATGGAGTGGATTGTCGGTAAATAGCTGCCTGTAGAAACAGAACCAACAAAACAGAACCAATAAAAAAGCACCCGAAGGTGCTTTTTTATTGCCTGACGTTGGCACTGGATACCGATAATCAGTAACCAAACAGATGCGGCAGGAAGGTAACGCTCTCTGGAATAAAGGTGATGATAGCCAGCACTGCAACCTCCACCAGGAACATTGGCATGATGCAACGGGACAGCTTGCCCATACCCACCTTGGCGATGGAGTCCGCCACAAACAGGCAGATCCCCATTGGTGGAGTGATCAGACCAATCATCAGGTTGAAGATCACCACAATACCGAAGTGAGTCGGGTCGATGCCCAGGCTCATGGCGATTGGATGCAGGATTGGCAGCAGGATCAGCATGGCTGCAATACCTTCCAGGAACAGACCAACCAGCAGCAGGATGGCGTTGACCATCAGCAGGAACATCCATGGATCAGTTACAGTGTTCAGAACCGCCTGACTGATCGCCTGTGGAATCTGGGAGAAGGTCAGCAGCCAGTTCGCCGCCGCCACTACCGCAATAATCAGCAGGATCACGGACGAATCACGCATGGCACGCACAAAAATTTCTGGCAGTGCCGATACTTTCAGGCTCTTCAGCACAAACATACCGGCCAGCAGGGCGTAACCGGCCGCCAGAGCCGCGGCTTCAGTCGGGGTAACAATACCGGTCAGGATTGAGCCAACAATAAACACTGGCATCAACAGCGGTACCCAGGCATCCATCAGCGCCTTGAAGCGTTCTTTCATGCTCAGTTTCGGCATTGGCTCAGCGTAGTGGGCCGCGGTGAAACGCACATAAATAGACAGACCAATAGCCAGGAAAATACCCGGAGCCACACCGGCCAGGAACAGGCCAGGTACAGATACACCGGTGGTGATCAGGGCATAAATGATTACCGGAATACTCGGTGGAATCATTGGGCCAATCACCGATGACGCAGCGGTCAGGGCGGCGGCAAATTCACGTGGGTAACCGGCCTTTTCCATGGTCGGAATAAACACACGACCGAGAGCAGAAGTATCAGCAACCGCAGAACCGGACAGACCGGCAAAAATCACCGATGCCCAGATGTTTACCTGCGCCAGACCAGCCTTGGTGTGACCTACCAGAGCGTTGGCGAAACGGATAATACGGTCGGTAATACCACTTTCATTCATCAGCTCACCGGCCAGAACGAACAGCGGAATCGCCAGAATTGCGAAGGAATCGATGCCACTGAAAATACGCTGGGCAACCAGAGAAGCCGGGAAAGGCGTTTCCAGTACCACATAACCGGTGACGGACAACAGGATGCCAAACGCAATCGGAGCACCCAGCAGCAGCAGGAAAACAAGAACAATAATAGCCAGCATGGAATTACTCTCCCTGTTCCGGATGAGTGAAGTGACGAACAATCTTGACGACAGCAGCGATGCTCAGACAGACGCCACCAACTACCATGGCTGATTGGAACCAGTACATTGGCAGGTTGACGCCAGTGGCCATCAGGGCACCACGCTTGGCCACAAAGTCATAACCGGACCAGATCAGAATCACACCGGCTGCCAGCGCAATCACGTCGTGGGTCAGGTAGATCCAGCGGTGATGTTGCTTCGGCGTCAGACTTTCGAGGAAGGTAAAACGGATGTGACTGTTGTGCAGGTAACACAGGGTCATACCGAACATAACGCCGTAAATCATGGCGTATTTGGCAACCTCCTCACCCCATTGGATGGAGGTACCCAGCAGATAACGCATCAGGGCGCCGATCAGGATCACGGCGAACACAACCAGAAGCGATCCGCCGGTCAGAAACGCGAGCAGACGTGAATAAAGTGAAAACATGAATGGAATCCGATTAGGAGAACACTCTGCCAACAATCCGGTTGGCAGAGTGAACGGTACGAGGATTACTTGGTGGCAGCAGCGTCAACCGCGCTCTGAACCTTGGTGATCCAGGTTGGATCAACTTCTTTTTCCAGCCAGGAGATAACGGCTGGTTGGGCAACGGCGCGGAACTTGTCCAGCTGTTCAGCGGTAGGGGTAGTGATGGTCATACCCTTGGCGGCCAGAGCGGTCAGACCTTCAGCCGAGTTGATCTGCTGGATGGCACGACCGGCAATGGCTGCAACCTGGGCTGCACGCTTGACGATCTGCTGATCTTCCGCTGGCAGCTTGCTGAAAATGGCGTCGTTGATCAGGAAGAAGTCAGCACCGTAAACGTGGCCGTCCAGGGTCATGTACTTCTGCATTTCGTAAAACTTGTTGGCGTAAATAACGGAAACCGGGTTTTCCTGACCGTCGACAACACCGGTGGTCAGAGCGGCTGGCACTTCTGGCCATGCGATAGGAGTTGGCTCACCACCCATGGCTTTAACCATTTCCACGTACAGTGGTTGGGTCATAACACGGATTTTAAGACCAGCCAGATCTTTTGGCTCGGAAACCGCACGCTTGGAGTTGGTGAAGTTACGGAAACCGGTTTCACCGTAAGCCAGAGTGCGCAGACCGGTTTTGGCCAGGCAGTGTTCGCTCAGTTGTTTACCGAAGTCGCCATCCAGAACAGACCAGGCAACCGGAGCAGACGGGAACAGGTAAGGGATTTCCAGTACACCGGCTTCAGGGCATACACGGGCAAACGGACCAGACACCATGGCCATGGTCAGAGTACCTTCCTGGGCAGACTGAACCAGGTCGGTTTCACCGCCCAGCTGACCAGATGGGTATACGTTTACCTTGATACGGCCCGCACTTTCCGCTTCAACCAGTTCTTTGAAAACCTTGGCAGCGGCACCTTTCTTGGAGGTGGTCCACTCAACAGGGTCAACGTGGCCCAGGGTGATGGTGGTTTCTGCAAATGCAGGAACGGAAGCGGCAACCGCCATGGCACTGGCCAGCAGGGCTTTGGTCATGGATTTCATATTCACATCTCCAGTCAGGATTCAGGATCCCATTGGTTATTGTTATCAGTGTTCTTTCGGGCAGAACCGGATGTTTTTTGGTAGGCGGTGGAGACCACCTGTTTTGATCCGAGCGCTAAGTCAGGGGTAGCTGCAGGCTGTGCAGATTTATCCGACATTGTCTCATCGTATCCATAGATTTCAAAAATATAGGATACTTTTCAAAACGCCGGACACTCTGCGACAGCGACCCAACTAAGAAAAGTGAGATTTCAGGCGCGTATCCATATCGAAAACCGCATGAATCAGGATTGGTGGAAGTTTGCGGGGGATGGCGGCGGCTGACTCGGTCGAAATAGCGACATTTGAGCACCCAAATAGGGCGTTAATGGCCGACAGACGGTAGTGGGCTCAAGTGATGATCATGATCCACAGGGGGCGCTGGGCAATTGTCATGGATAGCAACAAGATGCCAGACAGGCATACAAGTCAGGCGGCAGCCGCAGCACCAGAGTTGGAACACGGGGTGATCTGAGCCAGCGGGCAGGAGAAAAAGGCAATTTCTGTCCATGCTTGTCAAAAACGGAATATCGCTCTGCTTAAAGAGTAATCAATGGTTGGCGTCAGCTGGTGTATCTTCTCGCCACTTTCGCAGCCGAAAGCCGTTCTGTCGGTCGCTGGAACCCATTTTCAGCACCGATAACATAACAACCGGACGGTTTATCTCACCCAGGCTGCTCATCGGGAGATTTGTTACATGATCAAACTTGGCCTTATTGGTATTTCCATTTCCCAGTCTCGTGCTCCGTCCCTGCACACCACTCTCGGTGAAATGTTCAATATTCCGGTGACTTACGAACTGTTCGACCTGAGTGAAAACACTCCGGAAGCGTTTGAAGCCACCCTGAAGCAACTGATTGATCAGGGCTATACCGGCACCAACGTTACTTTCCCGTTCAAGCAAGTGGCTACCGGTTACACCAGCAGCGTTAACACGGCTGTTGAGAAAATGGGTGCGACCAACACCCTGCGTCTGCAAGGTGGCGTGGCCGCTTTTAACACAGACTACACCGGTTTTATCCGTGGTTACCGTGGCCGTTGTGGCGATCAGCCAGCGGGCAAGGTGCTGATGATTGGTGCTGGCGGTGTTGGCCGTGCGGTGGCCTTTGGTCTGTTTGAACTGGGTGCAACCGAGCTGCTGGTGTGTGACATGAACGTCGCCAGCGCCGAGTCTCTGGTTCAGGCTCTGGCGGCTTATGGTTACAAGGCTTCTGTGGTGGCTCATGCCGATGTGGCCGATGCCGCCCGTGGTGTCGATGGTCTGGTGAACTGTACTCCGGTTGGTCACTACAAGACTCCGGGTAACCCGCTGCCACTGGACGCATTTGGCGGTCAGCGTTGGGCATTTGATGCCGTTTACACCCCGCTGGACACTGAATTCCTGATCGCGGCGGCTGACAAAGGCCTGCAGATTGTTTCCGGTTTTGACCTGTTCTTCTACCAGGGCGTAGATGCCTTCGAAATCTTCACTGGTTTCAAAGTGGAAGACGACCAGGCGGCCCTGCGTCATTTTATGAAGAAATTTGATATCCAGAGCAAGCTGTTGGGCTGAGCTCCGGGTTCATAACTGCGTTATGTGCTCTTGGCCGACGGTAGTGTCGGCCTTTTTTTGACCCGTTCACCCTGGCGGGTTTTTTTATGTCTGGCGTTTGGCCGGGCGTCGATTTTTCCTCGTTCCCACGATCCCTCGTGGGAATGCAGCGGTTTTTACTTTGCCTGACGCCTGACGGCTACTCGGCTTGTTAACTTGCTACGTTGCTTGCCCTCTTGGGGGACCTTGTCCCCCGGCCGGGCGGGCCTCCCCCTGCTTTTGCCCGACTGGGCTCGTTTTTCCGGTATTCCCCGACAACGGCTTTTCGACCCCGGCCAGATGGCACGTCCCTGTGCCCTGTCTATCGGTAAAAATAGGGCCTTGCGGGGCATCCATGCCCCGGCAGGGTCGGCCGTTGCGGTGAATCCCGGCTCGCCCAGATGGGCATTTGGCAGCCAGCTGAGCTGGGTGAAATCGATGTAAATGGATGCTCTGTTGTAGTGTGGGCATTTATGCCCACAAGATCTGGCCCGACACCCGACACCCGACACCCGACGCCCGACGCCCGACGCCCGACGCCCGACGCCCGACGCCCGACGCCCGACGCCCGACGCCCGACGCCCGACTAAAAAACAAAACGGGCCTTTGGGGCCCGTTTGGTTTTGTGTGGTGTCGATATGTGAAAGATCAGGATGTCTTGAAATCGCTGTCTTCAATTCCGGGCCGTTGGTAACGCTGGTGAATGGCGTTTAACGGACGGTCGTAGTTGACGTAGTTGAACAGCCAGTCGACCAGTGTCACCAGTTTGTTGCGGAAGCCGATCAGCGACAGGATGTGAATAAACATCCATACAAACCAGGCGAACGGGCCGTGGAATTTCCAGCGTGGCAGGTCAACGACGGCGCGGTTGCGGCCGATGGTGGCCATGGTGCCTTTGCTGTTGAATACGTATGGCTCTACTTCCTTTCCACTCACCATCTGGGCAAACACTTCACCCAGCCAGGCGGCCTGGTCCATGGCGACGGCTGCCATCATTGGCAGGCCACGTGGGTCTTTGTCGGTCTGGCAGGCTGCGCAGTCGCCCAGGGCAAATACATCGGCCATACCACGCACGCGGAACCACTGGTCAATCTGGATACGACGACCCGGGTTGATCAGTTCCTGGCTGATGCCTTCAACCGGATTACCTTTGACTCCCGCAGTCCAGATCACGGAACGAGCCGGGAATTCCGAACCATCGGCTAACAACAGGCGTTTGCTGTCGTAGGAATCCACCTTGGCACCAACACGAACTTCCACACCAATGTCTTCCAGATAACGTTTGGTGTTATCCGATGCTTCCTGAGACATGGCGCCGAGCAGACGTGGGGCAGCTTCAAACACGGTGATCGACATACGGCTGAAGTCGAAGTTCGGGAAATCTTTTGGCAGAACGTGGCGTTTCATTTCGCCCAACGCACCGGCCAGTTCCACACCTGCTGGGCCACCACCAATAATGGCGATGTTCATCAGTTCGGTTTGCTGGTTTGGGTCCTGGGTGTGGGTTACCTGTTCGAGGTTCTGCAGGATGAAGTTACGGATATTGAGTGCATCCGGTACCGACTTCAGTGGCAGCAGCTGGTTGCTGGTGGAGTCGAACTGGAAGAAGTTGTTGGTACTGCCAGTGGCCAGCACCAGATAGTCGTAATCCAGATCACCTGACTCGGTGGTTACACGTTTGGCGGTGGTATCCACCATCTTCACTTCACCCATCTGGAATTTCACATTGGAAACACCACGCAGGGCACGACGAATCGGGTAACTGATGCTGTCGGGTTCGAGGCCGCCGGTGGCTACCTGATACAGCAGGGGCTGGAAGGTATGGTGGTTGTTCTTGTCGAGCAGGATTACATCGAGGGCTGGTTCGCCTTTCCGGCGTTTACCCAGTTTTTTCGCCAGTTGCAGGCCGGCAAAGCCGGCACCAACAATGATGACCCGTGGCGTCCGGGATGGTGTGTTGTCAGTCATGGTTACGGACTCGCTATCTATGTTATTCGAAATCGGTAAACCAGTGATTGTTGTGGTGGAGCGGTCACAGCACACAACAGGTACTGGCAGCCCCGGTCGCGGCTGGCGTCCATAAAGAGAAACTGTTTTCGGGCGGAGGAGTGATGTGGCGCACGGTGCGCTTACTGATCCGTCATTCCATGAACGCGGCAAGTCGGAGGGGCTTGAATGCGTGTATTAGACGCCAATCTTTGACGAATATCTGTGTTTGTTTTTGCAACAAACCTGCACATTTGTTGGTTTATTGTTGCTGAAAATGGGCCTCGTTATTGCCTTCTATCACTATTGGGCATTCCTGTTATTCCATTTTTCGATTTTATTTTTGGGCTACGATCGTTTACTGCAGGAGCTTTCTGAATCTTTGCAATTCGCCAGGCAAGTATTGGCGGGCCAAAAAAACCGCCCGAAGGCGGTCAAAAATTGTCGAGAGTCGACAAGGAACCCTGGGCATCCTGGTGGGCGTTGAGAGGCTTCCTTGCCTGAATGCTGTTTGTTCTGTTTGGATTGGCCGGGATCAGTGATTACCAACCGCGCGTGACTGGGCCGCCAGTCGAATAAAGGCGTTGGCTTCGCCGTAACGGTCGTAATTGCCAACCCGTTGCAGGATTTCGCAGAACACGCCGTGTACTTCACGGGTATAGAAGTGGAAAAACTCACCGTCCTCGTTGCGGTCGTAAAGGATGTTCCACTGCTGCATTCGGGCCAGCAGCTTGTTGTCGATCTGGAAGCGCGCTTGCAGATCGCGGTAGTAGTTGGCCGGAATATCCAGATGCAGGTGCGCCGGTACACATTCGGCGGCCTTGAAGATGTCTTCACAGGCAAATGCCAGCTGGTGCACACCGGAACCGTGGGTGGTATCGATAAAACGCTGGGCCGCGGCCGAACGGGCAGTAGTCATGTTGATCGGAATACGCACACGTTTGTTCTGGTTCAGTGCCGTGCGGCTGACCACCAGACCGTAGATGTCTGGCAGGTCCTGACTGGCTTCGACGTTGAAGTCAAACAGGCTCTTGTACAGGAAGGCTGCCGATAGAAAATCGGTGCTGGCAACGGTCTGGCCGATATGGTCGATGCGGATCAGGCCAGCGCTGCTACCAGAGCGAGTGGTTTCCAGTGGCTCAAAGTCGAGTTCAAAAAAACGTACCGGCTTGCGTTCTACGAAGTACATCAGGCTGTCGCCGATGCCACGAATGGCTGGAATATTCAGTTCACCCGGACCGGTCTGGTTGGTAAAACGGGCACAGTGGAACTGGTCAGCGCGTTTCATCACCTTTTTCAGGCTAGGGGTGCTGAATGCCAGCGCACACACAGACACACCGTGTTTTTCAAAATGCTGGTGCGCCTGACTGGCCGGTTCACGGTTCAGCACCAGGTTGATATCGCCCTGACGCATCAGCGACACCTGTTTGGATTTGTGCTGGTGGGTTTCTTCAAAGCCGAGCTGGCTCAGCAGCTGCACCAGTTCTTCTCCGGATTCACCGGCCACTGCAAACTCTACGAACTCAACGTCATCGACCAGTTCTTCCGGCGTGTGATCGGCTGGCAGTTCACTCTGCTGGTCTAGCCAGATCAGCGAACGCATACCGTCAACGGCGCGGTCTTCTGGCGAGGAGGCACGGAAGTCGTCGTTAAAAATCTCGTGGGAAACGTAGTCGTCGAAGCCTTTTTCTTTCAGGGCTTTCATGAACTCCACCACTGGGAAGTCACCCTGACCCGGGAAACAACGGTAGTGACGGCTGTATTGCAGAATCTCGCGCATTTGCAGGTACGGCGCATCGGCAACCTGTACCAGTGCGATTTTTTCGACCGGGATTTCATTACGCATGCAATCGAGGGTGGCACCACGAGAGAACATGTGGAAGGTGTCGAGGCAGATACCCAGGTTTGGATGGTCGGCGCGTTTGACGATATCCCATGACTTGTCGTAGTCGGCAACGTGGCGACCCCAGGCCAATGCTTCGTAGGCCAGCAGGAAGCCTTCGGCCTTGGCCAGTTCGGCCAGCTCATACAGGTCGGCAGCGGCACGAGCGTTGTCGTCAACCGAGTAGGGCGACACGTTGCTGCACATCAGGGTGCGTTTGGTGCCCAGCTCATGCATCAGCTCGAATTTTTTCTGCATCCGATAGAAGTTGGCGCTGCGCATTGGCTCCGGCATGGCTTCGAAATCACGCATTGGCTGCAGGGCAATAATCTCCAGACCGTGGTCGGCCGCCATCAGGCGTACATCGCGAGGGCTGCCTGGAAACTGGGTCAGGTCATTCTCGAAAATCTCGACGCCCTGAAAGCCGGCTTTGGAAGCGGCTGCAAATTTCTGCTCCAGGGTTCCGGAGATGGAGACGGTTGCCAATGCTGTTTTCATGATGGTTGTCCTCGTGTGCACCAGCCCCGGGTCGGGGGATTGCTCAGTGGGCGCATAAACTAAGCCGCTTCAGTCTCGTTCAAAAATGAAATTCCCTGCTGCTCGTATGCTGCTAATGCTATGCGCCGGGCATGAAAAGACCTGTAAAAGTACCCAAACAGGTTGTTATTCCGTTTTTTCCGATTTTGTATGTTGATTTCAATCAGCGTCCAGTGTAAAAACCCTACGAAACCAAAAATAACCTATATTTTCGAAATTTGAGGTTAGTTTTATGATGGAGAACCGCATCAAGTACCGCCACCTGCAATGTTTCCTGGAGGTTTCCCGCCAGGGGAGCGTTGGGCGTGCGGCGGATGTTCTGGCTCTCACCCAGCCAGCCGTTTCCAAAAAACTGAAAGAACTGGAAGACATGCTGGGAGTGCGCTTGCTGGATCGCAGCAAGAAAGGGGTAGAGCTGACACAATTTGGTGAGGTCTTCATCAAGTACGCCGGTACCAGTGTGGCGGCATTGCGCGAAGGTGCTAACAGTGTAGCCGAGGCCAAACACAAGGGCCGGGCACGCTTGTCCATTGGTGTATTGCCAACCGTAGCCGCCAGCCTGATGCCAATGACCGTCCAGAAATTCCGTGAGTCTGGTCTGGATGTGACCCTGAACATCGTATCGGCCCAGAACACCTTGCTGCTGAGCCAGTTGCGTGTGGGTGAGCTGGATCTGGTGATTGGTCGTCTGGGGGAGCCTGAACAGGTTACCGGTCTGACCTTTGAACACCTCTATTCCGAGCGTGTGAGTTTTGTTGTTCGCCCTGGTCACCCGCTGCTGCAGGGTAATTTTGATGCCAGTGGTATTGCCGAGTACACCGTACTGTATCCGCCACAGGGCTCCATTATTTTCCCGGCGGTGGAAAGTTATATGGTGGCGCTGGGCATTGGTTCTATCCCGGATCGTATCGAGACTATTTCCGACTCGTTCGGCAAGGAATACACCCGTCACTGCAACGCCATCTGGATTGTGTCGCGTGGTGTAGTCAGCCGTGAACTGGAGAGCGGTGAGCTGGTCGAACTGCCATTGGCTGGTCAGGAAACCCTCGGCCCGGTTGGCCTGACGATTCGTGCCGACCGTGTTCCGTCTGCCCAGCTGCGTTTGCTGATGGATGCCGCTCGTGAAAGCGCCCGTCAGATTGTGCATGGCAGTACACCATCTGCTGTGGTAATGCCGGATCGTATGGCTAGCTGAGGCCTGTGTTTATTCTGTTTGAGCCCGATTTTTTGTTCTGAATCGACATTTGTCGAACCCTGTTTAGCGGTGGCTACGGCCACCGTTTTTTTTGCCTGCTGTTTTATACCGTTAACTTTATGGGTTCGTATTCATGGGTTTGTATTGGCAGGTGTGCAAACGCTGTCGAGTGGCCAGTTGGCGTCGTTCGAACCTGGGAAATCGTCAGAACCTATATAAGAAGCCTGAGCCCGGCAGGTTGGATTCCTGCCGGTATTCGGAAGTGAAGCCTGAGCCTCAGATGGGCAGGGCAGAGCCCTGACTGATGTGGTGCAGCAAACAAGCCGCGGCTTCCTCTTCCTTGTCATTCAGCAGAAGATCCAGCAGCTCTTTATGTTCATCCACCACACCCTGACCACGGAACGGACGCTTTTTCAGGGCCAGCACCTGGTAACGCATAAAGAGTTCCAGAATGGTGCTGTGATAACGGATCAGTTGTCGCGAGCCGCAATTGGAAACAATGGTCATATGGAATTCGCGATCAGCCTTCTCCCAGTCCGGGGCGTAGGTCTGTTCGTCTTCCAGCATTAATGACTGGGCACAACTGAGTCGATAGTGGGCGCTGATCAGCTGCGATTTCCATTCAATCAGGCTTTTACGATTGCGCATTGATTTTTGCAGGCCGAGTATTTCCAGAGTGCTGCGCAGCTCAATAAGCTCTTCAAGGTCTGAAACCGAGACACTGTTTACCCGGAATCCTTTCTGGTCTTCAAACAGCACAAACCCTTCTGATACCAGACGCATCAGGGTTTCGCGCAGGGTATTGATGCTGACGCCATAACGCTGTTGCAGAGCGTTGAGCTTCAGGCGTTCATTAGGCGGAAGAGTGCCGGTGATGATGTCGTGGCGAATGGTTTCGTAGGCTGTTTTGCCTACCAGTTTTTTTTCTTCTGCGTTATTCATGTCGAATCCAGGATGTGCCTGCCACTCAGCCTGAGGATAGGCTGGTGGCCATGCTACACCATTGTTCCGGACGTGTGCCAATTCACGTCAGGGTTTATGCCTATTCCAGACGTTCCGGTTTGCCATTATTGCGACGTTCCTGCTTCCAGTCGGCTTCGCTGATAGCAGCGTCGGCTCCTGGGGTTTCAGCCAGCATCACAAAATAGTTTTCCTTGTTTTTGTCTTTCATTACGTCGGCACGTGGGCGGCCTTTCACTACGTAGACGGTTTGCAGGTTCTGGTGATCAAACGCCCGCCACTGTTCGTCACCTTTGATACCGGTGTACGAATAGTTTTCCAGTGCGCTGATGACCTTGCCGGTATCGGTTGTTCCGGCACGGCGAACCGCATCGGCGTACTGATGCACCACATTGTAGGCTGAAGCGGCACCTGCTGACGGCGAATGCTGGAAGCGGTCGGTATAACGGTTCACAAACAGGCGGGCGTCATCGAGATTCAGAGCCGCCGGTACATCGTAGTTCCAGGCCATGGCGCCAATCACACCGTCCATGGCACCAGCTCCGGCTTCGCGTGCGGTTTCCAGATCGACCACTGGAACCACAATGGTGAAACGTTCCTGCACGTTACGTTTTTGCGCCAGTTGCAAAATAGTCGCGAGATCTTTCCCGTATTGGCTTAACACCAGCACGTTAGCGTCCGAGTTCATGGCCGCGGCCAACGCGTTTTCGAGATCTTTCTGGCTCGGTTTCGGATATTGCACCGGCACGTTCGGGTGGGCAGCGGTGTCTTCTGTTCCTGTTACCTCGCGCATGGAGGCTTCGGCCGAAAATCCCCAGCTGTCACTGGCAGTAATGTAGAAAAATTTGTGTTCACCGGGCAGGGTCTGGAGGTAGTTGCCAATCGCCTTGGCACCCATACGGGCGCTGATGGACTCGCGGAAAATATTGCGATGACCTTTTACACCAGTGAGTTCGTTGGCGGAGGCCTGGGTCGCAAAATAGATAATGTTCTGGCGGCTGGCTTCACGTCCGAGGGCGCGGGCCACTTCGCTGGAGCTGCCGCCCAGCATCATCAGGGCACCGGCTTGTGCCTGAGTTGCGGCATTATTGGCGGCACGTTCCGGTTCGGATGCAGTATCGTCGCTCAGCAATTCGAGTTTGCGACCGAGTACACCACCGCGGCTGTTGATTTCTTCGACTGCGAGCAAGGCACCTTCGGCCTGGGCAAAGCCATGTTCCTTGTAACGGCCGCTGGCCGGATAGTGCAGACCAATCTTGAGGGGCTCCGCAGCATTGACCGGTACGCTCAGTGAACCGGCAACAGACGCCATCAACAGTGAGAAGAGTGCTGTTCCGGCACCCATACGAGCGGCAAATTTGTGAATGCTCACCATTTTCCGTGTCCTGATTTTTATTATGGGAATAGCAAACCATAACATGATGGACTGTGGGAAAAATGGCTCAGCGGGCATGGCAGGTCATGATGTTCTTTGCCGTCAATATGCCGAAAGTTGAATATGGCGATGCTTTGAAATTGTCACCTTTGTCACTTATCGGTCAGCCATTGGGCGTCAGTCATGTCATGCCGATGGGCCCGTCAGCCTATGGGTGAATCAGGTACTGGCGGGCCGCTGTAAATGCAGGAACCAGCCACCCAAAGCGCCAATCGCGCTGCCGATGGAAATATCCAGCAGGCGAATCAGCACCAGTTCATCGTGGGGCATACCGGTGCTGGCTACACCCGCGAAGATCACGGTTAACGGGGTGATAAAAATCACGGCAAGTCCGTAGTTCCGCAGAATCAGCGATTCAATCACGATACTCAGACCAATAATCGCAAAGCTCAGCCCCCAGGGGCCCATTGGAATCTGGAAAATCAGCCAGGCCAGTACCAGACCCACTGCAGTACCCACAATACGCTGGACCTTGCGCATCCATACCAGTCGGAAGCTGGTGCCCTGCAGAATCGCCGCACAGGATATTGGGACCCAATAGGGGTTATGCAGCTCCAGCAAATGCGCGATCTGGTAACTCAGGCCAATCAGGCCACCGGTGATCAGGGCCTCGCGAACCAGAGGACGAATCCGTTCGGACGCCTGTGGCAGCGGTGTACGGACTTCCGGCGTCGGGAACAGCAGGCTATACAGAAACACCAGCAGGCATGAGGACATGCTGCCCAGCATGATCAGGCCCACTCGTTGCGGAATACTGTGCAGATCAAACGGTATTACCGTGGCAATGGCTGCCACCATAATAAAGAAGAAGTTACCGGGTGGTGAAATCCGGAAATAACGGCAGATCAGGGTGATCATAAAAGATGCCAGCCCCAGCACCACCGCGCCAAGTACCGGATGCCAGGCGGCCAACAATCCCAGCGCCACACTGGCTGCCATTCCGAAGGCCACCACCTGCATGGTCACCATACGTCTGCCAAGACTGGCAGCTGGCATATACATCACTGCCATCGCGCCCATACAGGCCATCAACCCACTCTGAAATGCGCCTAATGCCGCACCAATAAAGGCCGGAACCGCACAACATAAGGCCACCAGCATGGCGTGGTGCCATGGGCGTGGGCTGGGGTTCAGGGCAACCAGCGCCTTGAGATGATCTCCAAAGGTAATGGGAAGTGGTGCTGTGTTGGTGGACATATGAGAGGAAAGCTCTGCAGGAGATGGTTAACAGATTAACGGAATTGCCGAGGCGGTTAAACGGCGCAGCAACAGGAACAGGCAAGTGCCGCCAATAATATTGGCAACCGCTGACATTGGTCAGGATTCGTCCCGACCAAACTTGAATACAGGAATGTCAGGTGTAAACCGCAGTAAATTGACTGAGGAATGGGGCATAACGGCCAAAGTCGTAACGTTCGTCCGGTTTTTGCAAATGAAGTGCCGCAAAACATGAAGAATGACTGGCTGCTGTGTATATTCTTTGTACTGGATATTAGCGGAGCCTTGTCCATGTACAGCTCAAGGAGCGGCAAATCGATACGATTTGTCAGAGCAGTCATTAATTTTATCATCGCTTTGCTGCTGTTCAGCACGGCGTCTGCGTATGGCGAGTCGCCCCTGTTGCGGCTGGCCGTTATCAGTGAACGAGCCAGCAGCCCTGGCGCAACGCTGGCAGAGATGACCGATTTCCATCGACGTTTGGGCCAGCACCTGGCAGCGGCCGGTATCAGCCTCGCACCGCTGCTGGTGGTCGACAGTATTGATCAGTTAAAAGGCCTTGTACGGCGTCATGAAGTGGATGCTTTCTTTGAGAGTATGTTTGCCACTCTGGATGTCAGCCATCTTGATGACGCCTGGCAGCCGCAACTGTTGATGTGGCGTCAGGGCCAGCGCAACTACCACAGCGTCTTTTTTGTTCGTAATGACAGCACCATCACGTCGCTGGACGACTTGTCTGGCAAGACTGTGGTATTCGAGTCCGCACGTTCGACATCGGCGTTCCATTTGCCGCGTCTGATGCTGGAGCAGAAAGGTTATCAGGTGTTGCCCGACGGTCAGATCAGCCGTTTACCAAGCCGTTATGTGAATTACCGTTTCGCCGAATCCGAAATTAATCAGGCTTACTGGGTCGACCGGCAACGGGCCGATGTTGGCGCCTTTAACGATGGTGACTGGCAGCGTTTGCCAGAGTCTCTGCGTGAGCATCTGCGGATTATTGGTCATACCAGCCCCGTGCCGCGCTGGCTGTTTTCGCTGGATACCCGTCTGCCTGCCGAGATGCAAGCGGCCGTGAACCGCTCGTTGTTGCAGTTGATGAAGAATGAAGACGATCGCAAGTCTCTGCAGGAGGCCAGTGGGGTTACCCAGATCGAACCACTGACCGCTGCCGACAGGAACAATCTGGCTCAATGGATGGAGGCGCTGCATGGCCAGTGACAAGCTCAGTCATCGTTATGCCTTTCTGGTCGCCGGACTGTTCTCGCTGCTGATTCTGCTGGTGTTGATATTGCTGTGTGTGAGTGTGTATCTGCGCACCGCCGGTTTGCGTGATCAGCTCACAGATACCTTCAGCAGCAGCCACGACAACTATGTGAGTGCCGCTCTGCTGGATAACGCCAGTTACCTTAGTGAACGTTTGTTTGATCCTCTGTATCGCCTCGACGTTACCCGTATCAACGAAGAAGTTCAGGATATCTACAACTGGTTGCGTCCCAAACGGGTGCTGGTACTGGATGTGGATGGCCTGATTCTCAGTGATGGTACGGATGCTAATCCCCATTATGCCGAGCAGCAGCCGGTGCCTGAGCAGTTGCGCGATCAACAGCCGCATTTGCTGGAGCAAAATGGTCAGGAGAGTTTGTATTTCCCGGTGGTGCATTTTGGTGAACTGGCGGGATTTGTGCGCATCGACCTCAACCCGGCCATGGCCGGTGGTGGCATGGCCGAGCTGGAATCCCGCGTGGAAGATTACTGGGAGGGTTTCCTGGTCAACCTGCTGGTCATTGCCGCCAGTGGTCTGGCGCTGGTGGTGCTGATGACCGCTGGCCTGATCCGTTATCTGCGGGAATCACTGTCGGAACCCATCCTCCATATGATTGAGGCGGCGGAAGAATTCGCCCGTGGCAATCTGGGCTTTCGTCTGACCGATCTGGCGATGGGAGAGGGCGAAGTGCGTCGTTTGGGGAATGCCCTGATCCAGATGGCCGCCGATTTGTCACATGCGGAGCGGCGCATCATGCGTCAGGCCAATTTTGACGTATTAACCGGTCTGCCCAATCGATTGTTTGCCTTGCAGGAACTGGAACGCATGCTGCTGCTGGCGGGTAAACACAACACCCGCGTTGCTGCTATGTTTCTCGACCTGGATGATTTCAAGAAGGTCAACGACACCCTTGGGCATGAAGCCGGTGACCAGCTGCTGGTGGAAGCAGCCGAACGTATTCGTGCCTGTTTGCGTGGCCATGACGTTGCTGGCCGCCTTGGCGGCGATGAGTTTCTGGTGCTGATGGGCAGTATGACGGAGCTGGATGACAGCCGTACCTTGCTGGAGCGCCTGATGAACCGTTTCCGCCAGCCGTTCCATTTGCCTGGCGGACACGAACTGGTGATTACCGTCAGTATTGGTGTGGCGATATATCCGGACCATGCCAGCGACGTATCAACCCTGTTGCGCCATGCCGATGTGGCCCTTTACGAAGCTAAAGGTGGCGGCCGCAACATCGGCAAATTCTTCGAAGAAGGCATGAACCAAGGTATGAAACGGCGTTTGTTGCTGGAGCAGAAGATCCGTGAATCGTTGGTCAAAAACCGTTTTTATTTGTCCTATCAGCCAGAGTTTGATATCGCCACCGGTCAGATGGTGGGTGTTGAGGCGTTATTGCGCTGGCGCTGTGAAGAGTTGGGTGATGTTGCGTCCGACGAGTTTATTCCGGTGGCGGAGAGTACCGGCCTGATCATACCGCTGGGCGAAATGGTCTGGCGGACAGCGGTGCAGCAACTGGCCAGCTGGCGTCGTACCCGTCCGGATTTCCAGCTGGCGGTGAACTTGTCACCACGCCAGTTCCGTGATACCGGCCTGATCAGCGGTATTGCCCGTGAGCTGGAGCACTCCGGCGTTTGTGCCGAGGGCATTACTTTCGAGATTACCGAAGGGGTGTTGCTGGATGATCAGCTTAACAGCGACCGTCTGCTGCAACGCCTGCGTGACATGGGCTTTTCGGTAGCGATGGACGATTTTGGTACCGGTTATTCTTCTCTGAGTTACCTGCGTAGCCATCCGTTTGATGTGCTGAAGGTCGACAAGACGTTTATCCAGGAACTGGAAAGTCATCCCCGCGATCGTGAGTTGTTGAGGGCTGCTGTGGATATGGCCCATGCTCTGAATCTCAAGGTGGTAGCAGAGGGCATTGAAACCAGTGCGCAGTTGCACTGGTTACGGGATATGGGCTGCGACAGCGGGCAGGGTTATCTGTTTTGCCGTCCTGTCAGTGCAGCCGATATCGATCGTTTGCTGGTGGCTTTTTCGGGGGCCGGCCGTCTGGCGGAAGTGAAAAACCTTCAAACGCCGGGGGCAGACCGTTTCGGCACTGCAGGCTGACACAGCTCCAGCCAGGCCAGTAATCCGGCCGAGCGATATTTCTGGCGGTGCAGAATGATGTACAGCATCCGGTGGAAGTCGCGCCCTGGCACTTTCAGTTCGATCAGGCTGCCACGGCGAAAAGCATCGGCCAGAGTAATGCGGGATAAACAGCCAATCCCCAGATTGGCTTCCACCGCACGTTTGATGGCTTCGGTGTGTTGTAACTCAATCACGATGTTGAGTTTGGGCAGCAGACCATGCAAGGCGCGATCAAAGGCCTGACGGGTACCGGAGCCGGGTTCGCGTAAAATCCAGGGGGCTGCCAGCAGGTCGTCATCGTTGAGTATGCCGGTTTGTGCCAGCGGATGCCCCGGATGGCAAAACACCACCAGTTCGTCCGGCCGCCACGGCTGGATATCCAGGTCGGGATGATTGATTTCCCCTTCAATCAGGCCGATATCCAGCTCGAAGTTCAGCACCCGATCAACAATATGCACCGTGTTCTCAACATCAAGATGCACCCGCGCCCCCGGATGGCGGCGCATGTGTTCTGCGATTAAACCCACCGCCAGATAGTTACCAATCGACAGGGTTGCGCCCACTCGCAGCTCACCGGCGCGATTGTGTTTTAACAGCGCCTCTTCCAGTTCTTCGGCCTGATGCATCAGGGCTTCGGCTCGGGGCAACAACAGGCGGCCCTGTTCATTCAGTTGCAGACGTTTGCCAATGCGGTCAAACAGCTGCAGATCAAAACGTTCTTCCAGATCGCGCAGGGCGCTGCTGGCGGCACTTTGTGACATCGCCAGCTCGTCGGCAGCCCGGGTGAGGTTGCCGTGGCGGGCAATGGTCAGGAAGACCTCAAGCTGGCGCAGGCTGTAACGCATGGGCAAATCCCTTATTGAAAAAACCGGATAAGTATATCGGAATATCCCGTTTTACCGAATGGTCGGCGGGGCATACAGTAGCGCCATAACAGCTAAACAACCGGTGACCAGCCATGAGCAACCTGATTCGCGAAACCGTTACCAGCGTCCACCACTGGAACGACACTCTCTTCAGTTTTACCACTACCCGTAGCCAGGGTCTGCGTTTCAAGAACGGTCACTTCACCATGATCGGTCTGGAAATCGACAACAAGCCACTGCTGCGTGCTTACAGTATTGCCAGTGCCAACTACGAAGAAGAGATGGAGTTTTTCTCGATCAAGGTGCAAGACGGCCCGCTGACCAAACACCTGCAGAAACTGAGCGTCGGTGACGAGATTCTGGTGGGCACCAAGCCGGTGGGTACTCTGGTGGCTGACCACCTGCTGCCGGGCAAGAACCTGTATCTGCTGAGCACAGGCACCGGTCTGGCGCCGTTTATGAGCATCATCAAGGACTACGAGATTTACGAGCAGTTCGACAAGGTGATCCTGACCCACGGCGTGCGTTTTGTCAGCGAACTGGCTTACCAGGATCGTATTGAAAACGAACTGCCAAACAATGAATTCTTCGGTGAGCAGGTACGTGATCAGCTGATCTATTACCCAACCGTGACTCGTGAAGAATTCCGTAACCAGGGCCGTCTGACCGACCTGATTACCTCTGGCAAGCTGTTTGAAGACATTGGTCTGCCACAGCCGAACCCGGAAACCGACCGTTTCATGCTGTGTGGCAGCCCAGCCATGCTGGATGATCTGACCCGTATCCTCGACGACCTCGGCTTCGAAGAAGCGCGTGGTGGCAAGGCCGGTCATTATGTTATCGAGCGTGCATTCGTAGAAAAGTAAGGTCCAACCACCTGGCTGCGGGGTCAGAGCTGTTCAAGGCCCCGCAGCCAGTCCTTTAACAACTGATCCATGTGCTGGGTCTGTTGCTCCGACAGAATGCTGGTTACCCGATCAAGGGTTGCCACATGGGCTTCGATGGCCTGATCAATTTTTTCCTTGCCTTCCGCTGTCAGAATCACCAGTAACGACCGTCGGTCATCCGGCGCGGCTTCGCGGCGAATCAGCCCGGCTTCTTCCAACCGGTTCAGACGATTGGTCATCGCGCCTGACGACAACATGGCGGCCTGAAACAACGCGGTGGGTGTCAGACACCAGGGCTCTCCGGCTCGCAACAGCGTCGCCAGCACGTCGAACTCACCACTGCGCAAACCGAACGCCTTGTGGCACTCGTCAATTTCATCCCGAATCAGATGCTGCAGCCGGTACATGCGTCCCACCAGTCCCATGCTACGGGTGTCCAGTGACGGTTTTTCGCGTAGCCACTGCGACTGGATAAAGTCGAGGTGATCCTGATCGTGCATAGGGGAATGGCCTTGTCTGCAAACTCTTGATGCTGGTCACAGTATCCACTAACCGCCTGATCGTCAAAATATATCTTTATATAAAGATACTTGAAGTGGAGATAAATCCTCGATACTGTGGCGACACTTTCATGCGGGAGTCATGACATGTCATTGCAGTGGCCTATTGCCCTTATTGCACCCCTGCTGTGGGGAACCACCTACGGCGTTACCCAGCACTGGCTGGCCGATATTGATCCTCTGTGGGTGGCTGCGTTGCGTTCGTTGCTGCCGGGCCTGATGCTGTTGCCACTGCTGCGGTTGACACTGTGGCGTCAGCATGGCCAGCGCCTGGTCATCCTCAGCCTGTTTAACCTGGCGATTTTTACCTGCCTGCTGTTTGCGGCGATCAGTCGTTTGCCGGGTGGTGTGGCGGCCACACTGGTATCAACCGTGCCATTACAGGTACTGGTGCTGATGTGGTTCAGCGGCGGCAAACCGTCATGGATGAGTGTGCTGGCAGCGTTGACCGGCGTCAGCGGGGTGGCGCTTTTAGTATGGCAAGCCTCTGAACCACTCGACTGGACAGGTGTTGTATTGGCATTGCTGGCCGCCTTGTCGCTGGCGATTGGCGGATTGCTGACGCAGAAATACGGTCGTGATATTCCGCCGCTGGAACTGGCCGCCGCGCAGTTTCTGGTAGCCGGTTTCCTGCTGACCGCTGTAGCCTGGTTCAGCACCGGTACTACCCCGACCATGACCTCCAGCAACTGGCTGGCGATGATCTGGATCGGCCCGATTGGTCTGGGTGTCGGTTATTGGAGCTGGTTCCGTTCACTGCGTTTTCTGACCATTGATCGACTGGCGTTTCTGGGGCTTCTAAACCCGCTGGTTGCGGTGTTGCTGGGTCTGTTCATGATGAATGAACAACTGTCGGTGCTGCAGCAAGCCGGCATGATGCTGGTACTGGGCTCGGTTCTGGTGGCGCAAAAAGGTGGGCGTAAACCCGTTGTAGTACGCACGTTAAAAACTGGCATTGAACCTGCTTCATGACGGTTATGGTCATCGCCGGTGGATGGAAACGCCAATCCGCCGTCGCGATGACAGAACCAGTGTCAGATGTGAGGTTAATATGGCAGGACAGGGCAAACTTACCGACATTATGCGTAGCCTGAATCAGGCAAACGAAGTGGGACGAATGATCCGTGAATCCGGTTTCCAGTTGGAAAAGTCGGACCTCAAACGGATTCTGGCGGAACTGACCGGCGCTATTTCCGAAGCCAAGATGGAGCTGGGTATCCTGCAAGGGCACCTGTTCGACAAGGATGCTGAACTCAAGGCGATGGGAGAGTTACTGCACACCAAAGCCAATCTTCGGCGTCGCGGTGATGCCTACTACAAGGCGCGTGATAACCAGACCTACGGCCAGCCTTATTGTTCTTACTGTTGGGAAGGAGAGAGCAAACTCTTTCACTTGCATAACCGCATCCTCAAGAAAGACGTGCGTATTTGCCCGCATTGCAAGAACGAGTACCAAGCCGCCCGCACGCCTTTCCTTGAGGCCGATGGTTTGCTGATTCAGTAACGCTGGTTATAGTCTTCTGATGCTTGGGGACCCTCTGAATAAACCGGTGCCCGCTCTGGATCAGGAGGCTTTCATGCGTTATGTCCAATGCCCGCAATCCCGGCGCCGCTTGTTGGTACTGCTGCCGGGGTTGTGTCTGTTGCTGCAGCCTCTGGCTGCCAGTGCTGAAACCGGCTCCGCCACGCTGCCTGCGGCCACTGAAGCGGCCGACCCGGAGCTGGAATTAAAAACCGAACCGCTGGATATACAGGTGATTGCGCCTGAAGAATTCAAACCAGCCATTCGGGATAACCTGCCGCAGCTGATGGAGAAACGTCAGATCGAAGCGGTGGCCGCCGACAGTCCGTATGTTCTCTTGCCGCATCGTCCCAATTATGTGCTGCCGTTAACCTGGCAAACCCATCCCAACAATGCCGAGTTGCAACGCCTGCTCGATCACTTTGGTGCCGATGAATCGGATTATCAGAACACAGAGCTGGAGAACCTCGAAGCGGTATTCCAGTTCAGTATCAAATACGTGCTGGCCGAAGGTGTGCTGAACAAGTTCGGGCGAATTCAGGTGGCCTATACCAACCGTTCGTTCTGGCAGGCCTACAACGACCAGATCTCCAAACCCTTCCGCGAAACCAATCACGAGCCGGAAATCATGTACACCTGGCAGCCCGGTGCTCACTGGATTGACCAGGCGTCAATTTCGCTGAATCACCAGTCCAACGGTCAGACCAGCACCTTGTCGCGCAGCTGGAACCGGGTAATTGTTGGTGGTACATCGGTGTTTGAAGGTGAGCGTATGCTCAGCTGGCGCGCCTGGTGGCGGATTCCGGAATCGGGCGGGGCCGACCCGGATGATCCATCCGACGACGACAACCCGGATATCGAACAGTACCTGGGGTATGGCGATCTCACCTGGATTCAGGTCTATGGCAACCACAACCTCTCGGTTATGCTGCGCAACAATCTTGATCGGCTCGATAACCGTGGTGCCGTTGAGCTGGGCTGGACGTTTCCTCTGACCTGCAAGCTCAAAGGTTATGTGCAATTTTTTGACGGCTACGGCGAAAGCCTGATCGACTACAACCATTACCAGCAACGGTTTGGCATCGGCATCAAATTATCCGACTGGCTATAACCGGCTGTTATTCAGAGCGAGAGTCCGGATTGCTTGAAATCGGTTTGATTGTGAACCCCATGGCGGGCATTGGTGGTGCGGTTGGGCTCAAGGGCAGTGATGGTGCTGCCATTGTCGAACAAGCGTTAGCACTGGGTGCCGAGAAAAAATCCGGCCTGCGTACCCGTCAGGCGTTGGGTGTGCTGGCCGACGTACGCGAGCAATGCCACTTTGTGACTTGCCCCGGTGAAATGGGCGCAGACTGGCTGGCGGCCGAAGGGCTGGCATTTGAGGTGCTGGACCTCGGTTTGCCGTTGGCACCGACCACGGCCGAACATACCCGCAAGGCCGCTGAACTGATGCTGCAACGGCAGCCAGCGCTGCTGCTGTTTGCCGGTGGTGACGGCACCGCCCGTGATATCTGCGCGGTGGTGGGTGATCAACTGCCGGTACTGGGTATTCCGGCCGGTGTGAAAATCCATTCCGGTGTGTACGGCATTACCCCAAAAGCCTCGGGCGAAGTGATTCACCGTCTGGTGACTGGCCAGCTGGTGGATGTCCGTGAAGCCGAAGTCCGCGACCTCGACGAAGATGCCTTCCGTAACGGTCAGGTGCGTGCCCGTCACTATGGTGATATGCGGGTGCCACAGGAGGGTCACTTTGTGCAGGCGGTCAAACAGGGCGGTGTTGAAGTCGAAGAACTGGTACTGGCCGATATCGCTGCCTGCATCCGTGAAGAGATGGAAGACGACTGCCTGTATCTGATCGGTTCTGGCAAAACCACCCTGGCGATTACCGAAGAACTTGGCATCAGTGGCACCCTGCTGGGCGTCGACGCTGTGATCAACGGCGAATTGCTGGCAGCCGATGTTAACGAAGCCGCCATCTGGCAACTGCTGCAGGAACACCCACAACACAAGGCGATTCTGAGTGTGATGGGCGGGCAGGGCCATATTATTGGTCGTGGTAACCAGCAGTTCAGCGCCCGGATATTACGGGCCCTGGGACGTGAAAATCTGCAACTGGTATCCACCAAAACCAAGATTCGAGGGCTGGATGGCCGCCCGCTGATTATCGACAGCGGTGATCCGCAACTGGATCAGGACTGGGCCGGTGTGCTGGAAATCCTTACGGGCTATCAGGACCGCATTCTTTATCCGGTTGCCTGATCTTTCTCTCCAGTCTGTTGTTCAGACCTTTTCTTCTAACCAGCAGCATTGATCGCCTGATCAGTGCTGTTCTGCCTCAAAGATAGTCGGGCGTGTCTGGGGGGGACCTGGGCTGGCCCATGTTTTGAAAATAATCGGTATTCTGTAAAACGCATGCCGTTATTAAGGTGTATTTCAGGAATGGCCTATATAATCGGCCACATCTACCTGAGGGAGCACCGAATCATGTCCACCGAAATCCGTAACTACAACGCCCCAAGCAAAATCATGCACTGGCTGTCCGCCCTGATGATTGCTGGCCTGCTGGGGAGCGGCATGATTATGGAAGAGCTGTCCAAAGGCGAATTCAAAACCTGGCTGATGGGCAATCACAAAGCGATTGGCGCTATCTTCCTGCTGGTGGTACTGGTGCGTTTTGCGGTGCGTTTCAGCAACCCGGTTGACCCGCTGCCAGGCACCGAGCGTAAGGACTATATCAAAGCCAAGGCCCTGCAAGGTCTGATGTATGTGTCTATGCTGGTAATGCCACTGAGCGGCATTCTGATGTCCCAGTCCGGTGGTCGTGTGATCAGCGTGTTTGGCCTGTTTGATGTGCCAACCCTGATTGGTGAAAACCACGATCTGCATGAATTTCTTGAAGGCGTACACGGCTTTACCGCCAACGTACTGCTGGTGCTGATTGCCCTGCATATCGCCGCGGCCCTGCTGCACCACTTCAAGATGAAAGACGATACTTTGCGCCGCATGGTGTAAAGGTCGGGAGTGATACGTGTGCGCTGGTGCTGGCAGGCGGGGATTGAACTGCCAGTACCAGAACGTTCGCCCAACTGAACGGCTCCTTCGGGAGCCGTTTTTTTATGCCTGCAAAACCTGTTTCGGAAGCACTTTGGATTAGGGACACTCTGAATAACTCTGCACAGCTCTGCGCTGCAGCCCGCGCCCTTCGGGGCTTTCGGGGCTTTCGGGATAGCGCTGGGAAGGGAGGCTTTCTTGAGAATAAAAAAATCCAGAGCCCGTTCGAACTCTGGATTTTTGTGATCGCCAGTCAGAACGCTGGATTCAGATCGGCATTACTCCCGAGGGAGTGGATGCTGTGCGCTGCCGGAATTACAGGGCGGCGTCGATAGCGGCCAGCAGCGCCGGGTTGTCCAGAGTGGTGTCCGGAGCAAAACGGCCCAGTACGGTGCCGTCACGACCAACCAGGAACTTCTCGAAGTTCCACATGATGTTGGTTTCGTCATCGGTCAGCAGGTTCATGCTGGCCAGTTTCTCTTTCAGTTTGCCGCCTTCAACCGGGGTCGCCAGTGGCTTGGCAGCGATCAGTTGCTGGTACAGTGGGTGACGGCCTTCACCGTTCACTTCCAGCTTGCTGAACATCGGGAAGGATACGCCGTAGTTCAGGCTGCAGAATTCCTGAATTTCGTTTTCAGTACCTGGTTCCTGACCCAGGAACTGGTTGCAAGGGAAGCCCAGAACTTCCAGACCAGCAGACTGCTTGGCCTTGTACAGTGCTTCCAGACCTTCGTACTGTGGAGTCAGACCACACTTGGACGCCACGTTAACGATCAGCAGTACTTTGCCTTCGTAAGTGGACAGTGGCAGGGATTCACCTTGGATGTTCTTGACTTCGATATCGTAGAGAGACATGGCAGTTTCCTGTGGTTGGTGGGTGCTGAACACCCGATGACATAACGAATTCAGTCGAGTAACCGGATCAGCTTGTGCAGATCGGTTTTTAATTCCAGTAGCCAGGGCAAATCTTCGCCCAGACGGCAGGCCATCTGTTGTTGTACCAGCGCGGCTTCGGCCCGTAAGGCCTGGCCCTGTTCGCTGGCACTCACCAGTACCCGGCGTTCGTCTTCATTGCAGCGGCGGCGATTGACCAGGCCGTTGCTTTCCAGACGTTTTAACAGCGGTGTCAGGGTGCCGGAGTCAAGATGCAGGGCTTCGCCCAGCTCACCGACACTCAGCTCCGGTTTTTCCCATAACAGCATCATCACCAGATATTGCGGATAGGTCAGGCCCAGTGGTTTCAGCAGTGGCCCGTACGACCGCACAATCAGATTGGAGGCGGCATACAGCGGGAAGCAGATTTGCTGGTGCAGCAGCGGCACGGCCTGTTCTGGGGTATCTGGGGTGGTCATGGTTCCTCCGGTTTGGAAACCATCCTGCCCGCTTATTAAATTGTGTGCAATTTAATTTTGTGAAACAGTGTTGCCCGGTTGTTATCCTGATGTGATCGCGAATTTGTCATCTGGCAGCTTATGTGAGCAGGGTGGCAGATGTGCAGGAGAGGTTAATAAGCAGGAGAGGCACCGTAGCAGGGGATAATCGGCAGCCGGTGAGCGGTTGTCCCGGGCGCTGTGTTACACCCGGGAATCGGGATCAGAACTCGTCAGAGCCGCCCGCTTTTTTCTCGATCAGTTCAATCTTGTAGCCGTCCGGATCTTCAACAAACGCAATCACTGTGCTGCCGCCTTTGACCGGGCCTGCCTCGCGAGTGACCTTGCCACCGCTGGCGCGGATGCGTTCACAGGCGGCAGCGGCATCGTCGACTTCAAGGGCGATATGGCCATAGGCTGTGCCGAGGTCGTAGCTGCTGGTTCCCCAGTTGTAGGTCAGCTCAATCACCGCACCTTCACTTTCCGGCTGGTAGCCCACAAACGCGAGGGTGTACTGGTACTCTTCGTTATCGTGCTGACGCAGCACCTGCATACCCATCACCTGGGTGTAAAAGTCGATGGAGCGTTGCAGGTCGCCAACGCGCAGCATGGTGTGAAGGATTCTCATCGTTGTCTCCGTATTGTTTGCTGAGCCGTCAGCAACGGTTCAGTCGGATGTCTTTTGTTTGAATTCGCACAGATCTTCAATCAGGCAGGAGCCACAGCGTGGTTTGCGGGCCACACAGGTGTAACGGCCATGCAGGATCAGCCAGTGATGGGCATCGAGCCGGAATTCGGCGGGCACCAGTCGTAGCAGGCGTTGCTCCACTTCATCCACGTCTTTGCCGGGCGCAATGCCGGTTCGGTTGGATACTCTAAAGATATGGGTATCGACGGCAATAGTCGGCTGGCCGAACGCTGTGTTCAGCACCACGTTAGCGGTTTTGCGACCAACACCGGGCAGCGCTTCCAGTGCCTCACGGGTTTGTGGCACCTGGCTGTTGTGGAGGTTGATCAGCATCTCGCAGAGTTTGATAACGTTTTTGGCCTTGCTGTTAAAGAGGCCAATCGTCTTGATGTATTCCTTCAGACCTTCTTCACCCAACGCCTGGATGGTTTCCGGTGTGTTGGCGACCGGATACAGCTTGCGAGTGGCCTTGTTCACACTCACGTCGGTCGCCTGCGCCGATAACAACACGGCAATCAGCAGCTCGAAGGGCGTGCTGTACTCCAGTTCAGTTTTCGGTTCCGGATTGGCGGCCCGCAGGCGTGTAAAGATTTCCGTGCGTTTTTCTTTGTTCATAACGTGTCCGATGTCAGGTATGGCCCGGCTTGCCGACTTGCTCATGACCTGAACGCTTGTATGCTTGGTAGACAGATCAACGATTTGTAACCGGGGTCGCTGTCGTCAGGGAATCGAGAGTTAAAAGAAAAGGGGGGCGCGTGGCAACCGATATTGCGAATAATCCGGCTTGCTCGGACAAGAATGCAGGTGAACAACACGGGTTCTGCAGTAATGCCAATCTGAAGCTGGATGACCTGCTGCGCCCGATGCTGCGCTACGTGCGGCATATGATGGGCATGGAGGTCGCGTTTATATCGGAGTTTTCGGCCGGACGTCGTTACTTCCGTGCTCTGGACGCTGATGATTCATTTTGTCCGATCGCACTGGGTGGTTCCGATCTGCTGGACGAAAGTTTTTGCCAGCGGGTGGTGGATGGTCGGCTGCCTGAGTTGATGGTGGATGCTCGCACCTATGCTGAAGCCCTGAGCCTGCATGCCACACTGGCATTGCCCGTTGGTGGACATATCAGTGTGCCGGTACGGTTTTCCGATGGCAGTGTGTTTGGCACATTCTGTTGTTTCAGCCGTTATGCGGTGGAACTGGATCAGCGTGATCTTGAAACCATGCGTCTGTTTGGCGCCATGATCAGCCAGTATCTTCAGCACGACCGCGATGTCTGGCAGGAACGCCAGGTGATCCGTGAGCGAATTCTGGAAACGATTCTGCGCCGTGACTGGGATATTTATCTGCAGCCCATGTTTGCCGCCAATAGCCAGCAGGTGGTGGGTTACGAAGCCCTCTGCCGTTTTGCCCAACAACCGCATACCGAGCAGTGGTTTCTGGAAGCCGAACAGGTCGATCTGATCGAGGAACTGGAGATGGCGTGTCTGCTGTCGGCGCTGGAGGTGTTGCCCGATATTCCTGCCGACCAGTTTGTGTCGTTTAACCTGTCGCCCCAAACCCTGATTCGTATGGATCTGCAGCAGTTGCCGGTGCAATTTGCCAGTCAGATGGTGATTGAGCTGACGGAACACCGTCTGGTAGACGATTACCAGCCGTTGCTGGAAGCGCTGCTGCAGTTGAAGTGTTCGGGAATCCGCTTTGCGGTGGATGACGCGGGGGCCGGTTTTGCGAGTTTCCGTCATGTGCTGCAGTTACAGCCAGATCTGATCAAGCTGGATCGCAGTCTGATCAGTGGCATTGCCAGTTGTCATGCCCAGCAGGCATTGGCGCGTGCCCTTATCGGTTTTTCCCGTGAAATGCAGATCACCACCATTGCGGAAGGGGTTGAAACCTTTGAGGAAGGGCAGTGTATGCAGGATCTTGGCGTCGACCTGATTCAGGGTTATTGGCTGGGGCGGCCGCAACCGGCCGCTGCTGTTCTGGATAATTGAGCGGAATAACGAGGATCAGTCGATACCCCTGATCTGTCGAGAATAACGGTCAGTCGAGAATCCCCGTCAGTCGAGAATATAGTGCGGCAGGAAGCGGCTGGTATCGCGGGTAATGGCCGTCGCATCTTCACGAATGGCGATACCGGCGGCCTGGTTATCCACCAGCCAGCTGCCAATCAGTGCGTAATTGCCACCAAAGTTCGGCAACAGATGCGCTTGCTGGTAAATCACCCCTTCTTCGCCGTAAGGCCCGTCACTACTCATAATGTCTTCGTTGCCACTGAACAGGCGAATGTTGGCACCCTCGCGGGAAAACAACGGCTTCTGCACCAGCGCGTCACAATTCCGGGCCAGATGTAACTCGTCGCCAAAAAACGCTGGCAACAGGTTCGGGTGGTTGGGGAATAACCGCCATAACATCGGCAGCAGAGCCTTGTTCGACAGAATCGCTTTCCATGGTGGCTCCAGCCAGTGGGTCGGGTTGTGCGGCAGCAGCTGGCCGTATTCTTCCCGCAGCAGGTACTCCCACGGATACAGCTTGAAGATCCAGTGGATGGGCTGGTTGTGCTGATCCACAAACTGGTTACGCGCATCCAGACCGATATGGTCGATATACACCAGCTCGCTGCTGATACCGGCTTCGGCCGCGCAGTCTTGCAGGTACTGAACCGTACCGAGGTCTTCGATGCTGTCCTGACAACAACTCACATGCAGGTGTTGTTGTGGCTTCAGCAGCTTGAGTTCGGCAAACCGGTTGATGAGTTTTTCCTGCAGGCTGTTGAACTGGTCGGCCTGACGCGGCAGGCGTCCGGCATCGACCTGCTGTTCCAGCCACAACCATTGCCAGAAACCGGTTTCGTACAGGCTGGTCGGGGTATCGGCGTTGTTTTCATACAGCTTGGCCTGACCCTGGCCGTTGTAGGCCAAATCAAGACGGGAGTAGAGCGATGGCTCCCGTGCTTGCCAAGAGCGCCGGATAAAATCGCGGCTGTGTTCGGGAATGGCAAAGCGCTGCATCAGTTCGTCATCGGCACACACCCGGTTGACCACCTCCAGACACATCTGGTGCAGCTCTTCGGTGGGTGCTTCGATGTCTTCTTCTATCTGACGCAGGCTGAAACGATAAGCTGCGCTTTCATCCCAGTAGGGCTCGCCACCAATGGTGTGAAACTGGAAGCCGTATTCGTCGGCGATGGCGCGCCAGTCCGGACGTTCCGGCATCGGAATCCGTAACATCTCAGCCTCCGAAACTCATTTTCATGGCCATACGCGAGCCGAAGCCGCCACGGCTGAGGGTCTGCTTGCCACCGGATGCCGCAGTGGTATGAACCTGCTGTGGAATGGCGCGCATCATGCCTTTTTTGCCGGATTCCAGTGGTTCGGCATCGGCAGTGACCAGACGCATGTTGCCTTGCTGGTCGGTATGGGTGAACACCGGGTTATAGGCCTGAGTCGCAGCGGGATTTTTGCCGTCCATAACAAAGCCGGTCATCCGTGGGTAATAGCGCGGTGGTTCGGGGTTAGTACCACCGCTGTGGTAAGCACCATCACCACGATAACCGCCGCCACCACCATAACCGCCACCGCCGGAACCGCCACTGCTACCGGAGCTCGACATGGATTCCGGCTCGCAGTTGGAAAAGCCGAATTCCTGCTCACATTCTTCGCGGTTTTTATAACGCGGGGCTGACTGAGCGGCCTCGTTCAGGGCCTTGCGATAGGCCAGCTCGCAACGTTCGAAGGTCATGCCGCTGCGTTCAGCACAGCTGTATGGGTCGGTCGCGACGTAGACATCCTGACGACCATCACTGCAGGCGCTGATGCCCAGCACGCTGGCCCCCAGAGTAACAGCACGTTGCCAGTTCAGCTGTTTCATACGCTCGCGATTGATGCGGGAGCGTTTACGGTTAGAGCCGCTGCTGATGTTGTCCGGATTCTGGAGTGATTTCATGGCGTGCTCCTTACCAGGTCAGGCTGGCTGCATTGAGCAGACCAACGGCAATGGATACCGATGCCAGCATGATACCGGCGCTCATTTCACCTTCCTGAATCCGGCGTACCAGTGCTGGCATAAACACAAACCGCACCACGGCAAAGGCCAGCAACTGTGCACACAGGGCGATCAAGGCCCAGATTCCAAAGTCGAGCAGGGATACCGAATGGCTGATGGCGCTGTAGAGGGCAATGGCAAAACCGATGATGGCACCGCCAAAACCGATCGCTGCAGCACTGTTGTTTTCTTCGCGAATCAGTTGCCACTCATCGTGCGGCGTGATGCGGACATACACCACCTTGAAGATGACCAATGCCAGCAGGCCAGCAGCAAAATAGGCGGCAAATTCGAGTACGGCAGAAAGAAGCGGATTCATGTAACGGTCCCTGTAGTTTTTTTTGGAAATGTAGATGGCACAGTCTTTTGGTTAAATGACAGTCTGTTCCATATATGTGGTTAAATGGGGGCTTCCCCTTGGTAAGCTGATTGATACTGGTTTTTATTTGTAGTTAATGAAAATCATACTCATTGTTCCTTCTATGTGACTTCTGGCTTGAAAAGCCACCTGATAAAACGCTCGTGACAATTTTATTACGAACGACTGTATCAGGTTTTTATTATGGGAATCGTGACCATCAACCTGCCTTTGGGCGATGAAAACTTCCGCTTTCTGCGCATCGGCGGCAGCCACAATACTCCGGACAATGGTGAGTACGCAGCAGTGGATACCATCATTGATCATACCCCGTCGACCTTGCTGAATCTGGGGGATTCTAACGGTCGTCAGGTTCTGAAACTGGTGAAAGCACGTTCCTGGCACGAGTATATCAAGCTGCTGTGGGCACATAACCGCCTGTTCAAGGAAGTGAGAGGCAATCGGCTGTTGAAACAGCTGGGTATTCCAGTGGTGCGTATTACCGAAGTAGGGGTACGGCTGCTGCCAGCCCGTGGTCGTCGTTATCTGGGGTATTACCTGATGGAAGACCTGCAGGAGCAGGGGTATCGGGAGGGGCGGGAAATCCTGCGTGATCCGCAGACATCCCTGCTACAGCGCCAGCAATTGATTGACGGTGTGATTCAACATCTGCAGATCATGAAAGAGCAGCGGGTGGTTTTTTCCGATTGTCACTTTGGCAACGTGTTTATGAACCGCGACGGACAATTGCGCTGGATTGATACGGGTGTGACCCGTTACGGCTTTGGTCGCCGCCACCGGTTTACATCCAAATTCAATTTTTCGATTCGCCGTTTCGCCTTTTACGAGGCCGATGGCATTTTACTGAGTGAGGCCGAACAGCAACGCATTCTGGAGCTGTTGATTCGTTGAATAGTGCGCCCGTTGCGACGGGCAAACCGGCTGATCAGAACAGCCGATTGAGCAGATTGGGCACCACCATGGGTGCCCATCGACCGGATGTCCTAGCGACCGCGAATCTCGCCCTGGCCGCCGCCCTGACCACCACCACCGTGGCCGCCACCCTGACTGTTACCCTGACCGCCGCCGTGGCCACCGCCACCTTGACCGCCGCCGCCGTACATAGGGAAACAGCCTGACAGCATCAGAACGGTGGTAATCATCAAAATGTATTTCATAGGGAATCCTCGCCAACAGGCTTCTATTGTTTCTCTATGACTCATCAACGGGAATGATGATTGCCCCAACTTTGCCGGCCCTGACCAAATTCTGCCGAGGCTGACACTGCCTGACGTGTGCCTGACTGGCTGATCGGGCTGGCAAGTCCGATGCCTGAAAAACGGCGCCAAAAATATTTTCTAAAGATCCTGCCCAGAGTGCCGCTAACTCTTATGACACAGTTAGGCGGAGCGTGCCAAACACCCATCAGCGATGTGGTAGCTCCAGACTCTGGAACAGGAGAAACAACCATGCCCCAAATTATTAATACGAACATCGCTTCCCTGAACGCTCAGCGCAACCTGGACAAATCCCAGTCTGCCAACCAGCGCGCCATGGAACGTCTGTCTTCTGGTCTGCGTATCAACAGTGCAAAAGACGACGCCGCCGGTCTTGCGATTTCCACCCGTTTCACCTCCCAGATCAAGGGGCTCGGGGTAGCGGTGCGTAACGCCGGTGACGGTATCGCCCTTGCCCAGACTGCTGAAGGTGCACTTGGCTCCATCAACGAAAACCTGCAACGTATCCGTGAACTGTCTGTACAGTCTGCCAACGCCACCAACTCTGACGTTGACCGTGAAGCTTTACAGGCGGAAGTAAGCCAACTGGTAGCAGAAATCAGCCGTACCTCCGAAGAAACCGACTTTAACGGTCGTAAACTGCTGGATGGTTCTTTCTCTGCCACTTTCCAGGTGGGTGCCAATGCTGGTCAGACTCTGGATGTTTCTATCGCCAAACTGACTGCTGACAAATTGGGTTCTTCTTCCCAGTCCGGCCTGAGTGCTCGTGGCACTGACAATGCTCTGGAAAATGGCGACCTGATCATCAATGGCGTGGCCATTGCAGCTTCCAAGGCCGAAGACGACAGTGCCTCTACTTCCAACAATTCTGCATCGGCGATCTCCAAGGTAGCGGCCATTAACCGTTACAGCGATGAAACCGGTGTTAAAGCCTTTGTGAATGAAAACGTCGCCGGTGGTAGCGAAATGACCGGTGTTTCCGGTTCCGGTACCTTCAAGATCAACGGTGTGGAAGTATCCTTCTCTACTACCACGGATACTGCCCAGACTCGTGCGGCGATTTCCCAGGCAATCAACTCGGTAGCCCAGCAGACTGGTGTCAAAGCGGTGGATACCGAATCTTTTGCAACCGGTATTAACCTGGTGGCTGAAGACGGTCGTAACATTGAGCTGACCTTTGATACCGCCAACCTGACCGGTGATATCACCGCGGACAACTTTGCCAACGCGACTGGTCTGGCCGGTGGAGCCACCAATACAGTTGGTACTACCTACAGCAACACTTACGAAGGTGGTTACACTCTGGTTGCCGACGGTGACGTCAAGAAGATCGAAATTACCGGTGGTAACGGCACTGGCCGCGGTAATCTTGCCAACGCTGGTCTGTCTTCTGGTACTTACGATCGTGCTACTGCTACTTCGGTATCCAATGTAGTGGCTGACAAGAGCTCCGCGTCTAGCATTGGTGGTGGTTCTCTGAGTAACGCAATCGATCGGGCCGACAATGGCTCAACCAAGATCTCTTCGGCTGCTGGTACCATCACCAACCTGGCGTCTACTACCGCAACGGATATTGATACGACTGGTGACCTGACTTTCGCTGTTAACGTCGGCGGAACCGAATTCTCCACCGCCATCACGGCCGGTGCTGGTGAAACCGTTGCTGCGATTGCTGACCAACTGAATACTGATGCGACGACTGCCGGTGTGGATGCTGACGTTGAATTCTTTGAAGAAATCGAATTCAACGTATTGGCGTCCAGCATCGAAACCGCAGCGGGCGGTGGTACCTTTACCCTGGCCGGTGTCGACTTCGTACTGCAAGACACCACTGGTGGCGCTTACAGTGAGGAAGACCAGATTGCCCAGCTGGCCGATGCTATCAACGCCGCTGACTTCACCACCGGTGATCTGGCCGCTGGTGACAAGGTAACCGCTGAAATCAGCGAAGACCGTTCCACTCTGACCATTCGTATCCAGAACTTCAGTAATACAGCAGTGACTGCCTCTACTGATGCTGCTACTACGATTGTTGGGACGGATATGGACGGTGCTGGAACCGCCGACAGCGTGGATATTGCCGATACCACCGACTTTAATCTGGGTGGTGAACTGGCCTACCGCTCGGTGAACGGTGAGAAAGTATCCGTCACCATGATCTCCGAGAATGATGAAATTGGTGCTGCTGCTGCGGGTGAAACCACTACCACTACCAGTGTGTCTTCCAGTGCTCTGACTACCTCGACTGAAGTGGATATCAGTATGCGAATTGGTGACAGTTCTGTCACTGTTCCTGGCTCACCACTGGCGGCGGGTTCCACCGTTGCTGAAGCGGCTGCCGCTATTGACGCCGTTGATGGTGTTAGCGCGTGGGAAGAAGTAACTCTGGCCATTGACGACACCAACCTCAAGTCTGGTGACACCTTGAACATTGGCGGTGTTGATATCTCCATCAGCCCTGACAAGGATGGCAACATTACCTTGGCGTCTCTGGCTGACAACATCAACAACACTGACTTCTCCAGTGGTGACTTCGATGTGGCCGCTGTGCTGAATGATGACGGTACTGAACTGACCCTGACCGTCCGTAACTTCAGTGGCGCCCAGCTGACTATGGAGTCTGATAACTCCGAAGGTCGTGGTGTGTCCCTGAGTTCCCCGGCAGGCTTCGTGGGTGAACAGGCACAGGCGTTGTCTGGTGAACTGAAATTTATCTCCGACTCTGGCAAAGACGTGACCGTTACCATGTCTGACCCGGAAACCGGCGGTGAGATTTTCAGCGGTAACAGCAACACCGCGGAATATACCGGTGTGAACGGTCTGCAAGACGGTGACCTGCTGATCAACGGTGTAACCATCGGTGCCGCTGACGAAGGTGCGGATACCGCCTCTGCGACTGTGTCTTCAGACGGTTCTCGTATCCTGTCCTCTGAAAAGAGTCTGTCAGCGATTGCCGTAGCCGCTGCAATCAACGAAGTGGCGGATGAAACCGGTGTAACGGCTTCTGTGAATGCGACCACTGTTGTGGGGGGCGATGGCTCCAATGTGAACGCCACTACACTCGCTGAGTTTGAAGAAGGCGACCAGGCCGGTATCTACATCAACGGTGTGGAAGTCGGTACCGTAACCCTGCAGAAAAACAGCTCTGGTGAGCTGGATACTGACCGCGCTCGTTCTGACGCTCTGAACCTGATTAACCAGTCCTCTGGTAAAACCGGTGTGATGGCGACCGACAACGGTGTATCCCTGACCCTGACTGCGGCCGATGGCCGTAACCTGTCGGTGGCGATTGATGACAAATCAGGTGCCAATGCGTCGATTGGTGCTCTGATGGGGCTGGATGCGGCACAGGATGGTATCGGTGAGGCAACGTTTGGCAAGGGCTCTGCGGGTGGTGGTATTACTGCTGAAGGCGCTGCCTACGAAACCACCTATGGCACCATTACCCTGAGTTCTGCCAAACAGTACACCCTGGAAGGTGGTGCCAACGGTAACTCCGAGCTGGATGCTCTGGGTCTGGCAACCGGTACCTACGGTGGTGGTGAAGATGGTCAGTTCCTGAGTGAAATCGACATTTCTACCTACGATGGTGCCCAGGCTGCTATCAAGGCCGTCGACAACGCCATCGAACAGGTAGCGTCACAACGGGCGGACCTCGGTGCGATCCAGAACCGTATGGAATCCACTGTAAGCAACCTGCAGGTGACTTCTGAAAACCTGAACGCTGCAAACTCACGTATCCAGGACGCCGACTTTGCTGCAGAAACTGCCGAGATGTCTCGTACCCAGGTACTGCAACAGGCTGGTATGTCGATTCTGGCGCAGGCCAATGCGTCTGGTCAGAACGTACTGTCCCTGCTGCGTTAATCGCGGTGACGCGGGAGCTACCCCGGCTCCCGCAGCTATGATCTTGCAGTGAGGTGAACCATGAGTGAAATGAATGTTAGCGGTGCTGATCGCATCAGCCTGGCATCCTCCAGCCGGGTTACCAGTATCCATCGTGACCAGGCCAGTCGCAGCAGTTCAGCGGCAAGTAGCGGAAATCAGTTGCCGCCAGCGGCAAATAGTCATGAAAGTGGCAGCCAGGCGGTGCCAGATATCGAGAAGGTACAGGAAGCGGTGTCGCGTATTAATGAATATGTACAGCAGTCAGAACGGACTCTGAACTTTCAGCTGGATGAAGACAGTGGCCAGATTATCGTGAAAGTGTTCGACAAGGCGTCCGATGAGCTGATTCGCCAGATCCCCAGTGAGCTGGCACTGGAATTGGCTCAGAAATTGAATGATGAAGAACCATCCTTATTATTCAGCGCCCAGGTCTGACGCGTAGCACCAATCCGGTTACGTTCAAGAAAAACCCGCTCTGGCCGATAAGGTCTTAGCGGGTTTTTTTATGGAATCAGGGCGGCGTCCCGGGGAGGTCATTATGGCGATTGAATCATTGGGGATCGGATCGGGGGTGCTTACTACTGATCTGGTCGACAAGATTATTTCAGCCGAACGGGAAGCCACTGATCTCCGTCTGACCAACAAGATGACGCTGGTGGAAGCCAGGATTACCGCCTACGGCGAGATCCAGTCGCAGCTGTCGAAAATCAGCAGCGCAGTCAGCAAACTGGCAAGCCCATCGCTGGCCAACGCAACCGTGGCCACATCGTCGGATGAAAGTATCCTCACCGCTACCACATCGACTCTGGCTGATCCTGGCACCTATTCTGTCGAGGTATTGAATACTGCCAAGGCACATAGTCTGGCGACCAGCAGCTATTCGAGCTTCGACGAAATTATTGGCACCGGTAAACTGGTGTTCACCTTCGGTGAAAACAGTTATGACACCGCTGGCAACCTCACAGGTCAGACCCTGAATACCAGCCGCACCGGCGCAACCATAACCATCGACAGTTCCAACCGTACCCTCAGCGGTATTCGCGATGCCATCAACAAGGCTGATATGGGCGTAACCGCTTCCATTATCAACGACGGTAACGGTTATCGTCTGTTGATGACTTCGGATGATACCGGCAAGGAATCGGCGATGCGCATTCAGGCACTGGACAGCAGCGGCAACCTGCTGACTGATGGTCTGGCGGCGCTGGCGTTTAACCCGGCCCAGAACAGTTATACCGACATGGAGCAAACCAGTGCTGGTCAGGATGCCTTGTTGCGGGTGAACGGCCTGAATATCAGCCGTGCCAGTAATGCCGTGGATGAGGTGATCAAGGGCGTTACCCTGAATCTCAAAAATGCGGATGTCGGCACCAGTGTGACTATTACGGTTGCGCCGGATACCGAACAGCTGCAGACCAATATTCAGGATTTTGTCACCGCCTATAACGACTTCAAAAGCTTCACGGATGACCTCAGCAAATACGACAGCGCCAACGAGCAGGCGGGGTTGTTGTTGGGGGATTCAACCGTACGCTCAATCCAGTATCAGATCCGCTCCATGCTCAGTACGCCGATTACCGGTCTGACCGGCAGCAAGTACAGCTCGTTAACCGAACTTGGCGTCAGCACCGATCAGTACAACGATTACCTGCTGACATTCGATACCACCAAATTTGCAGCGGCGCTGACCGCAGATCGCAACGCGGTGGCCAGTATTTTGGCCAAATCCGGTTCGGCCACCGACAGTCAGGTAACCTATGTAAACGACTCGATCAACACCAAGCCGGGCACCTATGATCTGGTGATTACCCAGCTGGCTACCCAGGCGCGTTATGACGGCGGCTCGGTGGGCAGTCTGGACTTCAACTCGCCGGTTGAAATCGACGAAAGTAACGACAACTTCACCATCAATGTTAATGGCAAAAACGCGGCGGTCAGTCTGACCCGTGGCAGTTACAGCAGCGGCGATGAGTTGGCGCGCGAAATTGCCCTGCAGATCAACTCCAATACCACACTGTCCAGAAACGGCTATTCGGTATCGGTGGATTACGACTCCGATGCTCACTCGTTCAATATTACTTCCAACAAATACGGTTCGGAGTCCATGGTGTATTTCACCAGCCTGGACACCAACACCGCCAACACCCTTGGTTTTAACAAACTGGGCGCCGGAACCTACGATGGTGTGGCGCTGACCACCTTGAACTCGGATGCCTTTAATGGGCGTGGTTCTCGCACTCTGGCTGGGGATCGCCCGGTCGATGAAGCCACAGGCATCAATTTCTCGACGGCCAACGCAACCTTCTCGTTGGCGGTGAATGGTGGTGCGGCGGTGGCCATTACCGTTAACCAGAATGCGTCTGGCAAGGACTTGAATGCGGATGGCGTTTATGGCGATCGCAAGGATACCTTGCAGGCGATCCAGACCGCGATTGATGGCAGTTCGCTGAATGGGCAGGTGACGGCATCCTTTGATGACAACGGCTACCTGCGTTTCACTACCATAGCAACCGGTAGCAGTTCTTCAATCAATATTACGGCAGTGGGCAGCAGTGCATCCGATCTGCTGTTGGGGTTGAACGCCAGCGATGGTTTGCAAGCCAATGGCAAGGACGCTGGTATGTCGCTCAGTGATCCTGTCAGTTTTCGGGTACAGGTGGATGACATTGCAGGTGATAGCCTGGTGTCAGTACCGGCCGGTACCTACCATTCCGGAGCCGATCTGGCGAGCGCGCTGCAGGCTGCGATTCAGTCCAGTGTGAATGCGGATGCCAATCTGTCCAGCCTGATCAGTGGTGCCGTGTCTGAAACCGGCAGCCGTGATATCAGCACTACCATCGATTTTTCCAGCGCGGCCTCCGGTTTCCGTCTGAATGTATCGGGTGTTGAGCAGGATGTGCTGATCAACAATTCCACCGGTGACAACCTGGCGGATATCCAGACCGCACTGGACAGCACTTTTGGTGCCGGTGTGGTGACCGCCAGCCTCGATGGCACCGGTTTGCAGCTGAGTACGGTTGCCGATGGCCGTGAACAATCCCTGAAAGTGGTCAGTGATGGGCGTGGGGCGCGCAGCAGCAGTTTTGCCAATCTCGATACCGGTATTGATTTCAGTGCTGATCCCGCTACCTTCACACTCACGGTTGGTGGTATTGATATGGCCGTTGCGGTGAACGGCAATGCGACCGAGGGCGGCAACAATCGTGATTCCAACCTGGCTGCCATTCAGGAAGCGCTGGACGACGCGTTGGTGAACAGTGGTGAGTTTGAAGCCGGTGATGTGTTGGCCAAAGTGGATGACAGTGGAAATCTCTACTTCGAAACTGTCAGCAAAAACGGCGTTCGTACCGCCTCTACCTATGGTTCTGGTGCTTCGATTGCGATTTCCAATCTGGGCGGTGGTGCCAGCACATTGCTGGGTATGGCCGCTGACACCAGCACCAACGGATATGACGGTTTTGGTCTGGATACCGAAAAACGTGTATTTGGTACCGATCTGGATGTAACGGTTGATTATATATATGACGCCGACAAGAATCTTGGCTCATTTAATATCAATATTGGTGGCCAGGCTCGCACAATAGGATTTACTGATCTGGATAGCACCGCGATTTCGTTTTTCGGTTTGCAGGATGTCAGCCTGTATAGTGCTGAGATTCCGACGGGGCAGGATGTAAAAGGCACTATTAACGGTGTTGAAGCCCAAGGTACTGGACAATTCCTGAAAGCGGTAGACGGTAACGTTGCGGCGACGAACGGTTATTATATTGCCAATACCACGGCCGATTTCTCGTCTCCGGTGGTTCTGGATGACACCAATAACCGCTTCAGTATCAAAATTGATGGGGTTGAGGCAGAAATCGAACTGACACAGCCAGCGACCTATATTTCCGGAACGGCATTGGCCAGCGCCCTGCAAACAGCGATTAATGGCAATTCGGCATTCAAGTCCGAGGGCATTAGCGTCAAGGTGGAGTTCACCACTGATGCTACCTCGTTCGCCTACAACAAGCTGGGTATTATCTCGGCCAGCACCGGTGCAGACTCATCCGTTGAGATCACAGACATCAGCACCGAGGCCTCATCAATCTTCGGTTTTGTTAAGGGGATTGCAGAAGGGGAACGCGGTAGCGATGCCGTTGGTCAGGTGGATGATGCCTCCGGTTTGCGTCTTAAAATCACTGGTGGAGATGTTGGCTCACGCGGCACCATTTCTTATATATCCGGCTTTGCCGATCAGTTATCCGATATTCTCGACGGTATTCTTTCTGGTCAGAATAGTGTGATTAATACCAAATTGGCATCTCTGGATAAGGAGAAGACCAGTGTTGAAACCGAGCAAACCCGGGTTGATGCGCGAATCAGTGCCCAGGAAGCACGTCTGAAATCCCAGTTCGCTTATAACGACCTGCTGGTGCAGTCGTTAAACAGCACGCTGGATTATATCAAGGCGCAATTTGATGCATTGAATGCCAGCAATAGTAACAACTGATGTCTGGCTGTTGGTTTGTTTTACAGAACTTTTTAGTCCAGACACCTGAAATATTGTATCCAGATCACGGTTTGTAGGTTTTTGTGTGGTCGTTGGACAGGCTGCCGGATAGAATTTCTGACGTTTTTCTCATTATTCGTCAGATCTTTAGACAAGGCAGTGCGGAACGGCTATGGATTACGATAACAAAAAAGTGGTTGAGCAGTTCATTCACAATGCCTGGGGACGTGGGCGTTACAACCTTGCGCGTCAGATGGTCAGCCGCGATTTTCTCTACCATGCCTGCCAGTCGCTGGACACCTGTGGTGTCGACGAGTTCTTCGCAGAAGTTGAAGTTATTCGCTCCGCGATCGGTGATTTTACGCTCACGATTGAAGACATCATGTCCGATGGTGACCGTGCCATCAGCATCATGACCTTTTGTGGCTCCTTTGTGCAGCCGCTGTTTGGTCTGAAACCCACCAACAAGGTGGTGGGGATTACCTGCGCCGTTACCTGGCAACTCCAGCGTGGCAAGGTTCGTCACCTTAACCTGATGGTCGATATGGCGCATTTGCAAATGCAGGTGGCCGCCGCTGCCGCAGCCGCCTGAAAGAATCCGGATTCCTGAAACAAAACACCTCGCTTATGCGGGGTGTTTTGTTTTTGGGGCTTGTTAACGCCCATGGCGGGGATGCCAGAATCAGGCTTGAGCCTTGTCTTCCTTACCAGCCCACAATGGGCGAATCCAGCGAGCCCAGACCGGAGTCTGGGACAGGAAAATCAGCACAATGGAGGTCAGCAGGAAGGCTGACAGCGGGCTGGAGGCCAGATTCAGGAAGAATGAACCCAGGTCTTCACGCTCGGAGATAATGGCACGACGCCAGTTCTCGTCCATCAGACGGCTCAGGATTACACCCAGAATCACCGGGCCCAGCTGGTAGCCATACATCTTCATGAAATAACCCAGCACACCAAAGCCCAGCATCCACCAGATATCAGCCACCGAGTTGTTGATGGAGTAGGCGCCAACAATCGACAGCAGGAAGATCAGTGGAATCAGAATGCCTTTTGGACATTCCACGATCTTGGCAAACAGACGGATACCGGTCAGACCAAAAATCAGTACAAAGATGTTGGCGAGGGTCAGGTTACCGACGGTGAACCAGAACATTTCCGGCTTTTCAGTCAGCAGCAGCGGGCCAGGATTCAGACCGTGAATAAACAGTGCGCCAATAAATACCGCAGTTACGGCGTCACCCGGAATACCCAGGGTCAGCATTGGAATATAGGCACCACCCACAGCAGCGTTGTTGGCAGACTCAGGGGCAACCAGACCTTCCTTGGCACCTTTACCGAACGGTACTTCCGGATTCTTGGTAATACGTTTGGCGTGGTCGTAGGCCATCAGGGCGGCGATGTCGCCACCGGTACCTGGCAGGGCACCAATCACGACGCCAAGGGTAGAAGACTGTACAGACAGACCGAAGTATTTCTTGATGTTGGACCAGTGCGGAATAATACGGTCGATTTTCTGTTTCACCGCCATCTTGTCGAGGTGGTGCAGCTGGTTCAGGGCTTCGGAAATACCGAACATACCAATCATCACGGCAACCGGGTTGATACCGTTCCACAGTTCGGTGACACCGAAGGTGAAACGTTCTTCAGCGGTCAGAGGATCGAGGCCTACCGTACCAATCAGCATACCCATGGCACCGGCAAAAATACCCTTGGCCAGGCTGTCACCGGCCAGCGAACCGACCAGCATGATGCCCAGTACCGCCAGCATCATGTAGTCACGAGGCTGGAATGACAGGGCAAATTCACTGACGTTCGGAGCAGCAACCGCCAGAACGATAATGCCGATAAAACCACCAATCACCGACATGATGGTCGACAGGCCAATGGCTTCACCGGCTTCACCGCGTTGTGCCAGCGGATAACCGTCGAGTGCCGTGGCAATGGCCGATGGTGCACCAGGAATGTTCAACAGGATCGCCGTACGGGAACCACCGTACACACCACCCATATAAATACCCACCATCAGGCACAGAGCGTCGTTAACGTCCCATGAGAAGGTGAAGGAAATCAGGATCGATACCGCCATCGTGACCGACAGGCCCGGAATCGCGCCCACATAAATACCCAGAAAGGTACCCAGAGCGGTCAGAATCAGCAGGCTGGGATCCAGCCAGGACATTGCAAAATAGCTGAGAGCATCCATTGGAGTTTACCCTTGTTGTTATTGGCGGCTTCAGCCGATCATTTCTTTGATAGCAGACATGATGTCACTTTCCGGGATAAGGCCTTCCGGCAGTACCACCACGAAAATCACGCGGAACACCAGGTAAATCACCACCAGGCCCAGTGCTGAAATCAGCGTGGTGTAGGCCATGGTGCCCTTGTGCAGCATCTTGATGGTGACGACCAGAAAGGCGAACGCCGTCAGCAGGAAACCAACGGTTTCCAGCATCACTGCAAACACAAAGATGATGCCAATCATCACACCGACAACAGGCGGCAGGATGCGCTCAAAAAAGTGCTGCCATTCGAAGGAGTCTGCAGGACGTTTGAAATCGTGGACAATGGCCACACAGGAGCTGATTACCATGATGGCAGATACTGCCATCGGAAATGCACCTGGAGAACTGAGTGCAGAAAAACCGGCAATTTCATACGACTGCCAGAACAGGAATAGGCTCAGGGCCAGCATCAGAAACCCGAACAGTGTTTCTCCGGGTTGTTTAGGGACGACTTCAGACATGCAGATTCCCTTTATTGTTGGTTATGGTCTGTGGGTAGGGTCTTACGGGTGTTACATGTTACCGGTGCTACAAATGGAAAGCCCTGCCAGAGGCAGGGCTTTCACGTTACGCCCTTCTGCTCAGAATGGGCGGTTCCCGAATTATTCCGGACGTTTGATGCCGAATTCTTCAGGAGATTTCTTGGCGAAACCGGCGTCGTACACGATCCAGGAGGATACGGAACGGTAGGCAGTCAGGAAGTCCTGAGCTTCTTTGCCAGAAATACCCATCAGGGTAAAGCCACGGGAATCCATCAGAGCCTTGAAGTCAGGCTGTTGGGCAGATTCATTAAACGCAGTGCTCAGCTTGGTAACCACGTCAGCAGGGGTATCCGCTTTTACGAACACGCCGAAGAATGGGCCCCAAGGCAGCAGTTTTTCCAGACCCGGCAGGGTTTTGGTGATTGGGTCGATACCTGGCAGCAGCGGGTGCGGGGTTTCGTCCATCAGACCGATCACTTTCATACGACCGGCTTTAACGTGTTCGATAGAAGCACCCAGTACGGATGGCATCACGTCGATTGCACCACCTTGCAGAGCAGTCAGGGCTGGGCCGTCACCATCATAAGGAATAGAGGTCACATCCAGTTTTACCTGGGAGTCCACCATTGCCATCACGATAGAGGTCAGACCACCTGGGCCGGTAGATCCGACTTTCACCTTGCCTGGGTTGGCTTTGGCGTAATCGATCATCTCCTGCATGTTGTTGTACGGAGCGTCGTTACGGGCTACAAAAATCGGAGTACCACGAGCCAGGATGGAAACCGGGATCATGTCGTTGTAGTCGATGTTAGCCAGATCGAGAACCTTGTACATCTGTGGGTTCTCAGCACCCATCAGCAGGGTGTAACCGTCGCCTTTTTTGGCATTGACGTATTTCATGGCGATGGCACCAACACCACCGGTCTTGTTGGTCAGAACGATATCGGTGCCCAGCACTTTTTCTGCATGTGGGGACACTGCGCGCATAACGGCGTCAGTAGAACCACCCGCACCCCACTGGATGATGCCCTGGATGTCCTTGCTTGGATATTCGGCAGCGAACGCAGGAGCGGCGGCAAATGCCAGTGCAGCGATAGTGCTGAGAAGACGCTTTTTCATGATTATCTCCGGTTATTATTGTTTGGCCCATTCACAATGCCGGGCCTTGGCATGGCCGAGCTATCCTTGTCTGGATAGCCCTTGTGGTCAAATTCCATTTTGAGTCGGATATATCCGTTATTGGCACATAAAATCGACCAGTATCTCGGCTTCTGCGTTGAACATGCCTTCGCCCGTCATAGTATTACAGCCTACGGAACGGGCTACTTCCACCATAGGGGATACTTCCGGTTTGGTGATGGCATCTGCAACAAATTGACCTGCATGGAATTTTTCGACATCCACCGGGTACGGATCACCGGCTTTCATACCCACGGGCGTGACGTTGGCGATGAGGTCATAACCATCCGGACAGTTACGTTGTACACCAACACGGCCCGGAAATTTCTGGTCAAGACGGGTCACCAGTGCGCTCAGACGTTCAGGGTCAATATCGTAAATTCCCAGATAAGTGGCACCGCGTTCGAGAATTTCATACGCCACGGCTGAACCGGCACCACCGGCCCCAATCAACAGGGCGCGTTTGCCGTCCACCTCAAAGCCCTGTTTGCGGATGCCGTCGAGGTAACCGATACCATCAACGTTATCACCTATCAGACGGCCATCGGCTTCCTTGCGAACAATGTTGACTGAACCCACAAAGCGGGCCCGCTCACTGACTTCGTCACACAGGGCCAGTGTTGGAATCTTGTGGGGAATCGTAATCACCAGTCCCCCCACGTTCTTGATTGCACGCAAGGTCTGGACAGTTGCAGCCAGATCCTGTGGTGCCACATGCATAGGCGGAACAATCGCATTGATGCCACGACGCGCCAGAATTTCAGTCAGATAACGGGGTGAACGCACCTGTGCAATCGGGTCACCGAGAATCGGGAACAGACGGGTTTCACCAGTAATAATTGTTGTCATGTTGTGTGGTTCCTTGTCGCTCTGAAAAACGGATTGCGGTTGTCGGGGTTAGCCCCGACGTGTCTTGTTATTAAAGATTGGCAACCCGAGGGGCGGGTGCAGCCAGTTCGCCACGTGCACGCTGACAGGCATGACGCGCCGCCAGATAACCAAACACGATGCCAGGGCCGATGGTGATACCGGGGCCCGGATACTTGCCGCCCATAATCGAGTTGAGGTCGTTGCCACAGGCGTACAGACCCTCAATCGGTTGCTGGTCGGCGCGGATCAGCTGGGCGTTTTCATCGGCCATCAGGCCTTTGGACGTACCAATATCGGCCGGGTACAAACGCACGGCATAAAACGGCGCGGTGGCCAGTTCGCCGAGGTTCGGGTTAGGACCGGTATGCTGCGGATCACCGTTGGCGCGCTGATAGAAGTTGCTGCCACGGTGGAATTTCTCATCAACACCGGAATGGGCGGCGGCATTCATCTGGGCGACCGCAGCCTTGAGGTTATCGGCGTTGACCCCCAGTTTGCGGGCCAGTTCATCGAGGGTTTTGCCTTCCAGCAGATATCCGTCTTTCAGATACGGGCCGAGTGGGTCGCCACCGAGGCGCACCATTCCCAGACCAAATTTGGCGATGGCCTTGGCATCGGCAATGATCCAGGCCGGATTGGCCTTGCCGCCGCTGTTGAGCTGGGCCTTGCCGTATTCATGGTAGGACTGGCTTTCGTTTACAAAGCGGTTGCCGTCCTGATCCACACTCATGATGCCGGGCTTGGCACGGTCAAACACAAAGTGCGGGAATACTGCCGTGGTGCCATCGGCCCGTTTGCGAGTCGAGCAGGGGGCCCAGAAGGCCGGCTGGTCTTCGGCGCTGCCATAAAACGCACCCAGTGCTTCGGCCAGGCGATGGGCGCTGCCGGTGCAACCAGGGCCCGTTGGGCTGTAGGGAGGCATACCCTTTGGATAAAACGCGGCACGCTTTTGCGGATCGCGGCCAAAACCGCCCCCCGCCAGAATCACACCACCTTTAACGACTACGTCCTTGCTCTGGCCGTTCTGGCTCAGTGTCAGGCGGTTAACCCCTTTGCCCATCGGCACAATGGCGGTGGCTTCGGTGTTGACGGTGATGTTGATTCCCAGTTTCAAGGCAGATGCCAGCATACGGGCGATCAGGGCGTGGCCCATCACACTGCGGGCAGTCTGGCCGTAACGGATTCGGTCCCATACATAACGCATACCCAGACGCACGGTATAAAGCGCGGATTCAAACGTCTGGAAGCGTTTCAGCAGGTGCCCGATGTCTTCGCGGTTGATCATCATGCCGCCGAGGACGGTGAACTCCTCGATTGGTGGACGCAGCAACTTGAGGTTATCGCCCAGATGGCGGGTGATGTAAGGCAGCGGCTCCAGCGCACGACCACAGGTCACCGCGCCTTCGAGGTCAGCCATATAGTCCGGGTGGAATGCACACACACGGAACTGTACTTCGGTGTTATCCACCAGCTTGTGAATCGCTTCCGGGCCAGCTTTCAGAAAGGCTTCACGCATATAAGCCGGAGCATGTTCACCGACGGCGCGATCCAGAAAACCGGACACCTTTTCATAACTGTCGGGCTGGGTGGCGTGAATGCTGGCGTCTTTTTCATAACGGGTCAGCGGCACCCAGGTGGTACCACCGGACAGGGCACTGGTGCCACCCACGTATTCGGTTTTTTCCACCAGCAGCACACGCGCACCATCCAGCGCGGCATGTAATGCCGCAGCCATACCAGCGGCACCAGCCCCCAGTACTGCCACATCGTATTCAGCGCCGGATGTCAGGCGTCCGAAAAATTCATGAGCGGAAGTAGTCATGTTTCACCTGTAACCCGGCTGATCTTCATCGGTGTCAACGGGGCTGTTTTGTTGTTGTTGAGGGCATCATTCCATTTTTGTTAAACAATTTCAACTTTTAAAAATGTTTCAAAAGCTGGAAAGGTTTGGTATGTTGAATATGCCTCTCGTACACTGACGTGCAGATACAGAACTCATCGCAACGACAAGTGACTCCGGCCAACCGGAGCGACTACGGGAGAGAAACGAACATGAGCAGTGCCTTGCAGAAAGCCCTGTCCGTACTGGAGTACATGATCCAGCGGCCGCTGGGAGTGCCGGTGAGTGAAATCGCCACCGCGCTCAACATGCCGGTAAGCGGGGTGCATCGACTGATGAAAGAGCTGGAAAGCATCGGTTACGTGCGCCAGACCCGCGACATGGGTGACTACAAACTCACCATCAAACTGGCGTCACTGGGGCTTTCGTACCTGGGGCAGAGCGGCATCGTTGATGTCAGCCAGCCGATTCTCGACAACCTTGCCCAGCGCAGCCATGAGCTGGTGCGGATGTCGTTGATGGATGCCGGACAGCTGGTGTGGGTGGGCGTAGCTCAGGGGGCAACCTCCGGTTTGCGTTACGACCCCGGTTCCGAGCAGGGGCAGGTGATTCACCTGGCGTCGTCGGCCGGTGGTCAGGCCTGGCTGGCTGCCATGAGTGATGAAGCCGCCATTGAAGCCGTGATGAAGCAAGGGCTGATTCGTCCAGGAGAGCCGGGCGAGCAGTCACCACGCACCATTGCTGAACTGCTGGAGGTGTTAAAGGCCGTACGCGAACGCGGATACAGCCGCAATGCCAACAGTTATCTGGCGGGTATGGCGGCCATGGCCCAGGTGGTTCGCCATCCGGACACTGGTGAGCCGATTGGTACGGTGAGTATCGCCGGGCCATCGGTACGAATGACCGAAACCGTTATGGACGGTTTTCGTGATGCCCTCAACGACGCGGCGCGCGAGTTGAGTGAAGCCAGCCGGGCATCACTGTTTTTTTCGCGACAGGGTGAGGGAACCCGTTCGCTGACCAGAACCGCCGTCTGAGCAACGGCTTCCGGTCAGTCGGCCCCGACCTCTGTTGCCTGAATCGCACCGCGCGAACCATTAACAACAACAGAGTGTCGGTCGCTGAAGCCGGCCAGGAAGCTTGCATGACATCCATTCAACCGCGACTCCCTCACGACAGCACCAGCCAGGGCTGGTGTGATGATACCTACGACCTGATTGTGGTCGGCTCGGGTGCCGGTGGCCTTGCTACCGCAGTCACCTCTGCCCATCTGGGCTTGCGGGTACTGGTACTGGAAAAAGCGCCGGTACTGGGGGGAACCAGTGCCTGGTCGGGTGGCTGGATGTGGGTGCCGCGTAATCCGCTGGCGGTGGCGGCCGGTATCACCGAAGACATCGACCAGCCCAAACGGTATCTGGCTTCGCTGTTCGGCAAGCCGTTGGATGATCCGCGTATCAACCTGTTTCTGGAAAAAGGCCCGGAAATGGTCGATTTCTTCCGTCAGCACACCGCTGTGCGGTTTATCGACGGCAACAAGGTGCCTGACTTCCATGCCATTGACGGTGCCCGTGACGGTGGCCGCTCGCTCTGTTCTGCTCCCTTTGATGGTCGCCAGCTCGGTCCCTGGATTCACAAGCTGCGTCCACCTCTGAGTGTGATTTCGCTGTTCGGAATGGGCATTGCCTCCGGTCAGGACATCAAACATTTCTTCAACGCCACCCGTTCGTTGTCTTCCTTTATTTATGCAGGCAAACGGATCGGCAAACACCTGCTGGACCTCGCCCGTTATGGTCGTGGTATGCAGCTGGTGAACGGCAACGCGCTGGTCGCGGGTCTGCTCAAAAGTGCCCTCGACAAGGGTGTCACCATCAAGACGGATGCCAATGTGCTGCGTCTGTTAACCGCCGCCAATGGTCAGGTGATCGGTGTGGAAGCCAGTGTGGATGGCGCTACCCGTACGCTCCATGCCAGCCGTGGGGTGGTGATGGCAACTGGCGGTTTCCCGCATGACAAGGCCCGTCAGGCCCAGCAGTTTGGTACTGGTCGAGGCACCCTCCATTATTCGGCAGCGCCAAAAACCAACACCGGTGACGGTATGCGGATGGCCGAAACGGCCGGAGCGCAGGTGCCAACCGACCTGTTCCAGCCGGGGGCCTGGTCACCGGTATCGCTGGTGCCGGACGGCCGTGGTGATTACATCCATTTCCCGCATCTGGTTGAGCGGGCCAAGCCCGGCATTATTGCGGTGCTGCCAAATGGCCGTCGTTTTACCAACGAGGCTGAGTCCTATCACGATTTTATGCAGTCGTTGTTTGAAGCGACTCCGGCCGGACAGGAACCGCATTGCTGGCTGATTGCTGACCACAGCGCCCAACGTCGTTGGGGCCTTGGCTGGTCTCGCCCATTCCCGTTCCCGCTGACCCATTACCATCGCGTTGGTTATCTGAAGTCTGGCGACAGCCTGCAGGCGCTGGCCGCCCAGTGCGGGATCGACGCTGCCAATCTGAAAGAAACCGTCGGGCGTTTTAACGCTCAGGCCGATCAGGGCAAGGACACCGATTTTGGTCGTGGCGACTCGGCCTACAACCGCGTGCAGGGCAATCCTGATCACGGCCCAAATCCGTCGCTGGCGGCGCTGCGCAAGGGCCCATTCCACGCAGTAAAAATTGTGGCGGGCAGCCTTGGCACCTTTGCCGGAATTCGCACCGATGAATTAGGGCGTGCACTGGATGACCAGCAACGCCCGATCACTGGCCTGTATGCCGCCGGCAATGACATGTCGAGCATCTTTAACGGTTATTACCCAAGTGGTGGCATCACCCTTGGCCCGGCCATGACCTTTGGTTATGTCATTGGTCACCATCTGGCCGATGTGCCAGCTACCTCATTTGCCGCCGCGGCGGCTACCCAGGTTCACACTCAGGAGATCACACAATGAAGTACTACGAACTGGCTACTCTGCACACCGAACTGTTTGGTGCTGGCAAGGCTGCTCCCGGCATTCAGGCATTTCTGGCCGCACCGGAAGCCAAAGGCACCCTGCTGGGCGCCTGGTACTCCGATATCGGTGAACTGAACAACGTGTATTTGCTGCGCAGCTTCGACAGCTACGAAGACCTGCTGACCGAACGTAACCGTGTGCGTATGTCGGAAAACCCGTTCGGTTGTATGGACGTGCTGCTGGGTCTGGAAATGGACAGCTATCAGGCGCTGGATTTCCTGCCAGAAGTGGAAACCGGTGAATTTGGCCCGGTGTACGAAATCCGTACCTACCACACCAAACTGAACGGTCTGGCACCGACCATCGAAAAATGGCGTGAAGCGGTGCCACGTCGTACCGAATATTCCAAGCTGACCATTGCCATGTACAGCATCGACGGTGGCCCACGTTTCACCCAGATCTGGCCATACAAGAGCGCCAACGAGCGTGCTGAAGTACGTGGCAAATCGGTTGCTGATGGCGCCTGGCCACCAAAAGGCGGCCCAGCCTGGCTGACCGACAAGATGACCTCGACACTGGCCATGCCACTGCCGTTTTCTCCACTGAAATAAGCCGGTGACGACTCATGGCCTATCGTTTTTCGCTCGCGTTTCTGACCGTTTACGAGGTTGAACCTCCAGAGGCAGTGCGTATTGCTGCCGAGTGTGGTTACGACCTGGTGGGGCTGCGACTTCTGCCTGCGGCCAAGGATGGCCCATACCGCATCATGACTGATGACGGTTTGCTGGCCGAAACCCTGGCTGCCATGAAAGAAACCGGTGTTGCGGTTGCTGACATCGAGATCATCCGGATTGGTGAACACTTCGATCTGGCTGCTACCGAACCATTTCTGGCTCGCGGGCAGATGCTGGGGGCCAAACACATTCTGGTGGCCGGTGACGATCCGGATGAAGCACGTTTCACCCTCAACTATGGCCGCTTCTGTGATCTGGCGGCTCGTTACGGGCTGACCTGTGATCTTGAATTCATGCCATGGACCCAGGTGCCCAATCTGACCCATGCCATGCGGGTGATCAAGGCCGCCAACCGCGCCAATGCCGGTTTGCTGGTGGATACCCTGCATTTCGACCGTTCGCACAGCACGCTGGCGCAACTGGCCGAGGTTAATCCGGCGCTGCTGCATTACGTACAGATGAACGACGCGCTGGCGGATTACGATCCGTCCAACGAAGGCCTGATTCGTATCGCCCGTGAAGAACGCCTGTATCCGGGGGAAGGACAACTGGATCTCAAGGGCATTCTGGGTGTGATTGCGCCGGATGCGGTGATCAGCCTGGAAATTCCACACCTGCAACGTGCCAGTACCACACCGGCACTGGAACGGGCGCGTGCCGCCATTGAGGCCATGAAAACCCTGATTCGTCAGGTGCAATAAGTGTTTGCCGTTCTGACCTGCGGTCGGGCCGGATACCCCGGTTCTGGCACCGGGGAATGCAATGATGGCCAGGGAGGGCCGTCACCTATCGCTCGTCCAGGAACCTTGGTTTGGGTTGCTGGATGGGTTGCTACGGTGTTCCTCACAACAATGACAGTGCTCCTCGGCGTTGTGTGGTGAACACCGGCCAGCTGTGCCAGAGCTGGTCACTCGTCCTGTCACATCTTCAGGAGAGACTCCGTACTAGGGTCCCTATGGACGGAGCGGGTCTTCCGATCTCTCCTTTTTTCAATCGCTGGCACTGGGCTGGCTCAGTTCTGTTTGTGATTCAGTCTGTGATGGCCAGGATTCCGGCAGGAATTGTTAATTCTGATTTTCAGTAACGGGAAAACGGTTTTTCCGAAATGGTTGTTCGTCTGTAATGTCGATCAGCCAAGCCCCCGTTGGCATTCTTACGCTTCGTTACTGCATTGGATGGTCACGATCTGCTCGGTTTGTTAATTGGCACCGTCGTATGCCCTCTTGGGGGACCTTGTCCCCCGGCCGGGCGGGCCTCCCCCTGCTTTTGCCCGGCTGGGCTCGTGTCTCCGGTTTTCACCGACAACGGCTATTCGACCCCGGCCCGATGGCACATCCCTGTGCCAACGGGCCTTGCGGGGCATCCATGCCCCGGCCGGGTCGGCCGTTGCGGTGAATCCCGGCTCGCCCAGATGGGCATTGGGCAGCCAGCTACGCTGGGCAAATTCGGAAATCGATGAGCAGGCTGGAGAAGTCCTCAACTGATCAGCATCAGAGCATTAATGGGCTTTGCGGGCCGGATTGTGCAAACACTGGCAACAGAATCGCATCAGGATTCGCAAGATTAGGCATTCACCGGTTTGAGCTATATATTTTCCCTGAAGTACACTTGTATTAACGGACGGGGAGTAAATTCAGCAAACCGCCCGGATGAATTTAATATGTATCCAATATATGCGGTCTATCATATCGATATTGATATATAAAATAGCCGCATCCATGACCCGTGAGGTTCAACATGATTCAGGATATTCAGGCTCCCGGTGTTCGCGCTCTTGGCCTGGAGTTTATCGAGCTGACCGCTCAGGACGGCCCGGAGCTGGAACGTTTCCTGGTGCAGATGGGCTTTTCGGCCATCGCCCGGCATCGCCACAAGCCGGTGGTACTGTACCGTCAGGGCGAGATCAATCTGATCGTGAATGAATCCGCCACGGGGATGCCCCATGAACTGGCGCTGGAACGTGGCGTCAGTGTCTGTGCGCTGGCGCTGCGGGTTGAAGACGCCCAGAAGGCCTACCAGACCCTGCTGCAAAAAGGCGCCTGGCCGGTGGAAACCACCGCCGGGGTGATGGAGTTGAACATTCCGGGTGTGGAAGGTGTGGGTGGTACCCAGCTGCTGCTGATCGACCGTGTCGAGAATCGTCCGTCCATTTACGATATCGACTTTGAACCGATTCGCCCGGCGGCCGTGCCAGCCCAGCATTTTGGCTCGGTATCTGCCGTAACCCTGACGCTGGTCGAAGGCCGTAGCCGCGAATGGCTCGATTTCTTTATTCAGCTGTTCGGGTTTAGCGAGGCCGCTGACGGTCGCTCCGTTGTCTGCGACTCCAGTGGCCTGACCATCCATATTGCCGACCAGCCGCTGGTCGATGATGACAACATCGGTGACGAATACATTTCCGCCATTACCCTGCGTGGTCGCAGCCTGCCAACGGGTGTGGAAGTGGAAGAGGTCACCGGCGGCAACGGCCAGAAACGCCTGTTGCCAAACCTGCAGCAACCAGCCGTTCTGGAGTGGCTGTGGGAGAAAAATGCATGAGTAATTCTGTCGTTCTGGGCCTGGGTGGTTTACCCGGCACACTCGACCAGCGTTTGCAGGCTATTCGTGACGCCGGTTTTGATGCTGTGGAAGTGGATGCCACCGATATGGCGCGCTCCAGCTTTTCGATTGCCGAAAGTGTTTCCCACATCCGTTCCAGTGGCCTGCGGGTTGCGGCCCTGAAAGAACTGCGCGATTTCACAGGCCACGTTGGCCATGTGATGACCTACCGGATGGAGCTGGCCAAAACCAGCCTGTCGATGCTGGCCGATATGGGCGGCAAACTCATCATTGTGAACCCGTCAGCCAGCAACAAGACCACTCATGTGTCCGAACTGGTGGACCAGCTGCGGGCTCTGGCCACGCTGGCCATGAAACGGGGTATTCGTGTGGGCTACCGTCCGTTGCCCTGGTCTGATCATGCCTATGATTTTGCCAGCGCCTGGCGTCTGATCGAACAGGCAGGCAACCGTAACCTCGGTCTGGTGGTCGACAGCTTCCAGAACCTGACCGATCTTGACATCACCACCGTGTTCCAGCAGGTGCCAGCGGAAAAAGTATTTCTGGTGCGTCTGTCAGACTTCAAGATGAGTGCTCTGCACGTACTGGAAGACAAGATCGAAGTGGATCATCACCAGCGTTTTTTCCCCGGTGCCGGTAACCTTTCCGGTGATCTCGCCGAACTGGTGCGTCAGTGCCAGCAAAACGGTTATGAAGGGGATCTGGTGCTGAGTGTGAATGACGAGTCGTATCGTATGGCGGGTCTCGACAGTGCCATCAAGTCGGCATTACGAGCGCGTAACTGGCTCGACAAGATCACCACGGGCGCCTGAGCTGAGCAGACGCTGTTGATTCCGATGGACTGGATTGGGGATCAGGGGATAGCGCCCTGATCCGTTAACCGCGCATCCTTTGCAAATCGGCCTGCAGGCCCAGCTTTTCATTCAGATACGCCAGTTTGCCGCGGCTGTTGATGCTTAACGAGGCTTCCTGACCGGGACCCAGATTTTCCAGCCCCAACGCCATTTCCTCGGCGAACTCAAAAAAACGCACCTTGATAAACAGCGCCTGTTCGGTGGTTTCCACCACCTTGTTGATGGCTACCGTCGCCAGTTCCAGATGGGCATCGATTTCATCCATGCCACCTTCCACCAGCTTGACCATATCGGTCTGGTTGACTCCACCAAACTTGAAGCCCTGGGTGAAACTGCGCTGGTAACGCTGCCGTGACAGCACATCGGCAAAAACATCGCCCAGACGGGGGTGCACCTGATCCTCATCAACGCCCATCAGAACCGCAATGGTCATGGGGGCAAGGGAAAAGGCTTTGGTCAGATGCTGGCGGATATCATCCTGATTCATGGCAACAAGTCCTTTTCGATGAGGTGGAACGCGGCAGTGCTGGATAGTCAGTCTCGCAGATCAGGCGTCTTCAATATAGAGGCGTTGGTGGCGGGTTTCGCCCGCAATCGGCCGCTCTGTCGAATTGGTGTGCTCTGCGGGCGAACTGGCTCGAATATGACTTTCCAACATTTCGTCAGGGTCAGTGACACACAGTATCTTCTCATCATGACAAGCTGTTGGCGCTGTCGCGGATCAATCCCGGTCTGTGGAGTTCATGAGCCCGAATAGGCGGATTGGCAGCGGCAACATGCTGCCGGTTTTCTGACCTTAGGGGCTGTGGCGTTCGTTCTTCAATTCCTATCTATATGTTTTAAAAGCGGAAAATATCACTGGCACAGTGCTTGCTGAATCCATGGCATCAGAGTTTGAACGGCGTTTTTCCGACGTCGGGAGCAGCAACAATGGATCGAGCACTATATATCGCCATGTCCGGGGCCAAGCAGAACACGCTGGGCCAGGCGGCGCACGCCAACAACCTGGCCAACGCCAGCACCACCGGGTTCCGGTCGGATTACACCGAAAGCCGGGCCATGGGCGTATTTGGTGACTACTTTCCGTCACGTGCCTATGCCATGACCGAACGCCCTGCCAGCGATTTCCGTGAAGGACCACTGCAGGAAACCGGGCGAGATATGGATGTGGCGCTGGAAGGAGCGGGCTGGTTTGCGGTGATGGGGCCAGATGGTCAGGAGGCCTACACCCGTGCCGGTGATCTCAGTGTCGATCCGGCCGGACGTTTGATTAATGGCAACGGGCTGCAACTGATCGGTGATGGTGGCCCGGTGACCTTGCCGGAATTCACCAAAATCGAGATCAGCAAGGCTGGCATCATCACCATTCAGCCGGCCGGTGAAACTCCGGTGGGGGTCGCCGAGCCGGTCCAGCTGAAGCTGGTCAATCCCGATGCCAAACAGCTCGAAAAAGGCGAAGACGGCCTGTTCCGTTTTCGTGATCCCAATACACCACCGGCGCAGGCCGACCCGACGGTCACGCTGGTCAACGGTTTTGTTGAAGGCAGCAACGTTAATGCTGTCAGTGAGTTAACCAGCCTGATTGCGCTCAATCGTCAGTACGAGATGCAGGTGAAGCTGATGAAACGGGTGGATGAAAACACCGCCGCCACCACCCAGATTCTGGGCAACCAATAATTCCTGAGGAGACGCCATCATGTTAAGAGCACTCTGGGTCAGCAAGACCGGTCTGGAAGCCCAGGACCTGGCGCTGACCACGGTATCCAACAACCTCGCCAACGTCTCAACCACCGGCTTCAAAAAAGACCGCCCGGTGTTTGAAGACCTGTTGTACCAGATTGAACGCCAGCCGGGTGCCAACTCCTCGGCCGACAGTCGTTTGCCCTCCGGTTTGCAACTGGGCAGTGGTGTGCGCACCGCTGGTACTCAAAAGGTTTTCACTACCGGCTCTCTGCAGCTGACCGACCAGCCGCTGGATGTGGCCATTAACGGTCGCGGCTTTTTCCAGATTGCGATGCCGGACGGCACCATTTCCTATACCCGCGATGGCACCTTCCACCTCAACGATGAAGGGGTGGTGGTGAACGTTAACGGGTATCCCCTTGAGCCGCAGATCACGGTGCCAGAGCAAACCAGTAACCTGACCATCAGTACCGACGGCATTGTCCAGGCCACCATTACCGGTGATCCGACCCCGATCGATCTGGGCCAGATTGAAACCGTCGATTTTATTAACCCGGCCGGTTTGCAGGCGCTAGGTGGCAACCTGTTCCAGGAAACCGCCGCCAGTGGTGCACCGCAGGCTGGGGTGCCATCGGAAGCGGGGTTTGGTGCCTTGCAACAAGGGGCACTGGAAAACTCCAACGTTGAAGTGGTGGAGGAGCTGGTGAAAATGATTACCGTCCAGCGCTCCTATGAAATGAACTCCAAGGTCGTATCGGCAGCGGATCAGATGCTGCAGTTCCTGACCCAGAACGTTTGATGAGGTGAGACCATGAAACACTCCCGGACTCATGCTGAACAGGAAACCCGAATGCGGGTTACAGGTCGCTGGATGGCGCTACTGATTACCAGCGGACTGGTACTGGGCGGGTGTTCAACCGCCGTTCCCATGGAGAAGGATGTGTTTCCCGATGACCCGGCATTTGCGCCGGTGTCGGCCAGTTCCCTGCAACCGCCACCAACCGCGACCGGTTCGTTGTATCAGGCCCGTTATACCTCGGGCCTGTATACCGATCAGCAAGCCCGGCGGGTAGGGGATCTGATTACCGTGATTTTTGATGAGCAGTACCAGTCGAGTAAATCGGCACAGACCAAGTCTGACAAGTCGTCCAGCAACAGCATGAGCGCGGGTTCGATTCTCGGCTCCACCCCCGGATTCAAGAACCTGAACCTGGGCGTTGAAACCAGTGCCGACCGCACCTTTAACGGCAAAGGCGAGGCAGACCGTTCCAACAGCCTGAGCGGTCAGATCAGTGTGTCGGTAGCGGAAGTACTCCCTAACGGGGTGTTGAAAATCCGCGGTGAGAAATGGCTGACTCTCAGTGAAGGTGATGAATATATCCGTATTGTTGGCCTGATCCGGCCGCAGGACATCACCCCGGATAACACGGTTTCCAGTAGCAAGGTAGCCGACGCCCGTATCTCCTTTGGTGGTCGTGGCAATCTCAATAACAACACCAAACAGGGCTGGCTGGACCGGATTTTCTCATCGCCATGGTGGCCGATGTAAAACCGGTAACGACTGTTATACAGATCCTTTCGATATACAAGCGGCCGGATGGCTGCACCGTCTGCACGGCTTGTTAATTGGCACATCCGTATGCCCTCTTGGGGGACCTTGTCCCCCGGCCGGGCGGGCCTCCCCTTGCTTAGCCCGACTGGGCTCGTTTCTCCGAAATTCACTGACAACGGCACATCGACCCCGGCCAGATGGGCATTGAGCAGCCAGCTGCGCTGGGCCAGTTCGGCGACCGATGCTGAGGCTATCGCAGAGAGAAGAAATCGAAAGCGCAATTACTGGCTGTCATTCCCGAACATCGTGCGCCATACCGGCATTCGTCCGTCGGCCGGGAAAATGACTGCTATGGTTAAAGGGAGATGAGATTCCAGCCTGATCCTCAGGCTTGTGCAGGAGTGTTTGTATGCTGTCCAAACTCACCGGTTTCCGCCAGAGCCTGTTATTGCTGGTTGTGATTACCACCCTCGGCTTCACCATGCTGGTGGGGACAGCCCTGACGGCATTCCGGGGCCAGGCCGATGCCTCCGAGCAGGTGGCGAAAATCAACCATGAACTGCTGGAGCTGTCCAATCTGCACTCCGGTATTGTGGCGGTGCCGATGGACACGGCGTCCACTGCCGATATTGATCGGGTGCGTCAGGAAGGGCTGAAATATCTCGACCATCTCAAGCTGGATGGTGTGCATCTGGCGTCCAACATCACAGATTCTTTTAATACCTGGACTGATCAGGTCTTAAAAGCCCGCACCTGGCGCGAAACGATTGGTATTGATGACAAAACAGGGTTCAGAGCAGATCTGGCAGAAACCATGGCCGTGATCAAAAGCAGTATCTTCAGTCATATGCGGCCGCAGTTTGATGAGCTGGTGGTTGCTATTGACGAAATGCTGGTCGAACGCACGGTCGAATCGGTCAATCGGGTAAACGAAAAGCAGGAGGCTTTGCGAACTCTGGTGAACTATCTGGGGGTTAACGACGAGTTTGACGAAATCCTCACCGATAACGAAAGCGCGATGGAGAAGTTGCAGGATGCCATTATGGAATATGCGGGAGCTCATGATCAGGCCTTGGCTGCCTTGGCGGCTATTCACGACATGATCGATCAGCAGGAAAGCATTCTGAATCGGGAGCTTGATGCGGCCCATGTGGCTGCCGATGCCATGGTCGATCGTACCCGTATCACGATTCTTTCAACCGGGATTGTAGTGGCGCTGGTCAGTGGGCTGCTGCTGCTGCTGATCTGGCGTAAGGCGACCCGAACTCTTGGCCGCACGCTGAAAATTCTGGAGCTGATTGCTGCCGGTGACCTGACCCAGCGTATGCCGGAAAGTGCTGAGCGGAACGATGACTTTGATCGCCTTGGGCGCGCCGTTAACGAACTGACCCAGCGTCTGGGTGGTGTTCTTGGTGAAGTAAAACGCAGTAGTCAGACCTTGCAGCAACATTCCGCCGAGCTTGATCAGGTTCTTAATCGCCAGACGCGCAGCAGTGAAGAAACCGAACAGGAAACTCGTCAGGTTGCCGATGCCATCCAGCAGGTGAGTGACACCGTCGACGGTATGGCACACGCGCTGGACGAAACCAACCGCTTGTCGACCCAGGCCCAGAGTGCCACCGACAAGGGCGGTCGGGTAATCAATACTGCGTTGGGCTCTCTCGAACACCTGTCCACCATGTTCGATGAGTTACAGCAGCAACTCGATAACCTCAATGCGTCCTCCAGCCGGGTGGACGGTGTGACTGCCATGATTGGTGGCCTGGCTGAACAGACCAACCTGCTGGCGCTTAACGCTGCTATTGAGTCTGCCCGTGCGGGTGAGGCTGGTCGTGGTTTCTCAGTGGTGGCTGACGAGGTACGGGCGCTGGCGGAAAAAACCGTCAATGCGACCGGCAACATCAATCACATCATTCAGGACATGCAGGCGCAGCTCAAGCAGCTGCTGGAAACCATGTCGCAGGGCCGCAATCAGGTGAACAGCAGTCGCAAATTGGGTGATGAGGCCATTCACGAGATGCAGCAAATCGCCTCACTGTTCTCGCAGGTGAGTGAACGTAATCGTCAGCAAGCCGCCAGTGTGGATGCCATTGCTCGCACAACCCGGGACAACGTCAGCGGCCTTGGCCGCGTGGTTGGCAAGGTAGCCGACGGCACTGGCGGATTACGTAATATCCGCCAGTTCTCCGGCAATGTGGTGCAGCACTCCAGCCGTTTGCTGGACCAGACGGGCCAGTTCCGCTGTTAACGCGGGCTGATTCGGCTACTGGTCCGCTGGGCTTTTGACTTCTGCATACAGCTGGTGGCTGCCGTCGAGGTTCATCTGGATGACCTGATACGGCGTGAAGTCATTCCCCATCTCCATGCCAGGGCTGCCAACCGGCATACCCGGAACGCTCAGGCCCATGGCACCGGCAGGTGGTGCAGCGAGGAACTGTTCAACGTAACGGGCCGGTACGTGGCCTTCAAACACGTAACCCTGTGGCGAGAGGGCTGTGTGGCAGGAGCGCAGGGTAGGGTTGATGCCCAGCTGGTCTTTCAGAGAATCCATATCCGCCATGTTCTGGGTGCGGGTGTGAAGCCCCTTCTGTTCCAGGTGCTGAACCCAGTCACCGCAGCAACCGCAGGTCGGGCTTTTGAAGACTCGCAGGCCATCGAACTGGGCGGTATCGCGATCATCGCTGCTGCTATTGGCTTGTTCAGGCACCTGTGGGGTGCTGCTGGCCTGGCGGTCGGCATCAGCGAGGGCCCGCACTTCGGGGGTTTCGCTGAGGGCAACCTGTTCGAGGCTGGCCGCTGTGGCGGCTGCTTCTGCACTGGTCGGGGTACTGGTATCAACCGGGGTATTGCTCGACGCTATTGTGGTATCGGCACTGGTATCCGCAGTACCAGCTGCCGTTACATCCGCTGTTGGCGTTTCAGCGGCTGGCACGGTGTCTGTCACGGCGTCTGTTGATGCAGCCGTCACAGCGGATGCAGTGGTGGACTGTGTAATAGTGGATGGTGCAGTAGTAGATGGTGCAGTGGCGGTTCCAGATGAATCGGATGACAACTTCGCCACGTCCTGCTCAGCAGGCGCAACCGGTGCCGGGGCAGATGCCTCGCCAGCAGCGGTTTCTTCGACATTTTCTGTGGTGTCGGCAGATGACTCCGGAGATTCCGCGGTACAGGCCAGCAAGAATCCGGAGACTGCAATCGACAACAGCAGCAGTCGCAGATGAATAAGAATGTTCAAGACCAGGCTCCTTTGCGGCACGGGTCACATGGGGGTGTTTCGGGGCGGCAGGATAGCAGCAGAACCGGCATGAGTGGAGTGCTTTTGCGCCAGTTTCGTCCGACAGTCAGGTTGTCTTGAGGTTCCGAGCGTCATGACACTCTTGATGGGTTTCCAATAGTCCGGCGAGGCTGGCACAGCTCTCGCAATAGTTGTGTTAAAGCCGTGAAAAAACAGCGTAAAGCGGGAGTAAATCCCCTGAAAACCTGTTTTTCCGGCTCTCTGGGGCTTTGAACGACGGATTGTTGACGCCAGAACATTGGATGTCGATGCGGTGCAGAGCTCTTACAACCGACGGAGACCAGAATTATGCCCAGTCGAATCCTCACGGCCTTGTGCCTGTTGCTCAGTGTCAGCCTGGCACAGGCCGAACGTATCAAGGACATCACCAGTATTGCCGGTGTGCGCTCCAACCAGCTGATTGGTTATGGCCTGGTCGTGGGGCTCGATGGCACCGGTGACAAGGCGCCGTTCACCACCCAGACCTTCCGCAACATGATGGCGGAATTCGGGATTACGGTGCCCGCCGGTACTGACCCGAAATTGAAAAACGTGGCAGCGGTATCGGTTACCACCGATTTGCCGCCGTTTGCCAAACCGGGCCAGCGGGTGGATGTTACCGTGTCTTCGCTGGGCAACGCCAAAAGCCTGCGCGGTGGCCAATTGCTGTTTACCGCCCTGAAAGGAGCAGACGGCAACATCTACGCGGTGGCACAGGGCAACCTGGTGGTTGGTGGGTTGGGGGTTGAGGGGAATGATGGCTCCAGGGTGACCATCAATATTCCGAGCGTGGGGCGCATCCCCAATGGCGCGACGGTAGAGCAGACGGTACCAACGTCGTTTGCCAGTGGTGACAGCCTGATTTTTAACCTCGATCAGCCGGACTTCACCACCGCCAATGCGCTGGTCGACAAGATCAACAGCATGATGGGGCCGGGGACCGCTGAAGCACTGGATGCTACCTCGGTGCGAGTCAGTGCTCCGCGTGATACCAGTCAGCGGGTGAGCTATCTGGCGATGATCGAGAACCTGGAAATTGAAACCGGTGATGATCGTGCCAAGGTCGTGATCAACTCCCGTACCGGCACCATTGTGATGGGCCAGCATGTGCGGGTTGATCCGGTGGCAGTGACCCACGGCAGCATGACCGTCACCATTAACGAAAATCTGGCGGTGTCGCAACCGAACGCGTTGGCCAACGGCTCAACCGTAGTGGTGCCACAAACCAGCATCAATATCAGCAACGGCGGCGACAACCGGATGTTCAAGTTCGGTGGCACTGTGACGCTGGAAGAAGTGATCAAGGCCGTTAACGAGATCGGCACGGCGCCCGGTGATCTGATGGCCATTCTGGAAGCCATGAAGCAGGCAGGTGCCTTGCGTGCGGAGTTGATTGTTATATGAATACAGCCAGCAGTAACGATTACAACAATGGTCTTTTTGAAGAAATCCGTCTGCTCAGCAGCGAAATCCAGTCGTTGCTACGGCAGGGGGTACGCGACGGCGTGAACGAACGGATTGTGTACCGTGACGGTATCTTGCGCGCCTGGTTTGCGTCGGTGAAAAGCAGTATCGACCTGACCCGTCAGCAGCAGGACTTTCTGGAAAATCTGCTGGAGGTTGAAAAGGCTCTGCTCGAACAAATCCGGGACGAACAGTCGACGCTCGCCAGTCACCAGCGCGGCCATAAACAGACCCGCCATTATCAGAGTATGAGTCGCCACTGACCCTGATTGCTTGTCTCTGTAACGGTTAACCGCTTCCGGTTAACCCTTGATCCCGCGTTCCACCGGTGGTGGCCAGACGGTTGTCTCCCCCGTCTGGCCACCATTTCCTTGAACGTCATCGAGTCGTTAGCCTCCTGCTCGATCTGGTGAGCGTTCGTTAATCGCCAATCCCCGTTTTGATCAAAAAACCGCCTGTTAACCTCCTATAGCTGGCAAGCCTTTTGCTGAATACCGGAATAGTGTCAATTTTCCGGAACCATCATGCTGCTGAATCCCGCCAACACATCGTCAGAGAGTCGTCAGACACTGCCCGCCAGTGCCAACGTGCGCGCTGGTAATGCGGGTGATGCTGGTGCCGTGTACACCGATCTCAACAGCCTGCAGTCGATCCGTCAGATCGGCAAAGCCGACCAGTCAGCCGCCTTGATGCAGGTATCCAAGCAGTTTGAGTCGATGTTTGTGAACATGATGCTGACCTCCATGCGTCAGGCTAACGAGGTGTTTTCCGAAGACTCCCTGTTTGATTCACCGGAAGCATCGTTTTACGAAGGCATGCTCGATAACCAGATGGCGCTGAAGTTGTCCGGGCAGGGCGGCGGTCGTGGTATTGGTCTGGCTGATGTGATTCACCGTCAGCTGCTGGGCCAGTACGGCCAAGGCGAAAGCGGTGACAAAACCTCCAAAACCATTGCTGCCCTTGATGCTGATCCAACCCAGGCGCGTCTGGACCAGAGCAAGTTGTGGTCGCGGCGGGTAGCGAGCCCGCCACTGCGGCGTGCCATGGCGGAAGTCGACGAAGTATTGGCGCGTCAGCAGGGCGCCGGTGATACCAGCACTTCTGTGCGTAATCGCAGCGCGCTGGCCCAAAATGCAGAAGTTACCCTGACCGGTATTTCCACCTTTGTGGTTTCCAGTACAACCCCAGGTAATGCGGTGAATACACCACAGCGCCTGAGCAGCGCCAACTTGCGCGTGCAGGGCACCCAGCCAGCGGCAACCAGTGCTGGTGGCAAGGGGCAACAGTTTGCCTCCCCGGAAGAATTTGTTGCCGCCCTTTATCCTCACGCGGCCGCCGTCGGCGAAGAGCTGGGCGTTGACCCCCGTGCGATTGTGGCTCAGGCCGCGCTCGAAACCGGCTGGGGCAAACACATGATTCAGGACGCCAAGGGTAATAACAGTTTCAACTTCTTTGGTATCAAGGCCGGTTCCAGCTGGGATGGAGACTCGGTAACGGTCACCACTCACGAAGTTCGTAATGGCGTCACCCTGAAAGAGAAAGCCGCATTTCGCTCCTACGATTCGCTGGAAGATGGTCTGCGTGACTATGTGAGTTTCTTGCAGAACAGCCGTTATCAGGATGCCATCGGCCAGGGCATGGGTGCCGACCAGTATGGTTACGCCCTGCAGAAAGCCGGTTACGCCACCGACCCGCATTACGGCGAGAAGATTCGTCAGATCGCCCGCGGCGATTTGCTCAATCAGGCATTGCCAGATCTCGATGCCGTCAGCGTCAAAACGACCACCACACCTGCCAACCCTTTTAACTCTGCTGATAAGGAATAATCAGGATGCCGGATATTCTCAATATTGCTATTTCCGGTCTCAAAGCCCAACAGACTGCGCTGTCGATAACCGGTAACAACATCACCAATGCGGGGACGGAAGGCTACAGCCGCCAGACCGTCAGTTTTACCGAAAACAACAGCCAGTATCGGGGTGGGGTCTGGGTTGGTTCCGGGGTAACGGTGGATTCGGTCCGGCGTATTTATGACGAGTTCCTGACTGGCCAGCTGCGCTCGGATACCTCAGAGTTCAATGAGCAGGACACACTGGCCTCGTACGCCCAGCAGATCGACAGTTTGCTGGCGGATTCCGCGACCGGTATCCAGCCTGGGCTGGAATCCTATTTTGATGCCATGCAAACCGTGGTCGATGATCCGTCATCACTGGCCGGGCGTGAGGTGCTGATCAGCCAGGCGTCCGCTCTGACCGACCGTTTTGATGTGATCAGCGACCAGCTGCAACAGCAGAATCAGGTATTAAACGGCCAGATGGCCGTTATGGCCCAGCAGGTCACCGCAATTGCCGAGTCGATTGCCAGCCTCAACCAGGACATCCAGTTTGCCGTGGGTTATGCGCAGGGGGATGAACCCAACGCCCTGATGGACCAGCGCGATCGTCTGATTCTGCAGTTGTCAGAGCTGGTGGATGTCAACGTAGTGGATCAGGGTGATAACCGTCTCAACGTGTTTATTGGTAACGGTCAGGCGTTAGTGGTCGGCAATGACTTTAATACCCTCTACGCCGATGACGGTTCCAGCGATCCCAGCCGCGCCGATCTGTATCTGAAAAAGGGCGAGGAGGTGATTCCGGTAACCAACGAAATCTCCGGTGGCACTCTGGGTGGCACGTTGGCGTTTCGTAACCAGATTCTCGACCCGGTGATCAACCAGCTCGGCAAGATGGCGCTGGTGATTGCCGAAACCGTTAACGAGCAACACAAGATGGGCCTCGACTACGAAGGTCTGCTGGGGCAGAACTTCTTTCAGGACATCAACAGCAGTGACGCGGTTTACAACCGCGCGTTAGGGGACGATGGCAACGCCAACCCCGACGATCGTGTATTAAGTGTGTGGATCACCGATGCTGGCAGCCTGACTGCCAGCGATTATCAACTGGAGTTTGTTGGCCCGGATAACTACAACTACCGGATTCGTCAGGTCGATACCAACGAGATTGTGCAGAAAGGGGCGATTACCGGCCTGTTCCCGGAAACCATAAGCCTGCCCGGTTTTGAAATCCGCCTCGAAGATGGCAGTTTTCAGGCGGGTGATGAATTCCGCATCCTGCCGACCCGTAACGAAGCCACAGCTATGGAAGTGGCAGTGACCCGGCCGGAGCAGGTCGCGCTGGCAGCGCCGATTGTGACCGATGCTGCTATCGGTAACCGTGGCTCAGCGACTATCAGTCAGGGTTCTGTTGATTCGCTGGATACCATCGCCTTTGATCAGCTCGGGCAGATGACGCCACCGCTGCTGATCCGGTTCACCTCGGCAACCACTTACGACGTGCTGGATAACACCGACCCCGGTAATCCGGTGCCGCTGTTTCCGCCGATTGCCAACCAGACCTACGTGCCGGGGATCAATAACGTGATCAACCTCGGTAATCCTGACCAGACCGCCTTGACCAGTTACAACGGCCAGTTACCGATTCGCCCGACCTATCAGGCCGATCCTCCAGCAGCACAGGTGGCGGCGGTGAATGGTCTGGCCTCGCAGCGTTTCAGCATCAGTGTCACTGATCCGGATACCGGTGTGACCAGCAAGTTGCCCGATCTTAATACGGCCCCCAACAGCTCGGCGCGTTCCATTGCTGAACAGCTGAGCAAGTATGAGGGCATCAGCGCTTCCGCCCGTACCACCATGGAAATCACCGATTTCACCAAGGATGCCAACGGCTTTTTGCCGCTGGAAATCAGCCTGAACGGAGTGGTCCTGACCGATACCCTAGGGCCTGGGCAAAGCAAATACGACAGCACTTACCCGCAAGAAGTGGCCGATCCGATGACGCCCGATTTTCTGGCCGAGCGTATCAACGCCAACTACGACTTCCAGAAGCTGGGGATTACCGCCCGTTCCGATGGTGGCACGCTCACCATTATTGCCCTCAACGGTGATGATCTGGCGCTGGAAGTGAATGGTGATCATGGTGACGGCTTTGCCGTCAGTAACGGTCAGGACATTAGTCTTACCCGTACCGGTGAGTCTCCCTATCAGGTGTTAAATGAATACGAAGGGTACGATTTCAGCAAGGGTGGGCCGTACAGCTGGTCGTTTGATATTGAAAACCAGGGCTCGTTTGAGATCTCGCTGAGCGAGAACTACGAAACCGGTGAAGACATGCTGGCGGGGGTTCGTGAAGCCCTGCGGACGGCCGGTTTTGCCTTTAACGGTGATCTGGATGTGGCCATTAACGAACGTGGTGAAATCAGTTTCCAGAGTCGGATGGCCGTTAACGGCACCGGTGTTTATGGCTCATCCAAGCTGACCCTTGGTGGCCAGGTCAAGATTGTGCTGGACGACGGCGTGAACCTCACCAGCAATACCAATGGCAACAACCTGTTCCCGGCCGACCTGCAACCGGTTGAAACCTGGATGGGGATCAACGTCAGCATTTATGGGCAGGTGATGGCGGGGGACGAGTTCACCATTGGCAGCAACCTTAATGCTGCGTCCGATAACCGTAACGCCCAGCTGTTATCTGACCTGCAGAACATCGACACCGTTAATGGCAACAGTACCTACTCGCAGGCGTATGCGTCGGTGGTGGAACGGGTGGGGGCGATTACCAGCCGCGCCCAGACCAACCGTGATTCTTCGGAAGTGCTGATGACCACTTCGCAGGAAGCGTTGGCCAGTCTGAGTGGCGTTAACCTTGATGAAGAGGCGGCGGCCCTGATGCAGTACGAACTGGCATACAACGCCAATGCCCAGGTGATTCAGGTCGCGCGCGACATGTTCGATACCCTGATCGCTACCTTCGGCTGAGGCGCTGGAGCAGCACAACATTAACTACCGGACAGGCACCAACCTGAGTACAAACCAAGGGAGAACAGCATGCGGATTACCACACTACAGCAACACAAGACCGGCCTTGCCAACATGCTGCGTAACCAAGAAGAGCTGAACAAGACCCAGAACCAGGTCGCCAGTGGCCGACGGGTATTAACCCCGGCCGATGATCCGGTGGCGGCGACCAAAATCCTGCAGTTGGAGCAGGATCTGGCCCAGCGCGAACAGTTTGAAACCAATATGACGGCCGCCGAAAACCGTCTGCGGCTGGAAGAATCAACTCTGGCGTCGATTACCGATTATTTTGCTCGCCTCAAGGAGCTGACTGTGCAGGCCGGTGGTGGTACCAACACCATTTCTGACCGCCAGGCCATTGCTGCCGAAGTGAGCCAGATTCAGGGCGCGCTGGTGGATATGTTCAATAGCCGCGACGCTAACGGTGAGTACGTGTTTGGTGGCTTCAAGGGCAGTGAACCACCGTTTCAACAGCAGCCTAACGGCCGTTATGAATACGTTGGTGATGAGGGCCAGCGCTTTGTGACCATCGGCTCAGCCACTACCGTGGCAACCGGAGACAGTGGCAAAGGGCTGTTTGTGGATGTCGAAAGTGCGGGGGATGGCTTTACCACCGAGGTGAACCCGCTTAATCGTGGCACCCTGGCGATCAACGCCGGTTTTGTGGTCGACAAGGATACCTATGCCGACTTCTATCCCGACGACATCATCATCACCTTTAATGCTGAAGCGGCGATTGATCCGGCCGAGCCCAATTACACCGTACGACGGGCATCGGATAATCGTGTGATCAGTGGTCTGGTGAATCAGCCCTACATCGAAGGGAAGGAACTGATTATTGCCGGAGTGGCCGTTACCCTGACCGGCGAGCCCCAACCCGGTGATCAGGTGATGACCCGTTCCAGCCCCAAACAGAGTGTCACTGATACGCTCTACCGACTGGCCGATGGTCTGAACTCGCTGGGGGATAACACCACCGATTCGGAAACCCTGACCAATCTGCTGGCCGATACCCTGACCAACCTTGATAACGCGTTGGCATCGGTATCGCAGGTACAAAGCAAGCTGGGGGCGCGTCTGAACGTGGTCGACAGTACCCGGGCCTTGTCCGCTGACATCAAGCTGGTGAACGAGGAAGTACTGTCGGAATTGCAGGATGTGGATATGGCCGAGGCGGTGAGCCGGTTGTCGTTACAAACCACCTTGCTGGAAGCCGCCCAGCAAAGTTACACCACCATCAGCCGTTTGAGCCTGTTCAACAAGATGTAAACACTAAACATCAGGGTGTTTACAACACCTTGAATGCACCACCCCGGCTTTCGGCGCGTTGCCAGGCCGGGCGTGCGTGTACCCGTCGTAACCAGCCGGCAATGGCCGGATAATCGTCTGCACTGGCAGCTCGCTGCAGGGCGGCGTCGAGCGGAAAACTCATCTGGAAATCGGCCAGTGTTGGCGCATCGCCAGCAAACCAGCTGCGGTTGGTCAGATGCTGTTCGACCCAGCCGAGATGACGCCGGATATTGGGCTGAACAAAATTTTCGACGACCTTGCCTGCCAGTGTCTTTGCCACTGGCCGGATAAAAAATGGCATGGGGGCTTCGCTCATTTTTTTCATCACCAGTGCCAGCAACAGAAATGGCATCAGGCTGCCTTCGGCGTAATGCAACCAGTAACGGCATGTCCAGTATTCGTCGGAATCGGCGGGTGGACAGAAACGTCCCTGGCCGTAGCGCTGGCCCAGATACTCGATAATCAGGCCGGACTCCGCCAGCACCCGTTCGCCGTCTTCCAGCACCGGTGCCTTGCCGAGTGGATGTACCTGTTTGAGGGCCGCCGGGGCTAACAGGGTCTGGCTGTCACGCTGGTATTCCACCAGTTCATACGGAACGTCGAGTTCTTCCAGCATCCACAGGATACGCTGGGAGCGGGAGCTATTCAGATGGTGGAGTCTGATCATAAAGCATCCTTGTATGAATCGGGGACTGTTGGTAAAGCTTCCACAAACACCAGATCTGGAACGCGGCCAGGAAAGGACCGAGTGGCGGCTGTACAAAGCCTGCCAGAATCCAGAGGGTGGTCAGAAACCAGGGAATGCGGCGATTACGCAAACCGCACAGCAGATAGGCCGGCCAGGCGATGGTGAACAGGCAACCGCCCACAAACAGCAGCAAACCGGCGATCAGAATCAGGGGGAGCAGCATATCGCCGGCGATGTACAGATTGGCTCCGTACCACATCAGCAACCAGGTCATGCCGAGGGTGAGTGTTCCAGCCTGAAAAACCAGGCTGTAACGATACCAGGTGCTGTAAAGACTACCTCTCATGCGCTGTGCCTGTTCAGTGTCGGACAATCAGTATGCCGAACCCCGGGTTCGGCATCCAGTACCAACTGGCAGGATTAACCGCTTCGGCACAGGGTCTGCGCTGCTGTGTTACGGCAGGTCAAACCACAGGGCGTGCAGGTCTTCGCTGGCTTGCAAACTGATACGGTCACCGCTGTCCAACGCCACTGCATCACCGGCACCTAACACAGGTTCGGTATTGTCGGAGGCCTGAATGTTGACCTCACCGCTGATCACATGCAGATAACCCCGACGCTGGCTGCTGCCCAGTTCCAGGCTTTCACCAGCGGCCAGTTGTACCCGGAACAGGCTGGCATCCTGATGCAGACGTAAAGACTGCTGACGACCATCCGGCGTTACCAGCGGCGTCAGCCCCGGTTGTTCACCGAAGGACTTCTGCTCATAACCCGGTTCGATATGCCGCTCTGCAGGCAGAATCCAGATTTGCAGGAATTTCAGTGGCTCGTTGGTCACGTTGTATTCGGAATGGACAACACCGGTTCCGGCCGACATGCGCTGGACTTCTCCGGCACGTAATACCGACACATTTCCCATGCTGTCTTCGTGGCGAATGGCGCCTTGCAGGACGTAGGAAATAATCTCCATATCGCGGTGCGAGTGGGGATCAAACCCGGAGTGAGCGGCAACTGTGTCGTCGTTGATTACGCGCAGTACTGACCAGCCCATCCGTTGCGGGTCGTAATAGTGTCCGAAGGAAAAACTGTGGTGGCTGTTGAGCCAGCCGACACGGACATGGCCACGGCTGTTGGCAGGGCGAATGGAAAGCATGAGACCAATACCTCGGTAAGCAGATGAGATTATGGTGCCGCTGGATCGGTATCGAAAAAAGCGGATATAACTGCAAATTCCTTTCGATTTTATGAAAAGGTGCCAGCCTATGCGGTTTTCACCTACAATCAGCAGCAGTCAATCCGACTGAATCCATTTTGTGGCCATAACAGCGGTTGTGGCCCAGCAGAGAGAACCTTATGGAACGTATTGAGCGTGATTTTTTTGCCCGTGACGCCGAAGATCAGGAAGCATTCCTGACCCAGACCTGGTGCAACGACTGTGGTGAAGCCGACCTTGGCATGGTTGAGCCGGTGGAATACGAAGTCGAAGGTGTGGTGGTTGTTGAAGGCAAATGCAAAAAATGCGGCGCCAGCATCCTGACCGAAATTGCCGACGACGATACTGACGGTGCCTGGGAAGACGAAGGCGACGAATAAGCCTTGGTCAATGACTGACTGACACCAGCAGACTCAGCAGCCATAACCCCAGTGATACTGGCAAGGTTTGTTGGCTGAATGAGTCTGCCACCTTCCGCTCCTGGCGATCCGCCAGCAAAAACTTGCGGCGCAGATAAACCAGTTGCGCCAATACCAGCACGGTCAGACTCAACCACGCGGTTGATTCATCCGCTACCAGATGAATACCACTCACCAGTGCCAGCAGGCTCCCCGGCAACATCATCTGGCGTGCCAGTTTTTCCAGTGGGCAGTCGGGAGTTGTATAGACTCGCTCGTTCCACCAGTGCCAGACTCCCTGCAGTCCGCGTACGATATAAAACAGACCGGCCAGTTGTAACAGGATAGGAAAGCGGACCAGAAACCAGGCTTCGTCTTGGAAACTGAACATACTATTAACTGTGTGCTCCGTGAAAATTCCGTCATAAGCAAAGTGTAGCTTTCCGGTTTTCGCTGGTGTGCAAAATGTGATGTTTATCACAGTTTGGTGGTCTACGGAAAAGTATCAGGCCATTTATTGACGTGGTAATTGTTCAGGAAGTGCCGTGAGTTTTTTTGATGGTTTTCTCAGTTTTCTGATTGATATGGGGTGGCCGCAGTGGTTGTCAGCTGCTGCGTTGGCATCGGTGTCGTTGGTGGCGACTCTGGTGTTTAAACATCTGCTGATCCGGCAGCTGGTCGGTGCCAGCACCCACACTCATCTTTACTACGACACGCTGGTGTTGCGTTCGTTGTCGCGGCCTCTGGGGATGTTATTGCTAGGTGGCCATTTATGGGTCTACGAGCGGCTCTGCAATCACATGGGGCTCAGCAACGACATTCTTGGTTACTGGGCCAATACCGCGGTGCAGGTATCGCTGATTCTTGGTCTGATGCTGTTTATTGATCGGGTGGTGCGTGGCACCATCGAACATTACGCATTGCATTCGGTGGTGGTGCGTAACAGTCAGGGCGTGATGTCGGGGCTGGTGCGCGGTCTGGTATTTGGCATTGGTGTGCTGGTTCTGCTCAGCAGTCTGGGGGTGTCGGTAACCCCGGTGCTGGCATCGTTGGGGGTGACATCGCTGGCGGTGGCGTTGGCGTTACAACCGACTCTGGAAAACCTGTTTTCCGGTATCCAGCTACTGGCCGACAAGCCATTTCAGGTGGGCGACTTTATTGCACTGGAATCTGGCGAGCAGGGGTTTATTGAACGGATTGGCTGGCGTTCCACCTGGGTACGTATGTTAGCCAATAACCTGGTGGTGATTCCTAATAGCAAGATCAGCCAGTCACGTATCATTAACTACAACTATCCGAGTCCGGAAATGTCGGTGCCGGTAGAAGTCAGTGTGCATTACAGCTCGGATCTGGTGTTTGTGCAGAAAATTGCCAAGGAAGTGGCGGTGCAGATTTTAAAAACTGTCCCTGGTGCCCAGGCTGAGTTTGAACCGAAAGTGAACTTCCATACCTTCGGGGATTCCGGCATTGGTTTTACGGTGGTGTTGCGCGCTACCGAGTTTGCCGAGCACTTTGTGCTGAAATCGGAGTTCATCAAGGCGTTGCATCGCCGTTTTCAGGAAGAAGGTATCTGTATTCCGTTCCCGATTGTGGCGCTCAACACCGATCAGGAAAATGCCCTGTTCCGGCAGGTCGGGCAACGTAGCAACGAGAGCTGACCTCAGGTCAGCTCGTTATCACTGCTGCGCGAGGTTTGTGGCAAGTAGCGTTGGCGCAAACGCCGGGCAATGGCATCCACACCGATGTTGAGCAGGGCGGTGATGATGATCAGGAAAAACGCCCGGTCGAAGCGAATTTCCGAAAACGCCGAGTCGATGTAAAAACCGAGTGTGGCGATCCCCAGAATACCCATCATGGCGCTTTCGCGCAGAATCACTTCCCAGCGATAAAAAAGCAGTGCCAGCATGGCCGGATACTGGCGTGGGTTTTCCAGATAGGCCAGCCGCAATAGCCCTTGTGGATCATCCGGACGCTGTTGCTGGTGGCGATCAATTTCGCTGCCATTGGCGATCAGGAAAGAAATCAGGCCGCCGTTATGTAATGCCAGCGCCAGTACGGCCGGTAAACCGGATGGGCCAAACAACAGCAGAAACACAAATGCCATGACCATTTCTGGTGTTGAGCGCAACACCAGCAGAATAAACCGTCCACCCGTCCAGGCCGGGCCGGATACCAGACGCCGACTGGCCAATGGCCACAACAGCAGGATGATCAGGGCAGTTAATGCCAGTGCCATCTGGGTCAGGTAGAGGGTTTCGAGAATACCGGGGATGGCCTGCTCCGATAACAAGCGCCATAACCAGCTGCCAAAACCGGCCCAGTCACCACTGCGCAGGCTCGATGGCCACAGATCCACGCTGACAAATTGCCACGCCAGATCGAGGGAAACCGGCACCGGGTTTGCCGGCAGCAACCAGATGGAAACCAGCAGCCATGGCAATATCAGCACCGGTTTGAGCCAGTAGCGCACGCTGGCAATCATCAGCAGGAACAGCCACAACACCGCTGCTGCTTCACTGTACTGGCCCTGTTTGAAGGCGGTTTCCAGATGGAATCCCAGCGTTGGCAGGCCAATAAATCCGAGAATGGCGCTGGAGCGCAGGGCGCATTCAAAGCGATAACGCACGTAGTGCAGCATGGATGGCAACGCCTGTGGAATCAGGCTGTAGGCATAACGCAGCAGGCGGCTGCTGGCCGGGTCGAGCGTGGCACCTGGCTGTGGTGGCTGTTGCTCGATGATTTCGGCAAAGACCTTGGCAAATACACCACAGTACGGAATCAGAATGGCAAGCAGGCCGGTGGTGGCGCTCAGCCCGAACAGCTGCATAAACAGCAAGCCCCAGAACAACTCGTGAACGGAGCGGATAGCGGCGGCCAGCATACGTAACCAGCGCCAGTGAAAATACACGGCCATGAGCAGGCCAAGAGGGACTGCAATTGTTACCGCCAGCAAGGCGAACGCAACGGTAAGACCAACGGCCTCTACCAGAACGGTGACATCACTCCAGTGTGGGGTGATCAGGCCATAACCGATCAGACCCAGCTCATGCCAGGGATCGACCTGATGCAATTGCAGGTCGGCAAACGGAATACAGATCAGGGCAACGGCGATCAGAATCAGGGTGACCTGCACCAGTGCCAGTGCGGTTGAGCGTGCCGGACGTAATAGCGTCGGCAAGGTGAGAGTCATGAATTATGACTCCTGATACCGGTACAACTCGTCGAGTTGTTCGGGCGACAGTTCGGCGCTAGGGCCATCGTGCAGAATCTTGCCATTGTGCATCACCACTACGCGGTCAAACAGCTCCAGCGCCAGTTGGCGATTATGCAGGCTGACCACCGCGGTCTGATGTTGTTCCAGCAGATACGTCAGCAGGCTTGTAGCCTGCAACGGATCCAGCGCGGATACCGGTTCATCGGCCAGCAATAATGGCTGGCGACGGAACAGGGCTCGACCAATGGTTACACGTTGACGCTGACCGCCCGACAGACGATCCACCGAGTTCCAGAGTTTTTCATCCAGACCCAGACGGGCTGCCAGAGATTCCAGTTCGGCCACCGCTGATGGCAAGGGCCGCACCAGATTCCACAGGCTGGCGAGGGTGCCATAACGCTGCAACCCGCCCATAAACATGTTCTGGTACACCGACAACACTTCCACCAGACCACCGTTCTGCGGACATAACGCCGTAAGCGCCGGTGCCAGCTCATGCAGCACTACCAGCAAGCTGGATTTGCCCGCTCCGGAAGGGCCAACCAGTGCGACTTTTTCGCCCGCGCGAATGGTCAGGCTGATATCACAGAGAACAGTCTGGTTACCGTAATGCAGGCTGCGGTTGCGCAGTTGCAACAGCGGCGGTTCGGCAATTACCTCCGGCTGTTGGTCAGCCGGAGACAATGTGATGGAAGTGGAGTCAGTCAAGAATCAGTCCAGCAGGTTAATGGCTTTTGCTGTTTCTTCAATTGGAGCGTAGTCAGCGTTGCTGGCGGGTACAAAGCTCTCACGTGGGAAAGTCGCCAGCAGCTCCTTGTCTTTCATGTTCAGCAGCGCCTGACGTACTTTTTCCTTGAAGCCGGCACCAAAGCGGGCGTCCACATCACCACGGATACTCCACTGGTAATCCGGGTAGGTTGGGGAAGTCCAGATCACTTTCACCTTGCTGGTGTCGATCTTGCCAGCGGCCACTTCAGAATCCCAAACGGTGTAGTTCACCGCACCAACCTGGTAGGCGCCGGATTGTACTTCGGCAATGGTACGGCTGTGGTCGTCAGAGAAGCCTACGCGGCTGAATACTTTCTCTGGAGCATCCTTGAAGAATTCGCGCAGGTAGAACTCTGGCATCAGGCGGCCGGAAGTAGAACCCTTGGCACCGAAGGTCAGGCTTTTGCCGCGCAGGGCTTCCTGCAGGTTGTCAGAAGCGTCGAGGCCAGCACTGGTGTTGGCAATCAGGTAGCTCTTGAACAGCTGGTCTTCGTAACCCTGGGCAATGGCTTCAGAATCCGGTACCAGTTTACGGGCTTGAACGCCAGACAGACCACCAAACCACGCCAGTTGCACCTGGTTATTGCGGAAGGCTGTGATAGCCGCTGGATAGCTCTTCACCGGAATGTACTTAACATCGACACCCAGTTCGTGAGAAAGGTATTCGGCAACCTTGCCGAAGCGCTCCTGCAGACGGGATTCGTCTTCATCCGGAATGGCAGTAAATACAAAGGTTTCAGCAACCGCATTGGCGATCAGTACGGGTGCTACCAGGCACGCCAACAGAAGTTTCTTCAGCATCAGGATCTCGTCCGCTCAAATGGGTGGGCAGGGATAATTAAGGCGGGCGATTTTATACGATGCAAATTGAAATTGCGCGAATTACCCCTGTACAGCCTGCCGGATGGGCAGATCAGGGGAAGGAGAAGAAAACAGGGTCAGGCGATGCGGCGGGCGCTGCCAATACAGTCCTGCAGCTGGCCGTCGGTGAGTGGAAAAATGTGCATCGTCAGTTCTTTCAGAATAGACGTCAGCACGGACAGGGATTTGCGTGCGTCTTCGCGTAACTCGCCCAGCATATGGGCACTTTCGGTTTTACGCAGTTCGGCATTGGCCATCAGCATGGAGAAGCGGGTGAGGGCACTGTCGTAGCGTTCTTCGTAATCGCGGAAGATGCGGACGGTGTCTTCGCCACTCAGTTGTTGCATGAGTTTTTGTACTTCAATGGCAACCGGTGGACGGGCTTCTTCAACGCGGCTGCCGCGTTCACTCGGCTGATAATGCATTTTCAGCAGGGCAATCTGGTAACTGCGGTGATAGTGACTGATGGCTTTTTCGATGGTTTCGACAAGGCCTTCGCGGGTAATGGCTGGGTTCATGGCTGTATTCCTTTATATTTCTGCCTGAGGAGTGTCACCTTGTACCGGTAACTACGGGGGCATAATGTTGACAGGATTGTTAAAGACTGCTGCCAACCAATTCACGCTCATTACATGAACGAATATCCAATTGTCATATATTGGCGATCAAATATATTTTTATATGGTCCGATTGTCCTACAATTAAAATCTATCCAGGAGTGTTCAAATATGTCAGACCGGTATCCGTTTAATGAAATTTTTGTGGTAGTAATCAATATCGGTTCTGAATTAAATATATTGAGTTTTAAAGGCAATATCTGTGGCAGGTCGTCCGGCGGGTGTTTATATCCGTCAATCGTAATTTTTAAGTGTTAAACTGGTAAGTCAGACGCGATATAACGGGGCGGCGCCCATGTGTAATGAGTGCAGTAATTGTGTTGGTTGTCAGTTATGGCGGGGCAAGGAAAGGCGGGAGTTACGATATTACTATCGAAAGAAACTGCCACTGCGGGGAAGTGGCAGTTAATGCTCAATGAGTTGCTTCCAGGTGCCTGACGGCCAACTCGAGGTCTTTGGCCAGGCTTTCCAGAACCATATGCATGCAGTCGTCCGTTTCCACGTCTCCGTCCATGGGGGTGTTCAACAGCAACACCAGGTTGTCGCGAACGCGACGATACAGTTCGCAGCCATCAGGCAGCAGGGCGCGGCCATCCAGCTCAAGCAGCATCTGGCTGTCAGGCCAGTGATGGTGACGGTACTGATGAGGGGCCTTGATGGCCTTCAGCAGCAGTTGGTAGTCCTGTTCCAGCGGTGAGCCATCCAGCTCGATATCAATACGGCGTGCAACCGCCGTTGTCATCGGGTTTTCTTGCATCATGATTTATTCCTTTATCGCACAGATTGCAGTCCATCATTCGTTTTTGAGCCAGTCGATTATCTGGCGCAAATGTGAAAATTCAAACATGAGAGCGACATGGATTGATCTGCAGCAAGTCCGCGTCGGAATTTGCATAAAATGCCAATTTTGCTGGCATGAATCTGGATGTCTGGCTAAATATGTCGCAGAAAGAGGAATATGAATGCAACAATTAAAGCGGCGGACGTATTGTAAATAAAACAAAGCCCGGCGAACCGGGCTATATCAATAAAGTGAATTTTTTCTCAAATCAGGCAAATGATGGTTGTTTACCTGATTGCAGCCGTGCTTGTACTTCTTCGCGATTACCACGGAAGCAGATGCGGTGGCTGTGTTTGCTGAGCTGGTATTCGTACATCGGGTCGTAATAGTCGTGCAGCAGCGCTTCAATCCAGATGCGGTGCTGGTGTGAATCGCCCTGGCGATGAGCGTTCAGTGCCGATTCCATCATCCTGCTCACTTCCTGGAAACGAACGCCACCGAGACGTTTGTGAACCCGTTGCAGGGAGTCACGCAGGTCGTTGGCAAAAGCGGCAAACGGATCTTCGAGCCCAGGTTGCTGCTGCCACTCTTCCAGCTTGTTCAGAATATAGTTCCGGAAACTGTGTTCGACCCGTTCTTCCAGTGTGCTTTCCAGCACCACCAGTGGTGAACGGTTCATGGCAGCACGCAGGATGTGCGGCAGAGAGCAGCGGCCAATCAGCTGGCTTTCGTCTTCCAGCACCAGTGACAAACCGGCACGGCCTGCTTTGCTGTACTGGAATTTCAGCATGGCGATGGCCAGTGCGTTTTCAAAATCGAGCTGGCTCGGTTGGCCCGCCGGGCGTTTGCCAAAGGCCGAACCGCGGTGATGGGCCAGTCCTTCCAGATCCACGCTGTTGCTGACCTGTTGCAACAGACCGGTTTTGTTACAGCCGGTTTTACCCGCCAGAATCAGCAGCGGTTGGCTGGCGACCTGACGCTCGAAATGATCAAGCAGATAGGTACGCATGGCTTTGTAACCACCCTTGATTCGAGGGTATTCACAACCGGCTTCCGCCATCCATTGCTGGCAAATCTGGCTACGCAGGCCGCCGCGCCAGCAATACAGATACCCATTCGGGTTGGCGTTGGCGAAATCGACCCAGGCTTTTACCCGTTGCTCCTTGATCTCGCCATTGACCAGCTGATGTCCGAGCTTGATGGCCTCGTCCTGACCTTTCTGTTTATAACAGGTGCCGACCCGTTCGCGTTCGCTGTCGGTCATCAACGGCAAGCTGAGACTGGTGGGGAAAGCGCCTTTGGCAAACTCGACCGGTGCGCGGGTGTCAATCATCGGCGCATCGGACAGGAACAGATTCAGAAAGTCATTACAGTCGGGACGTTTCACGCGTTGACTCCCACCAGAGCGGCATCACCCTGATCAGCCAGCAATGTGCCGATTGGACGGTTGTACAGACCGGCTTCGGCCAACATGGCCGCCACCTGTCCGGCGGCTTCCGGAGCGACGGCAATCAGCAAACCGCCACTGGTTTGCGGATCACACACTACATTGCGGATATGTTCCGGAATCGCGCCCAGTTTGTGGCCGTAACTGTCGAGGTTACGGATGGTGCCGCCCGGTACACAGCCCAATTGCAGATACTGTTCGGCTTCCGGGATGACCGGAATGGCATCGGCGTCCAGCTCGGCGCGTACACCGCTGCCTTCACAGATTTCCAGCAAATGGCCCATCAGACCAAAACCGGTGACGTCGGTGAGAGCGTGTACGGCTTCCAGAGGTGCCAGTTCAGCCCCCATCCGGTTGATCTGGCACATCAGGTCGCGGGCGATGTGAGTGTGTTCCGGCTGCAGTTTTTTCTGTTTCTGGGCAGTGGTCAGAATGCCAATGCCGAGCGGTTTGGTGAGGAACAGTACGTCACCTGGCTTGGCCATGTTGTTCTGCTTAAGGCCCTGACGGGTGGTCAGGCCAGTAACCGCCAGACCAAAAATCGGCTCCGGGGCATCAATACTGTGGCCACCGGCCAGAGGAATGCCGGCATCCAGGCAGGCCTGACGGCCACCGTCGACCACCTGACGGGCAATTTCCGGTGCCAGCTTGTTGATTGGCCAGCCCAGAATGGCAATTGCCATCAGGGGTTTACCACCCATGGCGTAAATATCACTGATAGCGTTGGTGGCGGCGATGCGGCCAAAATCAAACGGATCATCAACAATTGGCATAAAGAAGTCAGTGGTGCTCAGTACCACCTGATCATTACCAATATCAAAGGCTGCAGCGTCGTCCTTGCTGGCGTTACCGACCAGCAGGCCGGGGAAGTCCGGCAGCTGCAGGTTAGAGACCAGAATCTGGTCGAGTACCTTGGGGGAAATCTTGCAACCACAACCGGCACCGTGGCTGTATTCGGTAAGGCGGACAGAGGACTCGGACATGGGCAACAGCTCCGGCAATAAAACGGGGGCACAGTTTACGAACCCTGTCCGCATTTGTCAGTGGCTGGCGGGCAGGAAAAAATGGCTAATGAAACGGTGGGCATTGACTGGCCTGTCGAGGCCCGGCCTGGTCAATGGTGCAGTCAATGAGAGTCGTGGCCCCAATGCGCAATCGTCAGGCGCTAATGGACCGCCCTGGGTGTGCACTTGAGTGGTCAGGATTGCATGTCGCTGCTGTTCAGAACACGATTGATGTGATCCAGAATCTGGCTGGTACGGCCGTGGAGAGTCCGGTGGTCTGTGGTCAGATGGTGTCGCTAACGGCTGTTGCCAACAGATGCAGGGCCTTGTACTGCGCTTATGTCGGGCTTGTAATCAGATAGGGCGCTGTCCGTGCGGTTATGGAGATATGTGGCGCTGGCTGGGTTAGTACGGGGCCCAAAAACAAAACCCCCGACAGCGGTCAGGGGTTTTGGGTGTTACGAATCGGGATCAGGCCTTGCGTCCGAGCATCCGACGCAGTTCTCTCATGGCTTCTGGCCAGAAGGTACGCAGGCTGTCCAGCTCGTGATCCACTTCGTGCAGGAACTCATTGAGGTGATCAATTGCCTCATGCTGCTCCTCAGCTTCCAGATCGGCCAGCTTGCGTTTCAGCTCGGTCAGGCTTTCTTCCAGACTGTGGATACGCTCTTCCAGTTCGCGTTTGCTCTTGCTGTTTTGCATGTCAATCCTTAGGCCAGCAGCTGTTTGCCGCCGATCAGCAGCAGAGGAATAACAAAAAACACACCCAGAATGTAGGCACCGGCGTACAGCTTGTTCTTCATGGTCAGGTCAGCCAGACCCTGAGCGGCTTTCAGTGGGATGTTGCGCAGGAACGGGATGCTGTAGATCACTGCCACACCAATCACGTTATAGCTCAGGTGTACCAGCGCGATCTGCAGTGCCAGTACAGTGTGCTCACCGGATACAGCCGTTGCTGCCAGCAGGGCAGTGATACAGGTACCGATGTTGGCGCCCAGCGTGAACGGGTAAATCTGACGCAGGGTGAACACACCGCTACCGGCCAGTGGCACGATCAGGCTGGTGGTAGTAGAGCTGGACTGCACCAGTACGGTCATCAGGGTGCCAGAAGCAATGCCGGATACTGGGCCACGACCTACTGCAGAATGCAGGATCTCGCGGGCTTTACCTACCAGCAGCACTTTCAGCAGTTTGCCGATCAGGGTGATCACCAGGAAGATTGCCACGATACCGGCAACCACCATCAGAATGCCGGTCATTTGGGTCGATGCAAAGGAGCTGAAGGCTGTTTCCAGCAGGGTGATTGGCGGTTTGACCAGTGGTTTGATGAAGTCGAAACCGTGCATGGACATGGAGTCGGCACCCACCAGCATGGAAGCCATGAATCCGGACACTTTCTCGAGGAAACCGAACATGATTTCCAGTGGCAGGAACATCACCACGCAGATCAGGTTAAAAAAGTCGTGAACAGTTGCAGCGGCAAACGCACGACGGAATTCTTCCCCTCGGTTAACGTGGCCGAGGCTGACGATGGTGTTGGTGATGGTGGTACCAATGTTGGCACCCATGATCATTGGAATGGCGACGGTTACCGGCAAACCACCTGCTACCAGACCCACAATAATTGAGGTAACGGTACTGGATGACTGGATCAGGGCGGTGGCAACGGTGCCGACGATCAGGGCGGTCAGTGGGTCACTGGCGAACGCGAACAGTTCTTTGGCCTGGTCACCGGAGGCGGTTTTGAAGCCACTGCCAATCAGGGCTACGGCAACCAGCAGCAGGTAAACAAGTCCTGCTACTTTCAGCCAGTTCAGCCAGCCACCTGATGGCGTAATCTGTTCGTGTGTCTGAGTTTCATTAGCGACGGCTGTCGTCGTATTCATAACCAGAGTCTCAGTTGTTGATAGAGGATGCCCCTTGAGGCGCGGGCATTGTGTTACAGTTTTATGACAGTAATGTGACAAGCTGCTTAAAACCCGGGCGAATATTAGCGTCTGGGAAAAAAATTGGTAGCCAAAGTGAGTCAATTCACCGACTGCGGACATGAAACTGTCACATTTTTGAGGTAGCGATTTGTAACTCTGGGGAGCTGGCACGAAGCCTGCGGAGGGGATTGTTGCGCGCCGTTAAACGGCGCCAACACTTTGATAACGACGTTCCGGACGCCCTACGGTGCCGTAACTTACAGCCGCTGCTGCTTCGCGGGTACTGATCAGGTATTCGAGATAACGACGGGCGGTAGCGCGGCTTGCGCCAATTTCACGTCCGACTTCCTCGGCGCTGTAGTCCTGATGGGTGTTGGTCAGTACGCCACGCACTTTGTCGAGGGTGAGTGCATCAATGCCTTTTGGCAAACGGCCGGAGCTATCGGCACTGCCATTGGTGCTGCTGGCGGTGCGCGGCAGCAGTGTATCCACATCCTGCTGGGCCAATGATTCCAGCGAACTCAGGCGCGCCAGATGGCGCTGGTAGTTTTCCAGTGATTCTTTCAGGCGTTCGAACACCAGTGGTTTGAGGATGTAGTCGAACACACCACAATGCAGGGCTTCACGCAGGGTGTTCACTTCCTTGGCGGCGGTGACCAGAATCACATCGACCCCGGCCCGGCTGCCCGCCCGGATATCCTTTAACAGCTCCAGGCCGGTGCCGGTCGGGAACTGCACATCGAGTAATAACAGTTGTGGTTGCAGCACTTCGACCAGATCGCGGGCTTCTTGCAAACCATGGGCAACCCCCACCAGTTCAAAACCCGGAATACGCTCCAGAAAGCGTTTCTGGATTTCAGCAATCCGCGGATCGTCTTCGGCAATGACTACTTGTATATCCATCATGATGCATCTGCTGTTTTTGTAATTGTTGTTATGGTTTCAAACGGCGGCAAGGATCAGGCAGGTTGTTTGGGGATATACACCACAAAACAGCTGCCGTTGCCCGGTTCAGATTCGAGGCTGATACTGCCGCCAAGGCTGGTGAGCAGGCTTTTGACCAGGTGCAGACCAATGCCGTGGCCTTCCTGATTCTTGTTGCTGACTCCCCGTTCAAAAATCGCCTGCTGGCGTTCCGGCTCAATGCCGGGCCCCTGATCCTCGATTTCAAAAATCAGGTCTTCACCGTAGTCGGTCATACTCAGGAATACCTCTCCACCGGCGCCGCGATGGTGCAGGGTGGCTTCCAGCGCGTTATCAATCAGGTTGCCGATAATCGACACCAGATGTTCACGTGGCAGGTGGGAGGGGATTTCCAGCATATGGCTTTCCGGATCAATCACCAGATTCAGGCTCAGCTCGCGGGCACGGTTGTATTTACCCAGCAGGCAGCCCGCCAGAATCGGGTCGGGCACCGCTTCGCGCAACAGGCTGATCAGTTCCTGATGGCTCTGGGCTTCCTGACCAATCAGCGCCAGCGCCTCGTCGGTTGAGCCAATCTGGATCAGCCCGGCGATGGTGTGGAGCTTGTTGGAGTATTCATGGGATTGAGCTCGCAAACTATCGGCGTGTTGCTGGATGCGCGATAACTTGCGGCTCATCAGCGCCAGTTCGTCCTGACGGCGGAAACTGCTGACCACACCGGTGATACGTTCGCCCTGACGCATGGGAATACGGTTGGAAATCAGGGTCAGGTCGGGACGCCAGATTTCCTGATCGTATTGAGGTTCGCCACTGGCCAGCACCTCCATCATGCAGCTGTCGGGCACCACATCCAGCAAGGGCGCGCCTTTGTAATCCTGCTGCGGGTTCAAGCCGAGGGTTTCAATGGCGGTGTGGTTAATGGTGGTGATACGGCCGTCGGCGTTGATGGCAATAATGCCCTCCCGCACGGATTCCAGCGTGGCTTTCTGTTCTTCCACCAGACGGGCAACTTCTTCCGGTTCCAGGCCAAAAATCGCCTGCTTGAAATGGTTGGCGAACCAAACGGCAATCAGCGCACTCAGCGCCAGTGAACAGGCAATCACGATCAGCAGGGTATAGCGGTAGCGGGCAATAACCGCGTCGATTTTTTCGAGTTCGTAACCCACCGACACCACACCAATAACAGCGTCGAGCTGACGCGAGAACACCGGCACTTTGGCGCGCATGGTCCAGCCCATACTGCCCTCGGCGCGTGACAGGTAACTCTGGCCGTTGACCAGCGCGGTAGCGTTGTCGTCACCGTCGTCATCAAACATCGGGCGACCAAGGCGTTCGGTAAACGGGTGGGCCAGACGTATACCGTTGCTGTCGCCGATCACCACAAAACGGGCGTGGGTGCGCTCGGCCAGAATCAGGCTCAGCGGCTGCAGGAAAGTGCTGTCGCGGTTTTGAACCCCGGTGATGACGGTGGGCATGGTGGAAATGGTACGGGCAACATCCATGGCGCGTTCGCCAATCTGCTCGTCGAGGGACGTTTGCAGGTAATGAACGGCGAACAGACCGATAAACCCGGTCTGCACCAGTGCCATCATTCCCAGAACCAGAATCATGCGGCTCTTCAGTTTCAGATGCTTCAGGAACATGGTGACGGTCTGCTTGTTATTGTTGGCCGATACTAGCGGATGACCCTTCTGAATGCTCGTGAACAAAAAGAACAAAATTCCCTTTATGCGCTTAACGCAGTTTATGTGCGTTTTATTTTCAGCCGGGGGAGGGGGCCATATCCTGCCGACATCACAATAAGAAAGATCAAAGGTGTTGGTATGAGCATGTTTACCCGTTCCCGCAAGACTCTTCTGGCTGCCATTGTTGGTGGCTGCATGGGCCTGTCTGTATTGCCTGTTCAGGCGATGGAACATCTGCATATCCTGATTCCGGGTGGAGCCGGCGGCGGTTGGGACAGCACTGCCCGTGGTGTTGGTGAAGCACTGCAATCTTCCGGTCTGGTGACCACCGTTTCTTATGAAAACCAGTCGGGCGGCGGCGGCGGTAAAGCCATTGCCCAGATGATCGAAAGTGCTGACCAGAAAGCGGCCGACACGCTGATGATCAACTCCACCCCGATTGTGATCCGTACGCTGGCGGGTATTTACCCACAAGGTTTCCGCGACCTGACCCCGATTGCAGCCACCCTCGGTGACTTTGCCGCGATTGTGGTGCGCAAGGATTCCCCATACAAAACCTTCTCGGAAATGGCCGCGGCCTATAACAAGGACCCACGTTCCATCAAGGTTTCTGGCGGCTCTGCCCGTGGCAGCATGGACCATCTGGTGGCGGCGATGATGTTCAAAGCCGCTGGTGGTGATGCCAAACAACTGCGTTATGTGGCCTACGATGCCGGCGGTGAAGCCATGGCTGGCCTGTTGTCCGGTGAAACCCACGCGCTGTCGACCGGTTTCAGTGAAGCCCTGACCATGGCGGCGGCGGGTGAGGTTCGTATTCTGGTGATGTCGGGCGACGACCGTAACCCGGCGGCTCCGGATGTTCCGACCATGAAAGATCTCGGCTACGACATGTCGTTCGTGAACTGGCGTGGTTTCTTTGCGTCCCCTGGCATCAGCCAGGAACAGAAGGACGAATACATCAATACCCTCAAATCCATGTACGGCACCGATGCCTGGAAAACCGTACGTGATCGTAATGGCTGGCTGGAGCTGTTCCGTTCCGATGCCGACTTCACTCGCTTCCTGGAAGCCCAGGAGAAAGAGCTGAGCGGTGTGATGAAGGAGCTGGGCTTCCTGCTCTGATCCCCTTGTGCTGGCAGTGGTTCGGGCGTCCTGATGGTTTATTGCTTTTCCATCACTGGTTGACCCGTGGCCGCCACTGCCGGCCTTTTTCCGCCAGACCAGCAAGGTCTGCACGGTTTGTTACTCCGAGGTTATTGCCATGACACTTCGCCGTGACCACGTTGGTGGTCTGCTGTTTCTACTGCTGTCCGTTTTATACGGCTGGTTTATTCAGGACATCGCCCTGTTGCCGGGTGACGATCTCGAACCTTTTCACGCACGTACCCTGCCAACGGCTCTGGCCTGGATTGGTGGTGTGCTGTCGGTACTGCTGATTGTCACGGCTGGCCCGGTGTCTGTTCGCCCGGAAAACGATGGTCGCTGGTATATCGGTCTGACCGCCGGTTTGCTGTTGCTGGTGGTGGTATTTGGCCTGGTGCTGAAATGGCTGGGTTTCTTGGTGGCGACCATCCTGTTCCTGGCCGGAGGTTTCTGGCTGCTGGGGGAACGTCGTCCTCGCATGATTGCAGCGGTTGCGATCCCGTTTTCGGTGATTCTGTGGCTGTTGCTGACACAAGCGCTGGGGGTCTATCTGGCTCCGGGCAAACTGGTAACCGCGGTATTGGGAGGCTGATGCCATGCTCGATGGAATTATGATCGGACTGAACACCGCCATCATGCCGTTTAACCTGATGATGGTGTTTGCAGGCTGTTTTGTCGGTACGTTTATTGGCATGTTGCCAGGCCTTGGCCCGGTATCGGCCGTGGCTTTGATGATCCCGATTACCTACGGGCTTGACCCGTCGTCCGGCATCATCCTGATGGCCGGTGTGTATTACGGCGCGATTTTTGGTGGTTCTACTTCTTCTATTCTGATCAACGCCCCTGGTTGCTCCAGCACCGTGGTAACGGCGTTTGATGGTTATCCGCTGGCCTGTCAGGGCCAGGCAGGCAAGGCGTTGGCGCTGGCCGCCTGGTGTTCCTTCACCGGTGGTACCGTTGGCGCGATTATCCTGCTGTTTGCGGCACCGGCGCTGGCGACTGTCTCGATGAGTTTCCAGTCCAGTGACTATTTTGCACTGATGGTGCTGGGTCTTACCGCGGTGGCGGCATTTGCTGGCAAAGGTCAGGTACTGAAGTCGCTGATCATGGCGGTGCTGGGCCTGATGCTGGCAACGGTGGGGACCGATGTGACCTCCGGTACGACCCGTTTTACGTTCGGAAGCTCTGACCTGATCGATGGTGTCAGCTTCCTGCTGCTGGCGATGGCAACCTTCGCCCTCACCGAAGTCATCATGACCGTACTGCGTGGCGAGCACGTCAAACCGCAGGCCGAAATCGACATGTCGAAACTGGGCAGCATGCGTCTGAGCCGTGAAGAAGTAAAAGAAGTAGCACCTACTGTGGCCCGTTCATCCGTGTTCGGTTTCCTGATCGGTGTACTGCCGGGTGCCGGTGCCACCATTGCTTCCTTTATGGCTTATGGCATGGAACGCAACCTGGCGTCTGTCAAAGAAAAGCTGAAGTTCGGTAAAGGCTCGCTGCGTGGTCTGGCTGCGCCGGAAACCGCCAACAACGCGGCTTCTACCGGTTCGTTTGTACCACTGCTGACACTGGGTATTCCGGGTTCTGGTACCACCGCCATTATGCTGGGCGCTCTGATTGCCTATGGTATCCAGCCGGGTCCACGTCTGTTTATCGACAACCCGGATGTGTTCTGGTCGGTCATTATCTCGATGTACTTCGGTAACCTGGTGCTGCTGGTGCTGAACCTGCCACTGATTCCGTACATCTCCCGACTGCTGGTGATTCCGAACCCGATCCTGATTCCGCTGATCCTGTTCTTCTCGGTCACCGGTGTGTATCTGGTCAGCTTCAACACCTTCGACATCCACATGATGGTGGTGGTGACCGTGATCTCGATTGTGCTGAAACTGCTGGCGTTCCCGATGGCGCCCATGCTGCTGGGGTACATCCTCGGTGAACTGCTGGAGAACAACCTCAGCCGTGCGCTGATGATCTCCGACGGCAGTCTGTCGTTCCTGTGGGAGCGCCCACTGAGCGCCGGCATCATGGTCGTGGCCATCCTGGCACTGCTGTCACCGCTGGTAACCACACTGCGCAATCGTCGTGCAGCCAAAGAACCACAGGTGGCCGGCGCCGAGGAATCTGCAGCCTGATCACCCGTTAGACCCGGCGACGGTAATAACCGTCGCCAGCATCCGCCCCCTGCGGGGTTAACCCTGGCAAGCCGCTGTTTTTGGCCACTCCCCTGGTCAGGACATCGGCTTGCCCAAAAAAATGACAACAATAAAAAGGTAACCGACATGTCCAAGACTACATGCAGCCGTTCAATCAAGGTTTTACTGCTGGCGATGGCCTCTGCCGCCGCCCTGCCGGTAATGGCCGGTAACTTTGACTTCCAGCTGGAAGAAGAAACCGTTACCGACGACAGCGGCAACCGCAACGTCAAATTCGAACCACGCCTGCGTTACCGCGAAGGTGCGTTCACCACCCACTTCGAATACGAATACGACCCGAACGTCAAACCGGCCAAGGACAAGAAAGTCCTGGAATGGCAGCAAGACATGCGTTGGACCACCGGTGGTGGTTACTCCCACATGCTGACCAACGAGATGTACCACAACTACACCACCAGCAAAGACAGCGGTGAACTGACCTGGGCGTTTTTCACCCCGGCGGAAGGTGGCATCCGTTACGGTTTTGAACTGGAAGTGGACTACCTGAGCAACGACGAACTGGCCCTGCACGAAATCGAAATTGAACCGACCGTTAAATGGGCCGACAAGGTAGGCCCGGGCACCCTCAACTTCGAACTGGAAGCACCGGTTACCCGTTTGTACAGCAAGACCAAAAACAACGTTGAAATCGAAACCGTTGAGTTCCAGACCCTCTACGAAGTACCGGTAACCGCCAGCTCGTTTGTGAGTATGGAAGTGGTGATGCCGTACGACCTCGAAAAGAAAGCCATGGAGTCTGAACTGAACCTGGCCTGGGGTACCCGTTTCTGAGACCGTTCTTCCGTTAACAGCTCTCGAACTGCCACCACAAGTGGCACTTTCTTGCTCCTCACGAGGGAGCCAGGCCCTGCGGGGCCTTTTTTATTGGTGTTCCATGCTGCTGCGTGGGAGTGGTGTGCTGGCGTCTGGCACCAACCGAGTATCGTGAACAAGCAGCCTCCCCGGAGAAGCTCTAACAAAGAGTGGCACTAACCAAGGGGGGGGCAACAATGGCATTGCCGGGTGGAGATGTTTATAATTGCAGTTCTGTTAGTTTTTGCGGGGCTACTTGCCTTTTATGAATTGGAGTGAGTTGGTGATTTTGTAATTTTTCGAATTAAGTGCATTGTGTCGTAGGAGTTTAAGTTTGGGGGCTAGTGTGCAATAGGGGGAGAAATGAATTTTGATGAATTTTACATTAAGGAAGATGGTGTTGAAGCGCTAGTATGGTCTGATGGAACCCCGGTTAGAGCAGTAGTTAGCTTTACGAGTATGAATCCTGGGAAATTTGAGCGTTGCTCATGGTTTTGCGATGGAGGGTTAACGGAAAGTACGTTGTTCATATTGTTGCGTGATGAAAATCAGTGGTACTATCTGGGAAAAAAGAATGAAATTCAAAGTCCCTACTTATATTTTATTAAAAAGATACTTCAAAAATATAATGTGAATTGTCTGGGGGGAAAGAATGAAATTCAAAGTCCCTACTTATCTTTTATTAAAAAGATACTTCAAAAATATAATGTGAATTGTAAGGATGTAACTGCTGTTGGCTCTTCAATGGGAGGGTATGCTGCTGTGTATATGACGGCAGCGCTCGGATTTTCCTACTGCCTTTCAGTGAATCCGCAAGTGGATTACGATAGCGCGAGCTTGCATAAACATTCCTTGTGGACTAGAAAGATGGCCGAGTCTGCATGGATTGACCTAGATCAGTTCATACTGAAATCTCCAATGTTGGGCGATTCTTATTTTCACTTAATACGTGGGAATTATATTGCAGATCGTTCTGCGATGGAAAAACTTACAGGTGCACTTGATAGACGATCGGCCAAATATAATTTAGAAATTGTTGAAAACAATGAGCATGGATGGATGGGAATGTCTAAAGAAAGGTTGTTTTCTATTTTAAATGAGCGCTAGTGTCTCTCAACAAAAGTTCACTTGATATTAATCCTATCTGATAACCGGAGCGGTATTTTTCAACATAGTTGTCCTATAAACCATTAGTCAGGCAGCCATCGTCGCGGCCTGTATTTCTTCCTTCCTCACCGGATTCAGCGTCACCGTTTCCTGCCAGCTCAGATTACGGATTCTCTTCCGGCTCCAACGCTCCAGGTGCTGTTTCACCGACGCGCCCGCCACCCGCCACCCTGTCCGGGTAAATGTATAAATTCGTTGCTGCAGGTTTCAGCTGCATCCTGATTGCCCGTATGATTTTCCGGTCGCCAATCAATAAGAAGGACAAGGCATGGATCTTTTATTTCTCGGCACGTCGGCGGGTATGCCGAGCAAGTTGCGTAATGTCACCGGGCTGGCGCTGATCGAGGATCAGGGCAAGGGCTGGTATCTGGTGGATTGTGGTGAGGCGACCCAGCATCAGTTGTTGCATACGCCGCTGTCGATGCATGGCCTCAAGGCGATTTTTATTACCCATATTCATGGTGACCATTGTTACGGTCTGCCGGGGTTGCTGGCGTCGGCGGCGATGCAGGGGCGGACGGAGCCTCTCACCATTGTTGCGCCGCGTGGTGTGCATGAATGGCTGGAAGCCACTCGTGGGCTGGTGGAACTCTACACGCCGTACGGGCTGGACTACATAGTCACCGACTCGCTGGATGAGCTGGTGATCGATGATATGCACATCACCGCCCATGCGCTTGAACACCGGGTGCCAAGCTGGGCCTATCGCTTCAGCCAGCATGCCCCAAAATCCCTCGACAAAGACAAACTGGAAGCCGATGGCATTCCACGCGGGCCGATCTGGGGGCTGTTGCAGCAAGGGCTGGATGCCGAACTGGACGGTCGTCCCGTGCTGGCGGAACAGTATCGGATTGAACGTTTTCCGCCTACCGTGATGGTGATTGGTGGTGACAATGCCCGCCCGGAATTACTGGCCGCAGCCTGCCACAACGCGCATGTACTGGTGCATGAAGCCACTTACACCACCGAAGTGTCGGCGCGGGTGGGGGAGGAGTACGGCCACAGTGATGCCTTGCGAGTCGCCCGTTTTGCCGAGCAGGTGGGGCTGCCGAATCTGATTCTGACCCACTTCAGCGCCCGTTATAAACCGGCCGGATACCCCTCACCATCGATGGACGATATTCGTCAGGAAGCCGAAGCCGTGTACAGCGGCCAGCTGTTCTTGGCCGAAGATTTTGCCCGTTTCCGGGTTGGGCCGGATGGCTCATTACATCGGGTCTGACGACTGTTCGATTACCGGGTTGTTCTGCGCCCGCTCGTTTGCATCTTGCATCCCTGAAGCACAGACCTGAAAAACGAACCGGAAACACGGGCCGGAGACATAAACCAGCAGCGCCAACATGAAGCCGCTTCATACGCATTCATCATGAATATTAATCATGAGATCGCATCATGTTTTTTTGAATTTAAATCAATTTTTTTCATGACCTTGTTCGGGTACAAATAGCCCCAGCGCTAACGAACGCAGGCTTCCACGTGAAGCCTCAAGCGTTCGCACTGGCAGAAATTGAATTCACGGCTCACCACAGGACACCAGCAGGCATGAAGCAAGAGTTTACGTTTACGATCAAAAGCGTGCGTTTCGACGAGAACTATCGTCCAGCCGACAGCACCCGTCTCACCACCAACTTTGCCAACCTGGCACGTGGCGAACGTCGTCAGGAAAACCTGAAAAACGCACTGCGAATGATCGATAACCGTTTTAACGCCATGGCCTACTGGGATAACCCCAACGGCGACCGTTACTCCGTTGAACTGGATATTATTTCCGTGGATATGGACGTTGCTGGCAACGGCGAAGCCTTCCCGAGCATTGAAGTGCTGCAAACCACCATCGTTGACCATGTCACCGGTAAACGCATCGACGGTCTGGTGGGCAATAACTTCTCATCCTATGTGCGTGATTATGACTTCAGCGTCTCGCTGCTGGAGCACAACCGCGACCGTAATGGCTTCAGCGTGCCGGAAGGCTTTGGTGATCTGCACGGCAAGCTGTTCCGCTGCTTTGTGAACTCCGATACCTACAAACAACACTTCCACAAACTGCCGGTGATTTGCCTGAGCGTATCCGACAACAAGATTTACCACCGTACCGAAAACGTTCACCCGGTGCTGGGCGTGGAGTACGTGCCGAACGAGTCGTCACTGACCGAACAGTACTTCCAGAAGATGGGCATGCAGGTGCGTTATTTCATGCCTGCGGCCAGCGTTGCGCCATTGGCGTTCTATTTCTACGGCGACCTGCTGACGGATTACACCAACCTGGAGCTGATCAGCACCATCAGCACCATGGAAACGTTCCAGAAGATTTATCGCCCGGAAATCTACAACGCCAACTCCTGCGCCGGTAACTACTACCAGCCGAACCTGAAACATCAGGATCACTCCGTAACCCGGATTGTGTACGACCGCGAAGAGCGCAGTCGACTGGCGGTGAAGCAGGGCAAGTTTGCTGAAGAACACTTCATCAAACCGTACGGGCGCATCCTTGAACAATGGTCTGCCGACTACGTTATTTAATTCACCTTGCTGGAAAGACTTTTTGTGATGAAAAAACTGTTACCCACTTCAACCGCGGGCAGTCTGCCAAAACCGTCCTGGCTGGCGCAGCCAGAGGTATTATGGTCGCCGTGGAAACTGCAAGGTGACGAACTGCTGCAGGGCAAACAGGATGCCCTGCGTTTATCCCTGCTCGACCAGCTGCAGGCGGGTATTGATATCGTCAGCGACGGCGAACAAACCCGTCAGCATTTTGTAACCACCTTTATTGAACACCTGAGCGGCGTTGATTTTAACCAGCGCAAAACCGTGCGGATTCGTAACCGTTACGACGCCAGTGTGCCAGTAGTGGTGGATGCCGTGGCGCGTCAGAAACCGGTGTTTGTGGAAGACGCCCGCTTTTTGCGCCAGCAAACCACCCAGCCGATCAAATGGGCCCTGCCAGGCCCAATGACCATGATCGACACCCTGTTTGATGATCACTACAAAAGCCGCGAACAGCTGGCCTGGGAATTCGCCAAAATCCTCAACCAGGAAGCCCTCGAGCTGGAAGCGGCCGGTGTGGATATCATCCAGTTTGATGAACCGGCTTTTAACGTGTTCTTCGACGAAGTGAACGACTGGGGAATTGCCGCACTGGAGCGTGCGACTCAGGGGCTGAAGTGTGAAACGGCTGTCCATATCTGTTACGGCTACGGCATCAAGGCCAACACCGACTGGAAACAGACCCTTGGTTCCGAATGGCGTCAGTACGAACAGGTGTTCCCGAAACTGCAGCAATCCGGCATTGATATCGTCTCGCTGGAATGCCAGAACTCACGGGTGCCTATGGAGCTGATTGAACTGATTCGCGGCAAAAAAGTGATGGTGGGGGCCATTGATGTGGCCACCCATCGCATTGAAACCCCGGAAGAAGTGGCCAGCACACTGCGCAAGGCACTGAAATATGTGGATGCCGACAAACTCTACCCATGCACCAACTGTGGTATGGCACCACTGCCAAAAGCCGTCGCCACCGGCAAACTGCAAGCGTTAACCGCTGGCGCCGCCATTGTGCGTGAAGAGCTCAGCCGTTAACCGCCCGCGCAGCAGCAATAGCGGCAGCAATCGCCGCTTTCGCTTGCGGGCTGTTTTTCCAGCAGGTGGTGTGCAGCATCGACGCCACCCGCTCGGTAATATCGGCTACTTCATAGTTGGCCAACTCGGCCAGACTGCCAATACCGATTTCTTCCAGACGTTTGATCACCGTCGGGCCAACGCCTTTTAACGCCAGCAGGGCAGAGCGTTCCTGTTCTGAAAAAGCCACACAAAATCCTTGTTCAGTTGTTAAAACACAGCCGCCGCGCACTCATAAACTGCTTCGGCCAGGGGCTGGGGCAGAGGCTGAGTAAGTTGCTGTGTTAGTTGCTGTGTTAGTTGCTGGAATAAGCGGAACACATCCTGACAGATTCGGAAAACAACCGCTCTGGCCGTCTTCGCAAAAGCAGCGCAGTTCGTAAACTCAGGCGTTACGACGGCGGAAAAACATCACCATCGACGTGATAAAGCCCAGCAACATCAGGCCCAGACCCGCCGGAATCAGCAGCATATACATCACCCAACCGGTTTCTTTCCAGCCATCGGCCTGCACCACAAACGCCATCAGCAGCGGAAAGGCGTTGATCAGCACCGCCAGCAGAGTCGCAAGCTTGAAGGGAGTCCAGGTTTTCATCAGATAAGCCTCGTTTCTGAGTAAGAAAAAACAGCGGCGCGACCTTAACCGAAAAGCATGACGGCATCGATAGATAGGCAGGAATGGGTTAAATGGCATCTGCTGCGCAGGGCAGCCCAAAAGCGGTTACAGTTGCTGAAGTTCGGGGCTTGGATACAGAGCTGGTGATTTTGGCGTGCTGCTCGTTCTCGGGTAAAAAGATCAGATACATCCGAGAGTGGCATGCACTATGGATTCAACAGGTCTGGATCTCACCTCTTTGCACAATGCCATACAACGTCTTGCTGAAGGTATTGCACGCTATCAGCAGGATACCTCTGACACACTGATCCGTGACGGTCTGGTGCAGCGTTTTGAATTTACCTATGAAATCAGCCATAAAATGCTGAAACGCTACCTCGATATGGCCGCTGCCTCACCGGATGAAATTGACAACCTGGCGTTTCCCGACCTGATCCGTAAAGGCAACGAGACCGGCCTGTTAAAAAGTGACTGGCCGACATGGCGCCGTTACCGCGAGATGCGTGGTAAAACCAGCCATACCTACGATGAAAAAATCGCCCTCGAAGTGGTGGCGGCAATCCCGGAGTTTCTTGAAGAAGTCCGATATCTCGGTCAGCGTTTGAGCGAGCGCAATGGCTGAAACGGTTGATATCGACATCAGCTCGGAACAGCTACGTATTGTTCGAGAGGTTCTGTCCACGCATCTGGCGGGTTACCCGGTGTATGCGTTCGGCTCGCGCGCACGAAAAACAGCACGACCTTATTCTGATCTCGATCTGGCGATAATCAGCGCACATCCCCTGACACTGGATCAGCTGGCGACCGTCAAGGAAGCCTTTAGCGAATCAGACTTGCCGTGGCGAGTAGATGTTATTGACTGGAATCAGGCGTCACTGTCGTTTAAAGACAGGGCGAAGGACGATTTGGTGTGGATTTGTGGTGGCAGTGTTTGTGAAGCTCGCGAGTGATTAAATCTTCAATGTTCCAGAGATATTTTGCACAGCTTTCTGCTCCTGCTGCGCCCTGTATCCATGCCGTCGTGCGTGAGTGCTGTCGGGATGGTAATGACTCAGTGTCGCCGGTTGTTGAGGTATCCAGCTATACCATCAAACCGGCTTCGTAATTCATCGCCTTCCCGATAAGCCAGAGCGGGCACCGAGTTATTCATAGGGGCCTTAACCGCGGATTACGCCATTAATCGGTCAAGTGGGCTTTCCGTTCCAGCAAAATGCTGGCCGATCACGTGGGTATATATCTGGGTGGTTGACACATCTGAATGCCCTAATAACTCCTGAACCGTACGAATATCCCGACCAGATCGTAACAACTCCGTAGCAAAGCTGTGTCTGAAGGTATGACAGCTGACCTTTTTGGCAATGCCGCTGTTTGCCACGGCGATTTTTAGCGCTTTTCGAGGGACGCTGTCGTGCAAATGATGTCTGCAATGGATTCCGGTGTAGGGGTGTAAACACAAACCACTGGAGGGAAATAAAAACATCCAGGCCGATTGGCGGAAGGCATTTGGGTATTTTTTGCCCAGTACGCCAGGGAGGGAAGGGCCAACCCCGCGTTGATTATCCTCACGCTGTATTTGTAGTGATTCTTCTATTTGCTGGTGTAGCGAATCATGTAACGACGAGGGGAGCAGTGATCTTGCCCCGTTTTAACGGACATCTTTTGACGTTACAGAAGGTGCCCAATGCCAGCCTACAAGAACCAGAAAAAGACAAAGCAGTACTCACTGGAATTCAAGCGATCAGCCGTTGAGATGAG
>NZ_JAPNOA010000005.1 GCF_026626885.1 Parathalassolituus penaei
TTGCATGTGTTAAGCCTGCCGCCAGCGTTCAATCTGAGCCATGATCAAACTCTTCAGTTCAAAGTGTTTCGAGTGAAAGAATTCACTCTAAATCTTGCTCAGGAAAAAACTGACAATAAATGAATCATCGACAGAGTCTTACCTGATAATCTTATGACGCCAGATCATCCCGGTAAGCACCCACACGAATTACTTATGCAGATTGTTAAAGAACTTCTGAATGTCGACTTCGTCGTTCATTTCAGCGCAATGCATTCTACAGCATCATTCTTCATTGTCAAGCGTTATTTTAAAATTTATTTTTAAAATCAACCACTTAGAAGACTGATCGAGCTTCGCCTTGCAGACTTGCTCAATCGAGGCGGCGAACTATACCGGGATTTTCGGCAGGGTCAACCGTATTTTGCAAAATTATTTCAAAACGACTTTGGTCGTATCTGAGTGACCAAAAAACGCTCAAAAAGAAGAATAAACAGCATAGACGAGAACAGTACCGGTTCCAGCCAGTTGGCGCGGATTTGCAGTAAATAATGAATCGCTACCAGAACCGCAACGACATACACCAACCGGTGCAGCTTTTTCCAACGCGAAGCAAGACGGCGTTGCCAGTTACGGGTCGAGGTAACGGCCAACGGAATCAGCAACAACCAGCCAAAGGCACCGAGAAGCAGATACGGACGCTTGATGATTTCAGATGCAACGTCCTGCCACTGCCATTCCAGCAAAAATGCGCAATACGCGAGCAGATGCAAGGTTGTATAGAGAAAACACAAAAGCCCGAGCGTACGTCGATGCTGCAGAAGCAGTCTTTGACGGCCACGACGCCATAGCGTCGTGGCCGTCAAAGACGCGATAAGACAGTACAGCCCCCATTCACCAGTGAAGTGCACAATCGCCTTGCCGGGTTCAGGCCCGAGAATTTCCCAATCACCACTCTGAAGCTGCCAGATCTGAACCAGCAGCCAACCAAGAGGAATCAGTCCCAGTAACCAAGCAATAACACCTGCACCTATCGCACGCATGAGGAGATCCTGCCAATAGCGATGAATAACCCGGTTAATACAGTCGGGTCAGATCCATTCCTGTGTATAACGACGCAACTTCCTCGCCGTAACCGTTAAATGGCAGCGTCGGAATGCGGCTGTCTGAAAACAGTCCTGCCGGTAAACGGCGTTCTGAAGCCTGGCTCCAGCGTGGATGATCAACTGCCGGGTTCACGTTCGCATAAAAGCCGTATTCACGAGGATCGGTCTGGTTCCAGGTGGTCATTGGCATCTCTTCAATGAAGTCGATCCCGACAATCGATTTGATGCTTTTGAAACCGTATTTCCACGGCACAACCAGACGTAATGGCGCACCATTCTGATTGGGTAACACCTCGCCATACAGGCCCACAGCCAGAATGGTTAACGGGTGTGTCGCTTCATCCATGCGCAGGCCTTCACGATATGGCCACTCGATGGTTGAAAAACGGCTCTTCTGACCCGGCATTTGTGTCGAATCTTCGAGTGTACGGAAGCTGACATATCGGGCTGACGACAACGGACGCGCCTGACGGATCAGATCAGCCAACGGAAAACCGATCCAAGGAATCACCATGGACCAGGCTTCGACACAGCGCAGGCGATAGATACGCTCCTCGAGCTCTACACCAGCCAGAATATCTTCGAGGGTTCTGGTTCCAGGTTTTTCACACAAACCACCAATTGTCACCGACCACGGGTCGGTCTTGAGGGTATGCGCGTTGGCTGCCGGATCCGTCTTGTCGTAGCCAAACTCGTAGAAATTGTTGTAACCGGTGATAGCACCCCATGGAGCCGGCTTGTCGGTCTTGCCGTACTGGCTGTCATGAGCCTTGAGAATTTGCTGTTGTAACCATATTGGTCCAGCAGACACTTCCGGTGGAGTACGAGGGCGCTGCAGAGCAAACGCAGAGGAAGGAGCAAGAGCAGCCAATGCCAGTGCACCGGCTTCCGCCATAAATTGGCGACGATTCAGATATGCCCCTTGCGGGGTGATCTCGGACGGCAGTACATCGGATCGTTTACGTGTGCGAATCAGCATACGATTTCTCCAGCACGATCGGGTCAGGAAGGATATAGACCACTACCGTCCGCGAGGTTCACCCCGTCATCAAGCCTGACGACGGGATTTGCGCATACGGCGCGAAATGTAGAGCGCAGGGCCAGACAGTGCATATCCGAAGAAAATGGACAGCAGCACCTTGGCAGGGTCGAGGAATACCACAACAAACACTAGCACGATCACCAGCAGTGCGACAAACGGCACCTTGCCACGCAGATCGAGCCCTTTGAAGCTGTGATACTTGAGATTGCTAACCATCAGCAGACCCGCGACAGGTACCAGGAACGCCATCAACCAGCGAACGTCTTCGCCACTTACACCCATCTCACTGAAAGCCCATACAGTCCCCGCCACCAGAGCAGCAGCAGATGGGCTGGCCAAACCGGTAAAGAAGTTCTTGTCGGCAACAGCCAGCTGGGTGTTAAAACGCGCAAGACGCAGTGCAGCAGCAGCGGCATACACAAATGCAGCCATCCAGCCCAGCTTGCCGAGATCCTGCAGTGACCAGGTAAATGCCACCAGAGCCGGTGCCATACCAAAGGACACCATGTCAGAGAGGCTGTCGTACTCCGCACCAAAGGCACTCTGGGTATTGGTCATACGAGCCACACGCCCATCCAGACCATCCAGAACCATGGCGATAAAAATCGCAATCGCCGCCTTGTCGAAGAAACCGTTCATGGCGCTGATAATGGCGTAGAAACCAGAGAACAGCGCTGCGGTGGTAAACAGATTAGGAAGCAGGTAAATCCCCCGTCGACTGGCACGAACCGGAGCAGCTTCAGCAGTCTTGCAAGCATCAGGGGTTTGATCATCTGTCATCATTAGCCGAAATATCCCGATATTGGCACAAGGCCCGCATTATGCGTCATCCGGCGATGGCTGTCTTCCATAACGCCTGAATCAGAGGTTCCTCCAGTCTTGAGCTCTGGGCACAGACACCAATCAGAAACGGTTCCAGCTCTGGCTGAACCGACAGGACACGCACACGGCCAGATACCGGACTATTACGTAAAACCAGCTCAGGCACGACACCAACCCCCACCCCCAGAGCCACCATACTGACGATGGCTTCATTCCCCGCCACTTCAGCATCTATATGAGGGATCAAGCCCTTGGCACTGAACCACTGATTCACGCGCAGACGAGCAAGGCCACTGGCAGACAACACCATAGGCACCCTACTCCAGTCGGGATTGACCCGATCCAGTTGCGGAACCGACGCCATATTCCGCGGAGCAATAAAGAGTAATGGACTCGACGTCAGCGCCCGAAACGTTAACCCTGCCTCCAGCTGCTCTGGCCGTGCAGCCACCACAATGTCAGCATCAGCGCTCAGCACCTTGGGGATCGACTCGGCGGCATCACCGGTCTGGATACGCAAATCCACTAACGGATAACGCTCACGAAAACGAGTAAGAAGGTCCGGCAGGATGCTGATACTGGCCGTCACCGAACAATACAGGGACAGACTTCCATGCAAATCACTGACACGGGTATTCACCTCATTACGGAACGTATCCCACGACACCAGTGTCTGTTCTGCGTGCCGACGAAAACGCTCACCGGCAGAGGTCAGAACCAGCGGGGTACTGTCACGATTCACCAGAACCGTCCCCGCTTCCTCTTCCATACGCGCCAGTCGTCGGCTCAGGGTCGAAGGGCTCATATGTAACTGCTCCGCTGCCCTTCCCAGATGAAGGGTTGAGCAAAGCGTGAGGAATGCTTGCAAGTCTCTGTATTCCAAGACTTTTTACTCCGACACCAGAATTCACGTTGTAACGCTGCAGTGCTATTGCAGCAAATGCAACGCCACCGCGCAAATATTGCATTTTACGCAACAGCAAAGTTGCCATACCATGCGGTGGTTTTTTACTCCATCCACACCAGAATGAGGAAAAGAAGATGGGTGCCAATTACTTCAACACGCTGAACCTGCGTGAAAAGCTGGATCAGCTGGGCCGTTGCCGCTTCATGGATCGCAGCGAATTCGCTTCCGAGTGCGATTATCTGAAAGGCAAGAAGATCGTCATCATCGGCTGTGGCGCCCAGGGTCTGAACCAGGGTCTGAACATGCGCGATTCTGGTCTGGACGTTTCCTACACCCTGCGTGCAGAAGCGATTGCTGAAAAGCGTCAGTCCTGGAAAAACGCTACTTCTAACGGTTTCCCTGTTGGCACCTACGAAGAACTGATTCCACAGGCTGACCTGCTGATCAACCTGACTCCTGACAAGCAACACTCTGCTGTTGTTGGCGCCGTTATGCCTCTGATGAAGCAAGGCGCTGCGCTGGGTTACTCCCACGGCTTCAACATCGTTGAAGAAGGTATGCAGGTTCGTAAGGACCTGACCGTAGTAATGGTTGCTCCAAAGAGCCCAGGTTCTGAAGTACGTGAAGAATACAAGCGTGGTTTCGGCGTTCCTACCCTGATCGCTGTTCACCCTGAAAACGATCCAAATGGCGACGGTATCGAAATCGCCAAAGCATGGGCTGCCGGTACTGGCGGTCACCGCGCGGGCGTTCTGGAATCTTCTTTCGTTGCTGAAGTGAAGTCCGACCTGATGGGCGAACAGACCATTCTGTGCGGCATGCTGCAGACTGGCGCCATCCTGGGCTTTGAAAAGATGGTTGAAGACGGTATCGACGAAGGTTACGCCGCCAAACTGATCCAGTTCGGCTGGGAAACCGTTACCGAAGCTCTGAAATACGGCGGCATCACCAACATGATGGACCGTCTGAGCAACCCTGCCAAAATCGAAGCTTTCGATATGGCTGAAGACCTGAAAGAACTGATGCGTCCACTGTTCCGCAAACACCAGGACGACATCATGACTGGTCACTTCTCCAGCACCATGATGGAAGACTGGGCTGCTGGCGATGCCAACCTGCTGAAATGGCGTGAAGAAACCGCTGAAACCGGTTTCGAAAAAGCACCAGCTTCTGACGTTGTGATCGACGAACAGGAATACTTCGATAAGGGCATCATGCTGGTTGCCATGGTTAAAGCGGGTGTAGAACTGGCTTTCGAAACCATGGTTGAGTCTGGCATCGTTGAAGAGTCTGCTTACTACGAGTCTCTGCACGAAACCCCACTGATCGCCAACACCATCGCTCGTCGCAAACTGTACGAGATGAACGTTGTGATCTCCGACACCGCTGAATACGGCAACTACCTGTTCTCCCACGCTGCAGTTCCACTGCTGCGCGAGAAGTTCATGCCACACATCAGCACTGACGTGATCGGTAAAGGTCTGAACGTGAAGTCCAACTCTGTGGACAACAAGCGTCTGATCGAAGTGAACGACGCCATCCGCAACCACCCTGTTGAGTGGGTTGGTCAGGAACTGCGTGGTTACATGCAAGACATGAAACGTATCGTGGAAGCTTCCAACTGATACGTTTTCAGCTTGAAACGCTTAAAAAACCCGGCTGATGCCGGGTTTTTTATTGGGATATATTCGCCAGATTATCCACGCATTGGCATACACAGAAGAATATCAGGGATTTACCGGCGCCACGGCTTGCAGCCATTCCAGGCAAGTCGATACATCAAACGGCCAATCCAGCTCTGCACCGGACTGATCATGCCGTAACACCGGAATTCGAACGCCATAACGTTCAATATCGACCTCACTTTCACCAATATCTTCAAGATAAACCGACAGGTCAGTTCGGTAAACCGAACACTGGATCAGCACCTGCTGAGCCAGTTCACACAAATGACACCCCTCGGTACCGAGCAGGGTTAACTCCAGCATTACCTTCTCCTGAATATATCGTCATGCGCCTGAAATAATCTCATTAACTGACCTATCTGCAGACAAGTTTTTCAACAGCTGGCACATTCGCAGGCGATGCCTTCATATACGTTCGGAACAGTTGACCGAACCAGCCAGTCACATGAGATTGTCTTTTTAAGGTGATCACTATCCGGCCAGTTGCTGAAATACCGCTCGTCAGCCCCAAAGCACAAGTTGATAAGCACCTCATTATAATTTATAAGCATATGCAACATTCATTCTATACCCATTAAATCCGGGTATCCGTCATATCCCTGCATCTTTCGGATACAGGGCGGATAACGAAAACTACGAGTCTGACGAATGAGCCCCGAGCAAGGGTACCTGGCAGCCCATGTCATCAAACCGTTGGCGGTCACGCTGGCACACGTGGACGAGGATGCCAACCGCCTGCAAATACGCAACAGCACTCGCCAACTGGGTGAAGCTCCGGTATTGCTGCCGGCCGAGCAAGCCGACGAGCTGTTAAAGCGCTGGATGGCACTGAGTGATCCGGCTGCTTGCGTCATGGCCGCTCGCCGCTTCGACCCGGCGCAAAGTGCAGCACTGCATCATCTGGTGTTGTGCAGCAACAGTCTGCGCGAAGGCTTGTACTATCTGGAGAAATTCTCCGGCCTGTTGTCCGAGCAAATGTCGGTACAGGTCATGCGCCACCGCTCGGGTATGATCCGGGTGCGCATTTCATTACGCCAGAATATCAGGAGCAATACCGATCGTTGGCGCATGGAATTGCTACTCAGCACACTGGTGAGCTGGCTCTGCCAGCTGTGTGGTCCACAACTGAAAATCGAACACCTGTATCTACCATGGGAAGAACAACCATACGGGAGCTTATATGCACAGCGTTGGAATACTTCAGTCAGTTTTGATAATGAACACTGTGTGATGGAGTTCCAACCCAAAAGTCTCGACATGGGTTTGCATCAGACTAATCCGAATATCACCATGCTGTTACGTAGGGAAGTGGAAACCCATTTCCGCAAACTGGTACGCAGCGGAGCCCTCGCAGATCACATCGCCAGTGCATTTTCCACCGGAGTTCTGGCACTGTCAGCCGACCAGAAGGAAGTCGCTGAACACTTTCATATCAGCCCAAGAACGCTCAATCGTTATCTGCAGAAAGACAATACATCGCTAAAGCAGTTGATTACCGAAGCGCGCATCCATATGGCTCGTGATCTGTTGATGAATACTCGCCTGGGTATCGATGAGATAGCCCAGCGTCTGGGCCTGTCAGGTCGCCGGGCTCTGGACCGGATTTTTACCCGCTCCGAAAACATCAGCCCGGCGCGTTACCGCGACCAATCCTGCTTCCAGTCCGAGACCGAATAAGCCTGAGCGTTACGCTCATGCCAGTCCCATCAACCGCACACGCTGAATGGTAGCAACCGATACCAGGTCGGTAATACGTCCATCCATGGTCATATCAAACGCTTCCTGAAATGGTAAGCGACGGATTTCCAGAACTTCGGTGTCATCAAACTCGGTTTCACCTTCCGTCAACCCAGTTGCCAAAAACACAAAAGCCTGTTCATCGGTAATGCAGTTACTGACACAGAAACGTCCGAGTGGTATCAACGCTGAAGCCAGCAAACCGGTTTCTTCACGCAACTCTCGCAGCGCCGACTCTTCCGGAGACTCGTCCATCGGCCCACCGCCCATTGGCACTTCCCAATGATATTCATCAAAAGGGAAACGATGTTGGCCAATCAGCCAGACATCACCGTTATCTGCCAGCGGCAACACGGCAATAGCACGATTCTGGAAGGACACCACACCGTAGATACCCGGCAAACCATTCGGCTTGAGTACCTGGAATTCATTCACACGAATCCAGGGATTGGTATAGATTTCTTCTGAGGAAGTTATGGTGAAAGGACCGCGTTTTACGTGGCTCATGGTCGAAAATCCCTGACATCAGTTTCTGGGTAATTTCCCGAACAGTGCCATAGCCATCAGCCAGATACCACCGGCAATTACGCCGAACAGATGCGCTCTGGTTTCAACCCGACCGCCGATCACATCCATCAGCGCCTGATCGTTATAAAACGGGGTTTGCTCCCACAACACCTTGCCAACAATCACCAGCAACAACAGCCACGCAGGCCAGCCGCGATACAAGGGCATCAGGAATGGCACCACCAGCAACATTCCGTGTAACACACCAGAAAGGCCAACATACCGCTGCAGATCCGGTGCAAACCAGTACAACCCACCACCAACACCCAAAGCACACCAGGCGAACAGCCATACCAGCAGTTTCTCGGAAAGGTCATGGCGAATGATAAAACCGAGAAACGCCAGCCCGGCGGCATTTCCCAGTACATGGGTTAACGACAGATGAACAAAATGGCCACTGAACAAACGCCATATCTGGCCCTGATCAATCGCCTGACGATTAAACTCCAGCCATTCTCCCAGGCCCGGAATCAGCAATAGCAGCATCAGGGCAAAAGCACCGAACTCAAGCCGATAATCATGCAAACGCAAATCCAATGCCGAAGGCATCAAATGGCTCTTCTTCCAGCACGTCCCTGATGTTCCGCTTTACGGAGACGACGCCACATCCAGAATCCGGGCACCAGCCACCAGGGCTCAAGAAAACCGCCACCGCTTCCACCACCAGAGCCTCCAGATTCGCCCCCCGAATTACCGGAAGAACTCCCGGAGGCCGGTGCAGCGCTGACATCCGTCGTCACCGAATCCACGATTGGCTCAGCGTCCGGTGCTGCAATCGGAGTGGAAATTGTGGCACGCACCAGCAAGGCCATCATCAGATGGCGATCAGCAGTCAGCCAGGCATCTCCTTCTCCGCGCCAATTATTGTCAGCAAAACCATCGGCCAAACGCGAGCCAAGAACCGCACTGCCCTCCTGACTTGAAACAATCACTGCCACTGCGCTAGCAATCGGCACCTCGACAGGGTAGTCAAACAACATGCGTTTCCAACCAGGGGCGGCCTGACTGACCGTAGCGTGTGCCAATAACACCCCGCTATCCGGATCGCGTAGTTCAACATCAATACTGCCCTCTTCAATCACCAGCAGATCGATGCCATCCAGCCACTGCCAGCGATTACTAACATCCAGCTCCACTATCTGCAGCCACTGCTCACCCGAGAAACGGGGAATCCAGCCAGAATCGGCGGGAATATTGCCATCCCCGACAAATCCGCCCACCACAGAAGACTCCTCAAAAGACGTCAACACCTCTCCGCTCCAGTTCAGAGTGGCCAACGTCTGGCTATTGTCGTTACTGCTTACCGACGCCAACGATGTCACAGCCGTTCCTGAGGTGAGTGTAATAATCGGATTGCTGTTATCCAGAGGAAGGATCACATTGTCAAAGCGGCTCAATCCCGCGCTGCCATTCACATCCAGCAGAACCGCTTCCGGCAAGCCTGTCACCGGATGAGGACGGCTTTCGAGCAACAGATACCGCCCATGACGGTAAGGGTCCAGATCAATCCGGCGCACACCCGGAGCGGCCGGTATCGAAGTCACCTCCCGGCTCCACCCCAACAACGCCGACGGTGTTTCACCGGCACTGCTGCCGTTCCAGCCCCCCAACGCCATAAGACCACGACGACCAACGCCTTCAGCAATACCGTATTCAGGAATCAGGTCTGGCAATCCCAGCAGCAGATGCCCCAGTTCGTGGCATAACAAACCGATGGTGGCCAAGTGGTCGTTGTGTAACTCCCCTGCCATCACGTAGGTCGTCATGTGAATGGCACCGACAGTACCACTGGCGAGCAGGCCCTGATGCGCCCATATATTCGGATGGGGTGACAGACCGCCAGCAACCGCCTGTTCATAACCGGCCAAAAATACCACCAGCGCCAGCTCGTTGCCGTCCAGCCACCCATCATGATTACGATCGTACTGACCAAAGGCTTCGCCATAGCCGGCTTCATCCAGAGCGCCCAGTACGTCTACCATCAGATTACGGCTGTTACCGGAACCTGCGGAACGACCAAAGTCAGGGTGAGGATAAGGCAGGACAATATCAACAATGCCGCCATCGGCGATGCCATCGGCAGGGGTAATCCGGAAGTTCTGTTCAGAACTGTTCAGATAGAAATCTCTGACGCTATTGCCAGAGCCAAAAAAAAGATCGCCAACCTCGGCGTCAGAATAAGCTGGCAGAATATCGCCGAAACCAACCCGTACTACCAGCAAGGGTTGTTCAAACGGCCCTCCCCCATAGCGGTACTCACGACGGCCCGCTTCTTCAAGAGCAAAACTGGTCCCGGGTGCCAGCACCACCACGGCCATACAAACAGTAAAAAGGCGAACAAGGATGACAGGCATACCAGCAACAAGCTCGGAGAGAATCCTGCTTGAAGATTAGCTGGCAGCCCACACGCCAGAGGGCGTTGCAACAAGACGCTACCAATCAGCGAGCAATGTCACTGACAGATTACAAACAACTACAGAGCGTCAAATAACAGGCGATATAAGAAATCAGAAACGACGTTCGAGGTACTCAAGAATGGCTTCAGGACTGTAGAGCCAGTCACTGGTTTTGTCGCCGTCGACACGCAGACAAGGAACTCGTGGTGCACCACCACCATGAACCAGCTCGTTCAGAAAAGCATCAACTCGACGGACGTCTTTTTCAACCACTCGCAAACCCAAACGCTTGCAGTGGCGTTTGATCGAAATAGAAGAGGGGCAATTAGTGGCAAGATACAGATGCATGCGCCTGGACTCGCGCTCCAGAGTATTCAACTCCTGGATTGGACGAACTACCGGCTTTACCGGAATCAGGCGATCAGCGATATGCAACGCAAATCCCTGGAGCTGTCGGGTAATCTTCATACTCAGACGCACCACACAACAAAGAGGCAGCGAATTGTATTCCCACCAGCGAAAACTTCCAGTCCCGAAAACATGAAAACTGCTGCGACCAAAGCATCAAAAATCGTTATGTACCTGGGTAGCAGATCACAGATTCATCAAAAGTATGGTAGCCATGAGCGACAGAGTGACGGCAGTCATCATCCAGCGTGACCAGCGGCAGACCTTACAGGGACGGGCCATTTCGGTTCTCGGCGGTAATCAGTCATGATTTACAGACTAGACCGAAATGGCTGTTATGCCACTCGTTATGCCACTACAGGAGTCGCCGGGCACAAGTCCCGGCTCGGGGATTATTTGATCCAGTGGTTACGATCCAGCGAAGGCACAGAATTCCAGCCTTTCCAGTGCATCCACACTGCAACAGCCTTACCCACAATGTTCTTTTCTGGCACAAAACCCCAGACACGGCTGTCGCTGCTGTTACCGCGGTTATCACCCATCATGAAGTAATGCCCTTCTGGCACAACGTCGTTGTAGTCAGGACCTGCACTCACACCCACATTACCGAACATATCACTACGCACCACCCACTGGACGGTTGCTTCAGCATTGTCGAGTTTCTCGGTCGCCAGGAACTTGACCGGCGCAAATGATGGCTCACCACCCAGCTCGGTCGTTTCAATGGCTTTGCCGTTAACAGTAAGACGACCACCATGGTATTCAATCCGATCTCCCGGCAGGCCAATTACACGCTTGATGAAATAACGGGCGTCGTTCGGCGGGAAAAACACCATCACATCACCACGCTGCGGAGTACCGATGGGCACCAGCGTGTTACCAAATACCGGCATACGCAGACCATAGGCAAACTTGTTCACCAGAATAAAGTCACCCTCGATCAGGCCTGGCTCCATGGAAGCGGATGGAATCTGGAAAGGCTCAGCCACAAAGGAACGCAGTACAAACACCAGCGCCAGCACCGGGAAGAAGGATTTGCTCTGCTCCACCAGCATAGGCTCGGCAACCGAACCATCGTTGACAGTCAAACCGGCAGCGGCCAGACGACGAGGGGCCAGCCAGAGCTTGTCTACCAGCGCGACCAGACCGGTAACCAGAGTGGCGACCATCAGGACAAGGGGGAAATCAATGTTCATATATAAAGAGATTATCCGGATTCGGTAAAAGGCAGGATTCTACCCGCCAAGGGGGTTGCAGGCGAGTCAACATAGGCTAACGGCCGCGCCTTGATAGACCATCGGAGTTCACAATAATTCCGATGCAGCATTCTGGCGCCATTTTGTGGCACCTCTGCCACAATCCAGCAGCACTCAAAAATGACTACCGGGGTTATAACCGGAGAACTGGCGGGCCAGACTGGCAGCATAACTGTCGGTCATACCAGCCACAAAGTCGATGACACGCATGTAGGCTTGATACAACGGCCAGTTTGGCTGCGGCGCGGAACGTCCCATCAATTCCAGCAAACGCTGGTTGCGGAATGTTGAACGGCCATCGAGTGCACATTCTCGTGCAGCGCCCAGAAATGCCTCCAGCAGAATCGCCAGAGTTGAGTAGGAACCAATCTCGATCGACAACTTGCGGCCATCCCGGAAAATACGCTGCCGGGCCAGCTCCTTGGCACCATGAATCACCATTCGCACAGCTTCAGGGCAATAGTCGATCAGACCACCCACCAGCGCGCCGGCCAACAATGCCTTTTCATTACGCACAAATACAGAAGCCACTTCCTGCACCAGAATTTCCATGCAGTAACCGCGCAGGATTTGCAGATGACGGCGGGCCCCATCTTCGTTATCAAGATCGGCCTGAACCTGATCCCACTGGTTCTCAAGCAACGGCCGCAACAGGTCTTCCACCTCCTGATACTGCAGAAGTCCCATTTCCACACCATCTTCGAGGTCGATCAGGCCATAACAGATGTCATCCGCGGCTTCGACCAGATATACCAGCGGGTGCCGACACCAGCGATTCTCGCCACGCTCCAGCAATCCCAGAGAGTTGGCGACTTCACGCAAAATCGGCAGCTCGGACTGGTAACAGCCGAACTTGGCAGCACGTCCGTTACTGACTTCCGCCGACGTCCAGGGATACTTCAGAAACGCTCCCAGGGTGGCATGGGTCAGACGCATACCACCGTTGAAACGGTTGTACTCCACCTGGGTCACCAGACGAAACCCCTGGGCATTACCTTCAAAGGTCATCAGATCAAGCCGCTCGGCATCTGACAGCCCTTCCAGAAAACCGGCATGCGCTGGAGCCCGAAACCAGGCCCGGATAGCATCTTCACCGCAATGGCCATAAGGCGGATTACCAATATCGTGCGCCAGACAGGCCGCCTGAACCAGCGCACCGATATCGGCGGGATCGATATTCTCGGGCAATGTCAGGGAATATCCGACCAGACTCCCTAATGAACGGCCGACACATCCCACTTCCAGACTATGAGTCAGACGGCTATGCACGTGATCGTTATCCGTTAATGGATGAACCTGTGTTTTGCGGTTAAGACGACGAAACGCCGATGAAAACACAATACGGTCATAATCCTTGTGATAAGGCGTGCGTCCGGGGTCCAGCGATAACTTGCCTTGCGCCTCCCCGGAACGAACCGGAGCCAGCAAACGCTTCCACGACATAGTCCCATTACTCATCAGGTGCCCTCCGGGTAACTCCTGCGAACCGTAGTCCAAATCCATCTGACCATCCTAACACAGTGCTATAAGACTATTGTCTCGGCATCATCAAAGCAAAATAACCACATGATTTATATAATATTTTTAATATGCCAATCGTTATCTTTAACGCTAAGACCAAGGTCTATCTGTCGTTTGCCAGCAACCACCGCTACGTTAACAGGACCTGAAAAATAAAAATTAGGAGGGGTTTATGGCTTTCAAGTCAGAAGATGACAAAAAGGCGTACTGGAGCCGCAATATCAACCTGATGATCACACTGCTGGTTATCTGGGCGCTGGTATCGTACGGATTCGGTATTGTTCTGCGTCCAATGCTCGACGCAATTCCTGTTGGTGGTGTTGGCTTGGGATTCTGGTTTGCCCAGCAAGGCTCCATCTACGCGTTCCTTGTGATCGTGTTTTTCTACGCCAAAAAAATGCGCGAACTCGATAAAGAGTTCGGCGTTGACGAATAATAATAAGGGGTACCAGGAATGGATCTGACAACTTTAACCTACCTGGTGGTAGGTGCGACGTTTGCCCTGTATATGGGCATCGCGGTTTGGGCCCGAGCGGGTTCTACCGGTGAATTCTACGCAGCAGGCGGTGGTGTTCACCCGGTTGCCAACGGTATGGCTACCGGTGCTGACTGGATGTCTGCGGCATCCTTTATCTCCATGGCAGGCCTGATCGCCTTCCAGGGTTACGACGCTTCTATCTTCCTGATGGGTTGGACCGGTGGTTACGTTCTGCTGGCCTTGTGCCTGGCTCCATACCTGCGCAAGTTCGGCAAGTTCACAGTGCCTGACTTCATTGGTGACCGCTTCTACTCCAGCACAGCCCGTATCGTTGCGGTTGCGTGTCTGATCATTGCTTCCATCACTTACGTAATCGGCCAGATGAAAGGTATCGGTGTTGCGTTCTCCCGTTTCCTCGACGTGGACTACGCAACCGGTCTGTATGCCGGTATGGGTATCGTATTCTTCTACGCCGTACTCGGTGGTATGAAAGGTGTTACCTACACCCAGATCGCCCAATACTGCGTACTGATCTTCGCTTACACCGTACCAGCCATTTTCATTTCCCTGAACATTACTGGTAACCCGATTCCACAGCTGGGCTTCCTGGGTGACACCGCCGACGGCACGCCGTTTATGGTGAAACTCGACCAGACTCTGGTTGACCTTGGCTTCGCTGAATACACCGCCCAGAAAGGCAATACCTTCAACATCCTGATGTACACCCTGTCGCTGATGTTTGGTACTGCCGGTCTGCCACACGTAATCATCCGCTTCTTCACCGTACCAAAAGTAGCGGACGCTCGTACCTCTGCCGGTTGGGCACTGCTGTTCATCGCGATCCTGTACACCACTGCTCCAGCAGTAGGTTCCATGGCTCGTCTGAACCTGACCAACACGGTACAGACTGGCCCTGTTGGTTCTGCCGAAGGCAACCTCGCTTACGCTGAACGTCCTGACTGGTTCAAGAAATGGGAAAACACTGGTCTGCTGGCTTTTGAAGACAAGAACGGTGACGGTCGTATCCAGTACTACAACGACAAGAACGCTGACTTCAACGCCAAAGCTGCCGAGTTCGGCTGGAAAGGTAACGAACTGGTGAAAGTGGATCCGGACATCATGGTTCTGGCCAACCCTGAAATCGCCCAACTGCCTAACTGGGTAATTGCCCTGGTGGCTGCAGGCGGCCTGGCTGCTGCACTGTCTACCGCTGCTGGTCTGCTGCTGGCGATCTCTTCTGCCATCTCTCACGACCTGCTGAAGAGCACCTTCATGCCAGACATCAGTGAGAAAGCCGAACTGAATGCCGCTCGTATCTCCATGGCGGGTGCAATCCTGGTAGCCGGTTACCTGGGTCTGAACCCACCAGGCTTTGCTGCTCAGGTAGTAGCTCTGGCGTTCGGTCTGGCAGCTGCGTCTATCTTCCCGGTTCTGATGATGGGTATCTTCTCTACCCGCATTAACAACCACGGTGCGGTAGCCGGTATGCTGGTTGGTCTGGTGTCCACTCTGGTGTACATCTTCACCTACAAAGGCTGGCTGTTCATTCCTGGTACCGAAATGCTGGCCAACACTCCAGACAACTGGTTCCTGGGTATCTCCCCAGAAGCCTTCGGTGCTCTGGGCGCCCTGCTGAACTTCGTGACTGCCAATATCGTCACTGGTATGACCAAACCAGTACCGGAGCATATCCGTCACATGGTTGAAGATATCCGCGTTCCAAAAGGTGCCGGTGCAGCCCAGTCTCACTGATATCCACAATATAAAGTAGTAGCGCACACAGACGGCCAGGATTTCCTGGCCGTTTTTTTATGCCTGAAATTTAAACAGCAACCACACACCGATAATAAAAACCCCCGTCACTGCTAAAGCGACAGGGGTTTCAGGGTAACAATGCGGACCGATCAGAAGCGGGTCAGTTTGATATGCATCAGTGCCGTCGAAATCACATCACCAATCGCGGTATGACGCTCGATAATGGGTACATTCAGATCGGTCGCCAACGCTTCAAAGGTCAGCTTTAACGGCAAATCCGGATACAACCTACGCTTCTTGCGCACATAAATTTCCGATACTTCAATAAACTGATTAGGTAACTGGAAGTTGTGCAGCTGACGGATGTAGCGATTCAGAATGGCGCGATCGTATTCGATATAAAAGCCACATATTGGGCGGTTGCCGATAAAATCCAGCAGCTTCTCGATTGCTTCCGCCAACGACACCCCATTCAACCGGTCTTCACGCCGCAAATAATGCACACGAACCGCATTCGGGTCAGTCACTGCATCGGAACGAATGGTCAGATCCAGAGCATCTGCCAACAGGATTTCGTTCCCCCGCACCCGCACCGCGGCCACACTCAGTAACTCACCTTTTTTCTTGTCGAAGATACTGGTTTCACAGTCCAGCACGACGATTTCGTCCCCTTCGTAGGGTTCAGCCATATGGCGCCAGCGGCCTTCGGGGGGCAGTTGTCCGGGAATATGTTTGCGTAACCAGTGTGGCAACATCAGAAATTCTCCAGACGGAAATGACTGACCAGGGTTTGTTTGAACTTCTTAACCCGATGCAAGGCGTGGCGCAGCATGTTGCGGTCCACACTGCGCAGCAGTTTGACATCCAGCTGCTGGCTTAACCCGGGATTATCACCGCCGCGCTCCAGCTGCTGGCGCAGACGAATCCGCCAGAAAAAGATCAGCGCGTCCTTCAGACCCTGAGCGGTTTCGGCATCCACCAGCCCTTTTTCCTGCAGACGGTCGATACGTTCGAGAGTGTTGCAGTCATCAATCGCCTGTTCAAATGCAAGTGCTCGCACACCGTGCACCAGCGGAAAAATGCCACCCTTCTTGATATCCAGCTTGCCGTGATCCTCGCGGATATTACCGAGGATGGTCAGTGGCGTTTCAAACTGCAGCGCCGGTTTGGCAAAACGTGCCGACACAATACTGGCGCGCAGGGATTCCAGCTGCCAGCTGGCCTTGATCGGATGAAACAGGTGTGGACTACCACACACGGGTTCGGCATCCATAAAAATGGCCATATTCATCATGGCTTCCGGCTTGCCGGAGTCCAGCCAGCGCCGTACTCGGGCCTTCCAGCCATCGATGGTGTCAATCCAGCTATCGTTGATAAACATTACCCCGCCCGGACAAGGGGGATAACCAAAATCGAGCAAGGCCTGGTGCAACTGCTGCAACAACGGCAATACGGCTTCGCGATCGTGCTCGTTTTCCAGAATGATGGCGTTGTCCTGATCCGTCTTGAGGATCTGCTCCCCTCGCCCTTCACTGCCCAACACCAGAATACACACCGCGCGGCGTAGACGTTCCGGGAAAATCAGTTCAAACGCACGGTGAATCAGACGGCGGTTAAGAGTGGTAATCAGCTCCTGCAGGGCAATCATCTTCACACCCTGGTTGTTCATGGTAGCCACCAGGTTTTCCAGACGACGCGATGCCGATACCAGATCTTTCAGGCTCTTGGCCTGTTCGATACGCATGGCAATGATATGAGAGTGAGTCGAGAAGGTACTGAGCATATCCATCAGCTCCAGCAACCCGACAATTTCGCCGTCGCGTTTTACAACAACACGCTCGATTTTATGCTGGGTCATTTTCAGCAGCGCGTTGAACAGGAAGTCGCCGTAATTCACATGGATAAGATTGAACTGGGCAATGTCCTCCACCCGGGTCTGTTTGGTTTTGTCACCCAGCAGAGTCGACTTCAGCAAATCCGTGCCGGTAACAATCCCGACCCGCTCGCCATCACGCACCAGCAAGGCATCGTGCTTTTTTTCGAACATCAGCGAGGCCACACGGCTGAGATTGGTCTGGGGGGATACATACACCGCCGGGCGAATAACATCGTCATCAACCCGTGACAGAATAAATTCCGATACGCTCTGATCCTGCTGTTCTACCATCGACTGCTGGGTGCCGAGATCGGTATTGAAGAAAATCGACAGATCCCTGGACTCATTCAACAGCTCAATAAAATCCTTGGCCTTGAGCAAATAACACAGGGTTTCTTCCAGTGCCCGGTATTGATGTTTGCAGCCGGACTCCAGCACTGCCCGCACATCAAAGATGTCCTCCTTGCCGTATTGGGTAAAGACATGCTCACCGGTTTCGTCCGTTTCCTCCACCACCCCCTTATAGATGATATAGACCCCTGGTGCCGACTGGCCCTTGCGCAAAATCACTGCCCCAGCTGGAAAGAACACCAGATCCAGTCGCTGGGTCAGCCACGCCAGCTGGTCTTCCGATAGAAAACTGAAAGGCGGTTGATGAAGGTTGATCTGCAAGGTCATGACAGGGCTCCTTTCGGACATTATCCGTGCCTGCCGCTACGGCAATCAGCCGGAATTGCGGACACTCGTTATTATTGTTGGCCCGCCAATCACGGGCATCCAGCTTTTCATTTAGCCCCCGTCATGAGTAGCAGGGAATGTGACCAAAGGCTAAAAATGCCAGCACTATGACCGGGATCAGTCCATAATTGGTTAATGACACAATCGTTTATATGCCAATATAAATGCCAGATATACAACTTTGGTCATTCATCCATGACCATATCGATACGTCAGTAAGGGAGCGTGTTATGCTCCGCGGCGGTCAAAAAAGGCACAGTCTGCCCCGGCAGACCCGATAAGAACGAACACAAGGTGCAGCATGATTCCGGTTTGGCAACTGGTCCTGATTTCAGTCCTGTATATCGTCACCCTGTTTGGTATCGCCTGGTACGGCGATCGTCGGGCTCACCTCGGCAAACCGATCCACAATTCCGGCCTCGTTTACAGTTTGTCGCTGGCCGTCTACTGCACTTCATGGACGTTTTACGGCGCGGTTGGCCAGGCGGCTACCAGTGGCTGGATGTTCCTGGCTATTTACCTTGGGCCGATTCTGTTTCTGACCCTCTATTGGCGTTTGCTAGGCAAGATCATCCGGATTGCCAAGGAAAAACGTATCACCTCGATTGCCGATTTCATCGCCACCCGTTATGGCCGCGATCACACCCTGGCGATTCTGGTAACTCTGGTGGCAATTCTCTGCGTGGTGCCCTACATCGCCCTGCAGCTAAAAGCCATTTCCACCACCTTTGACCTGCTGATTGTGCCATTGGGGAATGACCCAACGGGGCCACATGACTTCTGGGAAGACACGGCGTTTTACATCAGCCTGGTGATGGCCATGTTTGTGATCGTATTTGGCACTCGGGATATCGACGCCAGTGAGCAACACCCCGGCATGATGTTGGCGATTGCATTTGAGTCGGTGGTGAAACTGGTGGCGTTTGTCGCCGTTGGCATCTGGGTGATGACCTATCTGTACGACTCTCCTACCGAACTGTTTGAGCTGACCCGCAAGGTCTTGCCGGAACATCCGCTGATTGCCGGCAAGATGGTCACGCTGTCATTCATGCTCCAAACCCTACTGGCCGGTTTTGCCATTCTGGCCTTGCCACGGCAGTTTCAGGTCAGTGTGATTGAAAACGAATCGATCCAGCACATTCGAATTGCACGCTTCCTGTTCCCGATTTACCTGATCCTGATGATGTTGTTTGTGGTGCCGATTGCCCTCACCGGCCACCTGTTTATGCAAGACATTGGCTTTGAACCGGATACCTATGTGCTGAGCCTTCCAGTCGCGCTGGGTCAGGAAGCACTTGCTGTCATGGCGTTTATTGGCGGTGGCAGCGCCGCCACCGGCATGATTATTGTCGCCACCATTGCCGTCAGCACCATGGTGTCCAACGAACTGGTGTTGCCCGCCATGTTCCGCCAGCAGCAGACCAGTACCGATATGCAGCATTCCAGCAAGGTTCGCACACTGGTGTTAACCGTGCGCCGCCTGGTCATTCTGTCGATGATTCTGGGTTCCTATCTGTTTTATCGGCTGGTCGGCGAGTTCGACTCGTTGGCCGCCATTGGCATGTTGTCGTTTGCCGCTGCCGCCCAGTTTGCTCCTGCCCTGATCGGCGGCATGGTCTGGCAAGGCGGTAATCGCCAGGGTGCGATTGCCGGCCTGGTAGCTGGTGTCAGCGTCTGGTTCTACGGACTGATGTGGCCATTTATTACCCAGAACCTGCCCGGTGTCAGCGAAGATCATCTGGCCGATATTGTTGCCGGTTTTAATATCGACCAGTTCAGTACCGGGGTGATTCTAAGCCTCGTCAGCAACCTGTTTTTTTACATCCTGTTTTCTGTTGTCACCAGTGCCTCCGTGCGCGAACGTATGCTGGCCGGTGACTTCACCAGCGCCCGCAGCCTGACCCAAAAAGACCGCATTTTGCCAGCCTTCGACTGCAAGGTGGACGACGTTCGGGTAGTGCTGGAACGTATTCTCGGCTTCCGTAAAACCGATGACTTCTTTACCGATTATCAGGCCCGCCATGGCATCCAGTACGACAATGCCATCGCCAGCAGCAGCCTGATTCAGGAAGCCGAAAAACTGCTCGGATCTGTGGTGGGATCCTCATCGGCACGGGTGATTTTTTCGACCCTGCTCGGTGGTGAGCGCATCCAGATTCGCGACCTCGCGTTCCTCGCCAGCGAAGCCAGTCAGGCCTTCTCCATGAGCCGTGAGCAATTACAGGCCGCACTGGAAAACCTGCAGCAAGGCGTCAGTGTGGTCGATCGCGACCTCAAACTGGTGGCCTGGAACCATCGTTATCTGGAAATTTTTAACTATCCGCCGGGCTTTATTCAGTCTGGCCGACCGATTCAGGAAGTGATCGCGTTTAACGCCAATCGCGGTTTTTGTGGCACCGGCGCGCTTGAAGAACAGGTCAACCGTCGTATGAGTTTCCTGCGCTCCGGCTCCGCCCACCAGTTCGAACGCTCGCTGCCCAATGGCGTGGTGATCTATATGCAGGGGCATCCGATGCCCGATGGCGGCTTTGTTACCAGTTTTACCGACATCACCGTCCACCGCCGTGCCGAACAGGCGCTGCGCGAGGCCAATGTATCCCTCGAACAACGGGTCGAAAAAAGCACCCAGCAGCTGGATGACGTAACCTCGCGCCTGATTGAAGCCAATAACAGCAAAACCCGCTTCCTGGCAGCCACCAGCCACGACCTGATGCAGCCACTCAACGCGGCCAAACTGTTCGCCTCCACGCTGGCGCAAAAACAGCTCAACGAGGAACAGGGCAAACTGCTGGAACACCTCGAAGGTGCGCTGCAATCCGCCGAAGACGTGTTATCAGTTCTGGTGGAAATCGCCAAACTGGATGCGGGAGCCATGGAGCCCAACCCGCATGCCATCCAGCTCAGTACCGTATTAAAACCACTGCGCGATGAATTCACTGCACTGGCGGCCGCCAAAGGGCTGAAGCTGAAAGTCCGCAATACCGGTTTATGGGTGCGCAGCGACGCCCACTGGTTACGTCGAATTCTGCAGAACCTGCTCAGTAATGCCGTGCGTTATACCCCGACAGGTGGTGTGGTGCTGGGGTGTCGTAAACGTGGCGAACAACTGGTGATTGAAGTCTGGGATACCGGCATCGGGATTCCATCATCCAAGCTGAAAGAGATTTTTGGCGAGTTCAAACGCCTGAATCAGGGCAAACAGGACAGCAAGGGGCTTGGGCTTGGCCTCGCTATTGTTGAACGTATGGCGAAACGTATGGGTCATGAAGTCAGTGTGCGCTCACGTCCCGGCAAAGGCACCTGTTTCAGCCTGACCGTTCCTGTTGCACCGCCCGATCTCAGCCGTCAGGACAACCACGACTCACGGGTACTCGCCAGTGCCAGTTTTGAAGGGGTTCCGACCTTCTGTATTGATAACGACGAGGAAGTGCTGGCCGGTATGAACGCCCTGCTCGACAGCTGGCAATGCCAGGTGTACTCCTGCAATGGCCTGCAAGACGTCGACAATATTCCATTCAAGCCGCGCATCATGCTGGCGGATTACCAGCTCGATAACGATGAAACCGGTTTGCAGGCGATGAACCACCTGCGCGAGAAATTCGCCGACCCACAGATTCCCGGCATTATCATTTCCGCCGATCCGCGCCAGTCGGTATCCGAAGAAGCCAAAGCCAACGGTTATCATTATCTGCGCAAGCCGATTCGTCCGGCTGCACTGCGCGCGCTGATCCGCCGTCTGATCAGCCAGCCTGCAGATCATGGCCAGCAAGACTAACTCTTCCGAGCAGGAATAAAAAAAGCGCCATCAGGTAATGCTGATCAATTAAGGACTTTTAAACAGCCTGATCATTGATTTCCGAATTTTCCCAGCGCAGCTGGCTGCCCAATGCCCATCTGGGCGAGCCGGGATTCACCGCAACGGCCGACCCGGCCGGGGCATGGATGCCCCGCAAGGCCAGTTGGTACAGGGATGTGCCATCTGGCCGGGGTCGAAAAGCTGTTGTCGGTGAAAACCGGAAACACGAGCCCTGTCGGGCTAAGCAGGGGGAGGCCCGCCCGGCCGGGGGACAAGGTCCCCCATGAGGGCATACGGTAGAGCCAATTAACAAGCCGAGCAGATCGTGACCAACCGATGCGGTAGCGACGTTTAAGAATGCCGACGGCTTTTAACTGATCGGCATTAGCGCCATCAGGCGCTTTTTTTATATCCGCAGAACAACCACTCAGTGCTGGGCACTGGCAATCTGGGTGTCTGGTCTTTCGATGTCGAGACTCTGTACTGCAATCACCGCCTGGGTACGAGTACGTACACCCAGTTTGCGGAAAATCGCAGTAACGTGGGCCTTGATAGTGGCTTCACTGACGTCCAGATCATAAGCGATCTGCTTGTTCAGCATACCTTCGGCCATCATGGTCAATACCCGGAACTGCTGAGGTGTCAGGCTGGCAAGACGCTCAGCCAGATCCAGCGCATTCTGGTTTGGTTGGTGTTGGTGACGACGTGCAACTTCCGGCAGGTACAGATCACCTTCCAGCACCTGGCGGATGGCGACCGAAATATCCTCCAGCGAGGATGACTTGGCGATGTAACCAGACGCCTGATGATCCAGGGCCTGACACATGATGGCTGGGTCTTCACAAGCGGACACCACAATCACCGGAATCTCCGGGTAATGGGAACGCAGGAATACCAGACCAGAGTAACCGTGAGCACCGGGCATCTGCAGATCGAGCAGAATCAGATCCGCATCGGCATGCTGTTCAACTACCAGTTGCAGTTCCGGCAACGATTCAGCCTGTTCAATGGTCACATCCGGGACCAGCTGTTTAACAGCCTGCTGCATGGCAGTCCGGAACAGGGGGTGATCGTCAGCAATAATTATTTTTTGAGCTAACTGCATGTAAATCCTCCACATAGCACAGAAAAACTTCCGTGCGTCCCTCGTTACTCCAAATCCCCCACAGACTCAGAATAGCGGATGCACTGGGGAAATCCTGGCGAGCGCACAAAAACAGACGCCGGCCGCAGAATTGCGGCCGGCGTTGTCAGTTTGCGCGATCAGACTGTCCGAATCAACGACGATTCAGACGGTTCTCAACCAGGCTGTCTACTACTGATGGATCAGCCAGAGTGGATACGTCACCCAGTGCATCGTGTTCGTTGGCCGCGATTTTGCGCAGAATACGACGCATGATCTTGCCAGAACGGGTCTTCGGCAGTCCTGGAGTAATCTGAATCAGGTCCGGAGTGGCCACCGGGCCAATCTCGGTACGAACCCAGTTACGCAGTTCTTTCACCAGATCATCGCTGGCTTCTTCACCGGCATTCAGCGTCACGTATACGTAGATACCCTGACCCTTGATGTCGTGCGGGTAACCCACCACTGCCGCTTCAGCCACTTTCGGGTGCGCAACCAGAGCAGATTCCACTTCAGCAGTACCCATGCGGTGACCGGAAACGTTGATCACGTCGTCCACACGGCCGGTGATCCAGTAGTAACCATCGGCATCACGACGAGCGCCGTCACCGGTGAAGTACATACCACGGAAGGTAGAGAAGTAAGTCTGTACGAAGCGCTCGTGGTCACCGAATACGGAACGAGCCTGGCCAGGCCAGCTGTCCACGATGACCAGGTTACCTTCCGTCGCGCCTTCCAGAATCATACCGGCGTTGTCGACCAGAGCTGGCTGCACACCGAAGAATGGACGGGTTGCAGAACCAGGCTTGGATGGAGTTGCACCTGGCAGAGGAACAATCATCACGCCGCCAGTTTCAGTCTGCCACCAGGTATCCACGATTGGGCAGCGCTGTTCGCCGACCACGTTGTAGTACCACTCCCAGGCTTCAGGGTTGATTGGCTCACCCACAGAACCCAGCAGACGCAGGGACTTGCGGCTGGTGCCTTCAATCGCTTTTTCACCTTCAGCCATCAGGGAACGGATAGCCGTTGGAGCGGTGTACAGAATGTTAACCTTGTGCTTGTCAACGATCTGGAACCAGCGGTTCACAGATGGGTAATTCGGCACGCCTTCGGAGATCAGGGTAATACCACCGTTAGCCAGTGGACCGTAGATCAGGTAGGTGTGACCGGTAACCCAACCGATGTCAGCAGTACACCAGTACACATCACCATCGTGGTAATCGAACACGTATTGGTGAGTGATGGAAGCCCATACCAGGTAACCGGCAGTAGAGTGCACCACGCCTTTTGGTTTACCGGTAGAACCGGAGGTGTACAGAATGAACAGCGGGTCTTCAGCGTTCATTTCTTCTGGTGGACAGTTTGGAGAAGCGATTGACACCAGATCGTGGTACCACACGTCACGGGATGGGTGCCATGCGATATCGGAGCCAGTGCGTTTAACAACGATCACTTTTTCCAGAGATTTGATTTCAGGGTGAGTCAGAGCCTCATCCACGTTGGCCTTCAGAGCCACTTTCTTGCCAGCACGAACGCCTTCGTCAGACGTGATCACGATCTTGGCGTTAGAGTCTTCGATACGGCCAGCCAGAGCTTCCGGAGAGAAACCGCCAAACACCACCGAGTGAATCGCACCGATACGGGTACAAGCCAGCATGGCAACCGCGGCTTCCGGAATCATCGGCATATAGATACACACGACGTCGCCACGACGCACACCCTGACCACGCAGAGCGTTGGCGAAACGGCACACTTCTTCGTGCAGCTGCTTATAAGTGATGTTCTTGCTTTCGTTCGGGTTGTCACCTTCCCAGATGATAGCGGTCTGGTCACCACGGGTTTCCAGGTGACGGTCCAGACAGTTGACAGAAGCGTTCAGGGTGCCGTCTTCGAACCAGCGGATCGCGCAGTTGTGATCATCGAAAGATACGTTGCGAACCTTGGTGAATGGACGCATCCACTCGATACGCTGCTGGCCCTGTTCGCGCCAGAAACCTTCCGGGTTGATAACAGATTGCTGATACATCTGGAGGTATTTATCGTTATCAATCCAGGCTGAATCCGCAAACTCCGGCTTCACCGGAAAAATCTTCTGATCGCTCATGGCGTCTCCCCTCTATTTAATTGTTTTATCGCTCAGTCCCTGTGTCTGAACAGCGAAGATACAGACTGCTCAGCCCATATTGGTCATTGGTGCCCTGTCCCTAAATTAGACAATGGTCTATTCGGAAAACCAGCGTTCCCGCAAGCCTCATAACCGTGTCTTCGGCGGCCCGGCTGAGGGTCAGTGCCGACCATTCGCTTCACTGCGAACATGTGCTGACCACACTCTAACGCGCCAAACCATTGAGCACACCTGTACCAAGGAAGTAGCCGGGGCAGACCAGCGTTTAACTTCCATGGCCCCAATCTGGTTAAAAATCAGCAGCACCGACTTTCAGAAACGTCCAGAGGATCTGGATGACAGCACTCGCAAAAACTGCAAAGCGTTTTTCCGCAGAACCTTGGACATTCTGAAAACCCTGTATGGTTCTGTGTGAAAGCATCGGATCACGTGAGCGATACCATACCATCGAGTCTTTTCCACCTTCGCCGCAGCCGCACGCTCGTGACACGTCTCCTGGGGGCTCGGGGTTTGCCTGGGGGCCCAGCACCATGGATTACCATGGCATAAAGACAGTCAATCCGGAATCAAGACTTGTCTCTGCCCTGATTAACTATCCCGGATTTCGCAACAATTTCGACCATTCAGAAAAGCGTTCAAAAAACGCTCCGCAACAAACACCGCCCAATCGTCGACAATCCATCAGAAGAAACAAATCAGAAAAAATACCTTTCGTCGGATATTCAAAATGTAACCATGAGTAGTGATTTATTTCTCATTTGAGACTCAATTCCAATTAATTGAAAAAATAACCCTTAAAAATGTTAAAAAATGTAAATTTGGGACAATGGTATTTTTTTTGCCGACATTAGCAACAAAATCAATACCATTATTGTAGGACAATCAGATTATCCTGAAAAAACACAAGGTTAGGCGTTTTTTTAAGCCAATATCAGCCACAGATGCGGCAATTGACGCTTGTTAAGGCACTATCTACCATTCGCTCGACTATTAACAAAAATATACAAAAAGACATACAAAACCACTTAACCGCAATAATAAAAAGCCAGCCAGAGACAAGCTGATGGAACTTCCCAACCAACAGTTTGTCGTGCCGGCTTTTTTGGTTTGTTGCGGCATACCGAACATGCGCACTACGCGAACGATCGGGCCACCTTACCGGGAATAAGGAGACAAGAATGACATGTCTTAAACAACTGGCATTAATCGGAGCCGGGTTACTGGCGTCATCTATGAGTTGGGCGGTTGGCACCGCAGCTGGCACTAATATTTCGAACACCGCCACCGCCAGTTACACATTGCCAGGCGGCACCAGTACTCTGACCAAAAGCAGCACCGTCAGCCTGGTCGTCCTTGAACTGATCGATGTCAACGTTGTTTCCGGAAACAGCAGCAGCGTTTCAACTACAGCGGGCGCCACTAACCAGGTATTAACCTACACCGTTACCAACGTAGGTAACGGTCAGGAAGACTTCGTACTGGATGTCACCCAGTTAACGACCGATAACTTCGATACCACTAACGTGCGGGTATATCGCGATACTAACGGTAATGGCGTCTTCGATTCTGGTGACACCCAGCTAACCGCAGGCTCTTCTTCCATAGGCTTGCTGGCTGATGCCAGTGCCACCATTTTTGTGGTGTCCGATGTTCCAGGTACTGGCACAACTGGCGACCTTAGCCAACTACGCCTGACCGCCTCCTCCGAAACGGTTGACACCCGAGGAGGAACTCCTGGTAGCAGCATCTCCGGTGCAGGATCCGGCGGCGCACCCGATGCAGTGGTGGGGAATAATTACACCAGTAATGCCACGGGCACCCTTGAGCTGGGAACCAGTAGCGCCAACGTCAGCATCAACAAAACCATTGTTGGCACCGTTGATCCTTTTGGTGGCAACACCCTGGTACCTGGCAGTGTCGTGACCTACAACATCGCCGTTGTGGTTACCGGTACTGTTAATAACCTGACCATCAGCGACCCGATTCCATCACAGATGGACTATGTCGCCAGCTCCCTGACGCTGGATAGCACCGCCCTCACCGACAGCAGTTCCGATACCGACGCTGGTAGCTTTAACTCATCACTTGGTACCAGTGGCACCGTATCGGTCAATCTGGGATCACCATCCAGTGGCAGCAGCTACACCATCCAGCTCAAAGCTGAAATCAAGTAACCGGAGTTATGAATATGCGCATGATCAAAATGCTGGTTGGCGCCCTTGCGTTTGCCCCCCTGATGGCATTCGCTCAGGTCAGTCTGACCACCACCGCCTTCCATATTGTGGCGGTAAAACAGGCCGATGGCTCTGTGACCGAAGAATGGCAAAAGCCTGAAAACATTGTGCCGGGTGATCTGGTGGGTTATCGCATCCACTACGTTAACTCCGGTAAGGAAACCGCAACCGACGTGGTGGTGAACAACCCGGTGCCAGACAACACCGAATACGTCGTCAACAGCGCGGCTGGCATGAATAGCCAGATCACCTATTCCGCGGATCAGGGCAAGAAGTTCGCCCGGGCTGCTGAATTAACCGTCGAAGAGAACGGTGCACAACGCCCTGCGAAGGCGAGCGAAATTACCCACATTCGCTGGAGTATCAACTCCGTAGCCGCTGGTAGCAGTGGTGATGTGGAATTCAAGGTTCGAGTCAAATAACCGGGAGACTTATTAATATGAAACTGCAAAAAGCCCTTTGGCTGCCTGCGGTAGTAGCGGCCCTGAGTGGTGTGTCTACTGCTAATGCTGGCTCCGTCAGCTCACCTAACAGCTACACCGATGCGGGTACAAAAGTATCCAACACCGCGTCTGTTTCTTATGCTGTTGGTGGCACCAACCAGACCGATGTTGATTCCAACACCGCAACCTTTCTGGTTGACGTTAAGGTCAACTTCGTTGTTGACCGAGTAGAAACGTCTCCGTACACCGTTAGTAACGGTGGTACCACCAAAACGGTAGCAGCGTATACCATTTCCAACCTTGGTAACGCGCCAATGTCTTTCCTCGTCACCAAACCAGTGGATCAAGCCACCAACACAACCGTGTCTTATCCTACTCCGGTGGCTGACACCATTGACTTCCCTTCAAGCCCTGCCTTCAGCTTTACCGGCTCAGGCGACACCACTCTGGGTAACGGAGATGATGCTACCCTCACTGCCGTAGGCTCGCACTACGCCACGATCCTGGTACAACCAGACGAAACCTACACCGTCTACGTCACCATGACAGATGCCGGGTTTGTTGGTGTTGATGCCGATATCGCCTCTCTGCTGACGACTGTATATGGCTACAAGGCTTCCTATAGCTCCGATGGCACCTTGGCAGCAACCGAGCATGATGTAGACACTGGCGACCAGGACCCAACAAACGGCTCCACCGCCACCTCTGGTAGCGATAATATCAACGCCGTTGATATTGTTTATGCTGATGTGGGCCGCAACAACACCGAAACCGTTGATAACGCCGTAGAACTGGACTTCCCATTCCTGGCGATTGTGAAAACTTCTCAGGTCATCTCCGACCCTATCAACGGCACTACCAATCCAAAAGCCATTCCTGGCGCCGTTGTTGAATACTCCCTGGAAGTTCAGAACTGGGGCGGTGCTGCTGCTGCCGGCATTAACCTGTCGGACGCGATTCCAGCCAATACGACCTATGTTGCCAACTCCACCGAGCTTGATAGTGTTGCAGTGACCGATACCGGCACTATGGCTACTACTGTCGAAGCAACCATTGCGACGCTTGCGGCTGCCACAGTACCAGGCCACCCAGCTGGCTATCCAACTCCAACCAGTACGGCAACTGGTACCCCAACGACAAAAACCGTCACGTTCCGCGTAACCATCAACTAAGACTGCCCCATGCAGCAGCCTGTTATTCATTTATCAGCCATTACACCACCCGCCGGGCCTTTGGCCTGGCTGCGTGGTCGGCTGACAGTGATTCCAACGCTGCTGCTTATTCTGTCTGGCGGAGTGGTCCATGCGGCGACCACTCCTGCCAACACCGAAATTACCAACATTGCGGTTGCCGACTATCTGGTTGGCAACAGCAGTGTGCGCCGAACCAGCTCGGTATCCCTTACGACAGAAGAAATCAGCTTTAGCCCGGCAGCGACCGGTGCCACGCTTGAGTTTTTACATCAGTCGAGCGCCACGGCTTCCGACACCATTACCCTTAACGATTCCGAATGTGCGGATAGCAGCGGCAGCTTTACCAGCTCCAGCAGCTTTCTGGATATGACCGGCAGCAGCCAGGCCATTCCGGGTAACTACAGCATCACCACCTCAGACTACGGTTTTAAAGTCGGTGAACCTTTGCTGGTGCGTGTTGAAGATCAGGATCAGAACCTCAACCCGGTGCGTCTGGATACCGTTGAAGTCACCATTACCAACAGTATGGGTACCGATACAGAGCTATTGCGCCTGACCGAATCCGGCGTGGATACCGGTATTTTTTATGGCGTACTGAACACCGTAGCCCTCGACAGCAGTATCGCCAGTTATAACTGTGAATTGTCGATGATGAACGGCGAACAGGCTGTTGCCCTCTATATAGATAACAACGACGACACCGACAGCCTGCGCGACAGCGCTGATTTTGACCCCTACAGCCGTGTGTTTGATGCCTATTCCGGTGCACTGTTGAGTGGTGTGACCGTTAAAATTATTGACACCAGTACCGGTCAGGAAGCCACCGTATACGATGACGACGGTGTAACCCGTTTCCCATCCGAAGTGGTGACCGGCTCCGGCACCGCCATTACCGCCAGTGCCACTGACAGCACCGGCAGCCAACCGGTATTCCCGGAAGGTGCATTTCGTTTCCCGTATCTGCCAAACGGCACGTATCAACTGGAATTTGTTACCCCAACCAATTACCGGATTCCATCCCAGGCCACCGATGCCCAGATCAACAGCCTGAGCACTGGCCCATACCTGTTAAACGGTATCTCCCGCGCCGGAGAATTTACGGTTCGTAACCATATTTTTGCCACCGATATTCCGGCCGACCCACTCGACTCCGGCATTATCCTGCGCAAGGTTGCCAGCGTTACCAGCGCCGGTGTGGGTGACTATATCCGTTTCAGCGTCACCCTGACCCTGGCCGACGTAAACCTTACCGATGGCAAACTGGTAGACCTGTTGCCAACCGGACTGCAATACGTCAGTGGTTCCACCCAGTTTGGTGACGAAGCCGCGACCGACCCGGAAATCAGCAGCAACGGCCGCACCCTGACGTTCAGCGTGCCGGATACCGATGCCAACGCGACCTTCACTGTCAGTTACGTAACCCGGGTTACGCCTCAGGCCCACGACTATGTGGTTAACCGGATACAACTGGTCGATGACGTCTTGACCACCCAGGAAGCTACGGCGCGCGTACAGATCGAAGATGAATTCTTCCGCGATCGTTCACGCCTGTTTGGCCGTGTATACGTGGGCGACTGTAAAGCCGACAGCCAGAAAGAAGGTGTTGAAGGTATCCGTCTGTATATGGAAGACGGCACCTATGTGGTAACCGACGAAGCCGGTGAATGGCATATCGAAAACGTTCGCCCAGGCTCACACGTTGTCCAGATCGACACCGTTACCCTGCCACCATGGCTCGAACTGCAGACCTGTGACAACCTCGGTTTCCATGCCGGTCGCAGCTTCAGCCAGTTTGTGGATCTGCAACCGGGCACCCTGTGGCGCGTGGATTTCACCCTGAAAATGAAAGAACCCGCCAAAGGTGAAATTACCCAGTACCTGACCCAGACCCTGGCGCCACTGGCAACCGATAGCGATGGTCACCTGCCATTTAACTCCCCTGTTGCTGAAAAGCTGCACTACCAGCTGGACGTCACCGGTACCGGTCTGGCCGTTAATCAGGTGGTGCAGATGGTATCCCTGCCGGAAGGTGTTATGTATGAGCAGGGCTCCAGTACCCTGGACGGCAAACCAATCCCGGACCCACGTTATATCAGCAACACCCTGATGTACGACCTGGGGGATAAACCGGCTGAGTGGAAACAGCAGATCCTGTTTAACGGTATTGTGACCGACAAAGCCATAGCCGGTGAACTCAAGACCAAATCCGTCACCCGCTTCCAGGTAGAAGATAAAAAAGGCCAGGTTCCAGCGGTCGAGACCCGTGCGCGCCTGACCTTGCCACCGCCCAAAGAGCTGATCGAGCAGCCACGTTATCCGAAGTTCGACGTGTTTTTTGCCGAACTATCCGATGATGACAAATACACCATGGACTCCGTAGTGGAGCGTCTGCTGGATCTGCGCGACCTGAAACTGGAAGTTGTCGGCCACACCGACACCACCCGTATTGCACCACGCAGCCGCCATATTTTCCCGGATAACCAGGCGTTGTCGGAAGCGCGTGCGCAGTCGGTTGCCAACTATCTGAGTGAAGAACTGGAACTGACCCCCGAACAGATTTCGGCCACCGGTAAAGGTGAAACCGACCCGATTGCCAGCAACGATACCGTTGAAGGCAAGGCCCAGAACCGTCGAGTTGAAGTCAAACTGCTGGGTGGCAAACCGGATATCAAACTGGAATCCCTCGGTGCCCAGTTACAGACCGAGTCGATTGAAGCCAGCATTCCGGGGATTGCCCGTCTGAACGGTGGCGCTGGCAGCGCTGCCACTGCGGCAGGTGGCGAAGACTTTGTCGAAATGAAGCACATGCCAGAGTTTGATGAGACCTGGTTTGCCCAACAGCCAGAAGAACCCACCTGGGTCTGGCCGCGTCTGGATATCAGCCCGAGCATTTCCGCGACCCACGTGGCAATTATGCATACCAAAGGCCAGCGTGTACGTCTGCTGCTGGAAGGCAAGGAAGTTGATCTGATCAACTATGACACCAGCTACCCGAGTGCACGGCGAAACCTGATGGTCAGCACCTGGCGTGGTATCAAGATTCAACCCGGTGCCAACCGTTTTACCGCCGAGATCCGTGATAGCCGTGGCAATCTGGTTAAAACCATGGAATCTCGTGTCCAGTATGCCCAGATACCTGCCAAGGCTGAACTGTTGACCGACCAGAGTGTGCTGGTTGCGGATGGTATTAACCCTCCACAAATCAAGGTACGTCTGACTGATAAAGACGGTTACCCGATTCGCGCTAACCTGCAAGGCTCGCTTGATATCAGCAATCCGTATCAGCTGTTGAAGATCAAGCAGGAGCAAGATGCTAATCCATTAAACGGCAATACTGAAAATACCTACTACGTGGGTGAAGATGGTATTGCCAATATTCGTCTGCAGCCGGTTTCCAAAGCCGGTGAAGTGGTACTGACTTTTACTTATGACAACGGCCAAAGTGACGAACTGCGCGTGTGGTTAAAACCACAACCACGCGAATGGATCCTGGTTGGTCTGGGTGAAGGTACCTGGGGTTATACCAACAGTGGTGGTGACGCCGAAAGCCGCAAGGCCGCCGGTATTGATGACAACATCTATAACGATGGCCGTGTTGCGTTTTATACCCAGGGCCAGATCAAAGGTGAATGGTTGCTGACCGCTGCCTACGACAGCGGCAAACCTGAGTCTGAGGCTTTCTCTCATCTGATTGATGCCGACCGTTATTACACTCTGTACGGTGACGCCAGCGAACAACAACTGGATGCCAGCTCGGCGCGTAAGCTGTATGTGCGTATTGAACGTGACCGTTTCTACGCCATGTTTGGTGATATCAACACTGGCCTCAACAAAACCAAACTGGGCGCTTACAACCGTAAAATGACCGGTGTGCAGTCCGCTTATGATGGCAAAAACATCGAAGCTACCGGTTTTGTAGCCCAAACCAATAACGGTTTTATGCGTGACGAAATCCAGGGTGACGGCACCTCCGGTTTGTACCAGCTGAGCCAGCAATCCATTGTCCAGAGCAGTGAAACCATTCGTATTGAAGTGCGCGACCGTTACCGCAGTGAAGTGATTATCTCCAGCAAGACCCTGGTGCGCGATGCCGACTACGTGCTGGATTACCAGGATGGCACCATCTACTTCAAGGAACCGATTCGTGCCACCGACTCCGACTTTAACCCGCGTTATATCGTTGCGGAGTACGAGGTCGATACCGGTGCTGACTCATTAGGCTTTATCTCCGGTGGCCGTGCCGGTGTCAAACTGATGGATGACAAGGTTAAAGCCGGTATTACCTCCCTGAATCAGAACCAACCTGACCAGCACGGTGAATTAAACGCCGTGGATGCCAAGGTGCGTATTGGCAAAACCGAAATTGCTGCGGAAGTGGGTCAAAGCAGTCAAAGCACCACCGAAGGAAAACAGGATGGCAGCGCCCATCTGGTTGAGGTCACTCATCGTTCTGACAAAGCCGAGGCCAAAGCCTATGTGCGCCGCCAGACTGAAAACTACGGCGTAGATCAGACCATCAATAGCGAAAACGACTATGCCAAAGAAGGTGTGGACGGTGCGGTATTCCTCAGTGATAACGATCGTCTGCAAACCCAGACCTTCCACCATCAGCAGCTGAGCACCGGTTACGACACCTATCAGAACGAAACCGAGTTACAACACGACCTCAATGACGAGCAGCAGCTCAGCTTTGGTACCCTGAATTACCAGGCAGAATCCGAAAGTGGTGATGAATACGCCGACCAGCTGACCGCCGGAGCCAGCACCAAGGTGATGGGTGGCCGTATGCAAGTCAGTGCCAAAGCCTATTCCAACATCAGCCGTCGCAGTACCTCCTACGACGAATTAAAACTGGGTACCGACTATAAACTGACCGAACGTACTACCCTGTTTGCCAGCCATGAAACCGGCTTCAGTCGTGAAGCACCGGAACGCACCAGCTCTGGTGTACGTACATCTCCATGGAAAGGCGCCAAGGTCGAGCAGAGTGTTGAACAGTTCCGTCAGGAAGATGCGTACCAGTTGATGGCACTGTCGGGCATCAACCAGGATTTCGAAATCGATGACCGCTGGACCGCCAGCCTCGGTTTTGACCAGGCCCGTAATATCGAAGCCAACCAACCGGCTGAAGATATCGACATGACCGAAGACTACTACGCCACCCATACAGGTCTGGCTTACACCACCAAAGCCTGGCAGTGGAACAGCCGTCTGGAATACCGCGATGGTAGTGTGACCGACAAGTGGGTAGCTCGTAGTGGTCTGTACCACCCGGTGAACGATGACATCGCGACTGGCGGCAGTCTGGACTACTTCCGTTCCCTGAAGGAAGGTTCCTATTCCAAGGAGCTGGATGTGGTATACGACCTCGCCCTGCGCCCACGCCAGTCACCATTTGCCATGCTGGCGCAGACCCGTTGGTCACAAAGCTCCACTGGCGGTGAAAACGTCACTAACGACCAGCGTACCCGCAAACTGATCCAGAACTTCCATACCAACTGGCAGGTGTCAGACTACGATCAGCTGGCCAACCAGTACGGTATCAAGCGGGTGCTGGATCAGTACAACGGCGGTGATTACGCCTCCACCACGGATTACATGGCTGCTGAATGGCGTCACCACTTCAGCGAACACTGGGATATTGGCGCGCACGGCCGCCGTCTGCACCTGTATGAAAGTGAGCAGGTTGAATACGGCACCGGCCTGTCGATTGGCTGGATTCCGAAAACCAACGCCTGGTTGGGCGTAGGTTACAACTTCAGCGGCTTTATCGATGGCGACTTCTCCGCCGCCAACTTTACCGCCAAAGGTGTGTTCCTGAAGATCCGCTTCAAGGCCGACCAGAACAGCCTGGCCGGTATGAGATCACAGTTCTACTAGCGCCCGGCCAGATCCGGTCGGACGTCGGACGTCGGACGTCGGACGTCGGACGTCGGGCGTCGGGCGTCGGGTCCTATCTTGTGGGCATAAATGCCCACACTACAACCGAGCACCTATTAACACCGAATTCGCCCAGCGCAGCTGGCTGCCCAATGCCCATCTGGGCGAGCCGGGATTCACCGCAACGGCCGACCCGGCCGGGGCATGGATGCCCCGCCAGCTCAGTTGGCACAGGGATGTGCCATCTGAGCGGGGTCGCACAGCCGTTGTCGGTGAAAACCGGGTAAACGAGCCCAGTCGGGCAAAAGCAGGGGGAGGCCCGCCCAGCCGGGGGACAAGGTCCCCCAAGAGGGCAAGCAGCCTGGCCAATTAACAAGCTGAGTTGCCGCCAGACGTCGGGCGCGATTTTTGTGGACATAAATGCCCACCCTACAACCGAGCAACTATTAACACCGAATTCGCCCAGCGCAGCTGGCTGCCCAATGCCCATCTGGGCGAGCCGGGATTCACCGCAACGGCCGACCCGGCCGGGGCATGGATGCCCCGCCAGCTCAGTTGGCACAGGGATGTGCCATCTGAGCGGGATCGAACAGCCGTTGTCGGTGAACACCGGAGAAACGAGCCCAGTCGGGCAAAAGCAGGGGGAGGCCCGCCCGGCCGGGGGACAAGGTCCCCCAAGAGGGCAAGCAGCCCGGCCAATTAACAAGCTGAGTTGCCACCAGACGTCGGGCGCGATTTTTGTGGGCATAAATGCCCACCCTACAACCGAGCAACTATTAACACCGAATTCGCCCAGCGCAGCTGGCTGCCCAATGCCCATCTGGGCGAGCCGGGATTCACCGCAACGGCCGACCCGGCCGGGGCATGGATGCCCCGCCAGCTCAGTTGGCACAGGGATGTGCCATCTGAGCGGGATCGAACAGCCGTTGTCGGTGAACACCGGAGAAACGAGCCCAGTCGGGCAAAAGCAGGGGGAGGCCCGCCCGGCCGGGGGACAAGGTCCCCCAAGAGGGCAAGCAGCCCGGCCAATTAACAAGCTGAGTTGCCACCAGACGTCGGGCGCGATTTTTGTGGGCATAAATGCCCACCCTACAACCGAGCAACTATTAACACCGAATTCGCCCAGCGCAGCTGGCTGCCCAATGCCCATCTGGGCGAGCCGGGATTCACCGCAACGGCCGACCCGGCCGGGGCATGGATGCCCCGCCAGCTCAGTTGGCACAGGGATGTGCCATCTGAGCGGGGTCGCACAGCCGTTGTCGGTGAAAACCGGGTAAACGAGCCCAGTCGGGCAAAAGCAGGGGAGGCCCGCCCGGCCGGGGGACAAGGTCCCCCAAGAGGGCAAGCAGCCTGGCCAATTAACAAGCTGAGTTGCCACCAGATCCGATCGAGACCCGGCCAGACGCCAGAGTTTTGCTTTTTGGGACAGAACAACACCAATACGGCCATTTATCGATAAATGGCATGAGACATGGTCGTTAAATGCAGTGAACGGTATATTCTTGTATTGAACTGTTTCACAAAATCACTGTCAGCAGGACGCAGCCATGTTCAAGCCCCTTTCCCTTTCCGTAGCTCTGACCAGTGCCCTGCTGGCCAGCCAGCCAGCCAGTGCAGAATTCCGTAACGAATCCTTCAGTGTATTCGGTGCCGCCGGTTTCGAATGGGTCAGCTACGAAGAGAAAATCCCGAACTTCGGTGGTTACAAGGTCAAATCCGACTTTGATGCCGTTAACTTCGTGCAACGCACCGGTGGTTACACCGCCATCAACGAAGACTGGGGATTTTATATCACCACCGCCTCCACTCTGATCGCCATGGAACGTATGGAAGAATGGAACGCTTCCGGTTTTGCAGGCCCAGTGCAGCAGGACATGGCAACCATGAACTTCAACACCATCGACCTGACCATGGCCTACCACCTGCACAATGGCACTTACCTGACGGCCGGTGGTCACTATCAGAAAATCGCGTTCTCTCGTTATGACTGGCGTTCAACCAGTTATTCCAACCAGTTTGCCGATGGAATCGAGAGCAATATCCGCAACGATGCCGCCCTTATGAACCAGATTGCGACCGATGTTGCGGCAGGCAAATACACCGATATCAGCACCGTTGACGAGTACATGGAAGCCATCCGCTTCTCGCCAGAAGAGAACCAGGACGTGATTCTGGAAGATGCTGCCACTTTTGGCGCCATGGTTGGTGTTGGTTATGACAGCTACTTTGTAGATCGCAATCCGGGTATACGTTGGCTGGGGTCTTTTGAAGTGGGTACGGTCATGTACGAACACGTACTGAATACATCCAATACCCGCGCCATGAACAAGGCATTTGCTGGCGGTCTGGATGCCCGTGCCCGTCTCGGTGTCGGTTACCAGTTCAGCAAGAAATTTGCGCTGATGCTGGTGTCGGATGCCCATTACAGCCATCGAGATGCCATTAAAGAAACCACCTCTGAAGGCACCGTCAGCCGTCCGGAAAACACTCTGACAGCGCTGTCCGGTTACCTGAGCCTGAGCTGGAACTTCAAGTCCTGATCGACTCCGGCATCTCCGCCAGCCACCAACAAAAACGCCCGTTATCTAACGGGCGTTTTTGTTTTTACCTGGCCTGATCAAGGCACCAGCTGGCTGATCTCCAGAGACTGGCGTTCTGTTTCGCGGTTGCTGACCGGAGCTGACTCAATCTGCCAGTCACCACTGCTGGCAACCGGTTTGCCAGTCAGTGATACACGCGCCACCAGCACCACTTCGTTAAAGCCGCTGATGTTCATGCCCGGCGCCATTGCCATGCTGTCATCCAGTGTTACGTCCAATGGCAAATCGGCTACAGTTACACGTTTTACCGCCAGAGGCATTGGCGGACCCGCCACAGCACGGGCCAGAATAAATACCGGCGCATCCGCAGGCACCTTCTGACGGGCTTCGTCGCTGATGCTGACATGCAGTTTCAGACTGGCACGTTGCATCCAGGACAGATCAACCTTTTCACCATTGGCTTGCAAAGCCGATACTGCACGTTGAATACCTTGTGCCAGCATCTGGGCTTCCGGGCCATCCGGCAGGCTTTGCCATAGCACTTTCCAGTGGTTGATGGCTTCTTGCGGATGCTTCAGCTCAAACGCCAGGATACCCGCCAGCCCCAGTGCCTGACGGCTGTTGGGTTGCAGAGCCAGTGCATCTTTCAGCAACTGATAAGTAGGTTCGTCGGCTTTCTGATCAGAACCGTAAAACCGCGCTTCCGCCAGCAGGGTCATGGTCGCCGCACGATCGTCAGTGGCATCCGCTGGCAACACATCCAGAATGTTCTGGAACGCCTGAATCGCCGCCGGATAATCACCCGTAGCACTCAGCAGACGGGCATTAAGATAACCCCATTCCAGATTCTTGGGATTACGAGCAGCCGCATGACCCAGCAGGCTCATCAGCTGTTCCCGTTCGCCCTGGGTCAGCTCTACCTTTTCACCCTTGTCGAGTAACGCCGTCGCCTGCAACTCCGGCGCAGAGCCCCACAGTTGGTACAGAGCTACCGAACTCATCAGAGTGATGATCAGTACCGCCGTCAGCAGCACATAAGCACGACCATCACGGGTACGGATTTCCGCACGTTCTTCCGCCTGAGCCAGAAACTCACGGTCCAGCTCCAGTTGCAGGGCGGCTTTTTCATCCTCTGGCAGATCAGAACTTTCGAGTTCGGTACTGCGTTCACGGTACAGCTGCAGGTTGGTGGCAGCCCCTTGCTGGTTATCCACAGCCCGATACCAGACCGGTTTCCACAGTAACAACGCCAGGGGCAGCAGTAATACTGCCAACATCAGGATCATGCCTTGGGCTCCTCATTCTTGCTGCCAGCACCGGCACGTAATGCCTGCAAACGGGCCTGTTCTTCAGGGGTTAACGGCGCAACCGCTGGACGACCACGACGAATCATGGCGACGACCAGCAAACCAATTACCAGTGCCGCAACTGGTCCGAGCCACAGCAGCCAGGTGTCTGCACGGAACGGTGGTTTGTAACGGACGAAATCGCCGTAACGGGCCACCATGTAGTTTTCGATGTCGTCGTCGGTTTTGCCTTGCTGCATCAGTTCGTAAATCTTGTCGCGCATATCACCGGCGACCGGTGAGTTGGAGTCGGCAAGATCCTGGTTCTGGCACTTGGGACAACGCAGTGACTCATTCAGCGCCTGAAAGCGGGCAATCTGCTCGGCGTCGTCGAAATGGTATTTATGGCCGTTTACCACTGCCAGCGCAGGCCAGGACAACAAGGCCAGCAACAAAGCGAATACTCGTAAAGGTTGATTCATCCCTGTGCCCTCTTACTTCAGCGCCCGGTATTCGGCTTCGAGTTTTTCCCAGACACGAGCATTCAGGTCACCCACGTGTTTGCCACGAATGATGCCCTGACTGTCGATCAGGAAGGTTTCCGGCGCGCCGTACACCCCAAGGTCGAGGCCCAGTTTGCCATCCGGGTCACGCAGAACCAGATCGTATGGATTGCCGTAGTTGAACAGCCACTGGCGTGCCTTTTCGTCATCGTCCTTGTAGTTGATGCCGTAAATAGTCACACCTTCTTCGGCGAGAATATTCAGGAACTCGTGTTCAGCCTTACAGGTTGGGCACCAGGTAGCCCAGACGTTCACCAGCGCCGGTTTACCCAGCAGATGTTCACGCCCCAGCGGAGCACCACTTTCCAGAGCATCGGTATTAAAGGTCGGGAACGGCTGGCCAATCAGCGGAGATGGCAACACGTCCTTGTCTTCACGACCAATCGACAGGAAAAACACCACCCCCAGAATCACACAGGCAAGCAGAGGCAAAAACAGAAAAAGACGCTTCATACCGGCAATTCTCCTCCGGACACTTCAGAACGACGCTGACGATAACGTTTGTCGAGCATGGCCAGCAGACCACCAATGGCCATAAAAATGGCACCCAGCCAGACCCAGCGCATGAATGGTTTCACCTGCAGACGCATACCCCAGGCACCGTTATCCAGCGGTTCACCCATAGATACATACAGGTCGCGGAACAGGCCCACGTCGATTGCGGCTTCGGTCATGATGGAGCCACGTGCGGTGTAACGACGTTTTTCAGGTTCCAGCGTGTTGATCAGCTGGTCGCCGTCATACACCGAGAAACGGGTAATGTCAGAGATATAGTTCGGGCCTTCGTAATGACCAGCACGTTCGAAAACAAACCGGTAGTCACCCAGCGTGTGCGACTCGCCCGGCGCCATACGCACGGATTCTTCCTGACTGTAATTGGCCACCATGGTGACACCCACAATGGTCACACCCACACCGATATGGGCGATGATCATGCCGAGGTAACTGAGGCCAAGGCCGCCGATACGCGACAGCTGGCCACGAGCCTTGCGCCACACGTCCAGTAAACTGCCAACAATCAGCCAGGCCGCCAGACCAATCCCCATCACCACTTTCAGGTTGATAGAGGATGCCATCACAAATGGAGCAGCGACCGCTACGACTACGGCCAGAATCGCCGCCAGCCACAGCATGGTGAACAGACGGCCGAAGGAATCGGCTTTCCAGCGCGCAATCGCACCTGCTGCCGTGGCAATCGCCAGAATCATGGAAATTGGCACAAACATGGTGTTGAACCACACCGCACCCACGGAAATCTTGCCGTTGCCGAGGAAGTCGACAAGCAGCGGATAGAGGGTACCCAGCAGGATAGCGAAGGCCGCCACCACCAGCAGAACGTTGTTCAGCAGCAGGAAGCTTTCACGGGAGATCCACTCGTAACGCCCAACGGAAGCCACGGTTGGCGCCTTGATGGCGTACAGCAGCAGCGAACCACCGACACAGATACCCAGCAGCGCCAGCACAAACACACCACGCTCAGGGTCGGAGGCAAACGCATGCACCGACGTCAGCACACCGGAACGCACCAAAAAGGTACCGAGCAGACTCAGAGAGAAGGCAAAAATCGCCAGCAACACGGTCCAGCTTTTGAACAGACCCCGTTTTTCAGTCACGGCCAAGGAGTGTAACAACGCAGTGGAAACCAGCCACGGCATCAGGGAGGCATTTTCAACCGGGTCCCAGAACCACCAGCCGCCCCAGCCCAGTTCGTAATAGGCCCACCAGCTTCCCAATGCGATACCAATGGTCAGGAAGATCCAGGCGGCAGTGGTCCATGGACGAGACCAGCGTGCCCACGCCGCATCCAGACGACCGCCCATCAGCGCGGCAATCGCAAAGGCAAACGCCACACACAGACCCACGTAACCCATATACAGGGTTGGCGGATGCACGATCAGGCCAAAGTCCTGCAGCAGCGGGTTAAGGTCTGCACCTTCGGTTGGAATGGAAGGCAGGTTACGGGCAAACGGATTGGAGGTTTCAAGTGTAAACAGGATAAAACCACAGGACACCAGGCCCATGATGCCCAGCACACGGGCCAGCATTGGCAGTGGCAGCGAGCGACTGAACAGCGCTACCGCCAGACCCCAGCACCCCAGCAGAGTTACCCACAGCAGCAGCGAGCCTTCGTGAGCACCCCACACCGCACTGATCTTGTATGGCGTTGGCAACGCGGTATTGCTGTTGCTGGCCACATAGGCAACCGAAAAGTCGTCATGCACAAAACACCAGCCCAGCATAAACAGACTGAGCAGCAGGAACATCGACTGGGCAGCCGCCAGCGGTCGGGCATAGGCCATCAACAAACCATGACCACGCTTGACGCCCCACAGCGGAATCAGGGTTTGCAGCGCCGCTACCACCAGCGCCATGATCAGCGCCAGCTCACCAAACTCCGGGGCAGCCGTCAGTTGCGGCGACAGATCGCCATACAGATCAAACATGCTTGTGTCTCATTGGTTGAAAAGTGACGGTTGCCCCGAAGTCGCCTTCAGGGCACTCCGCCTCAGTTACTGCTTGCCGGGTTCTGCATGGCAGCTTTGCCGTCTTCATGCGCCTGATCGAGGGCATGTTTGACTTCCGGCGGCATGTATTTTTCATCGTGTTTGGCCAGCACTTCAGAGGCCTGCAGGGTGCCGGACTCATCCAGCTTGCCCAGCGCCACAATACCCTGACCTTCACGGAACAGGTCCGGCAGAATGCCTTCGTAATGAATTGGCACCGTGGCCGCGCCGTCGGTTACCTGAAAGGTCACCGCCAAACCGGTGTCATCACGCTTGAGACTGCCAACCACCACCAGACCACCGGCACGAATGGTGCGGCCGACCGGAACTTCGCCGTTGGCGATCTGGGTCGGAGTCTGGAACAGGTTGACGTTTTCACTCAGCGAATACATCAGCAGGCCCACCGCAGCACCGATGGCCACCACCATAAACAGGATCAGCTGCAGGCGTTTTTTACGTTGTGGATGCATCGTTGTTCTCCTCGGAAACAACCGCAGATGAACTGCGTTCACGGCGCAGACGACGAGCCTGCTCAGTTAACAGGCGTCGCCGATCGAGAATCGGTAACACAATGTTGATGGCCAGCACCAGAAAGGTGAGGCCGTAAGACAGCCACACGTAAAAACCGTGCCGTCCCATCGCAATAAATTCGGCGAAGCTGTGAAATTCCATCAGCGTTGCCCCCCTTTGATACGCGCTGCGACTTCAGGCAGTTCCTGAATCCAGCTGCGTTTACGTTCGTGCCAGAGAATTTCGTTACGGGTGCGCAGGATCACCAGCAAGGCAAACAGCAGATAGGTCGCCACAATCATGATCAACAGCGGGATCAGCATGTCCGGGTGCATGGGTGGACGCTCGGTCAGCTTGAGGGTGGCTGGCTGATGCAGGGTGTTCCACCAGTCAACGGAGTATTTGATGATCGGAATGTTCACCAGCCCCACCAGCGACAGAATGGCACCGGCCTTGTGGCTGGCGTCTTCGCTTTCAATCGCACGCTGCAGCGCCATCACCCCGAAATACAGGAACAGCAGAATCAGCATCGAGGTCAGACGCGCATCCCAGACCCACCAGGTGCCCCAGGTCGGTTTGCCCCAGATCGCGCCGGTAAACAGCGCAATCAGGCAGAAGCTGGCCCCCAGCGGCGCAACCGCACGCGCTACCCAGGCCGCCATTTTCATTCGCCAGATCAGGAAGATGGCACCGGATACCGCCATGATCATGTAGCCGCTCTGGGCGATAATCGCTGCCGGTACGTGAATGTAGATAATCCGGAAGCTGTCACCCTGCTGATAATCCGCCGGAGCAAACAGCAACCCCATCACCACGCCAACCAGCATGCCAACACCGGACAGCAGCGCCAGCCAGATAATCCACTTCCCCGTCAGTTCATAGAACCACTTCGGCGAACCGAGGCGGTGGTACAAACGCACAAGCCATTGCCACATAACAGCACTCCAACTCTCAATCGGCCTGTCAGCGTGACAGGTTCAGGCGCAAGGCAGCTGCCGCCGCAAACGGCGTCAGACACATGGCCAATGCCAGCATGGCGCCCAGAAAGCCCAGCTGACTGTTAAAACTCATACCAATGCTGGCGTGGTACACCGCACTGGCCGCAAAAATCAGCACCGGAATATACAGCGGCAGAATCAGCAGACTCAGCAACAGGCCACCACTGCGCACCCCGGCGGTTAACGCCGCTCCCACCGACCCCAGCAAACTGAGAATCGGTGTGGCAATCAGCAGGCTCAGCACCAGCGCGCCATAAGCGTCATCCGGCAGCGCCATCATTAATGCCAGCACCGGCGACATCAGGGTCAATGGCAGACCACTGCACAACCAGTGCACCAGCGCCTTGGCCAGTGCCAGCATATACAGCGACTCACCGGAGGCCAGCCACTGTTCCAGCGTGCCGTCCTCAACGTCGGCCTTGTACAGTGAATCCAGTGACAGCAAGGTCGCCAGCAAGGCCGCAACCCAGATAATGCCACCGGCAATTTTCGCCAGAAACGCCGGATCCGGATCGACGGCGAGCGGGAACATGGCCGCCACCATCAGGAAAAACATCAACGGGTTCAGCCATTCACCCGGATTACGGGCTGCCAGCAACAAATCGCGGCGTACCGTTGCACGTACCAGACTCATGAACGTCCCTCCGTGGCGCGCACTCCCAGCTCCAGACGGCGCAGGGATGGAATCCCCTGCAAGGCATGGTGACTGGTGATAATCACCGCACCACCGGCAGCAACCTGACGCTGGATACGTTCTTCCAGCCAGGACACCCCTTCCACGTCGAGGGCCGTAAACGGCTCATCGAGAATCCACAGCGGCGCAGGCACCAGCGCCAGACGCGACAAACCAACACGGCGCTGCTGACCAGCCGACAACTGATTGCAGGGAGTATCCTCAAACCCGCCCAGCTGCACTTCGGCCAGAGCCTGCCAGAGATCGTCTTCGTGTAATTCCAGCCCGGCGTTCTGCCACGGGCTCATCAGCCAGCGCAGATTCTCGATGGGTGTCAGTGCCCGTTTGATCGCCGCCAGGTGGCCAAGATACACACGGTTGGCGGCATACTCGGCAAAACAATCGTGTAACGGCTCGGCGTGCCAGAGCAAATCACCTTCGTAATCGCGATTCAGACCCGCCAGCAAACGCAGCAAGGTGGTTTTCCCGGCACCGTTCGGACCGGCCAGCTGCAGCAGGTCACCGTTACGGACATCCAGGTCCAGATTTTCAAACAGCACACGGTCGTCACGCTCGCACAACAACTGGCGAGCGCTCAGGGAAACACTATCGGCAGCAAACGACAGGGCCATGACTACTCCGGTTCACACGACCCGCAAAATGGCAGGCCGAAAAGCGCACGCATTATATACAAAAACCGCGCGGGCGCTGCCTTGAACATCCGTTGACCAGGGTCATGAAGCCACTCAAGTTCAGGTCGTTCTGGCCGATATTGGCGAACATGAGTAATCCGATTATTCCCCTGCTGCCTGCCAGCCTGCGCCAGCAACTGTCGCGTCCGACCACCAGCGACAGCGCGCCAGCCAGCGTCAATACTGAGTCCGACGGCCGTCCGGTGCTGAGCGAGCAGCTGGTTGAGCTGTTATCGACCAGCAGTCGGGGACGCAGCCTGTTAGACCGTCTGGCAGCTGCCAGTGCGGGCCAGACCACCGAAGTTGCTGCGAAGGTAGCAAAGAATTTCGACCAATTGAGCACAGGTGCGACCAATCGCCGCACCTCGTTACTCGACCTGCTTGTTACGGAACAAAAACTGCCGGTGCAGGTGCGTTTGAGTCAGCCAGCAGCAACCTTGCCGAAAGGGCTGGATCTGCAATTACTGAACCGCAGCGGCCAGTGGTTTGTGCGCTCGGCACCACTTGCCAACAGCGCTCTCACGGGGCCCTCGAACCAGTTGTCTGCAACCAGCGGCAACTCGAACACTTCCGTGGCAGACTCGCAAAGCCTACCTGCCGGTTCCGGGAGTCGTGTTATGAGTGCATCGATTGGCAACCCATCAGGCAACACACCCGCTCTGCCGCCGTTAACAACCGCCCTTGGTTATAACGGCAAAACTGCGGCAGCCGGGCTGACCCAGGCGTCTCCTACAGCTCCGTCTACAGCTACATCTGCAACACCAGCGTCCAGTCCAGCGGCGACCCCGACTCCAGCGCTCAGCAGCACCACTAACATCACAAGCAACACACCCAACAACAACCCCACGGCTGCTCAGCCGGATTCCTTGCCGTCAGGAGTAAAACTGCCAAACCCAGAGCTGTTACAACGCTGGGTCAGTGGTCGGCAGGCGTTATTACCAATGCCACCGTCCGCCGCGCCGCCATCAGCCTCGACCAATCTGTATCAGCCGCAGCGACCAACAAATGGCGCATCATCCGCCAATACCACTTCCAGCCCTGCTACGGCCACAGCAGACAACCATGTGGCCGCCAGTCAGCGCTTGCTGGGCGCGCTGGCGCAGGTTGTACAGAGCCGTAATCCTGCGCTGCGCCAGATTCTGCAGAACTTTGTTCAGCAGCTGCCGACCAGTGAGCAGCTTGGCACCCAGCAAGGTGTGCGTAGCGCGTTACAACAGAGCGGGCTGTTTATGGAGTCCAGCCTGTTTGCTCTGGCCAATGGTACGGAAGACGACTCCGCCAGCCGTCTGTTGCAGGAAGCCAACCGCCTGTTTGGCGGCCTGAATAACAACGCCGATAACCTGCTGGCGGGTCAGCGGGACATAAAAGCCGTGCTCGGACGGTTATTGGCAGCCAGCCAACCGGGCGCACAAGCCGACAACGCCGAGCAACCCACTCTGCTGCGGCTGCAAACCGACTCTGGCGCATCCCCTCTGCAACGACAGTTACAAACCGCGCTGGCCGATATCGAACTTCAACAGCATCGTCTGATCACCCAGCATCAGGCCCCGGACAACAGCGGTCTGGATACCAGCCTGTTGTATCGCCAGCAGGAACGACCCGCTGCGGTAGCCATGAGCTGGCACCCGGATGACGACAGCTCCCACGAGCAAACACATAAATCCACAGCCAAAGCCCAGTGGCGACTGCAATTACAACTGGAACTCGACGGTATTGGTTGTGTGCAGATCGACGCCCGCATTGGCTGGCCAAAACTGGCGGTGACCTTCTGGTCGCAGAATCCGGACAGCTTGCGCCAGTTACACCAGCAGCTACCGGGCTTGCGTCAGCGTTTACAGGCCGCCGGAGCGGAAGTGAATGATCTTGATGCCCGTTTTGGACAGGCCCCCAGTGGAAACCAGACCCGCATCCAGCGCAGTCTGGTCGATCTCTTTACCTGAACTGAACCGGACCACACGTCAGTCGTCACCAACAGGATAACCAGAGCCAACTTAAGCCGAGCTTAAGTGGCCCCCCGACAACAGGAGCAAGTGATGGCCACCCAGGATAAAAAGCCCGGCATTCCGGAATCCTTGCTCAACAGCACGGCCGCCGTGGCATTGGGTTATCAACCCGACAAACATGACGCCCCGCATCTGATCGCCCACGGCGAAGACGCCCTCGCACAGGCGATTATCAGCCTGGCGCTGGCACACAACATTCCGATTTACGAAAACGCCGAGTTAACCCGCTGGTTGGGGCAATTACAGCAAGACGAGGAAATCCCCGAGGCTTTGTACCGGGTGATTGCCGAGATTCTGGCGGTGGGTTTGAGCCTGCGCACACAAACGCCGCCAGGCTGAAAACCACGCCGAAGGACTGACTCAGGCCAGCGCCGAGACCGGCTGATCCAGTGCCGACAACAGCCAGTGGATGTGAGGTTGCAGCACATCGTCCGGAATCAGTTCCAGACCATTCATCAGCATGGGCAGGGAACGGTAGTGATAACAGTCCACCAGGCCGTGAATAGACGTCAGGAAAAACAGCGCGACGCGACGTTTTTCGGCTTCCGAACGGGATGCCAGCGCTGGTGACACATCTTCCAGCAACACCAGCGTATGACGCTGCCATTCTTCCTGCAGACGATCGAGCTGCATGGCCACGCCCTGATCTTCATCGGTCAGAGGTTCGGTACCCACGCTGCTACGTGGTGGCTGGAACATCAGCTGGTAATAACCCGGGCGACTCCGGCAGAAACCGATCAGCTGACGCACAAACTGTTCCAGCAGTTCAGCGGCAGGCAGCTGGATGGCAACCGGCTGACGGATTTGCTGGAACAACAACTCAAAACCACGGCGGCGGATATTCAGCAGCAGCGATTCCTTACCGGGGAAGTAGTTGTAGATGTTACTGGCCGTCATAGACAAGGCGGATGCCAGTTTGCGCATGGACAGAGCATGGAAACCCAGATCTGCCATCACGGTTGCCGCGCTGTCCATAATGCGTTCACGTTGCCACGCGATTTCTTCCGCTGAAAACGGCTTCTTGGGCATAAGTCCCTCCTGCGACTTTAAATTATGGTCTTCTCGATCCAATTATCTAACGATCCTACATTGAGGATAGCAATTCGACCAACCGCGATACTCGCCGAATTACAGATTTCCAGAAACGGAAATTCAGGTTATTGACCTGAAACAACCCAAAGAACGTTCAAGAAGCTATCGTTAACGCCTGTTCTTTCGACCTCTGGCCTATGGTGTCCAACTGGCGCCCACAGTAAGGTCATTCCAGCCCTTCACCAGAACACGAGCCCCTCATGACAGAATCCGTATTTTGGGACCCACTGCTGATTCAGCGTTACAACCGTCCTGGCCCTCGCTACACCTCGTATCCAACTGCGGTGGAATTCCAGAGCGTTGATTCCGATGCCATGGAACAACAGGCGTATGCCCAGCGCGATCCGGAGAAACCGTTGTCGCTGTATTTGCACATCCCGTTCTGTCGTCACGTCTGTTACTACTGCGGTTGCAACAAGATTGTGACCAAGGACACCAGCCGTGCCGCGCCGTATCTGGATTACCTGAAAGATGAAATCCGCCGCAAGCGCGCGCTGTTGCAACCGGCTGCCGACGGCCAGCTGGCAGCGGTTGAGCAGATGCACCTGGGCGGTGGCACACCGACGTTCCTGAGTGATGACGAACTGGTGGATCTGGTTACCTTCCTGAAGCAGCAATTCCGCTTCAGTACAGCCGACAATGCGGACTTCTCCATCGAAGTGGACCCACGGGAATTACGCCCGACCACCCTGACACTGCTGCGCGAGCTGGGCTTTAACCGCATCAGCTACGGCGTGCAGGACCTCGAACCCGAAGTTCAGGAAGCGGTGAACCGGGTGCAATCGGAGGAAATGATCCGTCAGGTGATGAACGAAGCCCGCGAACTGGGTTTCCACTCCATCAACATCGATCTGATTTACGGCCTGCCCCACCAGACACTCGAAAGCTTCGCCCGCACCATCGAAACCATTATTGATATCAGCCCGGATCGTCTGTCGGTGTTTAACTACGCTCACCTGCCGGAACGATTCAAACCACAACGCCGTATCAACGCCGAAGACCTGCCACCCGCAGAAGAAAAGCTGGCGATTCTCGGCCACTGCATCACTCGCCTGTCGGAAGCCGGTTACCACTACGTGGGCATGGACCACTTCGCCAAACCGGATGATGAACTGGCGATTGCCCAGGCATCCGGTACCCTGCACCGCAACTTCCAGGGTTACACCACCCACGGCAGCTGCGACCTGCTGGGCTTCGGGGTGTCGTCCATCAGCCAGATTGGTGATTATTACCTGCAAAACCAGGTGAAACTGGAACACTACGAAAACTGCCTGAACCAGCAGCAATTGCCGCTCAACAAAGTCTGTGAGGTGAGTGCCGATGACCATATCCGTCGTCGTGTGATCACCGAACTGCTGTGCCACCTGCACATCAATTTTGATGCACTGGACCAGGAATTCGGCATCAACAGTCGTGATTATCTTGCTGCTGATATTGATCGCCTGACGCCTATGCATCAGGACGCTCTGGTCGATATTTCCAGCGCTGGCATCCATATCACCGAACGCGGTCGTTTGCTGGTACGTAACGCCTGTATGGCCTTTGATACCTACCTGCAACGCCACGAGCAGCAGCGTTTCTCGCGGGCGATCTGAGCATGTGGTCCGCTTGGCAGTCCCGTTACCAGCGTTTGTCGCGCTGGCAACGCGGGCTGCTGGAAGCCGTTATGATGCTCGCCCTGTTCAGCGCCGTACTGGCGTGGAATGGTCGGCATTTGTTGCCATCGGCACAACCGGCTCCTTCGCTTGGCGGCACGCTGCTGGTCAGTAAACACACCATCAGCAACCTGCCTGATAGCCGCCCGCCCGTTACCATCGATTGGCAACAGCAGCCGCGCACACTCGTGTATTTTTTTGCGCCCTGGTGTGGTGTCTGCCGGGTCAGCATGCCGGGCTTAAACAGCCTGCCGCGAGACAACCTGCAAGTGATCGCCGTGGCGCTGGATTGGCAATCCGCAGAAGAAGTGCAGCAAATGGTGCAGGAAACCGGCTTTGACGGCACGGTGATGCTCGCCAGCCACGAGATCGGTCAGCAATGGCAGATACGTGGTTATCCGAGTTATTACGTGGTGGACAATCAGGGGCTTATATTGCATCAGGATACCGGCCTCAGTACCCCGCCCGGTTTGTGGTTACGCACTCACCTGTGAATCAACGCAACGGCTGGCCGGACTGCGGCTGCCAATATCCCCAGCGACGACCATCAAACTGGAAATACACACTCTGGTGAAATGGCCGTTTGCAGGACTCCAGACTGCGACGCGCCCGATACAGCTGTTTGACGCCATCGAGGGCTAACCAGCTGGCCGGACTCTCCACACACCAGGACATTTCTGCCTCCAGATACCAGTAAGGTTCTTTCCAGACCGGAGCCGAAATCTGCGGAATATCCAGCACCCGACCGCGTCCGTAGAACAACCATTCAGCATCGGATTGGCGCAATGCGTCCTGGGCTGGATGGATACGATACAGCCAGCCGCCCTGTACCCGAGCACTGCCATTTGCGTCATTTTCCCGCACGATCTGACGCTCCCGCTGCAAGATTCCGGCATTGGCCAACGCCTCCAGAGCATCTTTTTCATGACCACTGGCGTCGCTTGGAAGGGTCAACGGAAAGCGCCAGTCGGGCCACACAAGATCGTCCGGAAACAGTGAAATCTCCAGCAAAATCCGGGCGTTGGCACGATCCAGCGGCGGTGGTGCAGAATTTTCTGCATGCCCCGAATGAACCTTTGCCAGAACCAGAAGCCAGATCAGGAAAGTGAAATATTTTTGTAACACTGGTTCACCTGCCCGGTGTTTACCAATACCATGGCGCCTCCTTGGCCTAAGCGCGGCGATGTCACCCAACTGTCACAGGGTTGAACTACAGTCGCCAGGATTAAACCAACAGTCAGGTTATCGACATGCAACAAGCCACTGCTCATCAGAGTGCCGCGAGTAACGACGCTCCTCTCGTGGCCCGAATCACTCAAGACCCGGCCGAGATTCGTCAGGCCATGCAATTGCGTTATCGGGTTTTTGCGGAAGGCATGGGCGCTCACATTGATTCCGGTGAAGCCGGTATCGATCGCGACCGCTTCGATGACCTCTGCCTGCATCTGATCGTGAAAGACGTCAGCACAGATCAGGTAATTGGTTACAGCCGCATTATCACCTCCGATGTCGCTGAACAGACTGGCGGTTTTTACTCGGCGACTGAATTCGACCTGAGCCAGGTCATCCAGCCAGGCAAGTCCTATATGGAAATCGGTCGTACCTGCGTAGACCCTGATTTCCGCAGCGGCGCCGTTATCGGCATGCTGTGGTCCGGTATTGCCCAGTTTATGTCGGCTCACAACTACGACTACCTGATGGGTTGCGCCAGCATTCCGCTGAACGAAGGTTATGCCCGTGCTATCGCGGTCGTGAATCACCTGCGTGAAAAACACTTCACTCCGGAAACCCTGCGCGCCGAGCCAAAAGTGCATCTGCCTCGCTTCAGTGTAGACATGGATGGCGCTCCTTACGTGCCCTCCCTGCTGAAAGCCTACCTGCGTATCGGTGTGAAGGTGTGCGGCGAGCCTTGCCTCGACAAGGAATTCAACGTTGCCGACGCCCTGATCCTGCTGGGTCGTGACGACATCAACCGTCGTTACCTGCGTCACTTCGCCAAAACCGAAGGCTGATTCGTCAGTCAACGCTAAAACGGGTGCCTTGGGCACCCGTTTTTGTTTCCGCCCTCTCCCGCTACCCCATCGCGTAATTATCCCGTCCTGTCACCGGCACTCTGGCCAGTTTCTGCTAGGCTAAAATGAAACCCTACGCAATCGTGGGGGGCTTTCTTTCAGGGGAAAATCATGGAAAACATGAACATCAGGCAAGCCATTGAAACCATATGGGAGCTGATCGAAGCGCTTGAACAGGCCTACTGGGAAGCCAGCGAGATGGAACACAAGGACCGGGTCTTCAACGTGCTGCAAATTCTGAACCGTGAATATATGGAACTGCTTAAGCTGAGTGTGCAGGACCATCACTTCGACTATGAGGTGATCACCGCCGCACCGGGCCATCTGTTACCCGTACTGCGCGATCTGTCCAAACACAGCAACGCGGTATGTCGGCGCCTCTCTACCCGCGAACAGCTGGAAGAACGCCTGGTTGTTTACATTCGTGCGGTTGCAGATGACCCGCACTGATCAAAAACTACGGCATGGGCATTATTAGTACCCTCATGAGTCAAGTCACATCCAGCATCAACTCACCAAAGCGGCAGTGCCTATGCCGCCCGAGATGTTTGGCCATATACAGCGCCTGATCCGCTTCGTGGATCAGGCTTCGGTGGCTGCTGTCATTACGAGGTGAACACCAGCTGCTGCCAAGACTGATACTCAAGCAACCATGTTGGCCATCGGGATGTTCGATCGCCAACGCATCCACGGCCTGTAACAAACGCTCTGCCACCACTCGCACACCATCGGCCTGTAACGACGGCACAATCACGGCAAATTCTTCACCGCCATAACGCGCCACCAGATCGTGTGAACGGTTCACTCCGGAAGCCAGCGTATGTGCCACACGGCACAAACATTCATCACCAGCCTGATGTCCAAAACGATCGTTATACTTTTTGAAGAAGTCGATATCGATCATCACCACGCCAATACCGGAGTCATGGCGCTGCGCCCAGCGCCATTCACTTGTCATAAATTCGTCAAAGTGTCGACGATTGGCCAGCCCGGTCAAAGGATCCACATGAGACAACCCTCGCAACAGACGTAACTCGTTTTGTTGCCGCAATACCGCCAACACTCGCGCCAGCACCAACTCTGGCACCAAAGGTACTGTTAAATACTGACACGCTCCCTGATTCAAAGCCTCAATCTCTGCGGCAACAGACTGCTCACCCATCAACACCAGCTGGCCACTGCGGGTTGCCGGATGTGAGCGCCAACGCATCAGAAATGCAGCCAGATCCAGACCTGGCATATCGTCAGCCAGAATCAGCAGGTCAGGCACCGGTACCGGCTCGTCCATCCAGGCCAACAAACGCTCGGCTGACGGCAGACTGACAAAATCGCCACAGTCCCGCAGCAATTCGGCCAAGAGGGATTGCACGACCAGCGAAGGTGTTGCAACCAAAATCAACGGCTGTTTATGCATGGTCTTCTCCAAACAAACGCCTTGTATTTCAGCAGACATTTCCAAGATGTCAGGCAACATCAATGCCAGACAAGATAGATGGCACGATTTCTGAAATCAGTAAAACGATCAACGGTCGAAATAGAGCAAATTATCGGCTTCCGCTACACTCGCGGGGCAAACCACCACGAGACTGATTCATGCACTTACGAATCTGCGCCCTGATCTGTATTTTGCTGCTGAGCGCCTGCGGCAAAAAAGACGAAGAACTCAGCAATGCTCCCGTCGCACCGCTGCCTGACTTCGCCGCTATTGAAGATACCAAGGCCCGTAAACTGGCTTTTTTTGAGTACCTGAAACCACTGGCAGAACGCGCCAACCAGGAAATTCTGGCCGAACGTAAAATCGTTGAAGGCTGGGATGGCAGCAGCACGGCCAGCGATGAGGTTCAGGCCCTGATCAACAAATACGAAATCCGGGCAACCGAACCGAAACAGCAAAAAGAACTGCTGATGCGTCGGGTGTATCCGGTACCGGTATCACTGGCATTGGCACAAGCCGCATCCGAAAGCGCCTGGGGCACCTCACGTTTTGCTCGCGAAGCCAACAACCTGTTCGGCCAATGGTGTTATAGCCCGGGCTGTGGTCTGGTGCCATCACGTCGGGCCCCTGGTGCTTTCCACGAAGTTGCCAAATTCGACAACCCGCTGGAAGCCATCCGCAGCTACATGCGTAACATCAACAGCCATCCGGTTTACCAGCCATTACGGGTAGAGCGCCAGAAACAGGTCGCCAGCCAGGGCTATGCTACCGGCGAACAACTGGCCAATGGCCTCAGCAAGTATTCCGAACGCGGTGGCATGTACATTTACGAAGTACGCCGCCTGATTTACCGCAACAAACTCGATGCCTACGACATTCCGGACGGTATGGAAGCTCCGGCCCGCATGAGCAAGCCGGTTCGTCCTGAAGTGATGGTCGCCACCAGCAAAGGCAGCGGCCGTGATCACGAAACCAGTGATGACGACCGTCTGCAGGCCGAACAGGCTGAACTGGGTGGTGACGTTGCCGATCCGGTCGAGGCCGCCGATGCCGCAGCGGCATCATCCGAAGCCGCCGCCGACGCCAGCCCGGTCCCTGTCGCCGAACCGGCGGTTGAAGAAGCCAAAGCCGAACCGGCCAGCAACAGCGAACCGGCTGCTGCGCCAGCTCCAACGCAGGGAGAAGGTTAATGAGCACCGGTGAGCGCCGCCAATCGCGGCGCACCAGCGCCAATGGCCTTGAGATCGACCTCTGCACCCGTAACTGGCTGGGGCGCTGGATGCCGCCGCATCGGGTCATTGGTGCCGATCTCTCTCATCATGGCCTGGCCGTGATCACACCACTGAAACTGAAAGAGGGCCAGCTGCTGCGCCTGACCATTGGTAATCGCCAGCATCGCCTGCTTGATCTGCCTGCCCGGGTTATTCGTGCCGAAGCCCGTGGCGCTGACTTCCTGTATGGCATTCGTTTCGAGCTTGATGATCTGAGTCAAGCCGCCCGTCGCAGCTACGACACACTACTGAAACTCCTGCAGGATAGCGTGTCACACTGAAGACACATTTATCCGGGGCCAATACAGCCCCAGTGGAACAAGGAGTTTTCCATGGCAGAACCGGTACTGGTGATTAACTGCGGCAGTTCTTCGATCAAATTCGGGCTGTTCGCCCGTGCCGAACTGGATACCCCCATGCTCACTGCCCTCGCCGAACGCCTCGGCGAGGAGTTTCCTCATCTGATCATTCATGGCGACCCGGAGCTTCGTAAAGACCTGCCCGCTGGCGCCGACCACCGCACGGCCCTGCAAGCCTTTATGGATGCCGCCGCCCACGTTCTGCACGACCTGCAAGGCATCGGCCACCGGGTGGTCCATGGCGGTGAGTTATTCCACGACAGCGTCCTGCTCAACGACAACGCCATCGAGCAGCTGGAAAGCCTGTCGTCACTGGCACCGCTGCATAACCCACGCAATCTGCTGGGGATTCGCCTGACTCACGAACTGTTCCCGGATACACCGCAGGTTGCGGTGTTTGATACCTCATTCCACCAGACCATGGACCCGCAGGTGTATCTGTATGCCGTACCGTACCAGTGGTACGAACAGTCGGATGTGCGCCGTTACGGCTTTCATGGCACCAGTTACCGTTATGTCGCTGCCGAAACCGCACGCCGTCTGCAAAAACCGCTCAGTGACTGCAACCTGCTGATCACCCACCTCGGCAATGGCTGCAGCGCCTGCGCGATCCGCGCTGGCCGTTCGGTGGATACCAGCATGGGCCTGACGCCGATGGACGGCCTGGTGATGGGATCACGCTCCGGTTCGGTCGATCCGGGTCTGGCGGATCACATGCATCGCCACGACGGACTCGATTACCAGCAGGTCATGACCGATCTCAACCAGCACAGCGGCCTGCTGGGACTGTCCGGCATCAGCAACGACATGCGCAGCCTGCTGGAAGCCGAAGCCGCTGGACATACCGAAGCCAGTCGCGCCATCAACGTCTTCTGCTTCCGTGCCGCCCGCGAGCTGGCGGCGCTGTCCTGTTCGCTGCCGAGCATCGACGCCGTGGTATTTACCGGCGGTATTGGTGAACACGCCGCCGTGATTCGACAGCGCATTCTGGCGCAGTGGCGCAGCATCCGTTTCTGCCTGAGTGATGATCTCAACGCCCGCCATGGTGATGACAACGGCCGCATCAGCCTGCCCGGCACACCATTGGTGATGGTGGTGCCCACTCACGAAGAAAGCATGATCGCTCAGGACACCTTCCGCCTGATCAGCACCGGAGCCAGGTATGAGTAACCCGATTCATGTGTTTGTTGCTCCGGCTTCCGCGGAAACCGGCCTCACCAGCATCAGCCTGGGTCTGCTGCAGTTTTTTGATCGTCGTGGTCTCAAGGCCGGTTTTTTGAAACCGGTGGCGGTTGATCACCAGCAGCCGGAGCGTTCCACCGCACTGGTACAAGCGGTTCGCCATCTGAACCCACCCGCCCCCATGGCGTTTGATCAGGTTCAGCAACGTATCAGCGCCGGTCTGCTCGACCGGGTGCTGGAGGATGTGGTGGCGCTGCAGGACAACGTACTGCAAGAACAGCCCGACGTAGTTCTGGTGGAAGGTATCGTGCCCGACCGCACCCAGCCCTACAGCGCCCGCCTGAATCAGGAAATCGCCAAGGCGCTGGATGCCAGTCTGATTCTGGTGGTAAACGGCGAACAACCGGGTGATGCCCGGTTGTTACACGAGCTGGAGTTACAGCTGTCGCTGTACCTCAATCTGGGCGTGGAAGTGCTGGGTTTTGTGGTCAACAAATGCCATCCGAAATTGCAGGTACCGGCCAACATCAAGGTTCAGGAGCACCTGATTCCCTGTCTGGGCCAGATTCCGTTCAGCCAGGCGCTGCTGTGGCCGCGCACCAGCGACCTGCTCAAACCCTGCCATGCCCATCTGCTGCACACAGGTGATCCCGACCGTCGGGTGCAGTCGATTTGTGTGGGGGCAGCCAGCCTCAACCAGACGCTGCCTGCACTCAATGCCGGTACGCTGCTGATTACCCCGGCCGACCGTTCCGACCTGATTCTGGCCGCCGCCCTTGCCAGCAGTAACGGCATGCCACTGGCCGGGTTGCTGCTGACCGATTGCCACAGCAAGACCATTGAGCCGGATGCACTCAACCACCTTTGCCAACCGGCCTTCAGCAGTGGTTTGCCAGTGCTGTGCAGCGAACAGTCGCTGGCCTGCCTGACCGGGCGCTTGCAACAGCACAGCTCACAAGTGCCGGTAGATGACCAGCCACGAATCCTGCAGATCATGAATCAGGTCGCCGACCATCTGTTTGCCGACACCCTGCTGCAGACCATCGGCGCGCCACACCCGCGCCATCTGAGCCCGGCTGCGTTCCGTTACCAGATCGTCAGCAAGGCCCGCGCCGCCAGCAAACGTATTGTGCTGCCGGAAGGTGAAGAACCTCGCACCGTGCAAGCGGCGATCAACTGCCAGCAACGTGGTATCGCCCACTGCATCCTGCTGGGTAATCCCGAACGTATCCGCCAGATCGCCAGCGCCAATGGCCTCGATATTCCCGACGGCTTGCAGCTGCTGGATCCGACCACAACACGCCTGCAGTACGTGGATTCCATGGTTGAACGCCGCAAACACAAACAGCTGACGGCACAAGCCGCGCTGTCACAACTGGAAGACAACGTGGTGCTGGGCACCATGATGCTGGCCGACAATCATGTCGACGGACTGGTATCTGGCGCCATCCACACCACCGCCAACACCATTCGCCCGGCCCTGCAGTTAATCAAGACTGCGCCCGGCGCCCAGCTGGTGTCATCGGTATTTTTTATGGGCCTGCCGGATCAGGTACTGGTGTACGGCGACTGCGCGGTTAACCCCGATCCCAATGCCGAAGAACTGGCCGACATCGCCATCCAGAGCGCCGACTCCGCACTGGCTATGGGTATTCCTGCACGAATCGCCATGATCAGTTACAGCACCGGCTCCTCCGGCAGTGGTGCCGATGTCGACAAGGTCAAGGTGGCCACCCAACGCGTCCGCGAACGTCGTCCCGACCTGCTGGTCGACGGCCCACTCCAATACGACGCCGCCACCACCCCCGACGTCGCCGCCAGCAAAGCCCCCGGCAGCGCCGTCGCCGGCAAAGCCACCGTACTGGTATTCCCCGACCTCAACACCGGCAACACCACCTACAAGGCGGTGCAACGCAGCGCCCACGTCATCAGCATCGGCCCGATGCTGCAAGGACTCGCCAAACCAGTAAACGACCTCTCACGCGGCGCCACCGTCGAGGACATCATCTACACCATCGCCCTGACGGCTATTCAGGCCGGGCAATCGCGCAACAGCCCGACTCCGGACTGAGCGCGGTGCCGACAAGCAGGGTCGTGATCACGGCCCTGCTTCCACTTCATACCCCTGCTGTTCCACTTCATTCCCCTGACGCTCGCGCCCCTGTCGGCCATCTTCCAGACTGGCTTCATCAACACTCCGCCACGCCAGGATGCCATGATGAAAAAACGACTGCTGACCCTGCTGACGACCTCCCTGCTCAGCCTGAACCTGCCCGTACAGGCGGCGACCCTCGATCTGCCGGAGTTCACCACCATGCATGACACCTATATGGCGGTGATCAACGAAAAAGCCAATGCCGAAGACACCGCCGAACGCTTCCGTGCCTGGCAGCAGCAGTACCCGCAGGAAGCCCTGATCGGCCTGTACATCGGCGCCCTCGACTGCCTCATCGCACGCGATGCCTGGCTGCCCTGGAACAAGATGCGTTACGTCAACCGCTGTACCGATGCCATGGACAAGGCCATGGACCAGGTGCAGCGCCAGTCTGACCCTCGCGACCAGATGCGGGCCCACCTTGAACGCGGCTTCGTCAATGCCAACCTGCCCGCCATGTTCAACCGTCAGGAACTGGCCATCGAGGACTTCGAAGCCGTCATGAAGTCGGACCGCTGGAGTCAGCTGCCAGAGAGCCTGCGCCAGCAAGTCACCGACAAGCTGAAAGCCCTCAAGGAGTAAGCCATGAACAGCCCGCTGCTGCAGGCCAGTGGTCTGCGTAAACACTTTGATCAGGGCGACAACCGCATCGACGCCCTGCAAGGCATCGACCTTTGCCTGGAAGCCGGTGCCATGGTCGCCATCACCGGCCACTCCGGCAGTGGCAAAAGCACCCTGCTGAACATCATCGGCACCCTCGAAACCCCGGATGCCGGTGAACTGGTGTTATGGGGCAATCCGGTACGCTGGTCGAACCGCAGCGCCGATGTGCGCCAGCGTGAACAGCTGCGCGAACAGGGTCTGGGATTTATCTTCCAGAACTTCAACCTCAACCCGGCCCTCACCGCCCTCGAAAACGTCAGCCTGCCGCTGCTGCTGGGTAATGACAGCCGTCGTCAGCGCGAGCAAAAAGCCGCCGCCATGCTGGAGCGCGTCGGTCTTGGCGAACGCCTGCACCATCGCCCCGGTCAGTTGTCCGGTGGCCAGCAACAACGTGTAGCGGTGGCACGGGCACTGGTACGCCAGCCACGCCTGCTGCTGGCCGACGAACCCACCGCGAACCTCGACAGCCAGTCCACCAGCCTGCTGCTGGAACTGCTCGCGCAACTGAACCGTGACCTCGGCACCGCCATGCTGTTTTCCAGCCACGATGAACGTCTGCTGGCCACAGTGCCACGTCAGTACCATCTGCAGGATGGCCGTATCCAGACCTGCCACCAACCGGAGACCAGCGCATGACAATCAACAAATGGCTGGCCCTGAGCTGGCTCAACCTGATTCGCAACGGCCGTCGCAGTCTGATCTCGGGCGGCGTGATTGCCTTTGGTAGCGCCGCCCTGCTGCTGTCCATCGGCTATGTCAGCGCCACCTTTGAAGGTCTGCGCGAAAGCACCATCCAGGGCGGCCTCGGCCATCTGCAGATTGCCGCCCACAACGGTTTTGATGATCCCCGTGCCGAAGCCATCAGTGCGGCCCAGGCGCAACAGCTGGAGCAGCAATTACAGGCCATGCCGGAAGTACGCCTGACCACCCGCCGCATCCTGTTCGAAGGGCTGGCCTCCAGCGGTGATGTCACCATTGCCGTGATGGGGCGCGGGGTCGATATTGATCAGGAACGCAAGATCAGCCTCTTTACCCCGATAGTCGAAGGCCGCAATCTCAGTGGCCAGGACAGCGGCTGGCAGGCGGTAATTGGTGATCGGCTGGCCCGCAATCTCGGTGTCAGTGTCGGCGACAGCCTCACCCTGCTGACCAACACCCGCTATCAGGGCATCAATGCCATCGACGTCACCATCAAGGGCATCAACCGCTCCGGCATTCCGGAGCTGGACGAACGTTCGGTGATGATTTCGCTGGCGGCCGCCAGCCTGCTGACCGACAGCGATCAGGTCAGCCGTCTGGTCGTCGGGCTGTACGAGACCGCCAATACCGACCTGATCGCCGACCGCCTGCAGGCCGATACCAGCATCAGCGTGCAACGCTGGATTGACCTGTTCCCCTTCTATGGCGCGGTGGTCAATCTCTACCACAGTATTTTCGGCATGATGGGCGGCATCATTCTGGTGGTGGTGTTTCTGTCTGTCAGCAACAGCATGCTGATGGCCTTTATGGAACGGGTGAACGAAAGCGGCACCTTACGGGCGTTCGGTTTTTCCCGTGGCCGCGTCATCGGCCTGTTCAGCGCCGAAGGCTGGCTACTGGGTGCCCTGGGTGCCAGTGCCGGTCTGGAGATTGGTTTGCTGCTGATGCTGCTGATCAACCAGGCCAGCATCCCGATGCCACCGCCCCCCGGACGCTCGGTCGGCTACCCGCTGGTTCTGAACGTCGAAGTGCTGGCAGTGCCTGCCATTCTGGCCGCCATGATGCTGTGTGGCACCCTCGCCGCCTGGCTACCGGCACGCCGCATGACCGCCATGACCATCACTGCCGCCCTCAACCACTATTGATCCGCCGCGTCGCAAGGAGCCTCGCCATGTTGTTATCACCCGTTCGTCTGCGCCGCCTGGCCGCCATCCTTTGCCTTTCAACGGGTGGGCTGCTGTGCTCGTTACCGCTCCGGGCCGAGACCACCGCCACCGCAGCCACGGCGCCTGCAGCCACCAGCACAGAGGCTGCCAGCGTCAGTGCGGATGACATCCAGGAGCGTCTGCATCAGGCCGACCTGATGCGTTCACGCTTTGAAAACGGTGAGGTACTCTCGCGTATTGAACTGTTCCGCAACGGGGCCTCCGTCGAAACCAACGAATACCGGGTGCAGTTCAACGACCAGGGCGAATCCCGGGTGGAAATGCTCGATACCCGCGCCCGTGGCCAGAAAGTGCTGCTGCTGACCGATGCCATGTGGCTGTACGTCCCCAACACCGGCAAGTCGATCCGTATCACGCCGATGCAACGCCTGATGGGCCAGGCCAGTTACGGCGACATCGCCAGCCTCAGCTGGCACCGGGAATACCGCTGGAACGGCGAACCCCCGCAAACCGTCCCGCTGGGTGATCATCAGGCCTTGCGACTGGAACTGGACGCCGACCGCAAATCCTCGACGTACCGGCATCTGGTGGTGTGGCTGGATGTCAGCAGCAATCAGCCATTGCAGGCCGAGTTCTATCTGGCCAGTGGCAAACTGATGAAGCGCGCCAGCTACCAGCTGACCACTGACAGCAAAGGCCAGACGTACGTGGGCAAGACCCGACTGGATACCCCGGATCGCCCGGATGAATACACCGACATGACCAGCAGCGAACCGGTGGCCGCGCAACACCCGTCCACCCTCTTCACCCGCCAGGGGTTTGTACAATGAAGCGCTTACCTACCTGGCGGGCCGCACCCGGCCTGCTCAGCCTCGGCCTGCTGACGCCCCACAGCCCGTTGGTACTGGCTGACGCCGACGACGCTGCCGACGCCATCACCCACAACTGGACGCTGGCCGGTGAACACCAGTACCGCCGCCAGGACGCCTGTTCGAGCGACTGCGCTGACCAGAGTACCCAGCTGCGTCTGAGTGACCGCCTGCAATGGCAATCCCTGACCGCGCAGATCTATCTCGACCAGCAGATCAACCAGCAGGACGACGATCAGACCCGCCTGCGGCTGGCGGAATTATCGGCGCACTGGCAACCGGAGGATGGCTGGCAATTGCGCGCAGGCCGCTTCAGCCAGGATTTTGAACGGGCCACCGTGATGCAACCCATGGCCTTTTTCCAGACCGCCGCCGCCCCCTTCGACCAGCTCGCCGACCCGGATGGCCTGTGGATGGTCAGCGCCACTCACTGGCTGGATGACTGGACCCTCACCGCCGTACTGGCCGAAGCCAACCGCGCCAACAGCGACCAGCCCGGCACCAGCGAATGGCAACCCGCTGCCGGTGAGGTCACGCCCAGACAATGGGGACTGGCCGCCGAACGCGACTTTGATGCCCTCTCCGTCACCCTGCTGGCCCAGCAATATCAGGGCCGCAGGCCCGGACTCGGCGTCGGCTACAGCCGTGTCATCGGCTCCAGCTGGCAACTGGTCGGCAGCAGTTTTATCCGTCAGGGCAGCCACTACCTCAGTGGCTATCAACAAAGCCGCGCCCACCTGCTGGCCAGCCTGCCGACCGCCAGCGCCGATGCCGTCGCCGCTCAACTGCCGGATCTGCAACGCTCGGACTCCGGCTGGTATCCGCGCCTGAGTCAGGGCATTCAATGGTCGGGCCTGACCCAGATGCTGCAACTGGAACTGCACTACGACCGCCGCAAACTGAGCGCCGATAAACAGCAGGCACTCTATCAGCTGTCCGACAGCACCTCGGCCAGCAGCACGTCGCCCTCGGCCGAATCCACCGCCTTCAGTAACGCGGCCGCCAGCCTCGGTAACGATCGCCACCAGCAACGCTACCTGTACCAGAGCTGGCAATACGAAAATACCGACTATCGCCTCAGTCAGGCCCTGTTACTGGGCGCCGATCACAGCCACTGGTGGCAACTGAAGGCAGAATGGCTGCCAGACTGGAGTCTGTCATTCTGGCTTGCCTACAATGGCTGGCAGGGCAACAACCAGAGTGAATTCGGCCGCGCGCCCTGGCACTCGCAAATCAGCACAGGTGGACAATGGGTATTCTGAACAGCGCCAGCGCGCCAGCACAGGTATGTACCTGGGCTAGAACTCCCCGGCAACTGCTGCGCAGCCTCGGCATTCTGCTGATCATCAACACCGGCATTACCCTGATCATCTACAGCCTGCTGGGCTGGAAACACTTCTGGTTAGTGTTCGCCACTGCCAACGGCATTGGTCTCGGCTGTTTTGTCACCATCACCCTGGTCATGCGCGTGACATGGCCACGCTTCGGTAACGATCTGCGTATCCTGCTGGCGATCCAGCCGCTGGCGGCCTTCAACGGAGCCCTGATCGGCTATCTGTTTGTGTCTGAATATCAGTCGTTACTGCAGACCTGGGTATCGGCCCTGACCTTCTGTGTACCGGCGTCTCTGGTGTTTTATGCCATCTCACGCCTGTCAGAGAGCCGGATGGCAGCCCAGCAAGCCATGACCGCCCGAGAAACCGCCCGCCGTCAGGCAGTGGAGATGGAACTGCGCACCCTGCAAAACCAGATCGAACCGCACTTTCTGTTCAACACCCTCGCCAACGTCAGCGCCCTCATCGACGTCGACCCGGACCGCGCCCAACAGCTGTTGGGCCTGTACACCGACTTCCTGCGCGACAGCATGCGGCTGGCCGCGATGCCGGAATGGCCGCTGGCCAGTGAACTGCAAATGGTCGAACGTTACCTGCAAATCCAGCAGGTGCGTTTTCCGGAAATCCGTTATGAAATAGACGCCGATCACCAGCAGCCCGACCATTTGATACCACCGCTGCTGCTGCAACCGCTGGTCGAAAATGCCTTTGGCCACGGTCTGGTTCCGGCGGGCAATAGCGGCCTGATCCGCATCCGTTACCAGCGCCAGCCGACCGGGCTGGTACTGCAAGTCGACGACGATGGCGTCGGCCTGACCACGCCCACCTCTGCTCCAGCCCCGGCTTCGGTCAAAAGCGGCAATGGCCTGGCGTTGGAGAATATCCGTGCCCGCCTGCAGCATCGCTACGGCCCCGCCGCCAGCCTGACCCTGGAGCGCATCGAACCAGCGTCCGGCCCGGCACTGACCCGTGCCACCCTGCGTTTACCGGAGGCAAGCGCATGAGCACTCAGGCCTTTTCCCCCGGCAAGACCGTGACCGCCCTGCTCGCCGACGATGAGCCGTTATTACTGCAAGCCCTGGCCAACCGTCTCCAGAAACTCTGGCCCGAGCTGGCAATCATCGAGCGCTGCCACGACGGCCAGAGCGCCCTCGCCAGCATTGAAGCCAAACAACCGGACATCGCCTTTCTGGACATCCAGATGCCGTTTCTCACCGGCATGGAAGCCGCCCGTCGCATCCGTCAGCTCAGCCACCCACCGCTGCTGGTGTTTGTTACCGCCCACAGCGAACATGCGTTAGAAGCTTTTGACCAGCAAGCCATCGACTACCTGCTCAAACCCGTCAGCACCGACCGCCTGCAGCAATGCCTGCAACGCCTGCAACAACAGATCAATGCCCGCCAACCGGCCCCACCGGCAGTCGCCGAACCCCGACTGCAACACCTCAATATCAGCGTCGGCCAGCGCCGACTGCTCCTCGCCGTGACCGACATCGCCTGCTTCGAAGCGGATGGCAAATACACGCGGGTAATCAGCCCACGCGGCGAATACCTGCTCAACCAACCGCTCAAGGAACTGGAACAGCAACTGCCGGAACAATTCCGCCGCATCCATCGCGGCACCATCCTGAACCTCGATTTCGTCGACTACAGCCAACGCACCGACACCGGCCGCCTGCAGGTACAGCTGAAAGGACTCGATCACCCGCTGATCGTCAGCCGTAAATACCTGCAACAGCTGGGGTGACGGGTCGGGCGTCGGGCGTCGGGTGACGGGCGTCGGGTGACGGGCGTCGGGCGCGCAGAATAATCAGGCTAAAGAAAATCCATGCCCGTATTTCCAGAGCGATTGCGCGTTTTGCCGGATGCTGTTAGCGTAACTCCATAAAGTGCAATCGTTTTTCGTTTTGAATGCAGAATTAATGCGTACGTTAAAGCAGAAAAACGCGCATAACTCGCCGTCCGCGCTCGTTTTTCCAGGGAGGAGATTTTGATGAAAATGGAAATTACCAATCGATTCAAAAACCTACCATCCTTTTGCAACAAATCACGCCACCAGAAAAACGCGCATGCGCATGAATAAACTGTTAGCTAGTGGCGAAAAGAACACTATCCAAGGAATAAAAATTGAAAAACATATTTAAAGCATGTTTAGCTGTGTTTTGTATATTTCAGTCACCAATTTTATTTTCTCAGAGTTATACCATTCAGCAAGGGTATATATTCGAGCAAAAGTACCTAAAGCAAGTATCTGTGAAAATGGCTGAAGAAATTGCCAATTCTCCCGACGTTTTTCAAAGCTATTTGACTGGCCAGTGGGGGGAGGAAAAAATAGCCACTTCTCAGGTAATCCGGAAAAACGATCTTCTTTCAATTAAATTTAAGAATAGACCTTCGCTCACTTTACAGGACTATATCCTTGAATCCTCGGAAGGAGTTGAAGGTGATTCTCAGCTGTTTAAATATATTAAAAGCGTGCCAAATTATATAATAATCGGTGTTTTATATGGGCATGACCAGCCTGGGTTTTTGCTTATTGCAGAAAATGGGTCCGAATTCTACTATGTAGACACATATAAATAGCTAACAAAACGTTGCAGCCGATGGTTTGTATGTTGCATTTTTTGGCTTCGCTTCGCTCATTATTCGCCAAAAAACACAACATACAAACCACAGCTGAACTGAGCGTTGAAGCTGTAGAAAAACCTCTCTCAATCGCCTTTCTGCGGTAAAATTCCTGGCAGCAGCGAGGAAGCGATATGCCACGGTATAAGCACTACGATTACAACCAGACGTCGATGGTTGTGATCAACTTCGAAGAGCAGATTCAGCCAGGTACGTTTGAATATGCTTTGCATCATTTGATCTCGGATCGGCTGGATTTAACCCTATTCGACGATTTGTACTGCAATGATGGCAAGGCCGGTGGGCGTCCAGCTTATGATCCGGCGATTCTCTTGAAGATTATTCTGTTCGCTTATTCCAAAGGTATTACGTCAAGCCGCGAGATCCAGT
>NZ_JAPNOA010000024.1 GCF_026626885.1 Parathalassolituus penaei
AGGGGGAGGCCCGCCCGGCCGGGGGACAAGGTCCCCCAAGAGGGCAAGCAACGTAGCAAGTTAACAAGCGGAGTAGCCGCAAAGCGTCGGACGTCGGACGTCGGACGTCGGACGAACAGCATCCAGACCCAAACCACCTGCGCAACATTCCCACGCACGAGCATGGAAACAAGCTCAAATCAGAACAAGATGCTTAACGCATCTCAAACAGTTCCTGATGGAACAGATCCGCATCCAGCCCCGCATTGGTCATATCACGCTTCAGGCTTTTGCCAAAACCAGTCGGACCACAGAACCAGAAACTGGCGTTTTTCCAGTCACGAATCTGCTCCATGATGCGAGCAGCAGTCAGACGCTCATCAATGCCCGACACCACCAGGTGCAGGTTGATACCTGCGGCGCGGGCGTCCTCCTGCAGTTTCTCCAGTGCCTTTTCATCAACATCAGCCACACAGTGGTACAGATCAACCGACTGCTGATCGTTATTGCGAGCCAGTTCTTTCATACGGGCAATAAACGGGGTGATACCAATACCCGCACCAATCCAGACCTGACGCGGCTGCTGGTCACGGAAGTCGAAACAGCCATACGGGCCTTCCACCGTTACCGCCTGCCCGGCACGCAGTTCGTCGAGCATACGGGTGGTGTGATCGCCCAGCGCCTTGCTGATAAAGGTCAGACGACGCTCTTGCGGGTTCCAGGCTGATGCAATGGTAAACGGATGCGGTGCTTCTTTTTCACCGGTTTTCAGGAACGCAAACTGACCGGCACAATGGCCATCCCAGCCGTTATCCAGCAGCACAGTGGTTGCCACGGTACGCATTTCCGGGAAGGCTTCCACCTTCTCGATATGGCCTTTTACCTTGCGGCTACGCCCCACCTGACCGGCCAGAATCAGCACACCGGAAATACTGCCACCCAGCATCAGCAAGCCCAGCAACCAGCCAATTGGCTGAGTCCAGTATTCAAACTTGATCAGCACCACCGAGTGGAACACCAGCGCCAGATAACCAAGAGCCAGCAGGGTGTGGGTTTTCTTGAACCAGTGATAAGGAAAGCGTTTTACCAGCGCCAGAATCATCAGTGCGGCAGCAATGTAAAAGGCCCACTCGCCCACGCTTTCGGCAAAACCACGCCATTGACGGAAAAAGCCTTCAATCAGCCCCAGAGTTTCTTCCGGACGCGGACCACGAGCCGGACGCTCGAGCCAACCCCAGCCCACCATCCATTTGGTGCCCAGCGCAAACCACCAGTGACTCACCGCCGCCACCAGCGCGGTAATGCCCAGCCACTTGTGCAACCGGTACATCTTGTCGAGGCCGTTCAGACGGCTCTCCAGCCAGCGTGAACGCATGGCCAGAATCATCGCCATACTCATCACACCAATGGCGATGGCACCTGAAAATTGCACAAACACGCCGCGGAACGGGAACCAGCCAAACGGGTCTGGCAACAGGGTATCCGCCAGCAACCACAAGCCAGCCAGGGCCAGCAGCAGGGCGACAAAAAGACGGGTAGCAGATTTCATAGAAAGCTCTTCCGGATCAGTTAACTCAGTCCAACAACACCATGTCGTCGGTATTCATGATGGCCATCCGGCCACTATGAACACCAGACTATCAAGCCGTCGGTTAACGCAAGGTTAAGGACTTTTTACGTCATCTGGCGGTAACCGTAGCGAGTTTGACCAGTCTGCCGCCAATGACCGCTGACGATACCGGCACGGCTCAAGAAAACCCGGAATTTCACAGGCATAATGCCGCCCTTAGCCCACTGTTTCCGGATCAGGAACCGCCTGCCTATATGTCGCGCAACTCGCATACCTTGTTATTGTTCAACCAGAACGAAGAACTGAATCGTCAATGTGCGGTGCTGTTCTACAAGTTATCGCGTGGGGATCGCCCGGATGCCCGTCGCATCAGCAACAAGCTGACGCTGGAAGTGAGCCGCATCTGGGACGAAGAATGGTATCGCCACCGCTTTGCCGCCAAACCGGGCTGGATCCGGCTGGAATTTGAAACCGCCCGCGAACGCCATATGCCGATCCGTTTTCTGCAGCGGATGTTTACCGCAGGCCTCACGGGCGCGGTGCTGGAAACCTTCCACGACCAGACCTGCGAGACCTCGCGTTGTTATTTTCTGCAAGGCGCGCTGATCGACCGTGATGGCTTTGCGGCTGTGCTCCCGGATGCCGCGGCGATTTGCCAGCAAGCCTTCGCCAGCGACCAGATGGTCTATATCGATCACCCCGACAGCCCCATTCCGCTGCAGTTTCTGAACGATGCTGGCGAAGATACGCGCCGCACCGATACCGAGCAGGTGCCGCGTCCACGTCTGATCATGAACCGCGATACCCTCATCTCCCCGGCGTCCTGAATCCACTGGCTGCTTAACCCCGCCAACCAGAACAATACCCACGTACAGTTTCGGCCAGCCCAACGGCGGAGTAGCCTGATATCACCACCGTCAGGAGAACGCCCATGTCGAGCCACGCGTTATCGTCCTTTAACCCCGGCTTCCGCCAGATGTTTGCCCCCGGCAAACTGACGCTGGGGTTACTCTTCCCCATCGAAGCCTACAAGACCGATGTGCCAACCCTTGAACGGCAGGCGGAACGTGCCGCTATGGCCGACAACGGCGGCTTTGCCGGGCTCTGGTGTCGGGATATTCCCCTGCGTGATCCGCAATTTGGTGATGTCGGCCAGATCCTTGATCCGTGGGTGTGGATGACCTTTATGCTGCAGCACGTCAAACGCACCAGCCTCGCCACCGGCTCCTTGATCGTACCGCTGCGCCATCCGATTCATCTGGCCAAGGCCGCCAGCTCGCTGGATATGCTGTCGGGAGGCCGCATGGTACTGGGGCTGGCCTCCGGCGACCGCGCCAGCGAATTTCCGGCCTTCGCGGTGGACCACGAACAACGCGCCGAACAGTACCGCCAGGGCTTTGAATTTACAGACCGGTTGCTGCGCGAAACCTCGCCCAATATCGACAGCCCGCTGGGCAGAATGCAGTTTCTGGATATGTTGCCGCATCCGCAGCATGGTCGTATTGGCCTTGGCAGCACCGGCATGGCACGTCAGGATGGCCGCTGGCTGGTGGAAAACAGTGACTTCTGGTTAACCCATATGCGCCCGCTGCAACAACACGAAGGTGTGATGCTGCAATGGCAAGGATTGGTCAAACAGACCCTCGGCGAAGATGCTTTCAAACCCATTGCCCAGTCCATGTATCTCGACCTCACCGACGACCCCGACAGAAAGCCCATGCCGATTTATCTGGGCTACCGTCTCGGCCGCAACCACCTGATCAATCTTCTGGAATACCTGCAGGAACTGGGGGTGAACCACGTTGCCTTTGTGATGAAGCTGTCGATCCGCCCAGTCGAAGACGTACTGGCAGAACTGATCGAGCATGTTGTGCCGCATTTCCAGGCCAACGCCGTGTAAACAACCGCTCACAGACCTTAACCATCGGTTTGCAGTACGCTGCAAACCGATATCAGCCGCCGATATTATTCTTCAGGACCGGCGATCACTGATCGGCTGGCTCGGAGGCTACCTTGCGCAGCACCTGTACCAGTGCCGCAGGTGGCTGGCCACCCGACACCGCATAACGACGGTTAAACACCATGGTAGGCACCGAGCGAACGCCCATCTCTTGCCATTCCTGTTCTTCCTGACGTACTTCTTCAGCAAAGGCATCGGACTCCAGAACCCCCGAGGCAGCAGCAACATCCAGCCCGGCCGCCGCCACCAGCTCCAGCAGCACGCTGTTGTCATCCAGACAACGGTTATCAGTGAAGCCAGCCTTTAACAGCGCCATTTTTAACGCCAGTTGCGCGGCACCGCTGGTTTCACCCGCCCACATCAACAAGCGATGAGCGTTAAAGGTATTCCACTTGCGGCTGTCGTTTTTGAAATTGAAGGTAAAACCCACATCACCACCACGTTCGGTAATGGTGTTCCAGGTTTCCCGAATCTGATCATGGGAACTGCCGTACTTGGCACTCAGGTACTCCAGTACGTTCTCGCCTTCTTTACCCATTTCAGGACTCAGCTCAAACGGATGGAAATGGATCTCGGCGCTGACTTCGTCACCCAGCTGCTCCAGCGCGCGACTGAGACTGGCGACGCCAATGGCACACCATGGACATACAACGTCGGACACAAAATCAATACGAATCGGGTTTGCCATTTTTGCTGCCTCTCGAAAACTGGCGAGAGTATCAGCCGGGGCAAGCAGCCTGTACAGAGGCGGGCCAGCAACAGACCGTCATCCATGGCGCAACGTCCAGTCGCTTGCCCACCACTTCTGCGACAGCGCCCCTGTCAGCCTAATGCCGATCAGTTAGGGACACTCTGAATAACTCTGCACAGCTCTGCGCTGTAGCCCGCGCCCTTTGGGGCTTTCGGAATGGTGATGACTCGGTGTCGCCGGTTTTCAACGTAGCCCGCTATGCCATCAAACCGGCTTCGTGATTCATCACCATCCCGATAAGCCAGAGCGGGCACCGAGTTATTCAGAGGGTCCTTAGGTACTTTTAAACAGCCTGATCATTGATTTCCGAATTTGCCCAGCGCAGCTGGCTGCCCAATGCCCATCTGGGCGAGCCGGGATTCACCGCAACGGCCGACCCAGCCGGGGCATGGATGCCCCGCAAGGCCANAGTTGGTACAGGGATGTGCCATCTGGCCGGGGTCGAAAAGCCGTTGTCGGTGAAAACCGGAAACACGAGCCCAGTCGGGCTAAGCAGGGGGAGGCCCGCCCGGCCGGAGGACAAGGTCCCCCATGAGGGCATACGGTAGAGCCAATTAACAAGCTGAGCAGATCGTGACCATCCGATGCGGTAACGACGTGTAAGAATGCCGACGGGTGCTTAACTGATCAGCATTCCCCCTGTCACCCCGGCGTTTTCTGGGCAACCTCATACAGATGGGTAATCTGATTCATCTTGTCCATCACACTGTTCATGGTGGTAAAGATATTGCCCGGCGCATGCGGTTTATCCGGGCTGAGATCCATCCCCGGACGCGCAAACTTCCAGTGCACCGCCACACGACCCAGCTCCTGATTGATCTCGTTGGTATTGCCGGAATAGGCCTGCAACTTTGTTAATGCCGTATCAAATTCGGCTTCGGCCTGATCCAGCTCGGCCTGCAGTTTTGGGTCTGGCACCTGCCAGTACAACGCCATATAGGCCTTGGCGATACGCTGCGATAACATCCGTTGACGCCCCGCCAGGTTCACCACCTCGGTATTGCGTTGGGTCGATTTGTTTTCGATTTTTTCCACCAGCGCCTGACAGGCCGCCAGCAACTGCAGATTCTCATCCAGCAAGGTGACCACCGTGGTTTTATCAGCATCCTGCTGCAGGTGCGCCTTATGACCACTCCAGATCGACGCCACCAGTTCCAGCCCAGCATTGGTATCCGGAGAATCGGAATACGCCACCAGCGCCGCCAGATTGGCATCAAACCTGGCCATACTGGCCGTAAGCTCTGATTTCGCCTGATCGGCTTTGACATCAGCACCGATCATCAAATAGTCCTTCATCATACGTTGCGTCAGCATGCGCTGACTGCCCGACACATTAACCGCCTCGATATCGGTCAACGCCGACACCATCAACGGTAAACACATTAACCAGACCAATACCCCGAATCTCATCTGTTTCGCCATGGAATCCACCCTGGAACCGGTTTATACAGGCACCATATTCCACAGCTAACGAGGCAACGCAGAGTGTTTTTAAACGCGAATCATAAATGACAACATTGAGAAAGCCGTCCAGGTAAAAGCAGGCACATTCCGCCCAATTGCCTTACAATCCAACTAAATAATGGAGAAATGTTTGCCGCGGAAATGCGGACATAGCCTATCCAGAGGAGCCATTGGACAGCATCAGAAAAATCCCGAAAGAATAGAAACGCGAGATACCTTTACCATCAACTGAATGGTTTACATGTCAGAGTCAGCATCGTCTAATTGTCGGGTTAAATAGCGCCACTGACAGTTGAAATGGAGTTTCTGATTAATGGCATCTTCCGGTTCTGGTAGCAATTTTGGTTTTCTCGCCGAACACGATCCCCTCTTTGTTGAATTGACCAATGCTGCGGAGCATGTTTTCTCCAGCGCCCCCAACACCACCCTGATCAAACTGCACCAACTGGGCGAAGCGCTGGCAAAGCATCTGGCACATGTCGTACTCGACCAGCTCAACCAGAAAATCATGCGGGTATTACGCAAGGCCGTCGCCAAAGTCGAAAACAGCCCACAGAAACATTCCGAGCTGAAACAGAAACTCGACGAGCTGCACACGTTATGGGGTGTAGAACCGGCCAAACTGCATCAACACCTGCACAGCCTTGGGCCACAGCAGGCCGCTGAGTTCATGTGCCAAAACATGGGACTGGTGAAACAACTGAACGATGTGAAAGACCTGATCGGCAGCGACCGCCTGCCGGTACTGTCCGAGCATCAGGACCAGATTCTCGAACGCACCCAAAGTTACGGCAATCATCAACGCCCCGAAGACTACCTCGACAACTTTGGCCAGTTTATTCGTGACAACATCAACCAATCGGCAGCGCTCAGCGCCGTAGTCAACAAACCCCGCGACCTCACCCGCGAACAGCTCAAAGACATCAAGCTGTTGCTCGACAACGCCGGATACACCGAAGCCAAACTGCAAACGGCCTGGCGCAACCAGACCAATCAGGACATCGCCGCCAGTATCATTGGCCATATCCGTAAGGCGGCATTGGGCGAAGCACTCAAACCATTCGAGCAACGGGTCAACGATGCCATGCAACAGCTATACGCCCGGCACCCCTGGACCCCAGCCCAGAAAAAATGGCTCGACCGCCTTGCCAAACAACTGGTCTTCGAAGTCATCCTCGACCAAGAATTCGTCAACAAACGCTTTGGTGATCAAGGCGGCGCCAAACAGCTCGACAAGGTACTCAACGGCCAGCTCGATCAGGTGCTGGAAGAACTCGCGGAAGGCATCTGGCCGGAGGCCAGCTGACACCGAAAAATACAAACCATCCCATCAAACAAGGACTCGCAAATGGATAATGGAAAAGTTTTGCTAGCAGCAGGCGTACTGGCTGTTATTGGGTTTATATGGGCGTTTCTGAAATTCAGGGTTTTCCGGGAATTCCTGTATGCACTTACAGGCTTTTGTCTAATCCTGACAACAATAGAAGCCGTTCTTAACGGTGAAACCTGGTTTCTCAGCATCTCAAAATTCGAATTGATAGCTTTCTGGATTGTCGGATATCTTTTCCACTCCAACCAGAAACACTATAGAACAACAAAGAATTTTATATACAAATCAGCAATCCGAGACCTTATAAACATCGGAATTCCTGTTTTTTACGTAACGATGCCAATCATCACCATCGCCGCATACAACCTCATCGCATACACCCTCCTTAACGAAACCGAAGCCCTACGAAGTTTAGAACTTGAAGAATTCATTGCACAAATATCAGACACTGACATATCCACATGGCTATTGGTTTTTATATCCACCACTTTGGCCATGCGGAACATTTCCCTACGCGTCAAAGCCAAAAACACAAAACTGCCAAAAAACACACAATCGGAATTGAATTCAAAAATCGACCCAACCACAACAACCATGGACACACAACCAAAGGATGCCTTCAAGAAACCGGAATCCTCTGCTTTTGTAGCTTCAAAATAATTAACATTTTAAAAGGATTTCAACGTGAAAAAATACATCCTGCTCATACTGTTAACCATTTTTTCAGGCCAGAGCATTGCCGATGAAGATACCGAGCGTTTACTCGAAGGTTGTAAACTATTGGCAAAAATGTACGATAGCAATAACGATATAAATATCCTGAACAGCCTGACATTATCCCCAGCCGACACCATGATGGCCGGATATTGCAAAGGCATGGTCGACGCTTTTTTGCAATTTGGATCATGGCAATATTGCAACCATAACAACTGGCACAAGGTAGCAAAAAGAATCGCCAGCATCGAATCTTCTGAAATATTATCAGACAATAGCGATCTCGACGTTAAAGACATCCTTAAAGAAGGCTGCCGATAAAACCACATAAAGACAGACCAGAATGAAAAGAATCCCCGAAGCCATTCGAGATCTGTTTGGTATTGAATCCGCAGCAGACAGCAAGTTTCTGGCCGACAAGGCCAATTCGTTCAAACGCAACGGATTACTTGACGTCAAGCTGGAACATGGCGTTCAACGGTCGGCGACTTATATCGACAAGGATCAGGAAACCGTTCTGTTCAACGCACTGTTGCTCAGCGCGGTTTTCACAGACCCCAAACATGTAAAAAAGATCTTTGATGAGCCAATAGTACGAGCCGAGGCAGCACAAACCTTGAGCGCCATGCTGCTACAGCGCACCACGGTTTGTGGCATGGCATTATCCAGTGCCGAAGCAACCTTGCTGGTTACCGCTCTTGAGGGAGACTTTGACCTGTACGGACAAAAACTTCCCAACCCATTTGAAACCCTTCCACAAATGCTGCTCGGCCCACATACCAATCTGCTGAATGCCTTGCTGGCACAAGCCGCAGCACTGGACCCAGTGGATTCGGTGCTGGCAGCCTGGGTCGCTGGCGATATCGAAAATGCTTACCGCCTCGCTAACGAGATCAACAATTCTGAACCCGTCGCCCCATTTCTGGAGATGGTAAAAAAACGCTATCACGAGCTACAGCGCCTCTCCAGGCTCCTGAAAAGTTTTTCCTGTTAATCGCTCACCCCAGCCTTGTTAGTGCATTGCACTAACAAATGATGACTCCGTACTTAACCAACGGAGTCTTCTATGCACAACTCAGCACCCTGCACTACCCGCAACGGCAAACTGCGGTCCTGCTACCCATCCGAAGAAGATGCCCGGAATGCAGCAGACTATGCACAAGACGCCTATGGCAATGCCATGGTCCCCTATCTTTGCGATCGCTGTAATCACTGGCATCTCTGCCCACAAGACCGTTACACCCCAAGCGCAACCTGCCATTACTGCACCGATGGCAATGGCCGCCCCAAACAGCTCTATTTAACGTACGAATCCGCCCAAAAGCGGGCGCACCTCCGCTATCAGGAAGATGGCGTACGCCTGAATGTGTACGAGTGCTGCCACAATCGTGGCTGGCACCTGACCAAGAACGATCTGTGGTGAGGTGTCCATGAGCAAATTCGTGATATTGGTTTCACTGGATTGGGAACGGCCGCAAGACGGCCGCTCCAGTCTCGGAATCGCATCCATTGCCGCCGCTCTCAAAGCATCGAACATTCAATATGACCTGCTCGAAGCTGCTGTTAACGATATGGCATTTAATCCCGTCGCTTTTGAAAAGCAGCTGCTGGAACATATTCACCAACGCAGCCTGCAAGGACATCAGTGCCTGGTTGGTATTGGCACATTTATCTGGAACGAACCCGTTACCCAGCAGCTGACTGAAGCCATTCACTCCAGCACAGCGGCAACGGTTGTGTTGGGTGGGCCACAAATATCCTATGCCGATGCTGGCCAACTGGAGCACCTGTATCCCTTCGCGGATGTATTTGTCCGCGGCCATGGCGAAAAAGCCATGGTGGCTCTGGCAATGGAAGAATATCCCCATGGGCTCGGTATTCATTTTGCTGGTGCGCACGATCTGGGAGAAAAAGCGAACTACGCACTGGAAGAACTGCCGTCGCCCTATCTCACCGGCGTGTTGCAACCGGGTAAAAAAATTCGCTGGGAAACCATGCGAGGCTGTCCGTTCAAATGCTCTTTTTGTCAGCATCGGGGCACTGGTGATCGCTTCAAACTCAAACAGCACCAGTTCGATTTTGAACGGATTATCAAAGAAGCCTATCTATTCGCCGAGGCAGGCGTGGAACGCATCTCCATACTGGACCCGATATTCCACCTCGACATCCCTCGCACCGTCGACCTGCTGAAGCTGTTCAGGAAAATTGGCCTGAAAGCCGAGCTGGCTCTGCAATGCCGCTTCGAATCCATCAAAGACGAATTCCTGGACGCACTGGAAGGCCTGAACGTCGTATTGGAGTTCGGCTTGCAAACCGCCATTTGGGAAGAAGGAAAACGCATCGGCCGCCCCAACCGCCTCGATATGGCGGACGACATCATTCAAAAACTGCAGGCGCGCAATCTTCGCTTTGAAGTGTCGCTGATTTACGGGCTGCCAGGGCAAACCCTCGCCAGCTTCCGCCAGTCGCTCTCCTGGTGCTGGAGCAGAGGCATTACCGAGATCAGAGCCTGGCCGCTGATGATTCTGCGTGGCACAGAACTGGATCACCAACGAGAAGAATACGGACTGATCGAATCAGCCGACGAAGCCATACCGCACGTGATCGCCAGCAACAGCTTCAGTCATGCGGAATACCTGCAAATGCGAGCACTCGCCAACGCCTGCAACCCCGCGGCGATCGAGACTCTGCAGAACAATACCCAGCCTCCATCAACAACATCCCCAGAGAAGGAATTGCACCATGGCATTTTTTATCGTGCTTGAAGGGCTCGACGGTGTCGGCAAAACCACCGTTGCGCGCGCGCTGACCGAGGACCCTTACTACACCTATCTATCCACACCAGGCAAAGAACTGCAGCCGCTACGCAGCGCGATTACTGAAGGCCTGGGCGAATCCCAAACCGCACGAGCCTTGTTTTACGCCGCTACGGTTCAGGCCGAGGGAGAACGTGCCGCCATCTTGCTCCAGCAAGGCAAAAGCGTCGTGATGGATCGCTACAGTGCATCCACTATTGCCTATGCAAAGGCTCGGGGTGTCGAGATTGACCTTGATGCGACGCTGTCCAAGGTGATCAAACCTGACCTCACCATTCTGCTGACGCTGGATGAACAAGAGCGTCAGAGGCGTTTGGCTCAACGCGGCACGACAGCAGAAGACCAGGAAACCCTGCAACCGGAGTTCCGTCAGAAGGTTCTCACCGAACTGCGGCAGCGCTGTGATGTTGAGATAGACCTGACTGGCTGCGATGAATGGGAGGCATGCTTTTATACACTCCTGCAATTTAACGCCTTTCTGAGCACTAACCGCTCACCTGCATAGATTTTCCTGATTTCTATAAACCACACTGCCGACCTGTATAGAAATCCCTGTTTTCTATACAGGTCTGGCAAACACCCATTGCTCAACACCGATACAAAAGCCACAATCAACAAAATTTCGTTGATTGTAAAAGAATATGATCAAAAATCTGGTGTTCGAAAGCTTTTACAGCTTTGCTGAAGAAACCATCATCGACTTCGGTTTGGGCAAAAAGCCAACGCCATCTGGCTACGATATCGACGTCGACGGCGAGCGCTGGAACAAGGCGATTGCCATCGTTGGTGCCAACGGTTCCGGCAAAACCCAATTACTGAAGCCGCTGGCGTTTTTGAGCTGGTTTGTCTCCAACTCCTTTCTGGGGAACGATCCGGATGACCAGATTCCTTGTTCTCCTCATGCGCTCCAGCCAGACCAGCCAACGCGTTTTGAGCTGGAGTTTCTACTGGATGGCATCGACTACCGCTACCAGCTGGAGCTGACGCCCAAAGAAGTCATCAACGAAGCTTTGTTTGCCAAAACCAGCAGCCAGTTCAGCTATCTGTTCAAGCGGGAAAAAACCGAAACCGGCTACCACTTCAAACACAAAGGTTTTCCTTTTGCCAAAAGCAAAGCCGAAGAACTGCGTGGCAATGCCTCGCTGATCAGCGCCGCCCACAGCTACGACGTCAAAGAAGCGCGGCCACTGGTGGAGTTTTTTGATCGTATCCAGACCAACGTCCACAGCAGCGGGCGTCGTCATTTCCAGTTTGATGCCGTAATGAAAACCGCCGCGAAGTTCGAAAAGCAGCCTGAGCTGAAAACCCGTATGTCGGAAGTGCTGAGCCGTTTTGATCTGGGCCTGAGCGGCGTGGAAATTCGCAAGGTCATGGCGCGCGACAGCAGCGGTCAGGAAGAACCGCTTTACCTGCCCTTTGGTCGGCACCAGAACGACGACGGCAGCCAGTTTGAATTGCCGTTTTTTGAGGAATCCAGCGGCACCCAATCGGCCTTTGTACTGCTCGAACCGATTCTGAAAACCCTGCATCAGGGGGGCATCGCCGTGATCGACGAACTCGACAACGGCCTGCACCCGCATCTGGTGCCGCAGTTGCTGCAATGGTTTGAATTCAAGGAAACCAACCCCCATCAGGCGCAGCTGATTTTTACCTGCCACACTCCCGAAGTGCTGAATCTGTTACAAAAACATCAGATTTATCTGGTCGAGAAAAAGAACCAGTGCTCAGCAGCCTGGCGCATGGATGACATGACAGGATTGAGAGCCGACGACAACCTCTATGCCAAGTATATGGCTGGGGCATTGGGCGCAACGCCGAACCTGTAAGGACGAATAACATCATGGCAAGGAAAAAGCTGAGCCGCCCAAACAAGAAGGAAAAGCAGACGAAATTCACTACCTTGTTGGTGGTGGGCGAAGGGCAAGATGATCAGGCGGTGATCAAGCATATCAATCAGGAATTCCGGGAGGACAGCGCCGCGATCAAGCCCAGCATTGAAAAACAGTCGGGCGGCTCGCCGGGCAATATCATTACCAATGCCGCCCGCAAATACGAACACATTGCTTACGACAAGCGCTATATCGTGCTCGACTCCGATGTGCCGATCCTGCAGCAAGATCACGACAAGGCCCGAAAGCACGGCTACCACATCATTCTTTGGCGTCCCACTTCTCTGGAAGGTGCCTTGCTCGACCTGCTCAACGAGAACGTCCTGCCTCACGAAACCAGCCAACAATTGAAAACCAGACAGCATCCACGGCTGGATGGTAAGCCGGATGAGCCTGTTTCATATCGAAGCCTGTTCCCCAGAACAGTGCTGGAGCAATCCCGCAACGCCTCGGTTAACCGGGTTCGGGATGTATTACTGGGTAACCCCTGATTCAGAATCTGTCGATCTTCGAGCGGGATCTCGACATGTCAGGGCTTCCCGACCACCAACCAAAATACCTGACCTCACGATTTTAATTTCGCCCTGATGTTCAACCAAGGACACTCAGAATAACTCTGCACAGCTCTCGGCTCTGGCTCCTGCTTCGCCCTACCTCCTGCATCCATGCAGTCGTGCGCGAATGCTGCAGTACGTGTGGGCCAGGCGACGAACGCCGCGAAATGACGAACCTGTCCGGCCGAGTCCTTTTCAAGTCGGGCCTCGCAGGTTCGTCAACATCACTCAAGTGCGCTACAGCCCGCACCCTTCGGGGTTGTCGGGATGGTGATTACTCTTCGCTGGTTTTTAACGTAACCCCAGGATTCCGGTATGAAGGCCATTAAACCGGCTTCGTGATTCATCACCATCCCGATAAGCCAGAACGTGCACGAGTTATTCATAGGGTCCCTAGCGAGCGTCTTCGTACACCACTTGCAGGTTGTCCGGCAGTTTGGTCGAGGCCGATACATAACCAATACTGCCCGGCGTTTTCTGCACAAATTCGATCAGCTCCGCCTCGCTGCGGAACTCTGCCGGTGGCGTTTTACGGCCGGTGAATTTCATCTGTGCCCAGTACGACTGGATGCGCGCTTCCGCCATGCCAATCACGCGGGTGTTAAACCCGGCACGAGCCTTGTTATCCGCTGTTAATACAACCGGGGTCAGACTTTCACCCACTGGAATGCCCATAAACAGGTTGCGCACCTGTTCGCGGCTGAGCGTTATTTTCTGGTCGGCACCGAGGTTGGCAATCACCAGCAAGGTGCCATCGGCACTGGCGACCGGGGCCAGCAGCACAGACGCCAGAAGCAAGGCCAGGCCGCCGCAACGGCGGACGGGCATTCTGGAAGTGAGGAAGATCAGGAATGTCATCATCAGAACACCCACTCCCAACCGACCTGATAAAGCGTGCCGGTCTGGGTATCGGCGTTCTGCTGGGCATCAGCATCACGACTGATAAAGAAACCGCTGTAAGGGCTGGTTTCTTTCAGGTAACTGACGTCCAGTTTTAACGCCATATTGGCGCGGAAATCCCAGCGCGTTCCTAACGTAACACTGTTCAGGCCTCCCGTCGGAATACGGTCGTAGGTGTAGTAATACCCCGCTGCCAGCTGGGCCAGCCCCGGATTGATCGTCGGGTCTTCTACGAAGGGTTGCAGTTCGTCTGAGGGCCGGGTGCGGGTATTTTCGGCACAGGCAAAGGTCAGGTGCAGCGTCCAGTCGCCGACGTATTTACCCGCCATCAGGTAATAGCTGGTCTGGGTCGGAGAAAAGTCCAGCTCAGTAACGGTTCGAACCCACTCGCCGCGCATGAAGCCGGAGAAGTTTTCGTAGTTAAGCCCAACGCTGTACACAGACATCGGCCCGGTGGCCGCCAGCGTCTCTGCCGACTCGGAAAATCCGGCCTGTTCCAGCGCCGTTTTTAATGGCTTCAGAAATCCCAAACTGGTTTGTGAAAAACCGGTGTGATACGCCAATCGCAGGTTGTAGTTGCCGCGTCCCAGATTGAGGTTAAAACCATACATGTCATCAAAGTGTGCTTCGGCATCCAGACGGGTGCCGCCAATCATCACGTAGTCGTTGTTGTAGTAACCGTACAGGCCTTCCAAGCGCAGCGAATAACTGCCAAACGATGAGCTGTAACTGACGTTGCCGCCTTCAAAGGTAGGGAACAGCTTGTTGTTGTACAGCTGCATCGGTGGCGATATCCAGGGATAGGAATACCCAACGTCGATACTGTCGCTGTAATAGAAAAACGGCATCCGCAGCTTGCCTGCCTTGATCTGCCATTGGTCATCAAGATCGTAGGTCAGATACGCCCACTCAATGCCCGACTCACGACCTGAACCGCTGTGACCGAGCCATTGCACGGTGCCACTTAGCTGGTCGGTAACATGGTACGTCGGCTGAATCGCAATCAGCGACTGCTGGTGCAGACTGATACCATCCCGATACCCATCCACACTGTTGTCATCCGAGTTCAGATAACCGCCAATCACCCGGACAAATCCGGATACCTCGAGATCATCGGTTACTTCCAACGACTCACTGGCAACAGAGACAACCCCACAGCCCAGAGCCACAATCAAGGATGCCAGGCGAGTGCGATGACAGGCCTCCGGTAAGCCCAGAGGGCCGACTTTGGACACTCGCTGAACACAAGAGCTGGTTATCTTCACTGATCCTTTCCTGATAATGAGCAGAGATCTATCGAACTGATACCTGAGTATAGGCAGAACCGCTGGCCTGACCGATGAAGACACCACTCTAAATGCAATGAAATTGTTATTGATATTGTACTTTTTATACAATTGTTTTGCGGAACGTTCTGTTTTGTCTGTTGTTGCCTTATTCCGGCGCTCCCGGCAGCAAGTGTGAGCGCAAAGACTAGACTCAGGTAAATCTGTCCCCGGACAGGAACTGCTAGCTGGCCATAGGCAACCATTTGAAAAGTATACGAACCGCGGTCGTTATCCTCAGTTTGCTGTGTCTGGCAGCGGTAGCCGTGGCCGTTTTCCTGCTGTCACTCAACGAACATAAGGAGCTGTACTCCCGTTATGTTCAGAGTGACCTGAGCGCCCTCTCCGAAAACATGGCCAACGATCTGGTCGATATTCTCAACCAGCCCGACAACGACTTTGAACTCAAGCGTTACCTGCTCAGCCTCGAACCCTATCCACATGTTCGCGTTGCCGCCGTCTATGGCCCGGGATGGAACCAGATCGACGTTTATCACGGCCAGGCCGGAGGGCCACAAGGCTCCGAGGTACTGACCGAGCTGAACGGTCGTCTGGCCTCGTTGAGCACCGGCATACACCATATCAATACCAACCTGATTGCCATTCGATCGATCGGTGATGCCCCCTATCAGCTCGGTTATCTGGTAATCGTTAACGACTTTGCGGGGCCAATCAGCGAAAGCACCCACAAACTTATTTCCAGCCTCTTACCACCGCTGCTGGTGCTGCTGGTGCTGTTGGCGATTGCCTTTTATCTGCTGGGTAACGTCTGGCTGGCCCCCCTGAGCCGCCTCAGCGAGTTCGCCGAAAAAGTATCCAAAACCCGGGATTACTCATTGCAGACACCACAAGGTGGGCGTTACGAGGTCAAGCAGTTATCCAACAACATCGCCATGATGATGCGGGTGATTCAGGAAGAGTCCGAGGTTAATCGCGAGTACGTGACCCTGCTGGAAGAGCGCAAGGCCGCTACCGAATACCTCGCCAACTACGACAGCCTGACCGGCCTCGCCAACCGCAACCGGTTTATGAACGTCCTCAACCAGGCACTGCAAAACATCCAGACCAGCCATAAACATCTGGCCGTGATGTACGTCGACCTCGACGGCTTCAAACTGGTGAACGACTCGTTAGGTCATGAAGTGGGTGATCGACTGCTGGAGATGGTTGCCGAACGCCTGTTATCCATCGTGCCGGAAGGCTGCCTGGTATCACGCCACGGCGGTGACGAGTTTCTGGTACTGCTGGAAGAGTGCCCGCAGCGCCAGCAACTGGAACAACTGGCCGACCTGATTGTGGGTGGGCTGATGCAAAAATTCCTGATTGCCTCGTGGGAAGTACGGGTGTCGGCCAGCGTAGGTGTGGCCACTACCTTTGACTCCGGTGCCGATACCCGCGACCTGATCCGTAATGCCGACGTTGCCATGTACACCGCCAAAAGCCTTGGCAAAAGCCGCTACAGCTTCTTCAGCAGCGACATGATGGACAACTATCAGCGGCGTATCGAAATCGCCAATAACATCGAAACCGCCCTCAGCGAAAACGAGTTCTCGATTTATTACCAGGAGAAGGTCGACGCCAACGGACGTCGGGTCGGCGCCGAAGCACTGGCGCGCTGGAACAGCAAAAAGCTGGGATTTGTATCACCCGCCGAATTTATCCCCATCGCCGAGCAGTCGGGCAAGGTTACGGAGATCACCCGCTGGGTGATCGAACGGGTGTGCCGGGATTGCAGCGACGTCTTCAGCAGAATCGACCCGCCGTTTCACGTATCGATCAACCTCTCCGCCCACGATCTGAAAAAATACCACCTGATCGGCTTCATCAAGGGCACCTTTCTCAAGTACCACATCCCGCGTGGCCTGATCGAATTTGAAGTAACCGAACACTCCTACCTCGACAACCTCGTGGTAGCCAACCGTTTCTTCGACGAAATCACCGCCCTCGGCTGCCGGGTAGCCCTCGACGACTTCGGCACTGGATATTCATCCCTGAGTTACCTCACCAAAATCCCGATCGACCTCATCAAGATCGACAAACAGTTCGTCGACAACATCGGCGAAAGCGCCCGCGACGACGCCCTCGTCATCACCATCATCGAAATGGCCCGCCGCCTCGGCATGGAACTGTGCGCCGAAGGCGTCGAAACCATGGAACAACGCCAATTCCTCACCGAACACGGCTGCCATATGTTCCAGGGCTATCTGTTCCACAAACCCATGTCGTTACGGGAATACCAAAACCTGCTGGCAAGACCGGCGGAAGAGGTGTGATGTTCCGCACTTGATATTAAGGGACGTTATATTGAAGGTGGGGATGTCAGCCGACCGAACTATCCTGCTGCCTGGCAACCGTCACTTCAAATTGCTGCCTCAACCAATTCCTCGAAATAACGACTCAGAATCTGCCAGGTCGACGTGTGTCTTGGCAGCTTGTCGTCCAGAGTAGCCGCTGTGACATAACCGATAGCAACAGCATCACCGCTGGGTTTCGGAATGCCATTTGCCTTGATCAGAACGACCTGATGCATATAGTGCTCCGATTCGTATTCGAACAGACACTGCGCCGACCAGGCTTGCAAGCCGGTTTCTTCCTCCAGCTCCCGAATCGCCGCCATAAAACGGGTTTCACCGCGATTGGCATGGCCACCGGGCAATAACCATTGTTGTTTATGGTCCTGAACCAGCAAAACGCCGCGCTCGTCAGCAACAATCGCACTACCACGGCGCTTTTTGCGCTTTCCGGTCCTATTCCCCGCATGAGCGATCACACGGGCTTGTGTTGAACCTTTTAACCAGACAATGCCCTCACCCAGCTCCAACCAGTCACAGTTGTCCAGTTCAGTGGTAAAAGCACCCAGCGCACAGAAATCCTGCCAGTGGCCGCTTTTACCTCTTCGCTTCACAAAGCCTTTCAAACCCAGGGATTTCAGTTCATCGATGATCATCTCCGCTTCCATCGGGTTCATAGCCCCCATGCGAAACAGATCAGCGTCATACCAGCAGTCCTGTTGCGCTGGATACCGTTCAATAAAATCCTCCCAGCCACCGGGAAGTTTTCTGATCGCATCGATACGAATCACGATACTGATGCATTCAAGCGCAACGGCCATGAGTCAGAGTCCTTTTTGATAATAAAGCCCTGGAGAATATCCATAGAGGGCTGACGGGTATATTGAATAGCGACAGGGAGCGGTAGCTACCGCCCCTGTCGAACGAATCGACCACCAGGAGCCTACAGTTCCAGCGTCATATGATTATCAAACGGAGCCTGTTGCAGTTCAGACAAACTGCTTGCCGAACATACTTCAATCCGATTCGATGCAATCGCCCGGGCGAATAACCGCTCTCCAGGGCTACATGGCATTTCAAGCTGCTGATGTTCAAGCTCCAGGTGGTCTTCTGTCATGTTCCCCGACGTAGCCAACGGATTTTGGGTATAGGCCAGATTAAAATGCCCCTCGCGGATAATTCCCAGTTCTTGCCATTTACCAAACTGCGCATGCCTCACCACACCCGGATGGAAACAGCGTCGTTTGATGGTTCCAACATAGAAATTAAATGGTGCTTCTCCGCCTTTCTGATTGGCCGAATGGTTTACGATTGCCGTAGCCGAGCCGGGACAAAGTTCCAACAACCCCAATGCAACACCGGTTTTGGTATTTGGACTATAGGGTGAAGATGGATCATTCATAATTGGCGGGTAAACTTGCATACCTTCCGAAGCGTTCTCAAACCCCTGCAATCGATAAGCCGTTATTCCTTTAGGTACAGCAGCCCCCTCTTTAAGGGCAATTTCCAGCAGTTTTGAATCGGATTGCAGGGTATCGCCAGAATTAACGAATTTCTGATGGATTACACCATCAACAGGAGAGACTACGTCATTAGTGCCCTTGTCAGTCTCAAGAAACATCAATCCGTCTTCAAATTCGACTTCCTCCCCAACCTCCAGGCCACAATCAATCGCTGTCACTTCGCTTACACAATGACCAATGATGTCAGATACCTTGAGAGTAACGGCTAGCTGCGAGGAGCCTTGTGCCGCCATAGAAAAGAGCTCCTGCAACAGTGGCGACCGGCTCGCATTACCAGCCAAAAATACATGGATTTTCTCTGGCTGTTTGTCTGCGTGATCAAATGCCTCTTTCATGGATTGCAGGAACTTTTCAACCCCCTCACGCAAGCGATCTTTGAGGTACTGTGCCAATTCATCATAAGGAATCCTGAGCTCAATTCGAGTTGAGCTTTCATTGCTGATCAAGGGTAACGACACGATACCGTCCTGCACTTGCTCGCCCTTTTCCCAGAATGGCCGCAAACGCGCCATCAGCATCAGGGTATTGGTCAATGCCGCCTGGCTGTTTGATAACAAGGTTTCAGAGGCCGGAAAGTCATCGGCATCCAGTGGTTTGGAAAACGTAACCCCTTCTTTACGGCAGGTATCCGCATTGTGCTGAAACACACGGTAGGCCATATTCTCGAGCAGATTCTCACCACCAAGGAACCTGTCCCCTGACGCTCCAAAGTGCTCGATCACCTGTTCGTAACCCTGATCCTCCTCATCGACTGTAGGCAGTCGATAGATGCCAAAATCGAAGTCGGTTGTACCACCACCAAAATCAAAGACTCCGTAAGCCACCCCCTGCTCAGTAGGCTTCAGTTTAAAATGCTCAAGCGCTGCAGCCGCAAAAGCAGCAGGCTCGGATGCCCGCTCCTCGACTGCAAATTTTTCAAATGCTTTCTGCTTGATCAGCGTCTCTGGCAAGCTACGCTGCAATCCGCGTCGGAAAGAACACAGGATCTTCTCTTTGACATCACGCGGGTATGCCACAGGAAAGGTCATGTAGTACTTCAAGAACAAACCACGGGAACGCTGATTAATCGCCAGCCCCAGAAACCAGGCATACAGTTCTATCGGATCAAAAGAATCACTGGACGACACTTTCAAGGGCTGGCCTTTGATGGGATTGCGCATCTCCAAAGGCGGCAACTCCAGCTCTCGTTCATGGGCACGGTCACGGATACGAATACGCACATCGTCTTCCATCCGCAGTGCCCACTGCTTGATTTTGGGCAGGATACTGGCGGTAATTTTCGGGTCGCTTTCGTTATCCCGCTGAGTACTTAACGCTTCATGAGAACAATGAACGTCTTCCCAACTGACACGCGGCCGATAGGCCTGGCTTTGCCATGGTTGCAAAAGAGCTTCGATATCGACAAATTCCAGAATGGTCGGATTTTCATAATGTTCGGGCTGACTATCAGCACTGTAATCATCCACCGACAAACCAATCCGCAACAGTTTTTTACGGCCACCGTCTTTAAAAGCCACAACCGTGCTGCTGGTACCAAAGTCAATGGCTACTGCGCCCGGTTGAATATCCTGAATCGGGTTGCGCGGCCTGATACCGATGCTCAAGCAGGCTCGATTTGCCTGTTTACCTTGTTCGGTCGAATCATCGCTCCAGAATTCCCATAATCCACAAGCCTGGTCATGTATTTGGCGTTCGTCCAATGGGGGAGAGGGCAGACTATAGCTATCAAGATCCGCCTGGCTCTCAGTAAAATTAATTGGCTTGCTAATATCTTCGAGCAGATTAACCTTATCTGAAGTGCTCAGAGTAATCTGGCGCCCCGTTAACAAGCAATCGAGAATCAATAAAACGTAGTTATCTTTGTATTTATCAGATACAGGGATACACCGCGCAGAATTATCAGAAACGCTATTCGGGTCTGAAAAGGCGAGATAGACTCTCCCCTGACAGGTAATAAAATAATCGAAACCTGACAATCTATCGTAGCCTCCACCACGAAGGGGATTTGATGATTTTTTTGCAAATTCGCATAGGGATATGGCTTCAGGTAGCATCCAATCATAGAAATCAGAGTTATCAAACCGCAATAAACCAAACGAATTCTTATCAATAGTTTTTTCAGATATTCTCGATGACCAAATCAATCCACTTTCAATATCCAGAACAGCTTCCTTCCCCCCTATATAGAAAAATCCCTGTTGCGGTTGTTGCTGCTGCTCCTGCTGCAATTGCTGCCCCCCCAAAAAAAACAGCGACTTATGTTTCTGCTGCTGCCGAACAGGCTTGATACTGTTTTGAAGACGACCAACTATTGCTATTACACAATCAAAAAAATCACCTATCAGTTTTTCTTTAAAACCATGAGGAAGCTGTTCAACAGCTGTACCTGCTGGCAACCTGGAATTCAGGCACTGATAAATTTTTACCAAATATTGATCCATCGCGCTTGACATATCAGCACCCCTTTATTCCGTTATTACCAATGCTTTGCAGACTGTATCGCCCGCAGAATTAATTAACCCTGGAAGTGCAATGGCTGTTACCGTTTGCCCTTTGGCATTCAGTCGATTATGTACTTTGTGGTTAAAGTTTTGCGGCGGCTGTGGACGATCCAAAGCCGCTTTGTATTGACTACTCGTCAGGTTGAAACACTGCAAGCAGCCTTCGAGCATTCCCAGCTCATCCGCCGTTGCCATTTGCTGGCGTTGCTTAATATCAGCCGCTAGTGTATTCCAGATCATTTCGATTTGGTCCCAACGCCCGAGATTGACCAACAGCTTCATCAAACGCTCGCCTTCAGAATCACAACCCGCTAACAGATAGGACCTCAGACCGGTATGCCGCTCCACCAACGCCAGCAGCCTTAATGCTGACGATAGCTCAACTCGTAATGTCTCCTTAGAATCGGGCTGTACCGGCAAGCGTTGGCTGCATCCGGAATCAACAACAACGAGGCCCGAGGAGGAATTCATATCACTGCGGATATCTCCACCAGTTCCTGATCCAGCGATATCAAGCGACTCTTTTGGCCAGTTTTGTGTGCCAAACTGCGCGTCATCAATAACGCATTGATCGGCATCAGCGTCTCTTTCAACTATATTACGAACCAGCTGGCGCACATGAGGATCGTGTTGCAGTAACAAGATCAGTGCTTCGTAGGTCAGCTTGTCTGGGAACGAGCCTTTTTTCAATTTGTTTAACTTTTTCTCAATATCTTCTGCGGCATGGCTCATTTCAATAATCCCCCATTACCTGTGATTTTGGGTCATCCAGCAAAAAATCGAATTCGTGCCGTGTTTTCAAGCTACCGTTGGTTTTGATAAGACTTAGGCAAAGCCCTTGTAGAGCAAGGCGCTGATCCAACGGCAGACGATAAATTTCAGTAGCGATACTGCTAATAACTTTTATTGACGGCTCGGTTACAGGGGAGACCAATAAAGGCCTGTTGATTTGCCGGGTATGAATACAGTGATCATCCATACTGACATTACCCCAATAGTTATTAAAGATGCAGGCCAGGTAGGAATTAACCACCTCGTCACTCAGCATCAGGGGGAGATTCACCAAACGACTTTTCAGACTCTCATTATCCTTTTGTAACGTATTCAGCTGCCGTTTTTGCGCAGCTAATTCTGTTTTTAATTGTTTGCAATAAGCCTCCAGTTCAGCCACTTTGGAAACTGAATCCGGCCCGCTTGAACTATTTGGTAACGATGTCGATACAAGGCCAGTTCCAGGATTATTAACCTGTTCCAGCAGTATCTGATTGATCACATCCGAATCAGGTGCATCACCATTCCAGTAACTCGCCAGCATCCAACGAATTGGATACAAGTTGATCTTGTTGGCATTTAACGACTCCAGTTTGTGAGAGATGGCTAAGAGCGTTGCAGGGGATTGATCATCGACCATCAGGTGCAAAGCCAAATCGGCGAGCGCTTTTTCCGAACCAATTCGATTATTCAGCTCATCCAAAGCTTCCGACCACGACAGACGCGTACCAATACTCCCCTGTAATTTGACAGACTCCCAGCTGTCTTCATAACGTTCAGAGCAATAGATACGCCCATCATATTCAACCAATGCGTACGCCTGAGCCGTCATTCCGCACCGCCTGTGGCGTCTTTAATGGTTTTGGCTGCATTAGCTTTTACATCGTACAGTGCACCCTCAAACTGACCACGTTCAGCGGCGGGATTGGTATTCTTTTCAATGGAAAACAGTTTGTCGTAAAGAGCATCCGTTTCTGCGTTACCCAGTTTTCCGTCGATGTATTTGAGGATAGAGCCAAAATCCGCGTTTTCGGTGATAAGGCTTTTCAGACGGTATGAGTTAAAGAAATCGGGATCTGCAATAACAACTTTCAGCAAATCGACAGCAGAGCCTTCCCGCAAGTTGTTGCCTTTTTCGATAGCCGTCGCCACAGTCGCAAGGCCAGTAAGAACAGCAGAGCCGTCTTTCAGATTTTTTTCGGTTTTCTCCGGATCCAATTCAATGCTGCGGATTTCCTTCAGGTACTCGTTGTAATCGGAAAAATTCTCTGGCACCAGCGTCTCGTCCTGCTCGGCAGCCTGTAGTGCCCGGTCTCCAAGCTCCTCAACCTTTTCATCCGGCTTGAGAATATTCAGTGCCTGACCAACCACCGTCAGCACAGCAACCACCGCACGAACCACGGGATGCATAGTTGCAATTAATGGTTTCAACACAGGAGCGATCTGAGCGACAGTGGAAGCGATAGCGCCCCCAACCCTGCAAATACTGGAGACGACATTACTTACACCATCGACAATAGAAGACAAAAATCCCATAAACTACGTCCTTTTATAATTAAAGAGAGGGAATGTTTTTAAGTTGATCGAACACATCTCGCGTACGACCAACCAGTTCAAGCGGTTCATCGGAGGATAATTTCAATAGCCTGGCCAGAATCTCAAAGACCCTGCTCTTACAAGATTCGGCCATCCAGTCTTCCAGATCGCCTGGCAAGTTAGCCAAATCGAGCAGCAGGGTGTAAACCAATGAATGAAGCTGTTCTTCATCCAGTGTTAGTTGCTGTTGCCATGAAGCAACTTCTTTTTGGTACAGCGCCAGTTTGCGTTTTAACCGCCGTTGGTCGGCACCGCTTTGCTCTCGTGCCCGCACCCAATTCAGCAAAGCGTTTAACGCCCGGGGAGCACTTCGAATGAGCCTGGCATACGTAGCGGCATCAGATACCAAATCGGATTCAGCCAATTTAGGCGTCAACCGGTGACGATTACGCCATTGCAGCGCCTGACCAAGCTCCTGCAACTGCTCATCTGCAATATCCTCATCATCCGTTCTCTGTCCCTGGGTCACTTTTGCCCATACGGGGGCATTCCAACCGCCGCAATACACAATGGTTTCGCCAGTTTGCAGCTTTGGCAGAAAATCACGTTGTTCATCATCAAGGCCAATAGCGTCACCAACGGCACGGCGGTCATCCGCTGCAGAAAGTCGATGCACGATTTTGGTATGGGTGTTTTTAATAACATCAGGAATCAGTTTGGTTGGAGACTGATCAGCAATGATCAGACCTTCACCGTATTTGCGCACTTCAGCCAACAGATTGGCAAAAGCCTCAACTCCCTGCCTGCGGCTCTCGGAAGTGGCGGCATCCGGTTTGCTCAATAAATGATGCGCCTCTTCGATCAAAGTCAGATGCTGAAATCCCGGTCCCTGACGATGACGTTCTTTCATACACTCAGCCAAACGATTGATGATCAACCCCATCAAGAGAGCCTTGTCGCTTTCACTCTTCAGCTCTTCCAGCTCAATCACCACCTTGCGATCGAGCAAGGCGTTGAAGTCCAGTGAACGCCGGGTATTCAGCATCGGGCCCTTGGTGCCCAAAGTGAGGTTGGTCAGGCGAGCCACGAGTGAGCCTCGATACTTCTCCTCGAATTCCTTGCCCATACCTTTGGATTCAATCAACTGATCCAGCTGGGCAATCATGTCACTGAAGATGGGCCAGCATTGGCCCTGAACGGATGGGTCCCAGGGGTTATCGAATATCTCATTTTCGCCCGTTCGCATATCCCAGCCATACGCTTCGTAAGCCGCAATAATGGCCTCCTCCACCAGCTGAGGCATGGCAGCTTCCATGGGATAAGCAGCTGTTAAAGTGCTGGTAAGAGTGGCGATATGTCCGGCCAGCTTGACCCTGGAGTTAACCAGCTCAAACGGATTCAGCCGTAGCGGGCAAAATTCTTCTGAGCCCGCCTGATAAATATCGAGATCAACGCCCGATGAAAGCAACGCCCGATATTCTGTTTTTGCCGGTTCGATCACCAGAAACGGCAACTCGGACTCCATCAGCAAGCGCATACAGGTCGTTGTTTTACCAGCGCCCGTAACCCCGGTGATAAATACGTGCTTGCTCAGGTCTTTTTTCGAAAGATGGATCAGGTTCTCCTCCATCTCTCGCCCCTGGTGCAGAATGCGAGCGAGTTTTATACCGCTGTGGTCACTACCATTCACAGGAATATTCAGACCAAAATCGACGCTCTCTCTGAGCGCAACACCGGGCAATTCCCGTCCCGGCACCCCAACCAACAACGATAAATCCCGGGTATTCAACCAGCTTCCAGCAACGGCCGCGCCGTACGAATCAATCGGCACACCATGAGCCATCAATTGCCCTCTGGCAAATCGCCCCTGATACATATGCAAACGAAGCAGGCGTTTGAGATCAAAACGCCCCTGCTCCAGATCCATCAGCTGCAGAGGGGTCAGACCAGGCTGATTACCCTGAAAGATCGAACGCACACCCTGAGTAAGACGCTCGTAGGTATCTCGTCGCGGAGAAGAAAGGTAAACCGCTGTTCGGAACATGCCCTTCTGAAGGCCTAACTGGAAACGCTGGATCACCGACTCGTCCAGCTGTTTGATCAGGTACTCAATCTGCTTATTAATCCGCTCGCGCCCCAGAGTAGCCTGAGTCCCGTGGCTGGTCCCGGAGGTAATATTATGTGAACGGGAGTCCGTCGAGCCTTTTGTTTCACTGCTATTCAGACTGTGGCTGATGCCTTTGTTGGTTCCCTTCGTAATGGATTCATTCGATGAATCACCAGTAGTCAGGGTCGAAGATGAACCGACCGACTTCTTCTCTGTTCTGTTTTGGGTGTTAGTTGAGCCGTCGCTCTTGCTCGCACTTTTCCCTTTGCCCTCAGTATTTGAACTGCTGGTTCCTTCCGATTCAGAAACGCTTTTCCCCTCGGTGCGACTGGTCGATGTCCCGGTACTACTGCCTCTGGATTCGTTGTTTGAAGTCGACTCATTCACACCCTGCTGCAAAGTCTGCTTCACCTCCATACTGGCAAGCGTGCTCAGCTCGTGCAGTCCATCAATCGCATCCCGGATTTCATCTTCAGAACCAGGCTCAGCCACCACCATCAACTGCCAGACTTCACCATGCAGACTGTTGGCCAAGCGTTCGATGCCCTGGAAATCATTTTCCGAGTGCTGGCTGTTTTCGTTAAATGACGGGACACCGGTCACCAGACCGGTATGTGCGCCGTCAACAAACACCGACTGAAAACACGGGTTGTCGGTTTTCAGGTAATCCAGCGAAATCCCTTGAAAATTGCCTTCCAGCAAATGCCCCAGACTCTTGATATGTTCGTGGGAGTCCCGGGTTTCACTCGCAACGCCAAAATACAGCTCAAGCCCCTGCTTTGTGCCACTCAGCAAATACACCAGCCGAGCCCCGGAATGGCTCAAGCCCGACAGCACGTTAGCCATCGCCAGCCGTTGTGATTCAGCCGATTCCTTATTAACCGACCGAATTTTGATAAAGCGAAATTCTGTTGAACTTCCACTCTCAGACAGCACAACCTGCCCTTTGGAAAGACGGGAAGGTAGCGTCTGTAGCTCTGCCCAATGAGCCGAACTTTCCTGAAACTCGATAGCGGATAAATACTTGTCAGACACGTCTGATTCCCTTTAAGTGAAGATCCTGCCGAGCAGGGTCAGCTTGCCAGTAAGGCACCTGTAACCAGCCCGGTCACTATTCTTGTGACACCGACAACCGCTCACGATCAGCTGCCGCCATGAACGTTTCCCATAACATTAGCGAGGACCATGCCAATCGATAAACCTATGTTTTAAAAGACATTTTTAATCAGCCATTCACCATCAGCAGAACAGAAAGTAAAATCCGATCCACAGATGTAAATATTTATACATGGCAATAAGAGTTATCGGATCACACCCAGCAGCTTGCTCAGCAGGCTGGTCGACGTTCCGGTGATTTCGACTTCTCCGCTCCCGCACTTAGGGCACGCCACCAGCATCACCTCGGCATCTCCGACGTTAAAGCGCGAAAACCTGTGCTTGCAATCCAGGCACTGGTAATCGATTTGAGGGGTTGAAACAGGCATAACATCATCCTTGTTGTTGTGAGTTACCAGGGCCGCCAAGTATCCAATGGGCCTGCTGGTAAGGTTATTTTTCCGGTTTCCATCTTGCTCCCACGTTCTACGTGGAAATGTGCGGCTGTGCCCTGGCCAGGGGTAATAACAGCGTGCCGCCCAGCCAAGGCGTATTACACCGCACGGTGGTGATGTATTACGCCCCGGCCTCATGGCCTGGGGCTAATACATCCTACAGAACTGACTCAACAGCCTCACTCCATATGGCAAGAATGCTGTCACTCTGACTTTGCTGATGGAGGCTCAAATGCTCTGGCGGAAATTCAGGATACAGACGCTTATCAGCTTCCCAGCTCTCTTCGATCACCTTGTCCACCCGCGCCAACCAATCGGTCATGAATTGTTGCCGGAGTTCTTCAGATGATAGAGACCGCACAAGTTCACGATCAAAGCGCACCGGCTCCGAGTTCCCGTCCACGATCATCACCTGAAAGCGCTCCGGAAACTCACAGCTCAAGCCCTCTTCCTCAAGCCAACGCTGATAACTGCGCTGCCACGTTTCTATATCCATGTATAAAACGACATGGACAGGTGGAGATGCCCACTGGCTTTTTGCCAGCAGTGCATACAATTCGAGTTTGGCTTTTAGATGCTCGGCGCCTTTCCACCAGCGGCGATGACGCACAAGATCCAATCGCCAGCCGATAATCTTCTGCGGTCTGTTTTCATCCATAAATTCTGATATTCCCTTTTAATATCTTTCGGCTGACACGCCCGGGCCTGGAGCCAGTTCGTTCTTTCCGGTTTCCGTCTTGTTCCCACGTTTTATGTGGGTGTATGCGGCCTGCGGTTGAGAGTTCGCCGCCCGTAGGAGGAGGCTTGCCTCCGAATCACAATGATGCCAGCGCCGGGTTATCCCACTTTGGCTACCACGCGGAGCGTGGGAGCCAGTTCAGTTTCCGCCTCGTTCCCACGTTCTACGTGGGAATGTGCGGCTTTGCCCTGGCCTGGGGTAATAACCCCGCAGGGCCGTAGGGTGTAATAGCCGCAGGCGTATTACACCGCACGGTGGTGTTGTATTACGCTGTGCCTGTGGCCTCTGCCCGGCGGTGATTCGCCAATACGTTTACGGGGCTGTGTTTTTATCTCCCGCGTTATAACTCGCCTTTAAAGGCTTTTTGGCTGAGGGAGTTGAATAAACCGGAATGTTTACCGTCACCCTCAACTGAAAATTTATCCCTGATGTCTTTCAATGTCCGAACAAATTTCTCCTGCAATTCCAATGCGGGGACTGGCATATCTGCGGCGCTTAATGAACCAACATTTAAATGCTGCTGAATTTGGCCTCGGCCTTCGGACATAACCAAGTTTTTGCCAGCACCAGAATTCATGAAATAAGCAAAATAGTCTGAATTAATACACTGAGCATCAGGTCGAAGGATCAGCACATCAATCGCATTCACACCATCCAGATCATCAGGTATTACGGCAGCTTTTCCCGGTTGACCAGAACGAACAATAACGATGTCTCCAGAGTAAACACGCGATTTTGCCAGAGGGCCTGCATTGTCGGATTCTGAAAAATAGACAAAATTGTTCTGATCGATGCCCGTTTCTTTAATATTCAAAGAACGGATTGCTGGTATCCCCTTATCGACATAATAAGAAGCAGGCTTGATAACAAGACCGACCGTAACTTGACGGCTTATATCAGACACCTTCCTCACCTCCCACCCCTTGGGGTTGGTGACGGGGTCGCCAAACATATCCAGAAACACGGCGCGGAGGAATTCGTCGGCGAGTTGGATGGCTTGCTGGCGTTTGCGGCGAATGGCGTCGGCTTTGTCGAGGATGGTGATCTTGCCCCACTTTTGCGGACACATTCGTATTATCCATTCTTCGCCTCGTACTCTAGCGGACTGAGATACCCCAGACCAGAGTGCAGGCGTGATCGGTTGTAGAAGCCATCAATGTAATCCT
>NZ_JAPNOA010000026.1 GCF_026626885.1 Parathalassolituus penaei
CACCACCATCGACGTCTGGTTGTAATCGTAATGCTTGTACCTTGGCATATCGCTTCCTCGCTGCTGCCAGGAATTTTACCGCAGAAAGGCGGTTGAGAGAGGTTTTTCTACAGCTTCAACGCCAAATTCAGCGGCTGCCGAAGGCAGTCCGCTGGAATTTTTTGTTATGTTTCTTGGCTGGGAGTTTTTCTGTTCTGAGGAAAGGCAAGTATTTATCTTTTCTTGACGGCTTGCAGAGATTTCCCCGCATTTGATGCAAGCTCATCAATTAGGCTGTCTTTTTCTTCAACTATCTCACGCAAAAGCTCGTTCTGATTTTCGAGATCATTGAGGGCATTCTCAGTATCTTCAACAGCATCATCGTAACCCTCAGCATAGCCATCCATCCATCCTAACTTATAGGTTTCATTAAGGATAGAAGCTTGCTGGTCTTGCAAGTTATTTTCATTTTTGTTTTTTGAGCTCATGTTTTTTCCTCATCTGTTCCCGCATTTGCTGTTTTAGTCCATCGTCTATCGTGGATCTCAACTGCTCACTTAGCTTCACGTTCTTACCTGCGTCTTGCTTTACACCTTCATTTTTGGGCTCTTCCGTAGTAGAGCTATTGCTTGAGGTGTCTTTAGGACGCTGAAAGTCAATCACATTATTTTTGCTACTCATGATCGTCCTCGAGTTGCGTTCCGAAGGCTACCAGTATAGCCAAGGTTCGCCGGTAAAATCAGCAGTTTTATGAAGCATTGACATGTAGGCTTGGAAAAATCACCCAGTCTTGAACTCAATTAATAGTTTCAGTCCTTTTGTGGAGGTGTTGCTTGAAACATAACAGTTTATTCATACGCATGCGCGTTTTTCTGGTGGCGTGATTTGTTGCGAAAGGATGGTAGGTATTTGAATTGATTGGTAATTCCATTTTCATAAAGTCATCCTCCCTGGAAATACGCGCGCGGACGGCGAGTTATGCGCGTTTTTCTGCTTTAACGTGCGTATTGATTCTGTGTTCAAAACGCAAAGTCATTGCACTTCATGAACTTACGCTAACAGCATCCGGAAAAACGCGCAATCGCTCTGGAAATACGGGCTGGATTTTTCTTTAGCCTGATTATTCTCTACGCGCCCGACGCCCGACGCCCGACGCCAGCCTCCACAAACACAACAGCCGCCCGTGGGCGGCTGTTGCTGGTTTCCTTACCCCGAATGCGCCGGTTAGCGGTGCATCATCCATTGGCCAATGCAGTACCCGGCGAGCCCGAAGAGGGCGGCAACAGCCAGGTACGACACCATAAACATTGGCCAGCTTTCAGGCTGGGGGATACTGAACATCGTGGTTTTTCCAGTGACAGGGGTTACAGCAGTATTGCCAACCACGTGACGGGTTGGTGGTGACGACGCAGAAAGACAGGTGTTTTTGCGGTGGCGCATGGTAACAATTGGCCGCTGTAAATCCGACTGCTTTTGTCAGTTATGGCGGTTGGCTGGTCGTAACGAAGCGGGAACGGGCTAACCCGGCTGGACAATGTGATCGAAGCGGCTGTTGCCGAGGTAGTTGTCGACGAGTCTGTGTAAATTTTTCGTTTAATGGTTCGTATTTGATCCAAAAATTGTGGATCGTATACAATCTTAGTCTAAGGTCTATTGAAAGAGGCCTTTAAGGGCAATATTGTGGTCACACCTAAAGAAATTGTAGACAAACCAATGACCGATTCCCAAACCCTGGCAGACAAGGTGTTTGCCGACATGACCACCGCCATCGTGCGCGGTGAGATCAAGCCAGGGGAACGGATTTCCGAGCAGCAGCTGGTGGAGCGTTTTGGTGGCAGTCGTGCGCCGATGCGGGAAGCCATCCAGAAACTCGAAGCGCGTCATCTGGTGGTGCGTATTCCACATGCCGGTGCCCGGGTGGTGTCTCTGACCCTGGCTGAGCTTAAGGATATCTACGAGGTGCGGGTCGAGCTGGAAAGCATGGCCTGTCGCCTGGCGGCACAGCGTATGACCGATGCTGAAATTGCCGAGCTGTTTGATCTGCTGGCGGTGCACGAAGCGTCCATCGCGGCGGAGCAGGGCCAGAGTTATTACCAGAAGGCCGGGGATCTCGATTTTCACTATCGCCTGATCCTCGGCAGCAAGAACCAGCGTCTGCATCAGATGTTGTGTGGTGAGCTGTATCACCTGGTGCGTATGTACCGTTACCAGACCAGTACCAGCGCCCAACGTCCGGCAGTCGCCCTGAAGGAACACCAGCGCATCGCTGAAGCCATTGCCGCGCGTGACGCCGAGCTGGCTGAACTGCTGATGCGACGCCATATCCAGGCGTCATTAACCAACCTAGAACGACTTATGGCTGAAGAGGAGGGTCGCTCATGACTCCAGGTCAGAAATTCCGCAAGGCACTGGCGGACAACCAACCACTGCAAATCGTCGGCACCATTAACGCCTACGCCGCCATGATGGCTGAGCGTATTGGTCATCAGGCGATTTACCTGTCGGGTGGTGGTGTGGCCAACGCTTCCTACGGCCTGCCGGATCTGGGTATGACTTCCCTGAACGATGTGGTGGAAGACGTGCGTCGTATTACCGCGGCGTCCTCGCTGCCGCTGCTGGTCGATATTGATACCGGCTGGGGTGGTGCGTTCAACATCGCTCGCACTATTCAGCAGATGGAAAAAGCCGGTGCTGCCGCGGTGCACATCGAAGATCAGGTGGCACAAAAACGCTGTGGTCACCGTCCGAACAAGGAAATCGTCTCCACTGACGAAATGGTCGACCGTATCAAGGCGGCGGTCGATGCCCGTACCGATCCGGACTTTTTCATCATGGCTCGTACCGATGCGTTTGCCCAGGAAGGTCTGGAGAGCGCTCTGGAGCGTGCCAAGGCTTATGTGGCCGCCGGTGCCGATGGCATTTTCGCCGAAGCAGTCAAAACCGAAGAGCACTACCGTGCGTTTGCGACTCTGGGTGTACCGATTCTGGCCAACATCACTGAGTTTGGTCAGACCGAGCTGTGGAATCGCAAGCAGCTGGGTGAATGGGGTGCTTCCATGGTGTTGTACCCACTGTCTGCCTTCCGCGCCATGAACAAGGCGGCGGAAACCGTTTACACCGCGCTGCTGCGTGATGGTGACCAGAAAGCGGTGGTGGACATGATGCAAACCCGTATGGAGCTGTATTCCTACCTGAACTATCACTCGTTCGAGGAAAAGCTGGACCAACTGTTCGCCGAAGGCAAAAACAAATAAGCCCGGCCCTGCGGGTAACCAAAACGACAACTCAAACGACCAATCCGCGCTGGCCGTTGTGGCTCCTGTTGTGACAGTGAGCTGGCCAGTAGCGGAACAAGAGGATGGAGCACAAGAATGGCTGAAGCAAAACAACTGAGTGGTGCCGGTCTGCGTGGCCAGGTGGCTGGTAAAACCGCGCTGTCGACCGTTGGGGTTTCCGGTTCCGGTCTGACCTATCGTGGTTACGATGTCAAAGACCTCGCCGACAACTGCACTTTCGAAGAAGTTGCCCACCTGATTCTGAAAGGTGAGCTGCCAAACCAGCAGGAACTCGATGCCTACAAGGCCAAACTGAAGGGCTTGCGCGCTCTGCCGCAGGCGCTGAAAGATGTGCTGGAACGTATTCCTGCCGATGCCCATCCGATGGACGTGATGCGTACTGGTTGCTCAATGCTGGGTAACCTTGAAACCGAAGAAAGTTTCGATCAGCAGCAGGACGCTACCGACCGCATGTTGGCGTTGTTCCCGGGCATGATCAACTACTGGTACAACTTCAGTCATAAAGGCAAACGTATCGAGGTAGAAACCGATGCGGATTCCATTGCCGAGCAGTTCCTGTGGACTCTGCACGGTGAGAAGCCGACCGAGCTGCATACCCGTGTGATGCACGCGTCGCTGGTGCTGTACGCCGAGCATGAATTCAACGCTTCGACCTTTACCGCCCGTGTTTGTGCTTCCACTCTGAGCGACATGCACAGCTGCATCACCGGTGCCATTGGCTCCCTGCGTGGCCCGCTGCACGGTGGTGCCAACGAGGCGGCGATGGAGCTGATCCAGAAGATGGAAAACCCGGATCATGCCGAAGCCACCCTGATGGGGATGCTTGAGCGTAAGGAAAAGATCATGGGCTTTGGTCACGCCATTTACCGTGAGTCCGATCCACGCAATGCCATCATCAAAGGCTGGTCTGAAAAGCTGTCCAAAGAAGCCAGCAATCCAGCGCTGTATGACATCTCTGTGCGTTGTGAGGCGGTGATGTGGCGCGAGAAGAAGCTGTTCTGTAACGCTGACTTCTTTCATGCGTCTGCCTACAACTTCATGGGTATTCCAACCAAGCTGTTTACCCCGATTTTTGTGTGCAGTCGTCTGACTGGCTGGGCTGCACACGTGATGGAGCAACGCTCCGATAACCGCATTATCCGTCCAAGCGCTGAGTACGTGGGTGTGGAATTCCGCGTGGTTCCGCCGATCAGCGTGCGCTGATTTTTCAGGGGCATAGCCCCTGTTGCAGGTTTCGAATCCGGAGGTGGGCAGGTTTTCGTGGGGTTAACCTGCCTGCCACCGGATTCGCCCCAATGTTGTTGATTGTTGCGCCGCAGGTCGCCGACAACGCCATAATCGAGAGAGACACCGTGAGCATGAACACCGAATTTCGCAAAGCACTGACTGGCACCGGCCTCGACTTTTTTGACACCCGTGCCGCGGTAGAGGCTATTCAGCCAGGCGCTTATAACAAGCTGCCGTACACCTCCCGTATTCTGGCGGAACAGCTGGTACGCCGCTGTGAGCCAGAGGCGTTGACCGACTCCCTCAAGCAGCTGATCGAGCGTAAGCGCGACCTCGATTTTCCATGGTATCCGGCCCGTGTCGTGTGCCACGACATTCTGGGTCAGACCGCACTGGTTGACCTTGCTGGCCTGCGTGATGCCATTGCCGAGCAGGGCGGTGATCCATCCAAGGTGAACCCGGTTGTTCCTACCCAGCTGATTGTTGACCACTCGCTGGCGGTGGAAGCACCAGGTTTCGACCCTGAAGCCTTCGAGAAGAACCGCGCCATTGAAGATCGTCGTAACGAAGACCGTTTCCACTTTATTGAGTGGACCAAAACGGCGTTCGAAAACGTTGATGTGATCCCGGCTGGTAACGGCATCATGCACCAGATCAACCTCGAGAAAATGTCGCCGGTGGTGCAGGCTCGTGATGGTGTTGCTTACCCGGATACCTGTGTGGGTACCGACTCCCACACGCCTCATGTGGATGCGCTGGGCGTGATTTCCGTGGGTGTGGGCGGTCTGGAAGCCGAAACCGTGATGCTGGGCCATCCATCCATGATGCGTCTGCCCGACATCGTCGGCGTAAAACTGACCGGCAAGCGCCAGCCTGGCATTACCGCCACTGACATCGTGTTGGCTCTGACCGAGTTCCTGCGTGCTGAGCGGGTGGTTGGGGCTTATGTTGAATTTTACGGTGAAGGCGCTTCCAGCCTGTCGGTCGGTGACCGCGCCACCATTTCCAACATGACGCCGGAATTTGGTGCCACGGCAGCGATGTTTTACATCGACGAGCAAACCATTGATTACCTGAAACTGACCGGCCGTGAGCCGGAGCAGGTCGCGCTGGTTGAGCAGTACGCCAAAGAAACCGGCCTGTGGGCTACCGCGCTGGAAGGCGCTGAATACGAGCGTGTGCTGGAGTTCGATCTGTCGTCGGTGGTGCGTAACATGGCTGGCCCGTCCAACCCGCATCGTCGTCTGCCAACCAGTGCTCTGAGCGAGCGTGGTATTGCCGACGAAGCCAAACTGGCAACCGCCAAACAGCAGGAAGCCGATGGCCTGATGCCGGACGGCGCAGTAATCATCGCCGCGATTACCTCCTGCACCAACACCTCCAACCCACGTAACGTGGTGGCGGCCGGTTTGCTGGCCAAAAAAGCCAACGAACTGGGTCTGGTGCGCAAGCCATGGGTCAAGACTTCCTTCGCTCCTGGCTCGAAAGTCGCCAAGCTGTATCTGGAAGAAGCCGGTCTGCTGCCAGAACTGGAAAAACTGGGTTTTGGTATCGTGGCGTATGCCTGTACCACCTGTAACGGTATGTCGGGCGCGCTGGACCCTGTGATTCAGCAGGAAATCATCGACCGCGACCTGTACGCCACCGCAGTGTTGTCCGGTAACCGTAACTTCGACGGTCGTATTCACCCGTACGCCAAACAGGCGTTCCTGGCATCACCACCGCTGGTGGTGGCTTACGCGATTGCCGGTACGGTGCGTTTTGATATCGAAAAAGACGTGCTGGCCGTAGTGGATGGCAAAGAGATCACTCTGAAGGACCTGTGGCCATCTGACGAAGAAATCGACGCCATTGTGGCCTCGGCGGTGAAGCCTGAGCAGTTCAAGCAGGTGTATATCCCGATGTTTGCGCTGGGCGAAAAAGAGAAAGCGGCCAGCCCGCTGTACGACTGGCGTCCGATGTCGACCTACATCCGTCGTCCGCCGTACTGGGAAGGTGCACTGGCCGGTGCTCGTACCCTGACCAATATGCGTCCGCTGGCGATTCTGCCGGACAACATCACCACCGACCACCTGTCGCCATCCAACGCGATTCTGGCGGATTCCGCGGCGGGTGAGTACCTGGCGAAAATGGGTCTGCCGGAAGAAGACTTCAACAGTTATGCCACCCACCGTGGTGATCACCTGACCGCCCAGCGCGCCACTTTCGCCAACCCGCAGCTGGTAAACGAAATGTGCGTAGTGGAAGGCAAGGTCCAGAAAGGCTCGCTGGCCCGGGTTGAGCCGGATGGCGAAATCATGCGTATGTGGGAAGCCATTGAAACCTACATGCACCGTGGTCAGAACCTGATCATCATCGCCGGTGCTGACTATGGTCAGGGTTCTTCCCGTGACTGGGCCGCGAAGGGTGTGCGTCTGGCTGGTGTTGAAGTGATCGTTGCGGAAGGGTTCGAGCGTATTCACCGCACTAACCTGATTGGTATGGGTGTGCTGCCGGTGCAGTTCCACGCCGGTGTGACCCGTCACACTCTGCAGCTGGATGGTACGGAAACCTACAGCATTCTGGGTGACGTAGCGCCTCGTGGCGAACTGACCCTGGTGATTACCCGCACCACGCCGGGCCATGAAGGTGAAATGGTTGAACTGGGTGTGACCTGTCGTCTGGATACCGCTGCGGAAGTGGATGTGTACAAGGCCGGTGGGGTGCTGCAGAAGTTTGCCAAGGACTTCCTGCAAGGGGCCTGAAGCCTTTGGGCGTCGGATGTCGGAAGCTGGACGTCTGACGCTATCGGACCACTAATCCTTGTAGGGCTTGCCTGTGAGGTGTCGGGCGGGGCCAACCTGCGAAAATGGCGTCTGGCGTCTGGCGTCTGGCGTCTGGCGTCTGGCGTCCGACCTCAGACCTCAGACCTCAGACGTCCGACGTACAAGACGAAAACAGGAGTTGAACATGTCTCGTGTTCCCCAGATCAAAGTACCCGCGACCTATATTCGCGGTGGTACATCAAAAGGTGTTTTTTTCCGCCGTGCGGACCTGCCGGAAGCCTGTCAGCAGCCTGGTGAGGCGCGTGATCGTTTTCTGATGCGGGTAATTGGCAGTCCGGACCCATACGGTCAGCAGATTGACGGTATGGGTGGGGCAACCTCCAGTACCTCCAAGACTGTAATTCTCGACAAGAGTACCCAGCCGGGTCACGACGTTGATTATCTGTTCGGTCAGGTCGCCATTAACAAGGCGTTTGTGGACTGGTCCGGTAACTGCGGCAATCTGACCGCTGCTGTCGGCGCATTTGCCATTATGTCCGGTTTTGTGAATGCCGAGCGGATTCCGGAAAACGGCATCTGCACTGTACGCATCTGGCAGAAGAACATTAGCAAAACCATCGTTGCCCATGTACCCATCACCAACGGTGAAGTGCAAGAGACCGGCGATTTTGAACTCGACGGTGTGACCTTCCCGGCCGCGGAAGTGGTGATCGAGTTTATGGACCCGGCCGATGGTGAAGGCTCCATGTTCCCAACCGGCAACGTTGTGGATGATCTGGAGGTGCCGGGGATCGGGACTTTCAAGGCAACCCTGATCAACTCCGGGATTCCGACCATTTTTCTGAATGCAGCGGATATTGGTTACACCGGTACTGAGCTGCAGAAGGATTTGAACTCTGATTCCGCCGCTCTCGAACGGTTTGAAACCATGCGCGCCTGGGGTGCTGTGAAGATGGGGCTGATCAGTGATATTGCTGAGGCCGCCACCCGTCAGCACACGCCAAAAATTGCGTTTGTAGCACCGGCTACCGCTTATACAGCGTCCAGCGGCAAGGAGATTGCTGCGGCAGATATCGACGTCTGTGTGCGTGCCTTGTCGATGGGCAAACTGCACCACGCCATGATGGGGACTGCAGCGGTGGCCATTGCAACGGCGGCGGCGGTGCCGGGTACGCTGGTGAATCTGGCGGCCGGTGGTGGTGAGCGTAATGCGGTGACCTTCGGACACCCGTCCGGCAGTCTGCGCGTGGGTGCTGAAGCCGAAATCCGTTCTGGTGAGTGGACGGCTACCAAGGCCGTTATGGGCCGCAGTGCACGGGTGTTGATGGAAGGCTGGGTACGTGTGCCGGGAGACTCCTTCTGAGTCTCCATGGGTTGATTAAATGAAAACAAGGCAGTGATACCGCAACGGGGGCGAGAGATTCCTGGTCGGTGTTGCTGTTAACAGTGTCTGCCATTGCTCCCGGCAGACACTGTTTGCGCCCCTTGGCAACCTGCTGGCCATGGGGCGTTTTTTTTGCCTGTCAGTGACGGATTTCGGGCGGCTTAATGGCTGTCGGGCGCTTGTTCCGTGGTGATGCCCTGATAACGCTGGAGCAGTGACTCCATCATACGGATATCAAAACTGTCGATGGCCATGGTGAGGTTGCCTGCCAGTTGCAGCAGCTCCTGATGCTGGATCAGATTGGCCTGTTCCTGCAGTGCCTGTGCGAAATTGCGAATGTCGGTGAGGCTGTGGCTGCTGGCAGCCAGCTGATAGAGCGGTGTCAGTCGATCCTGTAACTGGGCTGGATCAACGACCGTTGCCGGTTCCGGCGCGCTGGCGGCTGGCTGGACAAGGTCTTCCGGTTTGTGAGCGGGCAGGAAGCGCACCAGCTCGCGAAACAGGTCCCGTTTTAATACTGGCTTGCGTAAATGGCCATCGAAGTGGCGGTGTTGAAGCATCTCGCGCTCATCGGACATGACTGACGCCGTCAGGGCAATAATCGGAATCTGGGGGTGGTGGTCGCGCAGATGCCGGGTCGCTTCATAACCGTCCATAACGGGCATTCGAATATCCATCAGCACCAGATCGATGGATTCTTCTTCCACGCGTTTGAGTGCTTCTGCGCCGTTTTCGGCCGTGATGATCCGAATGCTGGTGTTGGCAAAAAAATGGCTGATCAGATCGCGGTTATTGGCGATGTCATCGACCACCAGCAGGGTGGCCGGTAAAAACAGGGCAAAGTCGTGATATTGCTCAAACCGTTGCTGATCGTTATGGCGGGTTTCTTCCTGCATAACGGCAATATCCACGCCGGGGATAGTTACAAAAAATGTGGAGCCCTTGCCCTGTTGGCTGCTGACGCCAATGTTGCCTCCCATGATTTCGGCCAGACGGCGGGAAATCGCCAATCCAAGACCGGTGCCGCCCAGATGGCGGGTGCGGGCGGTGCTGGTCTGTTCAAAGTCATCAAATACCCGTTCCAGATCCTCGGGGGCAATACCAATACCTGTGTCGGTGACGCGGATTTCGATATCCACCTTGCTCAGGTGGTCATACACCGCTAGCGCATGGGTTTCGATCTGGATACAGCCCTTGTCGGTGAATTTCACCGCATTACCGACCAGATTGATCAGAATCTGACGCAGGCGAGCGTCATCCAGCAGCAGTGAGGGCGGTACGTTGGCATCACTGCGAATCAACAGATCAATGCCTTTGCTGGTGGCGCTGAGGGTAAAAAACTGGGCGATGTCTTCAATGATGCTATGCAGGCTGACGGGTTTCAGGTGTAACTCCATCTTGCCGGATTCGATTTTGGACAGGTCGAGAATATCGTTGATCAGCTGCAGCAGCGATACGCCAGCATTGCGAATGGTACGCACGTAAGACTGCAGGCGTGGCTGGTCGAGTTGTTCGCTCAGTAGTTCGGTAAAACCGATGATGGCATTCATCGGTGTTCGGATTTCGTGGCTCATGTTGGCCAGGAACTCTGATTTGGCACGATTGGCAATTTCGGCCCGATCACGCGCCTGGGATAGCTCGGTATTCAGGCGACGTTGTTCTGATATGTCGCGCAGCACCACATATACCGCGTCGGCGCCTTCAAAACGAATGGGAGTGAAGCTGGTGTCGATCCAGAACTGACGGCCGTCCTGACGTCGCACCAGCAGCTGGTGTTGTTGGCGTTCTCCAGCCATGGCCTGTTGCATGGCAGATTCCAGTTGCTGACGCTGGTCACTTCGTCCGTGCTGTGCTGGAGCCAATGAGTCGGCCATGCAGTAGTTCTGTTCATTGCCTGCCGGTATTCCAAGGTAATAACGGGCGGCTGGATTAAACCGGATACAGTGGCCATTCTGGTAGATCAGGTTACCTTCGGTAGCTTCCTGAAACAGGGTTTTGAAGTTGTCCCGCTCGTTTTCGAGAGCCTGTTCAATCTGTTTGCGGCGGTCGATCTCGCGTCGCAGGCGGCGGTTCCAGTAGAGGCTAATGAGGACGTACAGGATAAACAGCCCCAGCAGTTTCAGCAGGGTGGCGTAGTCAGTTTGGCTGGCGAACTGCACGCTGCTCCAGCGATCCAGAATTGCCAGGTGTTCACGGTTGTCCATGTCGGACATCAGTGCTGCCATGGCGGCTGCCAGTGGTTTAAGATCGCTGCGCACCATCAGGCTGATGTTGACCTGAAAATATGTGGTACCAACAATCTTGAGGGTTCCATACCGCCCCTGACGCAGCAGGTAGTTGGCATTGGCCAGTGGCAGTAGCACGGCATCAAGGCGGCCATCAATAACGCCATCGAGCCCTTTCTGGGAGTTGTTTACCCGTATCAGGGGCTGGTTTCTCAGGGCGCGTTGTATGGCTCCTGCGTAACTGGCGTCTTCAGGCAAGGCGATCCGATGCCCATTCAGCGAGTTCAGCTGGGATATGTACTCCTGCTCGGAGCGCATTACGATCACGACCGGGCTGGAGTGAATCCGATACACCTCCTGGTAACCGGATGGCAACGTTGGGGTGTCCGGATCGCCGATCAGGACATCGGGTCGGTCAATGTCGCTGAGTGTGAGCCGAATCCCGAGGCGTTCATTCATGATTTTCAGATAGTCCGACATCATGCCGGTGATAATGCCGCTTTCCTGGCTGACCAGCGGCGGCAGATTGCTGACCACCCGAGCGCTGATATCCGGGTGTTGCTCCAGCCATTGGCGTTGATGTTCCGCTAACAACGGTTCCTGTTTATCTCCGCTGGTGGCGGGCACCCACTGGTTGATCAGGGCATCCACTTCATTGGCACTTATGTGCTGTAAGGTTTTGTCGATGGCGCTGGCCAGCAATGGATATTCCGGGCTGGTGGCCATGTAAAAATCCACCGGCCCCCAGGGTAACAAGGGTTTGATGTTCACGATGCCTTGTTGGCCGAGTTTGTAGTGCAGTACCGCGTAGAAGTCGATGAGCAGATCGGCCCTATGCTCCATCACTGCCTGAATGGCATCGTCTAGTGATGGTACGTTCAGAATCCGCAGGTTGGGATAACGCCTTTTCAACTCTGCATCAATGGCGTAGCTACTGGGGATGGCGATGGTTTGTTGTAGCAGGTATTCCTGGCTGGCGCCGACCAGGTCGCTATGCCCAAAGAAATACTCCTGCATGCGGGTATAGGGGCGGGTGAATATCAGGTTTTGGGCACGTTGTTCAGAATAGGCAAGTCCTGGCAGTAGGTGAATATCACCACGGTGAGCGCGATTTAACAGGTTTTTCCAGTCATCGATCACGTATTCGGGCGCGATGCCTAACTCGTCAAACACGCGTTGTGCCAGTTGTTGGGAAATGCCATTGGGTTTGCCATAGGTGTCGACAAAATCGAAAGGTTCCCAGTCGCGTTCGACCGCCACCCGTATTACAGGGTGCTGGCGAATCCAGTTCTGTTCTTCTTCGGTGAGTTTGGGGGCCGCATGGCTGGTGGTCGGCAGGGTAATCAGTAAAACCAGCAAAAACAGCAGTGAGTTCATTGATTACCCTGAGTGGCGTTATTCGGCAGCGATATGAATGAACTGCTCAAGGTTGTTGCGGAAAAGCTCCACCAGATAAGGGTCAAAGTGGGTGCCACTGTTGTCGACAATGAACTTCACCGCATTGTCAATACCCCAAGCTTCCTTGTATACCCGCTTGTGGGTCAGGGCATCAAAGACATCGGCCAGGGCCACAATGCGTCCGTAGATATGAATGTCGTGGCCTTTAAGTCCTGCCGGGTAGCCAGAGCCATCCCATTTTTCGTGGTGCTGCAGGGCAATGATGTCGGCTGCTCGCATGATGCGACGCTGGGCATTTTTCAGGAATTGATGTGCCTTGGTGGTGTGGCTGCGCATGATCTCCATTTCTTCGTCGGTCAGGCGTCCGGGTTTGTGCAGTATGTGCTCCGGGATAAATACCTTGCCAATGTCGTGCATAGGGGCTGCATGAAAAATAACCGTTTCGTCTTCGTCGGTCAGGCTTTCGTGCAAATGTGCCAGCAGGCGGGAATGTTCAGCAACCCGCTTGATGTGTTTGCCGGTTTCGTCGGATGTGAACTCCATTAACTCCGTCAGGATATGGATCATCTCCATTTGGGTTTGCTCAAGCTCGCTGAGCAGGCGTTTTTCAGCCAATTCGGCGCGAGTCTGCAGCGACATGTTCTTCTGTTTCAATAGCAAGCGTGAGGCATGCAGCTCCAGATGGGTGCGGGTACGGGCTAGTAATTCGGCAGCGTGAAAAGGTTTGACGATGTAATCAACGGCTCCCAGCTGAAAACCTTTGGAGATGGAGTCGATGTCTGCGCGTGCGGTGAGAAAAATAATCGGGGTATCGCGGTTGATGGAGTTCTTGCGGATTTGCTCGCAGACGTTAAAGCCACTGATGTCAGGCATCATGACGTCGAGCAAAATCAGATCGTAATAGGTGGACTTCAGCAGGTTCAGGGCATTCTGCCCAGTCATGGCATATGACAGGTCGTAGTTATCTTCGCGGAGGATATTCATGGCCACCTGAATGTTGTCAGCGACATCATCAACCACAAGAACTCTGAAATTCTGTTCCACATGCACTTCCGCTAGTTTGTTGTTCATTTGTAACGCTAGCACGTTGCTGAGCGGCTGCAAATTATCGGAAAGCCATATTGGAGGATCATCTGATTTGCGGCAGGTTGTTGATTTCTATGTCAGCGGTTTGGCCTGAATTGCGGTGTATGGCTGGGGTGTGAGGTGCCGGGTTTTGACGTCACGCGTGATGAGGTGCTGGCAGGACAGGGGCGCATCACCATGGTATGTGATGGTAGTTGAGCTTACGGCAATAAAAAAGCCGGCTTGCGCCGGCTTTTTTGACAGGTTAACGATCAGACCTGTGCAGGTTTGTCGGTCTCCGACTTCTGCTCAGTTGGTTCTGTTTCGTTTGCCTGGATAGCAACTTCTGCATGAACAACTGCTGGTGCAGGTTCAGCGGCCGGAGCTTCTGAAGCGGCGGCTACAGGAGTTTCTACTGCTGGAGCTTCCGCGGCAGGTGCCCGGGTTGCCACGGCAGGAGCTTCGCTGGCTGCTGGTGCTTCAACAACGGCTGCTGGGGCTTCTGCAACAACTACCGGGGCTTCTGCAATAACCACTGTGGCAGCAGGTGCTTCAACCGCTTGTGCTGCTTCAGGTGCAGTCTGTTCGTCAAACTGGACGTCGTCTTCACCACGCTGGTTACGAGGATCGTTCGGCGCGCGGCCACCGGCACGGCGACGGTTACGACGACGACCTGCATCGTTGTCAGCGGAGTCATCCGACGATTCAGCCTTGGTCACTTTTTCGACGGCAGGGGCTGGTTCGTTTGCAACAGCTTCAGCAACCGGTTGTGCTACTGGAGTGTCAGCAGCCGGTGCAACCTCGGCAACATCAACAGATGCTGGTTTGGCTTCCTGCACTGCTGCTTTTTCAGAGCGCACTGGAGCTTCGACGTTGGCTGCTGGTGCATCTTCCTGAGCGGAGATGTTTGCAGACGCTTCCTGTTTGACAGGTGCCTCGGCTGCAGCAGCAGAGCTGTCGACGGAGGAGGCAACGTCTGCGGTAGCAACAGCTTCACCGGCTACCGGAGTAGTGGACTCTTCTGAAGCGTTATCACCGGTTTCGCTACTGCTGTCATCGCCACGACGGTCTTCGTTGCGGCTGCGACGACGACGACGGGAGCGACGGGTACTCTTTTCACCATCCAGACCTTCTTCACCGGCCACTTCGCTGATGCCAGCAACAACGGCCTGTTCAGTATCGGCAGAACCTTCAGCGTTTACAGCAGCTGGTGCGGCAGCCTGGTCTTCTTCAGCACCTGGTTTTGGTGCTTCGCGACGGAACTCGCTGCTGCCACGGCTGCGGTCACGGCGCGGGCGACGCTCCTGACGGTTGTTGCTGGTGGTTTCAACGGCTTCAGTTTCAGTCGCTTCTGTAGCTTCAACTTCTGCTACTTCAGCTTCTGTTGCTTCAGCGGACAGGCTGGTTACATCGGCTTCGGTAACGGCAGCTTCATCGCGTTCCTTGCGGTTGCGATTACGGTTGCGGTTACGTTCGCGATTGCGACCGCTACGGCCTTCGCTGACAGCTTCTTCACCATCACGGGTTTCGCGTGGTTCGCGATTTTCACGTGGTTCACGTTCTTCGCGTGGCTCGCGCTGTTCGCGGCCCTCACGTGGTTCGCGGTTGGCGCGTGGCTCACGAGCTTCGCGTTCACGGGCTTCACGTGGCTCGCGGTTTTCGCGCGGTTCGCGGTTTTCGCGCGGTTCGCGGCCTTCACGAGGCTCACGGCCTTCGCGTGGTTCACGTTCTTCACGTGGCTCGCGCTGCTGACGGTTCTGTTCGCGTTGTTCGCGACGGGAGTTGCGTTCTTCGTTGCGGCGTTCGCGACGACGGCCGCCTTCGCTGCGACTGTTTTCGCTACGGCTGCCTTCAGTGCTGGTGCTGCTGGCAGTTGTTGATACTTCGATGCGGCTGGAAGGTGCAGGGCGCTCAACTGGTTTGGCTGGTTTCTCGCCACCACCAAACAGGCCGGACAGGAAAGAAGAAATCTTTTCCAGTACGCCCGGATTGGCTGGCGCCGGAGCTGGAGCAGCGACTGGCGCAGCGGTTTCGGCCTTGGCCTGGGTCGGAACCACACGCACAGCAGCTTGCTGGCTTGGGGTATGGTCACGAACGGTCAGGTCAACACCATAGTCTGGCTGTTCTTCGTCGAAACGATGTTCATAGGATACTTCACCAATCAGGCTGTCATCTGGACGCAGACGCAGTACTTCAAAGTGTGGTGTTTCCATGTTCGGGTTTGGCAGAACGATAACGCGAACGCCGTGACGGGTTTCGATGCCGTCGATCAGCTTGCGTTTTTCGTTCAGCAGGAAGCTGGCAATGGCAACCGGAACAATGGCGCGTACCTGTCCGGTGTTGTCTTTGGCGGCTTCATCTTCGATCAGGCGCAGGATGGACAGGCCAGTGGACTGGTTGTCACGAACAACGCCGGTGCCGCTGCAACGTGGGCATACGTGGCCGCTGGTTTCTTCCAGAGACGGGCGCAGACGCTGACGGGACATTTCCATCAAACCAAAGCGGGAAATACGGCCGACCTGTACGCGGGCGCGGTCCATTTCCAGAGCTTTCTTCAGGCGGTTTTCCACTTCGCGCTGGTGCTTGGCAGATAGCATGTCGATGAAGTCGATGACCACCAGGCCGCCCATGTCGCGCAGGCGCAGCTGACGGGCAATTTCGTCGGCCGCTTCAAGGTTGGTATTGAAAGCGGTGTCTTCAATATCCGAGCCTTTGGTGGCACGCGAGGAGTTGATGTCGATCGACACCAAGGCCTCCGTCGGATCGATCACAATGGAACCGCCGGATGGCAGTTTCACTTCGCGCTGGAAGGCGCTTTCAATCTGGGTTTCGATCTGGAAGCGGTTAAACAGTGGTACGTTATCGGTGTAACGCTTGAACTTGTTCTGGAACTGCGGCATGACCTGCTGAACAAAGGCAAGTGCCTGATCGTAGGCTTCGTCGCTGTCGATCAGTACTTCACCAACATCCTGACGCAGGTAATCACGCACGGCGCGAATGATCACGTTACTTTCTTGCAGCAGCAGGGCAGGAGCCTTGACTTCGTTATAGGCACGCTGAATGGCGTCCCACAGCTGAACCAGGTAGTCGAGGTCAGATTGCAGCTCTTCGCCAGAACGGCCAATACCGGCAGTGCGGACGATGACGCCCATTTTGTCCGGAACGGTGACGTCCTTCATGGCTTCGCGCAGTTCGGTGCGTTCATCACCTTCGATGCGACGTGAAATGCCGCCCGCACGAGGGTTGTTTGGCATCAATACCAGATAACGACCGGCCAGGCTCACTTGGGTAGTCAGGGCGGCACCCTTGTTGCCACGCTCTTCCTTGTCGACCTGCACAATCACTTCCTGACCTTCTTTCAGAACGTCACGGATATTGATGCGGCCTGGACCTGGATCGCGCGCAAAGTATTCGCGGGAGATTTCTTTCAGCGGCAGGAAACCATGACGTTCGGCACCGAAGTCAACGAAAGCGGCTTCAAGGCTAGGCTCGATACGTGTGATCTTGCCTTTGTAGACGTTGGATTTTTTCTGCTCGCGAGAGCCTGATTCAATGTCGAGATCGTAGAGTTTTTGCCCGTCTACCAGGGCTACGCGCAACTCTTCAGGTTGAGTTGCGTTAATCAGCATTCTTTTCATTCAGTGCGTCATGCTCTTGGGGCAGCATACGCCGGTGGCAATCCCAACCTGGGTTGGTCAGTACCAAAATATTTATGGGTGTTTTGCCGCAGTCCGCGACTCTCCGGGATCGGAGTGTGTCTGGCTGGAGCATTGGTGCAGTTTTATCCGGAACACCGACACTCTGGGGTCTGTTTGTCTTTGCGCTCGTCGGCAGTGTTGTTACACACGGCGGCTTCTGGGCCGCTAGCCGGTATCGCAAACCTGACAGGCGAATTGTGCATGCTCTGTCTGGGGCAAACAGGTGCCCTGTCCATAATTTGATAATGCGAGATTGCCAGCCGTGTATTTGCCAGGTTTATCTCACGGGCGGCGTCACGCCAGCCTTGTTTAAATTCGTCGAAGAGTTTTGATGCAGCCTCTTCTTCTTTTATACTCTGCCGCTTTTCACAGTTCTGCTGGCTGGCGTCAGATTCCTGCAAACATGATGGTTGTTATGTCTCAGGAATTTGGAATATAGCAACAAAGCATGAAGGCAGCAAAGGTTAGCACTGTGAACACTCCTTTTTCTTGAACTGGGACAGGTTGATCCTTCTTATATATGGCGAATCCCGAAATCGATACTGCCAAGGTGACCTTTGTAGAGGTTACTGCAGACAACGATGGTCAGCGACTCGACAACTTTCTGTTGTCGGTGCTGAAGAAAGTCCCGAAAACGCTGGTGTACCGCATCATTCGTAAGGGTGAAGTGAGGGTGAACAAGGGGCGTGCCAAAGCCGATACTCGTGTTCACGATGGTGATGTGGTGCGTATTCCGCCGCTGCGTCTGGCGCCTGAACAGGCTGCAGCGCAAGCTTCTGATGACTTGCTGGGCTTGCTTGCGCGCTCCATTGTGTATGAAGACGATGCACTGTTGGCCATCAATAAGCCGCATGGTCTGGCAGTGCATGGTGGTTCCGGTGTCAGTCTTGGTCTGATCGAGGCGTTGCGCCAGATGTATCCTGATCACTCTTTCCTTGAGCTGGTTCATCGACTGGATCGCGATACCTCCGGCATTATTCTGGTTGCCAAAAAGCGCTCAGCGCTGGTTGGCTTGCAGAAAATGCTGGTGAACAAGAGCGGTATCCGCAAGCGTTACCTGGCGTTGTTGCACGGGCGTTGGCCAGCCTCTATCAATGAGGTAAAAGCGCCGCTGAAAAAATTCGAACGTCAGTCCGGTGAGCGCATCATGCTGGTTGATGATGAAGGTAAGGCTTCTCACACCCGTTTTCGTTTGCTCTCTGCCGGTTCTCATTATTCGCTGGTTGAAGCGGAGCCGGTTACCGGGCGTACACACCAGATTCGAGTGCACAGTCAGTTTCAGGGCTATGCCATTGCCGGTGATGACAAGTATCGCGACAAGACCCAGACCCAGATCGACCAGGTTCACGGTGTAAAGCGTTTGTGTCTGCATGCGTTGCAGTTAGAGTTCCCGCATCCGATTACAGGCAAGGCCATGTGCCTGCGAGCGGAGCCGGGTGATGAATTGGCGCAGTTATTTCAACAGGAAGGATGTTCCTATGAGCTATGAGCTCATCATTTTTGACTGGGATGGCACGTTGGCAGACTCCACTGGACGAATCGTCGACAGTATGCAAAAAGCTGGGCGTCTGGTGGGGTTGCCAGAACTGTCGGATGCGGCAGTACAGAACATTATCGGACTTGGTCTGCCGGAAGCCTTGCTGGCGTTGTGGCCGGATATCACCGATGAGCAGATGACCATGATGCGTGAAGCCTATGCTCGTAACTTTGTTTACGACAGTCAGGTGCAGATGAGTCTGTTTGATGGCGCTGAGGCGATGCTCAAGCGTCTGCAAAAAGCCGGATTGCTGTTGGCGGTTGCTACTGGTAAAAGTCGCAAAGGTCTTGATCGTCTACTGCATGATCTGAGTCTGGGGCATTATTTCGCCGCGACCCGGTGTGCTGACGAGACTCTTTCCAAGCCGGATCCCTTGATGCTGAATGAGCTGCTGACGCAACTGAGTATCCCGGCTGGTCGGGCGCTGATGGTAGGCGACACTACGTATGATCTTGATATGGCTCGGGCTGCCGGTGTTGATTCGGTAGCGATGGGACATGGTGCGCATGAGGACGAGGTGCTGCTGGCATCTGGGCCTAAGGTGCTGTGTCACAGTATTACCGAGCTGGAAAACTGGATTTTCTCTCATATTAATGGAAGTGGGGCTGATACATGAATCGTCCGGAAGATAGCAGCAAGGAATGGCATCTGATCGAAAAGATGCTGGGTGACCTGCAAAAAGAGCAGCGTCGCTCGCGTCGTTGGGGTGTGTTTTTTCGTGCTCTGACGTTTATTTATCTGTTCGCGTTGTTGTGGATGTTTCGCACGCCAATCGAGAACGCCGAAGGTATGTTGCCTGAGGGTGGTTTTGCGGCGGTGGTCGAGGTGAAAGGCACCATTGCGGCGGATCAGGATGCCAATGCGGATGCGCTCATTGGTGCGATTCGGGATGCGTTCGAAGAGCCGGATGCCAAAGGTCTGATTTTGCGCATTAACTCGCCTGGTGGCAGTCCGGTGCAGGCGGGTTATGTGTATGACGAAATTCGTCGACTGAAAGCGACTCGTCCGGATTTTCCTGTCTACGCCGTGATTATGGATCTCGGTGCTTCCGGTGCTTACTACATTGCGGCGGCGGCCGATGAAATTTACGCTGACAAGGCCAGTCTGGTTGGGTCTATTGGTGTCGTCGGTTCCGGCTTTGGTTTTGTGGGTGTGATGGATAAGGTGGGTGTTGAACGTCGTAGCTACACCTCTGGTGCGCACAAGGGGTTCCTGGATCCGTTCCAGCCTGAAAAGCCAGAAGAGCGCGAATTTTGGGAGGGTGTGCTGGATGTGACTCACAAGCAGTTTATCGAGCAGGTGCGTAAGGGGCGTGGAGAGCGTCTGCACGAAACTTCGGACATGTTCTCGGGCTTGGTGTGGTCTGGTGAGCAAGCGCTGGAGCTGGGTCTGATTGATGGTCTGGGTAGCTCCAGCAGTGTGGCTCGTGAGCGTCTCGGTACTGAGGAGTTGGTGAACTTCACTCGCCAGAAAGCGCCTTGGGAAGAGTTGGTTGGGCGTCTTGGGGCAAGCTTTGGTCGTGGTGTTGCCACCATGCTGACTGAGCAATCTCTGCAATTGCGCTGAGTTTGTCGTATACTGTGCCGTCGATTGGCTATGTGGCTGATCGACGGTGTTTTTTCCAAATATTTTTGACAGCGGGGCGATCGCTCTCTATGATGTCGCGCACTATGGCAGAGGCGCAATTACCCCATCGCGTCGATGGGCCGAAACTCGTTGAAAACAATCAACAATTTTCTGCTCAAATCGACTCATCTGTACTCTCCCGATTGAATGATGCAGTTGATCGGTGCTTGGCACCGGTAAGCTGTGTGTTGTCGTTTGATAGGGACGAAGAGCGTCACAGAGTGTTGAAGGGTAGTTGCAGCACCCGCGTTTCCATGGTTTGCCAGCGTTGTCTGGAACCAGTGGAAGTCCGGGTTGAAAGTCAGTTTTCACTGGGTCTGGTTTTCAATGACGAGCAGGCAAAGCAGTTGCCTCGACGTCTTGAGCCGGTGGAGGTTGACGAGAATGGTATTCTGGATCTCTGGTCGGTAATTGAAGATGAGGTGCTTCTTGCACTTCCGATGTTTCCGACTCACGAGGCATCGGAATGCCAGATGCGCCAGCCCGAGCCGGAGAACAAACCTGGTAACGAAAAGCGGCCTAATCCGTTTGACGTTCTTGCACAGCTCAAACAGAAATAGCGTAGGAGCCAATCATGGCGGTTCAACAAAACAAATCAACCCGTTCCAGACGTGGTATGCGTCGTTCCCATGACGCACTGGACACTGGTGCAATGGCACTGGCTACCGATCCAACTTCCGGTGAAACTCACCGTCGTCACCACGTGACTGCTGACGGTTTCTACCGTGGTAAGAAGGTCGTGGAGACCGGCAACAACTGATATGTTGACCATTGCGGTTGATGCTATGGGCGGGGACTTAGGTCCCCGCGCTGCGTTCAGGGCCATTGAAAAGCTGCTGCGCAAACAGAAGGACGTTGGAATTCATCTGTTTGTAGAGCCGGACTGGCGGGACGAAGCCGAACAGACACTGCAGCGATTTGCTCCCCGCTTTCGCGTTGTGGTTTGTGGTCAGAGTATTGCTGCTGATGAAAAGCCCATGGTGGTTTTGCGCCATCGTGAGGATTCTTCGATGTTCCAGGCGATTGATGCCTGTCGACGCGGTGAATGTCAGGGTGTGCTGTCGGTTGGCAGTACGGGTGCTCTGATGATTCTTTCCCGTCATCTTCTCGGGGTTCTGCCTGGTATTGATCGACCAGCGCTGGCAACCCGTATTCCTACTCGCGGACGTCCCTTGTTGATGCTGGATCTCGGTGCCACTCTGAGTGCAACCACCTGTAATCTGGTGCAGTTTGCCGTGCTGGGTGTTGCCTGGTGTCGCTCCATGGGTACTGAAGTGCCGTCGGTGGGGCTTTTGAATGTTGGGCATGAGTCTGGCAAGGGCACGGACGAAATTCGCGGTGCGCATCAAGTGTTGGGCAAGTGTATGCCCGAGAATTACGCTGGCTTCTTCGAGGGGGATGATCTCTATCGGGGCGAGCTGGATGTGATGGTGTGTGACGGGTTTACGGGTAACGTTGCGTTAAAAACCAGTGAAGGTCTGACCGAGTGGTTGACCTGGATGTTGCGTGAAGAACTGCGTTCACACTGGGGTTTGCGGTTGTTGTTACCATTCTGGCGACGTATGTTCCGGCGGGTGCATCGGCAGATTGCACCGTCCCGTCACGGTGGCGCATTGTTGCTGGGAGTGGATGGTGTCGTGGTCAAAACACACGGCAAGTCCGACGTTTCAACCTATGAATACGCACTGCAATATTTGCTCCGTCAGGTGCAAAATCATGACAGGTCTTCACTAATTGAGCAGATTTCCCATGCTCAAGGGGTGATTGCCTGAAACAATTTCAATAAAATGTTGCCGCTCTGGTGTTTACTGGATGCCCGGACGCCCCTACTATTGCGCCGCCTTCTGTTGCAGGCAGCAGAGTAATGCGAGACTCCGGTGATGTTCCGGACTGAATGGTTGGCAACAAGAATACTTAAAGCAGCGGATGAAGCAGATGACACAAGTAATTGCGATGTTCCCTGGTCAGGGTGCCCAGCAGGTGGGTATGCTGGCGGATCTGGCTCAGGAATACAGCCTGATTGGTGAAACCTTTGCGGAAGCGTCCGAAGCGATCGGTGAAGACCTGTGGGCTCTGACCCAGAACGGTCCTGCCGAAACCCTGAATCTGACTTACAACGCCCAGCCAGTGCTGCTGACTTCCAGTGTCGCGCTGCTGCGTCTGGTTCGTTCCCTGTGCCCGGCACTTCAGATTGTTGCCGGTGCTGGTCACTCCCTGGGCGAATACTCCGCTCTGGTGGCGGCTGATGCGATTGATTTTGCTGATGCGGTGCGTCTGGTACGCAAACGTGGTCAGCTGATGGACAAGGCTGTGCCTGCCGGTGAAGGCGGTATGGCGGCGATTCTGGGTCTGGAAGAAGACGCGCTGCGTCAGGTGTGTGCCGATGCAACCGCAGCTGCGGGTGTGGTTGAGCCTGCCAACTTCAATGCTCCAGGTCAGATCGTTATTGCTGGCACTATGGCCGGTATCGAAAAAGCATGTGAGCTGGCCAAAGCGGCTGGTGCCAAGCGTGCGCTGCCTTTGGCGGTCAGTGGTCCATTCCACTCCAGCCTGATGAAAGCCGCAGCTGGTAACTTCGCCGAAGCTCTGGCTGCTGTGAACTGGCGTGCACCGGTGTTTCCGGTGTTTCACAACGTTGATAACGCGATTGCTCCCCTGGCGGAAGTGCAGGAGAAGCTGCTGGCACAACTCTACAGCCCGGTTAACTGGACGGGTGCTGTTGAAGCGGTGCGTGGCAAGGCTGAAGTAGCGATTGAGTTTGGTCCTGGCAAGGTTCTGGCTGGTCTGAACAAGCGTATCGATAAAAACCTGACCACTCTGGGTACTGGCGATGTTGCCAGCCTCAATGAGGTCGTTGCCCTGATTCAAGGACAGTAATATGACAGATAAAGTACTGGCTCTGGTAACCGGAGCTTCTCGTGGTATCGGTCGTGCCGTTGCTGAGCGCCTGGCTCGCACTGGTCACAAGGTAATTGGTACTGCGACCAGCGAATCTGGCGCTGCCGCCATTCGTGAAGCCCTGCAGGCGATTGATCCAGCCAACGATGGCATCGTTCTGAATATTGCGGATGCCGCTCAGACTGCTGAAGCGCTGAAAGCGTTTCTGGATCAGCACGGTACTCCGGAAGTTGTGGTTAACAACGCCGGTATCACCCGTGACAACCTGTTCCTGCGTATGAGTGATGAGGAATGGGAAGCCGTGATCAACACCAACCTGAGTGGTGTGTTCCGTGTTTGCAAGGCAATGGTCAAGCCAATGCTGAAGCAGAAGTCTGGTGCCATTGTGAACGTAAGTTCCATTATTGGTACTACCGGTAATGCCGGTCAGGCCAACTATGCTGCTGCCAAAGCGGGTCTGGAAGGTTTTACCCGTTCCCTCGCTCAGGAAGTAGCCAGTCGCAATATCACTGTGAATTGCGTTGCACCGGGTTTTATTAAAACTGACATGACTGACGTCTTGCCTGAAGCGCAAAAAGAAGCCATTCTAGCGACCGTTCCATGCAAGCGCCTCGGTCAGGCAGAAGAAATCGCCGCCGCGGTAGCCTTTTTGGCCAGCAGCGATGCCAAGTACATTACAGGCCAGACCATTCATGTGAATGGCGGCATGAATATGGGTTAAGGTCGTTCTGGCCTTAAGAAACACTGAAACAGTAGGAAATACCATGAGCAACATCGAAGAACGCGTAAAGAAGATTGTATGTGAGCAGCTGGGTGTTAAAGAAGAAGACGTTAAAGCCTCTTCCTCTTTCGTAGACGACCTGGGCGCTGACTCTCTGGACACCGTTGAGCTGGTAATGGCTCTGGAAGAAGAATTCGAAACCGAAATCCCAGACGAAGATGCCGAGAAGCTGACTACTGTTCAGGAAGCAATCGACTACATCGTTGCGAATCTGTAATAATCGCGACGTCTGAAAGCCGCCTCTTCGGACGCGGCTTTTTTTATGTCTGAAACAGGGAAACCAAAACAGTGATGAGTAAAAGACGGGTGGTGGTTACCGGTCTGGGAACAGTGAACCCGCTGGGCCTGGACGTCGCTTCAACCTGGCAGGCGCTGTGTGAAGGGAAATCAGGTATTGGCCCGATTACCCATTTCGACGCCAGCAGTTATTCCACACAGATAGTCGGCACTGTCAAAGACTTCGACGTTACCAGCGTCATGACCGAAAAAGAGGCTCGCAAGCTCGACCAGTTCCTCCAGTTTGCACTGGTGGCTGCGCATCAGGCGCTTGCAGATGCGGCCTTCCCGGATGACGTGAATCGTGACCGTTTCGGGGTGGCAGTAGGGTCTGGTATTGGTGGCCTGAACACCATCGAACAAAATCATGTCCAGCTGCAAAAGAGCGGTCCGCGTCGGGTATCACCATTCCTGGTGCCGGCGGCTGTTATCAATATGGCGGCTGGTAATATCGCTATCAAATTTGGTCTGCGTGGCCCGAACTTCGCGATCACCACGGCTTGTACTACCGGTACTCATAATATTGGTATGGCGGCCCGCACCATCGCTTACGGCGATGCTGATGTGATGATCGCTGGTGGTGCCGAGGCATCGTCCTCGCCACTGGGTATGGCAGGCTTTGCGGCCGCTCGTGCCATGAGTACCCGTAATGACGAGCCTCAGAAGGCCAGTCGTCCATGGGACAAGGATCGTGACGGCTTTGTACTGAGTGATGGCGCTGCCATGCTGGTTCTGGAATCTCTGGAGCATGCACAGGCACGCGGAGCTCATATTTACGCCGAACTGATCGGTCTGGGTATGAGTGACGATGCGTTCCACGTGACCAGCCCACCGGAAGACGGTTCTGGCGCCCGTGCCGCTATGGCCAATGCGCTGGCGGATGGCAAGGTGCAACCGCAAGAGGTTGATTACATCAATGCTCACGGTACCTCTACCCAGGTCGGCGACATTGCCGAAACCAAAGCGATCAAGTCTCTGTTTGGTGAGCACGCCTATAAAGTGGCGGTGTCATCCACCAAGTCGATGACGGGTCACCTGTTGGGTGCGGCAGGCGCGATTGAGGCCATGATTACGGTTCTGACCATTCAGAACGGCATCATTCCTCCAACCATTAACCTCGACAATCCGGACGAGGGTTGTGATCTGGACTACGTTCCACACACAGCTCGTAAAGCCGATGTCAAAGTGGCACTGTCCAACTCCTTCGGTTTTGGTGGTACCAACGGCAGTCTGTTGTTCCGTCGTTTCGAAGCCTGATCGATGAGCAGTGTGATATGCCAGCTGGCAGGGCAGTGGGCTGACCACTGGCCTGCTCTGGATCGGGGTTTGCAGTACGGTGATGGTCTGTTCGAGACCATTCGCCTCGACTCCCGCGGTGGAATGCCACTACGGGAGTATCATTTCGAACGTTTGCAGCAAGGTCTGCAACGTCTTTACTTCCCCTCGCAAGTGCTGGATCAGGTAATCCTTTCCTGGCAGCAGCTTTCCATTCCTGACGGCGCTACTGGCGTCAAACTGCTGCTTACTCGTGGAGAAGCGGCGCGCGGTTATGCCATTCCTGCTATTCCGGCGGTGAACCTGCAGTGGCAGTTCTTTACGTCCCCTGAATGGCGATGGAAGAGCAAGCCAGAGGGTTTGGTAACAGGTGTGAATCCTGTGCGTCTCGGCAATCAGCCATTGCTGGCAGGCCTCAAACATCTGAATCGACTCGAACAGGTTCTGGCGCGGCAGGCGTTTCAGCCGGGCTGGGATGAGAGTTTGATGCTGGATCAGGATGATTTGCTGGTCGAAGGCTGTATGTCCAATCTTTACTGGATAAAAAACGGAACGATTTTTACGCCGTCGCTGGCTAAAGCCGGTGTTAACGGTGTTATTCGTCGCTGGTTATCTGCACAACGGTCCATACTGGAAACAGAAGCTCGCTTGGATGAGCTGTATCAGGCCGATCTGGTGTTTATGAGTAACGCCCTTAACGGGCTGGTACCCATTGCTGCCCTGGATGGGCAGTCTTTGTCACAGGCGCCCGCCGCTTTGGCGGAATTGCGGGCCCTGCAATCTGAACTGGAAGCATGCTTTTGAAAAAACTGTTCGCATCTCTGATTGTACTGCTGGTGATTCTGGCGGCCTTGTTGTCGGCGCTCTGGAGCTTGCCGATGAAGAACACCCAGGAAGTGCTGATTGAAGTTGGTCAGGGCGATACCCTGCGTAGCAAATCATCAGAATGGGAGGCACAAGGCTGGTTGCCATCAGCGGCGCTGTTGCGTATGCAGGCGCGGGTTCTCAAAAAAGGGACGTTACGGGCTGGTGAATATATGGTGCCGACCGGACTGGATGGCCCGGCGTTTCTGGACTGGCTGGAAGCCGCCAGGCCACTTACCTACAAGGTGCGTTTTATTGAAGGCACTCGCCTGACCGATGCGATTGAAGCCATTCGTACTGCACCGCGCCTGAAGCAGGATATCGATCCACTGACACCCGCCAGCATCGCTCAGTTGCTTGGTCTGGAGGGAAATGTTGAAGGTATGCTGTTCCCGGACACCTATGTTTATCAGGGTGGGGAGCGTGCCTCGGCAATCATTCGTCAGTCTTATCGCATGATGCAAACCCAGCTGCAGGATGCATGGGAGAAACGTGCCCAGAATCTGCCGTACCAGACTCCGTATGAGGCGCTGATCATGGCGTCGATTGTTGAGAAAGAAACCTCGCTGGCGTCTGAACGTCCACAAATTGCCGGTGTGTTTGTGCGCCGCCTGCAGAAAGGAATGCGTCTGGAAACGGATCCGACGGTGATTTACGGTCTTGGCAGTACCTATGCCGGTGATTTACGTCGAAGCCATTTGCAAGACGAAAATAACCCTTACAACACCTATCGCATCAAGGCCTTGCCACCAACGCCAATTGCCATGGCCGGGCGTGCCGCGATTGATGCAGCCCTGCATCCGGCGGATGGCAATAACCTGTTTTTTGTGGCGCGTGGTGACGGTTCTCATGTGTTCTCGGCAACGCTGGATGCTCATAACGCGGCCGTTAACGAATACCAGATTCGTAATCGTTCAAAAGCCTATCGTTCAACTCCGGCAAAGGAGGCCAGTCAGTGAGCAAACATTATTCTGGTCGTTTTATTACCTTTGAGGGCGGAGAAGGTGCTGGCAAAAGCACCAATATCCAGTTCTGCGCCGACTGGCTCAGCGCCCGAGGTCAGGAAGTACTGCTGACCCGCGAGCCGGGCGGTACGCCGATTGCCGAGCTGATCCGCTCGCGTTTATTGAAGGCCAATCATTCCGAAAGTATGGACCCGCTGGCCGAACTGCTGCTGATGTTTGCCGCTCGTGCCCAGCATGTGAACCGGGTGATACGTCCGGCACTGCAGTCGGGTTGTTGGGTGCTGTGTGACCGGTTTACTGACTCGACCATCGCTTATCAGGGCTTTGGGCGCGGTCTTGATCTCGAACAGATTGCCACGCTGAAAAACATGACTCATGGGGATCTGGCACCCGACCGGACGTTCCTGCTGGATACCCCTGTTGAGGTTGGTATGGCGCGGGCGCGTGGTCGCGGTGCGGCGCTGGGTGAAGAAACCGATCGTTTTGAACGTGAGCAGCTGGCTTTCTTCGAGCGTGTACGGGAAGGTTTTCAGGCGCTGGCGGCAACCAATCCGCACTTTGTGACCATTGATGCAACTCAGTCGCTGGATCTGGTGCAAAGCCGTTTGCAGTCTGAATTGGAGCGTTTGCTGGCGTCATGACCGACATGTCGTTGTACCCCTGGCAACAGGGGGTGTGGAGTGATCTTGGCAGGCGTCACCAGCAGGGTGGTTTGCCTCACGCCTTGATGTTTACCGGGCCTCGCGGTGTTGGCAAGCAGGTGATGAGCCTGATGCTGGCACGCTGGTTGTTGTGCAGTGAGCGTGATCGCCAATCACTGGCTTGTGAACGTTGCCACAGTTGCCAGCTTTGGGCTGCAGGTAATCATCCCGATTTTATGCTGGTGACGCCGGAAGACGGTGGTCGTCAGATTCGTATCGACAGTGTTCGCCAGCTCAATGAATTCCTCAGTCAGACTCCACAAATCAGCCGTTGCCAGGTGGTTATTCTGCGTCCGGCCGAAGTTCTGAATCACAATGCTGCCAATGCGCTGCTCAAGACGCTCGAAGAACCGCCGGGCGAAAGTTTTATCCTGCTGGAATCCGAGCGTTTTGGTTCTGTGTTGCCGACGATTCGCAGTCGCTGCCAGCGCGTGGTTTTGCCCGTTCCTGCACATGCCGAGGCCATGGCCTGGTTGCAGCAACAAGGGCGCTCTGCGGATCAGGCGGCAGATGCCTTGCGTCACAATCAGGGTGCGCCGCTGGCAGCAAATGCCTGGCTGGAGGACGATGGACATGCCCAACACCGACGTTGGCTGGAAGAGTTGGCGACATGGTGTGATGGCCGTACACGTCTGGATCTGGCGCTGGGACACTGGAAAACCATCGAATTGGAGCCGCTGGTATGGTGGATGAACCGTGTGGCTGCGGATTTGCTGCGTGCCGCATGTGGTGCCAGCAACAGTCAGTTGCTCGATCCGGACGTGCCAGCCCGTTTGGGGGGCGCTACTCTGGATAGAACAAAACTGTTAGCCTTGCAGTCACGATTGGCAGAAGTTCTCGCACAAGTGCAAGGTGGTGCTGGCCACTTTAATCGCCAGCTGCTGGTGGAATCGTTGCTGATTGACTGGCGAAGTCTGATAACCCAAGGGAGACGTTAATGGCAAATATGGGTCGTAGCGGTATTCTGACGCTCACCATCAAGGACAAGGCCGTTTTGTACGCAGCCTATATGCCTTTTATCAGGGACGGTGGTTTGTTTATCCCGACCAGCAAGCCTTATCAGCTGGGCGATGAAGTATTCCTGTTGTTGCAGTTGCTGGACGATGCCGAAAAGTTGCCCGTGGCGGGCAAGGTTGTGTGGCTGACGCCAGCAGGAGCTCAAGGTAACAAGGCCGCTGGTATTGGTGTGCAGTTCAGTCCCGACAGTTCGCTGGCGCGTGACCGCATCGAGACACATCTGGCTGGTGCGCTGAAGTCCGATCGTCTTACCCATACCATGTAAAAGATTCTGCTGGGCTGTTGCGGCAGCCCCGGTGGCCTGTGTGATTGGCGGGCCGGTTTTCTGTATCGCATTGCCTGCTGGTGATGCCCGAGTTGTATATAGGTCAGGTTTATGTCGAATTCATCTGCATTTCGCTACATTGGTGCTACCCCGGTTGAGTCGCTCAACCTTGAGGTTCAGCACTACGAACACATTGCTACTGGCGCCGTGCATTACCACCTGGCCTGCGATCACGACGAAAAAGCCTTTATGGTTGCCGTGCGCACCATGCCCAAGGACTCCACCGGTGTCGCCCACATTCTCGAGCATACGGTGCTGTGTGGTTCTGAGAAGTATCCGGTACGCGATCCGTTCTTCATGATGACGCGTCGTTCTCTGAACACCTTCATGAACGCCATGACCAGCAGTGACTGGACTGCTTACCCGTTTGCATCGCAGAACAGCAAGGACTTCAACAACCTGCTGGATGTTTATCTTGATGCGGTGTTTTTCTCGCGTCTGCATCCGCTCGACTTCGCCCAGGAAGGTCATCGTCTGGAGTTCGAAAACCCGGATGATCCGCAGTCACCTCTGGTTTTCAAGGGCGTTGTGTACAACGAGATGAAAGGTGCGATGTCGTCACCTGTGTCTCAGTTGTGGCAGGGGGTGAGCTCCTATCTGTTCCCGACAACTACTTACCATTACAACAGTGGCGGTGAGCCAGCGGAAATTACCCGCCTGAGCTACGACCAGTTGCTGAAGTTCTACCGCAGTCATTACCACCCGAGCAACGCGGTGTTTATGACCTTCGGTAATCTCGACGTTGCTGAGCTGCAAGACAAGCTGGAATTCCAGGTGCTGAGCCGTTTTGAGCGTCAGAACCAGAGCTGGAGTGTTCCGGCTGAGCGTCGTTATCCGGCGCCGGTTGCCATTCAGGAACAGTACGGCGTTGATGGTGATGACCTCAGTGCCCGTACTCACCATGTGGTGGGTTGGCTGTTGGGTTTCTCCACCGATCTCGATGCCCAGCTGGAAGCCCAGCTGCTGAGTCAGGTGTTGCTGGATAACAGTGCTTCGCCACTGCGCAAGGCACTGGAGCAGACCGAGCTGGGTGGTTCACCATCACCGCTGTGTGGTCTGGAAGAATCCAATCGCGAAATGAGCTTTATCTGTGGCATTGAAGGCAGTGAGCCTGAGCATGCCGCGGCTCTGGAGCAACTGGTGCTGGATACTCTGGGTGAGGTGGCGAAGAAGGGTGTTGATCCTTCGGTGGTTGAGTCGGCTCTGCACCAGCTTGAATTACATCAGCGTGAAATTGGCGGCGACCATTACCCATATGGCCTGCAACTGATCTTTAATGCTCTGCCAGCCGCGACTCACTATGGTGATCCGGTTGCCATGCTGAACCTTGAACCTGCGCTGGCGCGTCTGCGTGCCAAGGCCAGTCAGCCTGGTTTTATTCAGGAAGCCGTTACCCGTCTGCTGCTGAATAACCGTCACCGTGTGCGTTACAGTCTGGTGCCGGATAGCGGCCTGAATGCTGAAGCCAAACGGCTGGAAGAACAGCGTCTGGCGGATATTCGTGCATCGCTGAGTGAAGAGCAGCTTGCTGAAATTCGTACACAGGCCGAAGCCCTGCAAGAGCGTCAGGCTGATCATGACGATCCGGGCATTCTGCCGCAGGTGACTCTGGCCGATGTGAAGCCGGAAATCGCCTACGTCCATCCGACCGCTCGCAATAGCGACGGTCTGCCGGTGACCGACTATGTGGCCGGTACCAACGGTATTATTTACCAGCAACTGATGCTGGATCTGCCAACCCTGTCGGCTGAAGAAATCAGCTGGCTGCCATTGTTCACCAACGCCTGGACCGAAGTGGGTGCGGGTGGCAATGATTACCTTGATCAGCAACAGAAGCAGACTTCGCTGGTGGGCAGCCTCAGCACCTATTCCACCATTCGTAGCGGTGTCAGCAACTGTGAGCAGCTGCAAGGTTACCTGGTGATGAGTGGCAAGGCGCTTGGCAGCAAGGCCGGTGACTTCAGTGGTTTGATGCAGGAAACCTGGCAGACCGCCCGTTTCGATGAAAACGAGCGTCTGCTGGATCTGTTGACTCATATGAAATCACGCAAGGAATCCGGTGTAACCGGTTCCGGCCACAGTCTGGCGATGGCCGCCGCCGCAGCGTCCCTGAACCCGGCTGCCAATATTTCCAACGCACTGTCAGGTATGCCACAGTTGGTCGCTCTGAAACAACGTCTGAAAGCGGCTCAGGCCGATGATGGCGCCAGTCTCAGTGCCGCTCTGGGAGCCATGTACAGCAAGATTCTGAAGACCCCGGGTGAAGCGCTGCTGGTGCACGATGACGCCCATCGTCTGGCGCATCTGCAGGCGGTTGCCGGTCTGTGGACACCGGATAGCGCCAATACTGCTCGCCCTCTGCAGTGGCAAATGCAGGATGCCGGAAGCTGGTGGATGGTGGATTCCCAGGTGAACTTTTGCGCCTGGGCGCTGCCTACAGTGACCATGGATCACCCGGATGCACCAGCCTTGTCAGTATTGGGTGGTGTGTTGCGTAACGGCTTCCTGCATACCGCGATTCGTGAGAAAGGTGGTGCGTATGGCGCGGGTGCTACTCACGATTCTTCTCAAGCCTGCTTCAAGTTCTACTCCTACCGCGATCCTCGGGTAGAAGGCACCTTTGACGACTTTGCTGCGTCGATTGACTGGGTGCTGGAACGTGAAGAAGGTGATGAGCTGGTCGAACAGGCTATCCTTGGCCTGATCGGTGGAATGGATCGTCCGGGTTCTCCTGCTGGTGAAGCCAAGCAGGTATTCCATATGGAGCGGGGTGGTCGCACCCGCGAATTGCGTCAGCAATTCCGTGAGCGTCTGCTGGTAACGCGCTGGAGCGATGTGCAGCGTGTGGCTGATCAATATCTGCGAGGTCAGGCTGGTAGCAAGGCGGTTATTGCGCCGCGCAACAGTCAGGCAATTGCAGAGAGAATCGGGCTGACGGCGGTCGATTTCTGATGCAGAATGCACGGCGGCCAAAGGCCGCCGTTTTTGTTTGGGTGGGATTATGTTGAGTTCAGTTAACTGTGTGATGTCCCGGATTGCCTCCCAGCGTACCGCATTGGTCTTGTTGTTGCGGGTGACGCTGGCCGCTTTGATAATTGCCGTGGTTTGGAAATCGCTGGAACCCAATGGTGGTGCCACCATCGCCGGTTCCGACAAGCTCGCCCATGGTCTGGCCTATATGAGTGTTACGGTGGTTGGTCTGAATAACTTCCGGGCGCTGCGCTTCAAGTTGCTATTTATTATGTTCGCGCTGGCGTTGGGTGCTTGTATGGAATACGGCCAGTCGTTTGTGCCGGGTCGTGATATGTCGTTGGGTGATATGATTGCGAATGCAGTTGGTGTGTCGATCGGGATTGCGGCGTATATCCCGTTCAGTTTCTGGCGCCGTCGTCGCCTGCAAATGGCAATGGCCTGATCGTTCAGGCGTTCTCAGACAGGTCAGATCGTTTGTTACCAAACTGGCTGCTCCGCAAGGATCAGCCAGTTTTTGTTTTCAGGGCGCCAATTCTGGTTTGGCAGGTGCCGAATCAGACCACCCGGGACCAGATAGGAGCGTGGTCGGAGGGTTTTTCCATACCGCGAATATCGTAGCTGATACCCGCTGCTTCGCAGCGTGCCAGCAGTGGAGCGGTCATCAGAATGTGGTCGATACGCAGACCGCGCTTCGGATCATCTTCAAATCCACGTGAGCGGTAATCAAACCAGCTGAATTGCTCCTGGCTGTCTGGATAATGTTTGCGGTAACTGTCGCTCAGGCCCCAGCCCAATAATTTCTGGTACCACTCGCGCTCTTCCGGCAGGAAGGAACATTTGCCGGTCTTCAACCAGCGTTTGGCGTTGGCATCACCAATGCCAATGTCGGTATCTTCCGGAGAGATGTTCATATCTCCCATCACGATGACGTTGTCGGCAGGCGTGAAGGTTTCGTTCAGATAACGCAGCAGATCTGCATAGAACTTCTGTTTGGCCGGAAACTTGGTTTCGTGGTCGCGACTTTCGCCCTGTGGAAAATAACCGTTCAGAACGTGCACCAGTTCATCACCCATGCGGTAGGTGCCGTGGATCAGACGTTTCTGGGCTTCTTCATCGTCCCATGGCCAGCCTTTAACGACCGCAACAGGGGCTTCCAGGCTCAGCAGCGCAACACCGTAGTGACTCTTTTGACCAAAAAATTCGACGTGGTAACCCAGAGCCTGCACATCAGCGAGCGGGAATTGTTCGTCGTGAACCTTGGTTTCCTGCAGACCAATAATGTCAGGAGCCAGTTGGTCACGCAGGGCTTCGAGCTGGTGAGGACGGGCGCGCAGGCCGTTGATGTTAAAGCTGACGAATGTAGTCATGGGAATTCTTTGCTGCCTGGAATTGGGCTGAATAATAACACGACCAGTACCATCATTGCGGTTACTGGCCGGTATGAAGTCGGAGTTGCTTAGTTGTCAGCCCTATAGGTATAAGCACGCAGACTGGGCAGATACGGCTCATCACTGATGCGCTGATCACCACGGGCCTGACGGGTGCGTCCTGGTGGTGGTTCCGGGCTGATGCGGTTGTGCTGCGGCAGAATGCCATTGTCACCGGCGATGAACAGTGGCAATGCAACGTTCATGGCCTTGCGGGTTTCTGCACCGGGTTGACCAAACACCAGATTGGCCCGTACCACGGGGGCCTGGTTCTGGATGCGGGCGAGCAGGGTGCCGGGAGGTAACATTCCGAGTTTTTCCAGTTGAATCTGGATGTGGGCCTTGTCTTCGCCCAGATCAAGCAGCATTGCTTCCGCTTCGGCGAGAGTCAGCTTGCGGATCGAGCGGCCGTTGACATACCAGCTGAAGCCAACACGCACGGGTGCCTGCTCAAGAATCGGGATATGCCGGAAACATTGCTTCAGGTGAATTCGGCTCAAGCCGGTCAGGGATAGTTTGTCGCGCAGATCTGACGGTCGTTCGGTGAGCTGCTGCAGGCTGTTCTTCCAGGTGGGAAGGTCCTGTTTTTCCTGCTGTACCAGCGCCCGGAAGTGATCCTTGGCGGCGTTGATGCCATGAATCAGTTCGATGCAGCGACTGTCGGCCTGGATCAAGCCATGGCGGGAGCGGGTTTCCCGCCCATCCTGATGGCCACGATACCAGAGGTCGCACAGCAACTCGCAGGCAAAATCGAGCGGGCCACACATCTGTTCTTCGGTTGGATTGAGTGGAATCCAGTGAGCAGGCTGGGATGTCGTCAGATGCTGCGCCAGCTGGTGAAGCTGATGCTGGAGGTCATCAAACGCGTCGATCAGTTCGGTAATCACGAGTTGGGGCGAGCCTTCAGTTTGGCGCGTATAAATTCGCTGTGCGGAATGTACAGCAGCTCGGATATACGGCGAATGATGTGTTCTTCATAACGGTCCAGGCCGTTGCTGGCCCATGCGACCTGCCACAAACCGGTCAGCAATTCAAATTTCTGTGTTTCGCTGAAGTGCTGGTGCACCAGTTCGGTGAACTGATAAAGGTCATTGGCGTCGGCGGCGGTGGTTTCGGCCTGCCGAATCAGTTCTTCCACATTGTCCGGTGTAAGTGAAGTGAATAGGTTGGCAAGGACGTCTCGCATCGCTTGGCGTTCACTATCATCAATCGAAAGATCGGCACGCATGACTTCAACCAGCAGGCTGGCAGCGGCGAGGTCTGTGGTGTGTTTGCTGGCTGGAGCGGCGGTTACGCCGTCCAGCAATTGTTTGAACAGTCGTGCAATCATGCCAGTTCGCTGAGCGTGCGCTCCAGTGTGTTCTGGTCCTGGGCGAAGCGGCGAATACCATCGGCCAGCTTGTCGGTTGCCATGGCATCTTCGTTCATGGCCCAACGGAATTCAGCTTCGTTCATGGACAGTTTCGGAATATCGGAATGTGCAGTTTCGACACTCAACAGGCGCGCCAGTTCATCCTTGTCGTCCGCCAGTTGTGCCAGCAGGTCCGGGCTGATGGTGAGTTTGTCGCAGCCTGCGAGCTGTTCGATCTCGCCGGTATTACGGAAGCTGGCTCCCATTACGACGGTGTTGTAGTCATGCTGCTTGTAGTAATTGTAGATGCGGCTTACGGATTGTACGCCAGGGTCGTTGGCGCCTGAGTAATCGGGGCCTGGCTGATTGGATTTGTACCAGTCCAGAATACGGCCTACAAATGGCGAAATCAGGGTAACACCGGCTTCGGCGCAGGCAACCGCCTGGGCAAAGCTGAACAGCAGGGTCAGGTTGCAACGGATACCTTCGGATTCGAGCTGACGCGCGGCCTGAATGCCTTCCCAGGTAGAAGCAATCTTGATCAGGATGCGGTCTTTGCCAACGCCGGCTTCCTGGTACATGGCGATCAGTTTGCGCGCCTTGGCCAGAGTTGCGTCGGTATCAAATGACATACGGGCGTCCACTTCGGTGGAAATCAGGCCCGGGATCATGGTGAGAATTTCACAACCGATCATTACGGCCAGCTTATCTGCAGCGTTAGCGGCCAGGGATTCACCATTTTTGGTGTTACGGGCCCACTCAATGGCTTGGGTCAGCATCGGCTGATAGGCAGGCAGACTGGCGGCTTTCAGGATCAGCGACGGGTTGGTGGTCGCGTCCTGGGGCTGGTGGCGGCGAATGGCTTCAATGTCACCGGTATCGGCAACTACTACGGTCATAGCACGAAGTGCGTCCAGCTTTGTCATGTGCAATCCTGATCTATTTCTTTGTTAGAGTTCCTTCTCCTAGATTGTCCTATCCCTTGCTCAGCGTCAAATATCGGTCGCATCAGGACGTTATTCTTTCGTTATTCGTAAAACAGCAGGAACAACCCGTACCTATTATTCAGGGACCTTTGGTTGAAATGCATCGGCTGTTTGCCTGGAATTGTGATGAATCGGAATAAGGAGAATCGAATATGAAGTGGATACTGATTGCGTTACTGAGCTTGCCGATGATGGCGATGGCTGGCCCTAAAGTGCTGATTGATGTACGCACTGCGGGTGAGTTTGAAAAGGCTCATCTGGAAGGCGCTGCCAATTTGCCGGTAGACAAGATTTCCGAGCAGATTGGTATGCTGGGGCTGTCGACGTCGGATGAAATTCTGCTGTATTGCCGTTCTGGTCGTCGCGCCGATATCGCCAAAAACAAGCTGGAATTCCTCGGTTACACCAAGGTTCGTAACCTCGGTGGCATCGACGATGCACGTGCTGCGCTGGCGAAAAAGTAAGTCGTCAGTCGCTGATCTGTTCGCCGCCATGACATCGGAGGGCAAGCAGATCAGCCGTGTTGCTGGATGCTGGCTCGAACAAAGGGCGAGTGATTCCGCCCTTGGAGTTCTGTCGGTTGAAGGGTGTTTTTAATAACCCATCAGCTGCAGTGCCTGCTCCATGATTTCCGGACCAGCATTGCGGCGGTGGGCGTTTTCGCTGATGTGACGACGGTACAGGCGGGCACCGTTCTGGCCATGGAAGAAGCCCAGTGTATGGCGGCTGATGTGATGCAGTGGTGCACCGCGCCCACATTGTTCTTCAATGTACGGGTACAGGCTACGAATAATCGCCGCCTTGTCGGCTTCCCGTGGTTCAGCGCCGTAATACAGCTGATCAACCTCCGCCAGTAATGCCGGGTTGTGATAGGCCTCGCGACCTACCATCACGCCGTCTACGTGTTGCAGGCACTCCTGCATCTGCTCATGGTTGTTCAGGCCGCCGTTAATAAGGATTTCCAGATGAGGAAATTCCTGCTTCAGACGGTACACAAAGTCGTACTTCAACGGCGGAATTTCGCGGTTTTCCTTCGGCGACAAGCCCTGCAGGATGGCCTTGCGAGCGTGCACAATGAATACCTCGCAGCCAGCGTCCGCAACGGTGCCAACAAAATCGCGCATCTGTTCATAACTGTCCTGATCATCAATGCCAATCCGGTGTTTCACCGTCACATCAATGCTGCAGGCATCCCGCATGGCCTTGACGCAGTCGGCGACCAGTTGCGGATGTGCCATCAGGCAGGCACCAATCATGTTGTTCTGCACCCGGTCACTTGGACAGCCAACGTTGAGGTTGGCCTCGTCATAACCCCATTGCTCGGCGTAGGTCGCACACTGCGCCAATGCCTGTGGGTCACTGCCACCCAACTGCAGGGCAATCGGGTGCTCAATATCGTGATATTCCAGATAACGTTCGCGATTGCCGTACACAATGGCACCGGTGGTCACCATCTCGGTATACAGAACGGCGTTACGGGTCAGCTGACGCCAGAAGTAGCGGCAATGGCGATCGGACCAGTCCATCATCGGAGCGGTGGTGAATGTCCGGTCCAGCTTTTTACCCTTGGAATAGGCAGTTGATCCGGCCGTTGTCAGGCTGGCTGCGAGAGATGTGTCGATATCGGATGAGGTCATGTATAGGCTTTCTGGGCACTGGCGTGCCGTCGGTACAAAACAGGCGCGGGAGTATCGCATGTTGAACGCGGTTGCGCATTAAATGTGCTGGCAAAGTCTGGTTATACCGCGCTCAGTGCGGTCTGTAGATGCGAAAACTCGGCATCGGCGGGCAGTGATATTCGAACCCAGTCGCTGCCAAGGCGGATATGGATACCCTGTTCGCGCAGGGCAGCAGTGAGCCATTTGGCTTTGGCAGGTGTTGTGTGCCAGCTGTAGAACAGAGGTGTGTGCTGGCAGGTCGGAGCATCCAGCAGGCTGCAAACCAGCGGGGCGATTTCACGCTGAAAGCGTTGATTGCGGACACGCAGCGACTCGTATGCGCGGGCTTGCCATTCTCGATCCAGCAAGGCGGCGCTGACGATTTCGATCGCCGGGGTGGCAATTGGCCAGGGACCGGTGAGGACACGCAACGGCTGTTGCAAGCTAGGATCTCCAAACGCAAATCCAATCCGTGCTCCGGGTAAACCAAAAAATTTGCCGACCGATCGTAACAGGATGCAGTTGGCTGGCAGTGGTTGCGTCAGCCAGCTGTGTTGCGGGTAAACATCGATAAAGGCTTCATCGATGATCAGCCAGCGTTGTTCGCCTTGCTGGTAAGCGTTCTGCAGGTACTGAAATAGCGGTTGGCGGAAATCCTGGCCCAGCAGCAGTCCGCCCGGATTGTTGGGGTTGATAATAACGGCGACATCCCAGTCGTTATGAAGTAGCGATTCCGGGTACTGGTATTGGTGCAGTTGGTAACCCCACTTCTGCCAGCAAAACGCATGTTCCTGATAGCCCATGCTCGGCACCATAACCCGTTTGCCGATGTCCTGGCTGGCAAGCAGTGGCGGCAATATCTCAATCAACTGCTGGGTGCCGGCTCCGACTGCGATGGGGCGTTGTCCGTAGTATTCCTGTGCAGCGTTAAACAAACGCTCCGGACTGGGGAGTTCGTACCAGCATCGTGGGTCAGGGGCAGGAACCGGCCATGGCTCGCGATTGCAGGCCGACGACAGGTCCAGCCATGGGTGTTGCCCTGACTGTTGCTGTTGTTCCTGAAGATCGCCGCCGTGGTGCGGTGGCGTCAGGTCAAAATACACAGGCAGCGATTCCGACCACGGCTACCCAGAGGTAAACGCCCTTATCGACCAGCCAGATGGCGCGATCCAGATCGGTCGCAACAGGAATCTGGCCTTCTCCCAGCGGTGGCCGTTGCTGGATTTCGCCAAAGTACTGGGCTTTGCCACCCAGTTGTAACTGCAGTGCACCAGCACCGGCTGCCATGACCGGTCCTGCATTGGGGCTTTTCCAGTTTGAGCCTTGCTGGCGAGCACACTTGAGCGCCGTGCGGCTGTTACCGCAGGCGGCATAGGTCAGCACCACGAGGCGCGCCGGAATAAAATTCAGGACGTCGTCAACACGGGCTGCACACCAGCCAAAATGCAGCAGGAATTCGGTTTTGTAGCCCCACATGGCATCCAGGGTATTAGCGAAGCGGTACAAGAGTGCGCCGACCGGGCCAAGTATCAGAAACCAGAAGATAGGGGCAAATACGGCATCGCTGCCGTTTTCCAGCACGGATTCGATCCCGGCTTTGGCGATTTCTTCTTCATTTAACTGGTCAGTATCACGGCTGACAATGCGACCAACCGCGTTGCGGGCTTCCTGCAAGTGGCCGAGGCACAGGGGTACAGCAATTGCCAGTGCATGCAGGCGCAGGCTTTGCCAGCCGACGGTGAAGTAGAGCACCAGTGTGCTGATCACGAAATGCAACCAGTCGGGGCTGAGCTCTAGTAGCAGTGCCAGTAACAGAACGGGCGGCAGAACCGTGATCAGCCAGGCCAGTACGCCAAACCAGCGCTGACGCCAGCGGTCTTCTTCGATGGATTTTTGCAGGCGGCGGCGACAGAAGGCTGCCCACTTGCCGAAGCCGATCAATGGATGCCAACGGCTGGGCTCGCCAAACATCCGGTCGATGACCAGCGCGGCGATCAGGGCATAAACAGTCGTTACCAGGTGTCCGATGGGGAGTTCCATTCAGGCTTCCAGACATTGGGTCAGAGAATCAATGGCACCCTTGCGGGCACCATTGTGCATCGGTTTGCGTGGTCTTCGAAAATAAGTCTGGGCTGGCCGATGCGGGGGTTGGCTGGGTGTCACCGGTATTCCGCTGCCAATCAGCTGGTGGGCAGCAGTTGGGCGACTTCCTGCAGGTATTGCTTACGCTTCAGTAACAGATGCCAGCGTGAGCCGCCTACCTGGCGCCACAGAATCGCAGCGCGAATACCCGCCAGCAGCAGGGCGCGAACCTTGTTGGCTGTCTGAGGATTTTGCAGATAGGTCGGATTACCGGTGACGTGAATCCGGAACGACATTTTGCTGAGCGTGTTTTTGTACACTTCCGCAATGGCAGCGATGGTGTTCTCGTGCGTTACGCTGAAGTGTTCCGCCTGACGGGAAGCCTGCTGGATACCGTCACCAAGCGCCGCAAACGTGGCGCGATCGCGTTTCAGCTTGTTTTCCAGCTGCAGGATCGACACAACGTAACGTTGTACATCCGGGCTGATGCCAGCCTGAATGCCGGATGCCATGGTATTGAACGTATCCAGCCCAAGATGCAGGGTTTCGCGGGCGTTGCCATACACGTCGTCGAAGGTTTTCGGGCTCTGGATAAACAGGCTGCCTAACAGTGGTTCGCTGTATTCGCGTGGCACATCACCAGTGCGGGCCAGCTGTTCAACCAATGTGGCGGCTTGTACAACCGCCGCCATGGCAATGGCTTGTTCGCGACGATCACTCATCGTTATTCCCCGTGGTTTCGATGACGCCGCCACCGAGACAGATTTCGCCCAGATAGAAGACAGCGGATTGGCCCGGCGTGATGGCTCGTTGTGGTTGGTCAAAGCGGACGCGATAAACCGACTTACCGTTTTGCTCGACCTTGTCGATCACACAGTCCTGATCATCCTGGCGGTAGCGCACCTTGGCGGTACAGCGCAGTGGCAGTTGTGGCTCATCATTGACCCAGAATACCTGCTCGGTGGTCAGCCAATCCTTGAACAGCAGTGGATGATTACTGCCTTGCACGGCGACCAGCACGTTGCGTTCGAGGTCTTTGCCGGCCACGAACCAGGGAGCATCCGGGTGGTTCTTCAGGCCGCCAATACCCAGCCCCTGGCGTTGGCCAAGGGTGTGGTACATCAGACCCTGGTGTTCGCCAATGTCCTCACCTTCCGGCGTCTGGATGCGTCCGGGTTGGGCCGGCAGATACTGTTTCAGGAAGTCGCGGAAGCGACGCTCGCCAATGAAGCAAATGCCGGTGGAGTCTTTTTTGTGGGCGGTAATCAGGCCGTTTTCTTCGGCGATACGGCGTACTTCCGGCTTTTCCAGTTCACCAACCGGGAACAGGGTCTGGGCGATTTCCTTGCCGCCGACGGCGTGCAGGAAATAGCTCTGATCCTTGTTGGGGTCGAGGCCTTTTAACAGCTGGGTTTCACCGTTGATGTCACGGCGACGGACGTAGTGGCCGGTGGCAATCAGATCGGCACCCAGGATACGGGCGTAATCGAGGAACGCCTTGAACTTGATTTCGCGGTTACACAGGATGTCCGGATTCGGCGTGCGTCCGGCCTTGTACTCGGCCAGAAAATATTCAAACACGTTATCCCAGTACTCAGCGGCAAAGTTGGCCTGATGCAGTGGGATACCGATGGTGTCACATACCTTTTGGGCGTCAGCCAGGTCTTCCTTGGCGGTACAGTATTCGGTGCCGTCGTCTTCGTCCCAGTTCTTCATGAACAGGCCTTCTACGTGGTAACCCTGATCTTTCAGGAGCCAGGCAGATACGGACGAGTCAACACCGCCGGACATACCAACGATGACTTTGATGTGGCTATTCGACATATTCAGGGGTGCTCAACAATCAGATTCAGCGGGTACTGGCGGCCTGAGAGGTAGTCTTCCACACAGGTCAGTACCATTTGGCTACGAAGATGCGGGCAAGTGCGCAGTTCTTCAATGGTCATCCAGCGCGGACCAACAATACCGTTATCCAGCACGGCGTTTTCGATTTCATGGTCGACGCTCGCGCTGAAGCAGTAACGGTGATAAGTGATGCCATTGGATGGCGCGGTATAGGTGTACAGGCCTACCAGAGCGGTAGGGGTAACCATCCAGCCGGTTTCTTCCAGCGTTTCGCGGCAGGCAGCATCAAGAATGCGCTCGCCTTCTTCAATGTGGCCTGCAGGCTGGTTAATAACGGCCTGGCCGTTGATGGTTTCTTCTACCATCAGGAAACGGCCGTCTTTTTCCACGATGGTGGCGACGGTAGCGTGTGGTGTCCAGCGAGTTTGCATGACAGCTCCAGACTGATCGAAGCGGCAGATAGTAAACGATGGCGCCAGTTGCCTCAATTCGGCCGCCGTCGAGCTGGACGAGTGGGAAGGTTGCCTGTCGGACGTTTTGATTGTGATGGCCGTTGCTGATTGTTGCGATTACGGCGCGGTGTGGCAGGCATGTGAATTTCTTCCGAGCGCCATTCGCCTGGCTTCAGGTCGCCCAGTGACCATGGTCCGATGGCGGCGCGCACCAGTCGTAGTGTCGGGTGGCCGATATGGGCGGTCATGCGCCGTACCTGTCGATTGCGGCCTTCGCTGATGCGAATCTCCAGCCAGCTCAGACTATCATTGTTGCGCTGACGCACCGGTGGGTTGCGTGGCCATAGTGCTGGTTCTTCAATTCTGCGAACCTGTGCGGGTCGGGTCGGGCCGTCATTCAGGGTAACGCCACGACGCAGATTTTCCAGGCTCTCATCTGACGGAATGCCTTCTACCTGTACCCAGTAGGTTTTTTCCATTTTATTGTCGGGATTGGCGATTCTGGCCTGAAGCTGCCCATTATCTGTGAGCAGAAGTAATCCTTCCGAGTCATAATCCAGCCGCCCGGCGGGGTATACTCCTGGTCTATCGACGAAAGTAGCGAGTGTGGCTCGTCCGTTGGTATCGGTAAACTGGGTGAGCACGTTAAAAGGTTTGTTTAAAAGAATAATAAGTGCCATCAATGTGTCTGCTTTGTAAGAAAACTACTCAACCCTTGGTCTAGCTTGCATTTTCTGTAGAAAAACTACAAATTATGCGCCGTTTTCAGAATGGAAGGCCGCCGGGGAGGGCAGTTTTCCGGCGTTTACAGGTAAGCCCTGCGAACGTCTCGTATCAATCGGAGTCCATCAAAAGTACAACTGCCAAAAGCGGTGATTCAGGATTCCGGCGCTATAGCCAATTCAGCATTATGCAACAGGAGTAAGAATGTCTACTGCCAATCCCACTATTGTTTACACCTGGACCGACGAAGCCCCTGCGCTTGCGACCTATTCTTTACTCCCGATGATCCAGGCTTTCGCCAAGCCTGCCGGTGTTGACGTAGAAACCCGTGACATTTCCCTTGCTGGCCGTATCCTGGCCCAATTCCCTGAGTTCCTGACCGAAGAACAGCGTCAATCTGACGACCTGTCTGAACTGGGGCAGCTGGCCACTCGTCCGGAAGCGAACATTATCAAGCTGCCGAACATCTCTGCTTCCATTCCGCAGATCGTTGCAGCTGTGAAAGAACTGCAGGCCAAAGGTTACAACCTGCCTGACTACCCGGCTGATCCACAAACCGCCGAAGAAAAAGACATTCAGGCTCGTTTCGACAAGGTTAAAGGTTCTGCGGTTAACCCTGTTCTGCGTGAAGGTAACTCCGACCGTCGTGCGCCACTGTCTGTTAAAGAATACGCACGCAAGAACCCACACTCCATGGGTGAATGGTCTGCTGATTCCAAGTCACACGTTGCTCACATGGAAGACGGTGACTTCTACGGTAGCGAATTGTCCGTAACCATCCCGGCTGCTACCTCTGTCAACATCGAACTGACCGACACTGATGGCAACGTCAAGGTTCTGAAAAAGAACCTGGCCCTGCTGGAAGGCGAAATCATCGACGCTTCCCGCATGAGCCGCGCCAAACTGCGCGAGTTCCTGGAAAAGGCCATCTCCGAAGCCAAAGACGAAGGCATTCTGCTGTCTCTGCACCTGAAAGCCACCATGATGAAGGTTTCTGACCCGATCATGTTCGGCCACGCAGTGACTGTGTTCTTCAAAGACGTATTCGCCAAGCACGGTGACACCTTCGCCAAGCTGGGTGTGGATGTACGTAACGGTCTGGGTGATGTTTACGCCAAGATCCAGTCTCTGCCAGAAGCAGAGCGTGCTGCGATCGAAGCGGACATCAAAGCTGCTTACGAAACTCGCCCAGCACTGGCGATGGTTAACTCCGACAAGGGTATCACCAACCTGCACGTGCCGAACGACGTAATCGTTGACGCTTCCATGCCTGCCATGATCCGTTCTTCTGGTCGTATGTGGGGCGCTGATGGTCAGCTGCACGATTCCAAAGCCGTTATTCCGGATCGTTGCTACGCTGGCATCTACCAGGAAACCATCGAGTTCTGCAAAAAGAATGGTGCATTCGACCCGCGTACCATGGGTTCTGTACCAAACGTAGGTCTGATGGCTCAGAAAGCCGAAGAATACGGTTCACACGACAAGACTTTCGAAATCCCTGCTAACGGCACCGTACGCGTAATCGACGCTGCTGGTAACGTTCTGATGGAACACGCTGTTGAGCAAGGCGATATCTGGCGCATGTGTCAGACCAAAGATGCTGCTATCCAGGATTGGGTGAAGCTGGCGGTAACTCGTGCTCGTGCGACTGGTGTTCCTGCTGTGTTCTGGCTGGATGCTAACCGTGGTCACGATGCTCAGGTAATTGCCAAGGTTGAGAAATACCTGGCGAATCACAACACCGAAGGTCTGGAACTGCCGGTGATGGAACCACGTGCTGCGATCCGTTACTCTCTGGAGCGCATCAAGGACGGTCTGGATACTATCTCTGTAACCGGTAACGTACTGCGTGACTACCTGACTGACCTGTTCCCGATCATGGAGCTGGGCACTTCTGCCAAGATGCTGTCTATCGTTCCTCTGATGAACGGCGGCGGCATGTTTGAGACTGGTGCGGGCGGTTCTGCTCCAAAGCACGTTGAACAGCTGATCAAAGAGAACTACCTGCGTTGGGATTCTCTGGGTGAGTTCATGGCTCTGGCTGCTTCTCTGGAGCATCTGTCAGGCTTCGCCAACAACCCTAAAGCGGCTGTTCTGGGTAAGGCTCTGGACGTTGCTACTGGTAAACTGCTGGATAACAACAAGTCACCAGCTCGTAAGCTGGGCAGCATCGACAACCGTGGCTCTCACTTCTACTTGGCCATGTACTGGGCTCAGGCAATGGCTGCCCAGGATGAAGACGCTGAACTGAAAGCGGCTTTCACTCCTGTTGCTGCTACCATGACCGAAAACGAACAGAAGATTCTGGGCGAGCTGACTGCCGTTCAGGGTCAGACTGTTGATATCGGTGGTTACTACAAGGTAGATGCTGCCAAGGCAACTGTCGTAATGCGTCCAAGCGCTACTCTGAACAGCATCATCGACAGCATCGCCTGATCCCTGATTTGCTCTGAGTAGTTAAAAAGCCACCCTCGGGTGGCTTTTTTATTGTCTTTTATCGTGTGCTGACGGCAGGCGGCGGAAGTTGCCCGGGTAACCGCTGGCTGAAAGGGGGGGCTCCTGGCAGACGTTGGGATTGTCAGGAGAACTCTGAATAACTCTGCACAATTCCGCGCGACTGCTGCAGAGCGTGTGAGCGGGCATCAAGTGAGGGGGCTGGGTGTGTTGCAATGTTGTCTGCGAGGGTTCTGGGGCGCTTGAACGACCGTGCGAGGGAGTGATGCGGTTGGTAACGGTGGTTCTGTTCGGCTGGTTGGGGTGGAGTGCTGGTCTGCTTTTATATGTGACTGTCGGGGTGGTCCGTAACGAGACAGATAATTTGTACGGATTTTGATCTGGTACGAGGTAACGTTAGGTAAGTGTGCGAAACGGGCTGGAACAGTTTGTTGCTCCAGCGTTGTGAAATGAGAATTGTTTTGGATGTTTTTTGCCCAGATCCAATGCCAGATCAACTGGCATTGCTTTCGTTAACAGCCTTTTCGTTTTCGTTTGAATTGGCCGCTACGTCAAGTGCGCGAATGTTGATGGCATGAGTACCTTTGTCGCTCGGGCGCGTATCGAATTGGACTGGCTGGCCAGCTTTCAGTGTGCGGTAGCCATCCATCTGAATGGTGGAATAGTGAGCAAACAGGTCTTCGTTGCTGTCATCTGCCTGGATGAATCCGTATCCTTTGGCGTTATTGAACCATTTAACTTTCCCGGTCTTCATCGTTGCTTGCCTCCCTGATTAACGCCCCGAACGTAATGTTGGGCCCGTCTGAACGATAGCGGCAATACAGTACGCGTGGGGGGTAAGGTCGTCAAGCGGCTAGAGCATTGCTCAGGGCGGCGGTATGATGGGGTTCCCTTTTTGAACCCCTTGTGACTATGTACGTGACTTCCAAATCTCAACTAGACTTGAACATGAGCCATGAATCAGGTCCGGGCGATGGTCAGGGTGGCCTGGCGGTCGAAAACGCCAAACCAGCCCTCAAACGCCCATCCATGTATCGTGTCATCATGATGAATGACGATTACACGCCCATGGAGTTTGTTGTCGAAGTGCTGCAACGCTTCTTCGGCAAAAACCTGGAACAGGCAACAGATATCATGTTGACGGTTCACACCAGGGGGAGCGCGGTTTGCGCCATCTATACTCGCGATGTCGCTGAAACCAAAGCCGCTCTCGTGAATCAATATGCAAGAGATAGCCAGCATCCATTGCTGTGCGAGGTTGCACCAGCAGATGATTAGGGGGACCTGCAATGCTGAACAAAGAGTTGGAGCTGACGCTCAACGAGGCCTTCAAGGCCGCTCGCTCAAAGCGGCATGAGTTCATGACAGTCGAGCACCTGTTGCTCGCTCTGCTGGATAACGAAGCGGCTTCCGCCGTTCTCGGTGCCTGCGGTGCAGACGTTGCCCGCCTGCGCAAGGAACTCACTGACTTTGTCGATGCTACTACGCCGCTGATTCCTGAGATTGATCAGGAGCGCGAAACCCAACCAACCCTCGGCTTTCAGCGTGTGCTGCAGCGTGCCGTGTTCCATGTACAGTCCTCAGGCAAGGCCGAAGTAACCGGTGCCAACGTACTGGTTGCCATTTTCAGCGAACAGGAAAGCCAGGCGGTTTATTTCCTCAAGCAGCAGAACATTGCTCGTATTGATGTGGTGAATTACATCTCCCACGGCATTTCCAAAGTTAACGGTCCTGAGGAAGGTGCTGCCCACAAGCCGTCTGAGCAAAATGACGAAGATGGTGACAATGTGGCCGGTAGTGCACTCGAAGGTTATGCCACCAATCTCAATCGTGTTGCTCGTGAAGGCAAGATTGATCCGCTGATTGGTCGTGATGACGAAGTCAGTCGTCTGATCCAGATTCTGTCCCGTCGTCGCAAGAACAACCCGCTGCTGGTGGGTGATTCCGGTGTTGGCAAGACGGCCATTGTGGAAGGTCTGGCCAAGCGTATCGTTGATGGCGAAGTGCCTGAGATCATTCAGGACGCAGTGGTGTACAGTCTCGACATGGGGGCGTTGCTGGCCGGTACCAAATACCGCGGCGACTTCGAGAAACGTCTGAAAGCGCTGCTGGCAGAACTTAAACGCCAGACTCACGGCATTCTGTTTATCGACGAAATCCACACCATCATTGGTGCGGGTGCAGCCTCTGGCGGCGTAATGGATGCCAGTAACCTGCTGAAGCCAATGCTGAGCTCTGGTGAGATTCGTTGCATCGGCTCCACAACCTTCACCGAATTCCGTGGCATCTTCGAAAAAGACAGCGCCCTGACCCGTCGTTTCCAGAAAATCGACGTTCTGGCTCCGTCGGTTGAAGACACCTACCGGATTCTGAAAGGTCTGAAAACCAAGTTTGAAGACCACCATAATGTTCGTTACACCGATAAGGCCCTGCGTGCCGCGGCGGAGCTGTCCGATCGTTACATCACTGACCGCAACCTGCCTGACAAGGCAATTGACGTGATTGATGAAGTGGGTGCGCTGCAGCAGCTGCTGCCAGTCAGCAAACGCAAGAAGCAGATTAACGTGCCTGAAATCGAGCAGGTAATTGCGGCGATTGCCCGTATTCCGCCCAAAACGGTTTCTGCGGATGACAAGGAGTTGCTGTTCAAGCTGGAAGACAAGCTGGGCATGGTAGTGTTTGGTCAGAACGAAGCGATCCAGACCCTGTCGACGGCGATCAAGATGTCTCGTGCTGGTCTCAGCTCACCGGAAAAACCAATTGGTTCTTTCCTGTTTGCTGGCCCTACTGGTGTGGGTAAAACTGAGGTGTCCCGTCAGCTGGCCAAGGTGATGGGGATGGAGTTGATCCGCTTCGATATGTCGGAGTACATGGAGCGTCATACTGTGTCCCGTCTGATTGGTGCGCCTCCAGGGTATGTTGGTTACGATCAGGGTGGCCTGCTCACTGAAGCGGTGAACAAGACTCCACACTGTGTGCTGCTGCTCGACGAAATCGAAAAAGCTCACCCGGAAGTGTTCAACATCCTGCTGCAGGTGATGGACCACGGTACGCTGACCGATAACAACGGCCGCAAGACTGACTTCCGTAACGTGATTCTGATTATGACCACCAACGCCGGTGCCGAACGTATGAGTCGCTCCAGTATTGGTTTCACTCACCAGGATCACACCACTGATGGCGCAGAAGAGTTGAAGAAGGTGTTTACACCGGAATTCCGCAACCGTCTGGACGCAGTTGTGCAGTTTGCGCCGCTGGGTCGTGACACCATTCTGCATGTGGTCGACAAGTTTGTTGCAGAGTTGCAAGGTCAGCTCGACGACAAGCGAGTCACTCTGAACGTCAGTGATGAAGCTCGCTTGTGGTTGGCTGAGCACGGTTACGACGAAAAAATGGGCGCTCGCCCAATGGCTCGTCTCGTGCAAGAAAAGATCAAAAAGCCACTCGCCGAAAAGATCCTGTTCGGTGAACTCTCACACGGTGGAGATGTTCAGGTGCTTGTTGAAGAGAAAGAACTGGCGCTTCATGTGCCAGAGGCAGTACCAGCCTGATAAGGCTGGTTACTTACCTGCCGGGACGCCTTAGCGTGCCCGGTAGGTGATACGACCTTTGCTCAGGTCATAGGGAGTCAGCTCAACCTTGACCTTGTCGCCAGTCAGAATGCGGATGTAGTTTTTGCGCATTTTGCCAGAGATGTGAGCAGTAACCACGTGGCCGTTATCCAGCTTAACGCGGAACATGGTGTTAGGCAGGGTATCAATTACCTCACCTTCCATTTCAATATGATCGTCTTTCGCCATTCGTCACCTGTTTAGGGAATATACAGAGCGGGCGCATTCTGCCTGACTTCTCTGCAATAATCAAAGTTTGGGGAAATTATTTGCGCTGCCAGCGGTTATCTATCAGATATTCCATCGGCTGGTATGCTTCCTTGTATTCCATTTTGCTGCATCCTTCGACCCAGTATCCGAGATAGTGCCACGGTAAATCCAGGCCCTGGCATATCTGGGTCAGGCGCAGAATCATGTAGCTGCCAGGTGACAAGCCATCCAGATCCGGATCGAAAAAACAATAGACCGATGACAGACCATCGCCAAGCAGGTCAAACACGAGAACGGCAGCTACGTCCGGGCCGTTTCTGGCCACCAGGAAACGTGTGTTGTCAAAGTGCTGACACAGAAAGTCCTGATATTGCTCCGGGCTTGGTGGGTACATGCTGCCATCGCTGTGGCGCATACTGATATAGCGTTCGTAAAGGAGGTAATGCTCCATTGAGGGTTTTTCAACCGTCAGTTGCCAATGCTTCAGAGCTTTCAGGGTGCGTTTGAAACGGCGCTTCATCACAAATTCATTGATCGCGACGCGTACCGATACGCAGGCCTGACAGTTTGGACAATCCGGCCGGTACAGGCTCAGGCCGCTGCGCCGAAAGCCGTTCAGGCTCAGTTGGGTCAGCAATTCCATGTCGGGTACAATTTCCGGGTCAACGTAAAGGCTGACAGCTTCGCGGCCGACGATATAACCACAGGGGTGAGTGTTTTTGGGCCGAAACAGCATGATTCGGGTCATGATGGCAGTCCACGCAATAACAGGGCTGGAAGAGGGGTAGGTGATGGGCCGTTGACGGCTATCCGCAAGTGTTGTTCGAACTCATGGCGGGGTAATTCAACCAACCCGAAGCGCGACAGGTGGTCGGTTCGCATTTGACAGTCAATAATACGTATACCGCTGTTGAATAGTTCTGGTGCAGCCAGCGCAAATGCCAGCTTGGAGCTGTTGCTGATGCGCGAAAACATTGATTCACCGAAAAATGCTAGTCCAATACGCACACCATAAAAACCACCGCACAACTCGCCCTCGGGAGTCCAGCATTCGACACTGATGGCGTAACCGGCGTGGTGCAGGTCCGAGTAGGCTTGCTGCATTTCTGGTTGTATCCAGGTGCTGCCGTCCTGTTCTTCGTGGGTGCTGGCGCAGCCGGTCATGACGTCGGCAAAGGCGAGATTGCAGGTAAAGGTAAGGGCTGTGCGATTCAGTTCCTTGCGAATTGTGCGAGGAACACGGAAGGTGGCGGGCAAAATGACGGCACGCGGCGCTGGGCTCCACCACAGGCGTGGATCACCGTCGGAATGCCAGGGGAAAATGCCGCGTCGATAGGCTGCATGCAGCCATGCGGGGGACATGCCCCCACCTACGGCCAGCAGTCCGTTGGGTTCTTGCAGAGCGCGTCTGGTATCCGGGAAGTCCGGGACGCTATTGTCATCCAACCACTCTATCATCGTACAGCCGTGATAAACTTCTTAACAAACAGGTATACAGGGTACTGAATTGTCCAGAGGATCCGCTAGAGCTGACGCGAAAGAAAGCGTGCCAGCATTAACAATGGCCAATTGGGGCAAAGGACACGACGTGGCGGTGCTGCTCTCGGCGCTGGGCACGTTGTTGTTGTTAATGGCAATGTTGTCCTACACACCACAGGATGGAGGATGGTCGTCGGCGTCCGGTGCTAGCGTGCGTAATGCCGTTGGGGTGCTGGGGGCCGGTGTCGCCGATCTGCTGGTGCATGCCTTCGGCTATCTGGCCTACATTGTACCTTTTATGGTGCTGCTGAAGTTGTGGCTTCTCTACCGTCGTCGCCAGACCGCCAGTAACTGGGTCTGGAGTCTGCGACTGCTGGGTATTCTTTACATCATGGCATCCGCCTGCGGTATTGCTGAGCTCAGCATCTGGGATGGCAAGGACTTGCCAATGGGTGCTGGTGGCATGCTGGGCATGGCGGTGGCGGCCTCTGTTGGTTATCTGCTGGGGCTGGCGGGCACGGTTGTGACTCTGGTTGTGCTCATGGCGCTTGGCCTGATGTTGTTTCTTGAGTTCTCCTGGCTCGAGTTCTTCGAAGATCTCGGCGAGCGTGTTGACCGGTTTATGAATCGTCGCCGCGCGGCGGCCGAGCTGGCTGAGCGTCGTGCCGAAGATGCCGATGTGCCGTTATTTATTCCGGATAACGAAGGCCCGATGTCGATTCCTGTTCCGCCGGTGGTGAGTGAATCGATAATGGATGTGCCGGTGGCTGGTGGTCGTGGGCGCAAGCCTGCCAGCAGCCAGTCATACAGCACCCCTGCGGCGGATGCTCCGTTTACAGCATTCGATCCTCAGCCTGCTCAGGAACGTTTCAGTGCCGTTGATGACGAGGCTCCCAGGGCGCCTGTGGTTGAGCGTCGTTCGACTTCTCGTCACATTGAACCTGGGTTTGGTGATCTCGATAGCCTGCTGCACTCTGAGTCTGATGATTCGGAGCTGCCTATAGATCCCGTTGCAAATCGGTCAGCTCCTGCTCGGGAGTTTGTCCGCAAACCTGAGCGTGCGTCTGAACCAAAAGTTGTACCGATTATTCGTGCCGAAGGTAATTTGCGTTCAGCCAGTCATTATCCGGAAGCAGACAGTGTCCGCGACGACACGGTAACTGCTCGTGTGGACGCCTCGACCATGCCGGTTATGCCGCGTCCGGTGGTTTCTGATCCTTCCCTGTTTCGCAGTACCTATCAAACGGTAGGGCAGCGCACACATGGCATGAACACTGTGCCGGAAGTCAGTGAAGCTGTTGATATTCCAGTACTGGATTCTCGGCCTGATCCTGTGTGGCGGGTGGAACCAGAGGAATCGCCAGTGTCACACGCCCAAGTGTCACACACGCCGGTTGCGCCTGCTGCACCTGCTGAAAATCTGTTTACCGCAACCGATGATGAAGACGACGATATTCTGCCGTGGGTGAGTGAACCTGTGTCGCGCCCATCCTCTCAGTCGGCTCCGGTGCATACCGCGCCGCCAGAGCCAGTTGCAGCGCCACAAGCAGTTGCACAGCCAAACGTTTCTCCAGCAGCCGTTTCCCATGCGCCAGCAGCGGCTTCTGTGGGTGGATTTGCGTCAACAAGACCATTGGCTTCCCTGCCGGATGACGATGATTACGACGATCTGCCGTTCGATCTGGATGAGCCTGCACCTGCTGCATCCGCTCCGGTTGCTCCTGCGGTGCCAATTCAGCCGCTGGAAAAACGTGATTCCGGTATGAGCGAACGTGCGCTGCGCGACATGAAAGTCGGGGCAGCCAATTTATCGCCGCTGCCGTCTATTACAGTGCTGGATCCGCCGCGTAAAGACAAAAAAGGTGGCTTTACCGAAGAGCGCCTGCAAGAGCTATCGCGTTTGCTGGTGCAAAAATTGGCCGACTTTGGCGTCAAGATTGAGGTCACGGCGGTTGCACCGGGCCCGGTGATTACCCGGTTTGAGATTCAGCCGGCGCCGGGTGTGAAAGCCAGCAAGATCACCAACCTGGCCAAAGACCTGGCTCGCTCGCTGGCGATGGTCAGTGTGCGGGTGGTGGAAGTGATTCCGGGCAAATCAGTGATGGGTATCGAAGTGCCAAACGAAGACCGTGCCGTGGTTTCGCTGTTTGAGGTGCTGTCATCGACCGAGTTTGAAAACATGCACTCGCCGCTGACACTGGCATTGGGTCATGACATTGGTGGCAGTCCGGTGATTACCGATCTGGCCAAAATGCCGCATTTGCTGGTGGCCGGTACCACCGGCTCCGGTAAATCGGTGGGTGTAAACGCCATGATTCTGAGTATGTTGTTCAAGGCCACGCCTGAGCAGCTGCGAATGATCATGGTTGACCCGAAGATGCTGGAATTGTCGGTGTATGAAGGGATTCCACACCTGCTTACGCCGGTGATTACCGATATGAAAGAAGCCGCTAACGGCCTGCGCTGGTCGGTGGCGGAAATGGAACGTCGTTACCAGCTGCTGGCGGCAGTCGGTGTGCGTAACATTGCCAGTTATAACCGCAAGGTTCAGGAAGCCATTGATGCCGGTGAGCCAATGCTGGACCCAACCTGGCAGTTGCATCTGTCGTATGACACTACGCCGCGCACCCTGAAGCCCCTGCCGTATATCGTGATTGTGATCGACGAATTTGCCGACATGATGATGATGGTCGGCAAAAAGGTAGAAGAGCTGATCGCTCGTATTGCCCAGAAAGCCCGTGCCGCCGGTATTCATATGATTCTGGCGACCCAGCGGCCGTCGGTGGATGTGATCACCGGTCTGATCAAGGCGAATATTCCGACCCGTATTTCGTTCCAGGTATCGTCACGGATCGACTCCCGTACCATTCTGGATCAGGGTGGGGCGGAACAGTTGCTGGGTCACGGTGACATGCTGTACATGCCACCGGGGCTGGCATTGCCGGAGCGTGTGCACGGTGCCTTTGTGGACGACGATGAAGTGCATCGCCTGGTCGCCGAATGGAAGCTGCGCGGTGAGCCGGATTATCTGGAAGAAATTGTCCAGACCGGCGAAGAAGGTGCTGCACCCGCTGTGGGCGAGGGGGGTGACGAGCAGGATGAACTTTTCGACGAGGCCGTTGCCTTTGTAACATCCACGGGCAAGTGCTCAACCTCGTCGGTTCAGCGTAAATTGCGGATTGGCTACAACCGGGCGGCACGTCTGGTCGATGCCATGGAAGCCGCAGGCGTAGTGTCAGCTCCGGCACACAATGGTGCTCGTGAGGTGCTGGCGCCACCCCCGCCTGATCTGCGATGATGCGCGCCGTCTGAATATTCTTCCGGGCCGGTGTATTCACCGGCCTTTGTTTGTTAATCCATCGGATTTTTATGAAATACAAGGCCTTTCTGATTCTGCTGCTGGCTTCCTGTCAGGCGCTGGCGCAAAACACCGCTCTCGATAATTTTGTGTCCCGTATCCGGGGCGTTACCAACCTGCAGGGTGACTTCACCCAGACCGTCAAAGACGCGGGTGGTCGTGTGATTCAGACCACCAAAGGTCTGATGCTGGTGGCAACACCGGGCAAGCTGCGCTGGGAAACCCAGCCACCGTTCCAGCAACTGGTGGTATCCGACGGTAAAGACCTGTGGGTGTACGACCGCGACCTCGAACAGGTAACCGTACGCGAGCTGGATCAGGACGTACAAGGCACTCCGGCCCTGCTGCTGAGTGGTCGTGCTGGCGATATCGAAAACAACTTCCAGGTTGGTGAAGCGGAAGTCGGCTTTACCCAGGTGTTCCATCTGGTGGCACGTGACAAGAGTCAGCTGTTTGAAAGTCTCGATTTCGTATACGAAGGCAAGCGTCTGGTGCGTATGCGTATTCACGACACGACCGGTCAGAGCACTGAAATTGCCTTCTCCAACGTGCTGGTGAACGAACTGATTGGCGATCACCTGTTCCAGTTTGAAGCCCCGGAAGGGGTGGATGTGATTGACGCCCGTGCCACCGCCAAGTGATCTGTTTGGTGCCACAGGAAGTGGCCAGCCAGCCTGGGAGCCATTGGCGGCGCGTATGCGCCCTCGCACCCTTGATCAATACATCGGCCAGTCACAGGTGATTGGTCCGGGCACGGCGTTGCGTCGTGCCCTTGATGCCGGACAGCTGCACTCTCTGATTTTCTGGGGGCCGCCGGGCGTGGGGAAAACCACACTGGCGCAGTTGATTGCCGGTTCTGTTGATGCGGCGTTTATTACCCTCAGTGCGGTGATGGCGGGTGTGCGTGAGATTCGCGAAGCGGTCGAGCGCGCCAAACAGAACCGTGTAATGGGACGCAAAACCGTCCTGTTTATCGATGAAGTTCATCGCTTCAACAAAAGCCAGCAAGACGCTTTTTTGCCCCATGTCGAAGACGGCACCCTGCTGTTTATTGGTGCTACCACCGAAAACCCGTCGTTTGAACTGAATAACGCCTTGCTCAGCCGTGCCCGTGTTTACGTATTGCGCAGCCTCAGTGAGGCCGAACTGCTACAGGTATTGCAGCAAGCCCTGCAGGTATTGCAAACCGAAGACGGACTGACGGTGCAGCTTGAAACCGGTGTGCTCGAATATCTGGCCGAAATGGCCGATGGTGATGCCCGGCGGGCGCTGAATAATCTCGAATTTGCCCTGCAAATGGCCGTTAATGGTGTGCTGAACAAGGCTGCTGTGCAGCAGCTGGTGGTGCGTCAGGGGCGGCGTTTTGATAAAGGCGGTGAAGCCTTTTACGACCAGATTTCCGCCATGCACAAATCCGTGCGCGGCTCCGATCCGGATGCGGCTTTGTATTGGCTGGTGCGTATGCTGGATGGTGGCTGTGATCCGTTATATCTGGCGCGGCGTATTGTGCGGATGGCCAGCGAAGATATTGGTAATGCCGATCCGCGCGCCGTCAGTCTGTGTATGACGGCCTGGGATGTGCAGGAACGTCTGGGCAGCCCGGAAGGCGAGCTGGCACTGGCGCAGGCCGTGGTGTATCTCGCCTCTGCACCGAAAAGTAATGCCGTCTACAAAGCCTATAACGAAGCGCGGGCGCTGGTGGCCAGTCAGCCGGGTTATGACGTTCCCCTGCATTTGCGTAATGCGCCAACCCGCCTGATGAAAGAGCTGGATTACGGCGCGGAATATCGATACGCCCACGATGAGCCGGGCGCTTTTGCCGCTGGTGAAAACTATTTCCCGCCAGAACTCGCCGATTTGCGGTTGTATCACCCCAGCGGTCGTGGGTTGGAAGAAAAAATTGCACGCAAGCTCGATCATTTGCGTGAACTTAACCAACAATCGGACCGCCAGCGATATCCTGGTGGGCCGCAGGAGCAGGATATACCGTCATGAGTCTGTTATGGATCGCCACCGGTGGTGCTATTGGTGCAGTTTGCCGCTTCTGGGTTGCCAGCAGCATATTCCAGTGGATGGGCAAACCCTTTCCGTATGGCACGCTGTCGGTGAACCTGATAGGCTCTTTTCTGATTGGTATCGCCTACGTATTGCTGGTTCAGCAACAATGGGGCTCTGAACACTACAAGCAACTGGCGATGGTCGGGTTCCTCGGAGCTTTTACGACCTTTTCCACGTTTTCGCTGGAAAGCGTTACGCTGTTGCAACAGGAGCGCTGGATGGCATTTCTGGCCTACACCGGCTCCAGTCTGTTTGGATGTCTGGCCGCAACCGCAGCCGGCATTTACCTGACCAATTTATTGACCAAGGGAAGTGTCTGATTGCTCGGGCAATTGGATAATTGCCTGCACTTTCCTCTGACAAGCACTGGTATAGAGAAACATGCTCGATATTAAATTTATTCGCGATAACCTGGATACTGTGGCGGCTGCGCTGGCCAAAAAGAAATTCGAACTGGATGTAGCCAGTTTCCAGCAGATGGATGAAACCCGCAAATCCGCTCTGACCCGTGCCCAGTCCCTGCAGGCTGAAAAGAAAAAAGCCTCCAAGCAGATCGGTATGCTGATCGGCCAGGGTATGTCTCCGGACGAAGCCAAAGCCCAGGTGATGGGTGGTATTGATTCCGACATTACCGTTGCTGAGCAGGAAGCGCGTGATGCTGAAAACGCTCTGCGCACCTATTTGCTGAGTGTGCCAAACCTGCCGCACGCCGATGTACCGGAAGGCAAAAGCGAAGACGACAACCGTGAAGTGCTGAAGTGGGGCACTCCGCGTGAGTTCAGCTTTGCACCAAAAGATCACGTGGATGTGGCTGAACCGCTGGGCATGAGCTTTGACGCCGGTGCTCGTGTTGCCGGCTCCCGCTTTGTAGCCCTGAGCGGCCAGATCGCCCGTATGCACCGCGCCCTGACCCAGTTCATGCTCGACACTCACACGCTGGAACACGGTTACGAAGAAACCTACGTACCGTACCTGGTGAACCGTGACGCCCTGGAAGGCACCGGTCAGCTGCCAAAGTTCGAAGAAGACCTGTTCCGTATTCCGCAAGCCCAGGGTGACAAGGACCTGTTCCTGATCCCGACCGCTGAAGTGCCGGTTACCAACCTGCTGCGTGATGCCGTATACGACGGCGCGCTGCCGCTGAAAAAAGTGGCTCACACCCCGTGCTTCCGCTCTGAAGCGGGCAGCTACGGTCGTGATACGCGTGGCATGATCCGTCAGCACCAGTTCGACAAGGTTGAGCTGGTTCAGTTTGTAGCGGCTGGCACCAGCGAAGCGGCTCTGGAAGAGCTGACTGGCCATGCAGAAGCTATTCTTCAGAAACTGGGTCTGCCATACCGCAAAGTGGTTCTGTGTGGTGGTGACCTCGGTTTCTCGGCTGCCAAGACCTACGACCTTGAAGTGTGGCTGCCAGGTCAGCAGAAATACCGCGAAATTTCTTCTTGCAGTAACTTCCTGGATTACCAGGCTCGTCGTATGCAGGCGCGCTGGCGTAACCCGGAAACCGGCAAGCCAGAACTGCTGCACACCCTCAACGGTTCCGGTCTGGCGGTTGGTCGTACCCTGGTTGCTATCCTGGAAAACTACCAGCAGGAAGATGGCAGCGTAGTGGTGCCAGAAGTACTGCGCCCGTACATGGGTGGTCTTGAGGTAATTGGTGCATGATGACTCTGCCGCTGGTATTCCGTGCTGATGCCCGTCCTTTTGTTGTGGTCGGCGCCGGTCAGATCGGTACTCGCAAGATTCATACGCTGGTAAAAGCAGGTGCTCAGCTAACGGTGATTGCACCGCACGTTGACGCTTCCGTGCAGGCTCTGGTGGATTCCGGAGCGGTGAGCTGGCAGGCACGTGCCGCCAGCGCCACGGATACTTTTGCCGCCGGATCGATGCTGGTGCTGGCGACCGACGATGAAGCACTGAACACCGCACTGGCCGAGTCGGCCCGCCAGGCTGGTTGCCTGGTCTGCCGGGTTGATCGCACCGATGACAACGATTTTGCATTCCCGGCGGTGATCGACCGTTCGCCGGTGCTGGTGTCGATTTCCAGTAGTGGCAGTTCTCCGGCTCTGACTCGTCATTTGCGTCAGCGTCTCGAGGCTTACCTGCCACCGGAATACAGCGACCTTGGCCATATGGTGGATGGTCTGCGCGACAAGGTAAAAAACAGCCTGGCAGCGCCATTACGCGCCGCGTTCTGGCGTCAGTTCATGCGCAGCAATGTGCCGGAACTGGTGCTGGCGCGTCAGCAAGATCGCGCCAATGCATTGGCTGAACAGATGCTGGCGGGTGAAACCCCGGCGATGGGCGAGGTGTATCTGGTGGGTGCTGGTCCTGGTGACCCGGACCTGCTGACCTTCCGCGCCCTGCGTCTGATCCAGTCCGCCGATGTGGTGGTGTACGACCGTCTGGTTGGCCCGGGCATCATGGCGTTGATCGCCGAAGATGCCGAGAAAATCTACGTCGGCAAGGCCATGAGCAATCATTCCGTGCCGCAGGATCAGATCAACCGTTTGCTGGCCGATGAGGCCATGAAAGGCAAACGAGTACTGCGCCTGAAGGGTGGTGATCCGTTTATTTTTGGCCGTGGTGGTGAGGAAATCGAACTGCTGGCTGAATACGGTGTGCCATTTCAGGTGGTGCCGGGTATTACCGCTGCCAGTGGTTGTGCGGCGTACGCCGGTATTCCGCTGACCCATCGTGACCACGCCCAGAGCGTACGCTTTGTTACCGGTCACCTGAAAGATGACAGTCATGATCTGCCGTGGGCTGAGCTGATTCACCCGCAACAGACTCTGGTGATCTACATGGGCCTGAGCGCTATTCGTGTGATCTGCGAACAGCTGATTGCACATGGCATGTCACCGGAAACTCCGATTGCGCTGGTGGAAAAAGGCACTCTGCCAGATCAGAAAGTGCACGTCGGCACGCTGGCCACCATGCCAACGCAGGTGGAAGGCAAAACCATTCATGCGCCAACACTGACCATTGTTGGTTCTGTGGTTACTCTGCACGACAAGCTGGCCTGGCGATAAGCCGGGCTTCTGAGCCAGACCCGGCGCTCAAACGCCGGGTGCAAGACCCGAAAAGCACCAAACAAAAAGCCCTGTTATGCGATGGCATAACAGGGCTTTTTTGTTGGCAGGTTCGCCGGACACCGGTTGGGCTGGTTTGGGCGCGATTACAAGCGGCTGCGGTCGCGGTTGTTCCAGGCTTCGGTGCACTCGGCAATAAAGGTATCAATATCGGCACTGCGGCGAATGGTTACCAGCGCCAGCGCGGCAGTGTTAATAACGGCCAGACGCGCGTATTCACTGTCCAGCTCACCACGCCAGAATTGGCGCAATAAATCGGTGCCGATACCTTCCGGCTTGTCTTCGTAATGGCTCTTGAGGTTTTCGATGACCAGATTGCCGGACTCACCGTTCAGGTGCCATGAGGCTTTGACGGCGCGCTCCGGGTTAACCTCGAACTCACCACCTTCACCTTTCATGACCAGCATATTGCCACCGGTCAGGGCTGCGCCGCCGACGTGGGTAACGCTGTAGTTCGGGTGGAACACCCCCTGCACACTGGCCACACCTTGTGGTGCCAGGGTTTTCAGAATGGTGTTGATAGGCGAACGCACACCCAGAATTGCCTTCAGCGACAACCAGCGTTGCAGCTGTGGATTCAGCTCATCACAGGGCAGATAGCAGAGTGATGGTGCCGATTCGATGTCAGCCATTTTGATTGCAGGCAACCCCAGCTCCGCAAATACCTCGTGCAGGTACATACGGCCTTCGGTATGCGCCAGGCTGCCGTGGAACAGAATGCGATACCCCATGCTGTTCAGCAGCAGAGCCGACAACAGGCACCAGAATGGCTGGCGGCGTTTGCCCGCGTAGCTTGGCCACACCAGATCAAACGGCACGTTGTCTGGCCAGCTTTTGTTGATGGCGGTGGCGAAGCCGGCCAGTTCCTCCGGGCTCTCTTCTTTTACCCGCATCAGCATCAGAATGGCACCCAGCTGCTCGGGATGGAAATCACCGGCCAGCATGTGGCTCATGGTGAATTCGGCTTCTTCAAAGGTCATGCTACGGCTGGCATTTTTGCCGCGCGCCAGAATACGCACGTATTCGGCCAAAACATGTTTTTCAGGAACGTTACTCACAGGCAGTTCTCCGGGCGGGGCAGTCCCGCAATCTTGGCAGCCAGCTTGGCCGGGCTGCCGGGAAACAGGGTTAACAGATAAATGCTGCCAGCCTTGTCGGCACCCAATTCCTGTTTGATGTATTTGCTGAGTGGGCGCATGGCGGGCGACACCTCGAACTCCGCATAAAACCGCTTCAGGCAGTGCAGGATTTCCCAATGGGCGTCGGTCAGTTCAATGCCTTCCGATTGTGCCAGCCAGCTGGCTACCTCGGGTGACCAGTCGTCCAGATTGGCCAGAAATCCGTCCGGAGTCAGGGCAGGGTGGCTCATATCAGTACCAGGTTAATGTGCGTGTACACGACAGGGTCAGTTCGACCCATTCGGCATCGGTGACACCAATCGCCGTGGTGGGCATATTTTCGATCAGGCCACGAACCTCGGCATCCTTGATGCGATATCGGGCAAAGCGGCTGAACGAAGGCAGCAGATATAACGCATCGCCGACAAACAGGAATTCATCACCTTCACTGCTCAGGCTACTGGCCTGGCTCAGGCGTTCCGGGCTTGGGCTGGAAATAATATGCAAGGTCATGGTTACAGCCCCATACAGAACTGCTGGCGCGACACCAGCTCACGGATAGCATCCGGCTCCAGTTCGCGAGCCACAGAATTGATCAGGCGTTTGTCGAGCTGCAACGCCTCGAGATCGGTGCGGCTGTAATACACCGCCTCACAATCATATATAGGAAGCGCATTCACCAGCTTGCTCGGCGACTTGCCGCCCGGTTTGCGCTCTTGCTGGTGGTTGATCAGCCACAGCAGACCCGCGCCAATAAACAGCAGGCTCACCTGGTGGTCAAAAGCACCCATCGCCAGTGCCAGCTCTATCGCTTCCAGATCCGCCGACGGCGCGTTACGGATCACAATCAGTGCATCGGCCATAAACTGCTCTTAAAACTCGATAATGCGGTCGGAATCGTTCATGGCTTCCGCCATATCGCCCAGACCACTCAGATTAAAACCGGCTGCCAGCGTTGCGCCAGCATGCTCGTAACGATCATTTTCTGCCTGATCCAGCAGGCCGCGACGAATCGAATTGGCAATGCATACCTGCAGCGGAAAGCCCAGCTCGCTGGCCAGCTCGTTCCACATTTGATGAACCGGCGGCTGGCCCTGAATCGGAGTCTGGCGATCGTTGGCGCACAATACCGCATCACGGTAGAAAAACACGCGCTGGATCTTGTGGCCAGCGGCATGGGCCGCGCGGGCGAAGTCCATTGCCTGCCAGTGGCTGTGGGTAATAAAAGGAGATTGGGTAACAAACAGGGTAAAGGTTGCCATACACACGCCGGCCTTGGGCCGTCCTGACAAAAACTGCCGCCATCATAGGAGCGAAGCCCCCTTATTTCCAGTCAGAGCAGTTGAATGCGATTTTTGTAATAAAAAGTGTTGACACCCAAAAAATAACGAGTAATATACGCGGCAGTTGGAGGGATGGCAGAGTGGTTGAATGCACCGGTCTTGAAAACCGGCGTCGGTTAATCCCGATCTAGGGTTCGAATCCCTATCCCTCCGCCAAAACAATAAAACCCCGTGATCGCAAGATCACGGGGTTTTTTGTTTTACGGCGTTTGCTACGGGTTCTTCCGGCCGGTGGCGAAATTCCCCGGCCGTTACCTGCCTGCCACAATTCCTGCATAACACTATGCTTTGATGGTCCGTTGCGACTGGCGCAGTTTTTCTTTGGCGTGTTCACGAGGCACAGATGAAACAGCTTATGTTGATCGGCTTTGGCGCAATGGCCGAAGAAGTGCTGGCACATATGCCGGCGGAACTGGTATTGCGCTGGGTAGTGGTCACGGAACGCAGTCGTAACCGTGTCCGCGCCTTGCTGCCGCCGTCGGTTGCGGTGGTAACCCGTATCGCCGAGTGCACCGGCAAACCGGATCTGGTGCTGGAGTGTGCCGGTCAGCCGGGCGTGCGCGCCCATGGTGTCGATGTGCTGGCGCGTGGTTGGGATCTGGCGGTGATTTCGGTTGGTGCCCTTGCCGATGCTGAACTGGCGGATCGTTTGCACGCAGCGGCGGCCACTGGGCGTTCACGACTGCATGCGTTGTCGGGGGCAGTTGCTGGCATTGATGGCCTGGCCGCAGCGCGTGAAGGTGGCCTCGATGAAGTGTTGTATACCTCTCGTAAAAGCCCGGCCAGCTGGCGCGGCAGTGCGGCGGAACAGATGGTATGCCTTGATACCATTGCCGAACCATATGTGTTTTTCCGTGGCAGTGCTCGCGAAGCGGCGTTGGCGTTTCCCGCCAACGCCAACGTTGCTGCCACCATCGCCCTGGCGGGCTTGGGACTCGATAAAACCCGTGTGCAGCTGATGGTCGATCCCGGGATTTCCACCAACCAGCATCGGATTCATGCCAGCGGTCGGTTTGGTGAAATGAATATCGAACTCTGTGGTATGCCACTGGAGCGTAATCCGAAAACCTCAACGCTGGCGGCCTTGAGTGTGGTGCGTGCCTGCCGGCAGGCGGTATCATCGGTGGTGATTTGAACGCCGATCGGCGTTCAGGCCGTTGATCAATTCCTTTGCAATGTTGGCTCGGAATCTGCTCCCGGGTTTTCATGATCATTTAAGCATCCTGCTCGTATCGTTCTGCTTCATCCCCGGCTGAACACATTTTCTGCCCGACGTCATACGTCGCAATTCTGACCCAAAATACTCGCGAAGTTGCTAGCTGGCTTGTCCTACGGCTCGGTGATCAATTTTCCATGATGGGTGCAAACGTCTGATTAATCAGGACGATGGTCAGGTGGTTGTGGTGTATGGATGTTCCACAAGCAGGGAGCGCGGCAAGGATGCCAATTACAAAAAAATCAAAAGAATTCAGGTGATATGAGCAGAGCCATCATCGTGTCGAATCAAGCCGCCTGTGTGCGCTGGTTAATGTTAAATCTGTCTCGGGTTGACGATGTGTGGGATGAATTTGACGAAACCGGGTTGCTCGCGGGCGATTGTGTCTATGGCAATTTGAGTCTGGAGAATATCGAATCGCTGATTGGTCGAGGTGTTCGTTATTTCCAGATCCGTTTTGGCAATGGACGATATTTTCGGGATCAACCGCTGGATGATCGTGCCTGGAGCGATTTGCAGCCGGAGTTGGTGGAATTTGGTCTTGCTCATTTTGCACGGCCAGCGCCTCATTGGTTGGGGTGAATTGGCCTCTGCTGTCCTATCTGGCTTATGTCGGCTGTTCTGGCTGTTTAAGTTTGTTTCTTCAGGTCTTTAATCAATTTTCAGCTTCACTACCTCTGTCATAATGCGACACGCTTCTCGTTGTGGCGTGGCCGGTATCGGCCAGATAGTGACTTTGGCGCTTCTGGCTATTGGCAACCGTTACGCCAGCTGTTTTCTGCGCCCGCTTCGGTTACAAGGGCGTCAGTTTTCCTGATCTGCGTCTGCTTTTTTGTGATTACAGGATGTTGTTGATGTGTGTTTGCCTCGTTCTGACGGCTGCCGGAGTGTGTGGTGGCTGAAGTTATTCCTGCTCTGACTCGTGAAGTGCTGACCCGGATGACCTCCGGTGAGAAGCGGTTTGCCCAGCGTCTGAAAGATCTGCTCGAAGATGACTACCTGTGCTGGTACGACATTCCCATTGGGCGCAAGCGGCGTTACGCCGATTTTGTGATCCTGCATCCGCAGCGTGGTTTGCTGTTTCTGGAAGTGAAGGACTGGAAACCGTCCACCCTCAAGCGCCTGAACAAACACACGGCCAGCCTGCTGATTGCGGATCGCCTGCACGAGGTGGCCAATCCGCTGGAGCAGGCCCGCCAGTACATGCTGGAAACCATCAATGTGCTGACCCGTGATCCGCAGCTGGTGCAAGAGGGCGCTTTTGCGGGCAAGTTGTGTATGCCGTATGGCTGGGGTGTGGTGTTAACCAATATTACTCGCGCCCAGATGGAAGCCTGCACAACCCAGGAGCAGCGCGACAGTGTGCTGCCTGATCATCTGGTGATTTACCGCGATGAGATGCTGGAAAACACCGATCCGGAGGAGTTCCAGCAACGCCTGTGGGGCATGTTTAATCATTGTTTTGGTGCTCGTTTGTCGGTGCCGCAGATCGACCGGGTACGTTGGCATATGTTTCCGGAAGTTCGTATCGATGTGCAGCAACATGAGTTGTTTGGCCCGGACCTGGATGATCTGCCAGAGTTTGACGACGAGCCCGATGAACTGGATGAATCCGATGCGGTTGAAGTCGCCGACGATGACGTGGCAGGCAGCCGTATTAAAAAGAACGGTGGTGAACCGGGCGGTGATCTGGTGCTGTCGATGCCAGCCCGTAAGACCAGCAAAAAACTCCGCAACCGGCAGTTGCTGGAGAAACTCCCCGATATTGTGAAAATTCTGGATATCCAGCAGGAGCAGCTGGCGCGCAGCCTGGGAGCTGGGCATCGGGTGATTCACGGCGTGGCCGGTTCCGGTAAAACCCTGATTCTCGGGTATCGCTGTGAGCTGCTGGCCCATACCACCAGCAAACCGATTCTGGTGCTGTGTTTTAACATCACCCTGGCGCGCAAGTTAAACGCCATGATGGCCAGTCGTGGCCTGACCGAGCGTGTGCAGGCGTTGCATTTTCACGACTGGATCGGCCGTCAGTTACGCACTTATCAGGTCAGTGTGAATTACGACTCGGGCAAGGTGTGGGAACAGCAAGTGGCGGCGGTGATTCGTGCGGTCGATTTTGGCCAAATTCCGCGTGCCCAGTACGGCGCGGTGCTGATTGATGAAGGACACGATTTTGAGGCCGACTGGCTGCGGCTGGTGGTGCAGATGGTCGATCCGGAATCCGACTCGTTACTGCTGCTGTACGACGATGCCCAGAGTATTTACCGCAAGAAAAGTGGCATGAGTTTCAGTCTGTCGAGTGTAGGGATCAAAGCTCAGGGACGCACCACGGTGCTGCGCCTGAATTATCGCAATACCCGCGAGATTCTGGATTTCTCCTATCGGTTTGCCAGCAAGTACATCGCCAGTCATGACGGCGATGATGACCATGTGCCATTACTCGCGCCGGAGGCGGCGGGTAATCACGGCCCGTTGCCGCATCTGGAAATCTGCCAGGACTGGCTGGGCGAAATGAAAGCCTGCGCCAACCAGCTGCTGGCCTGGCGCGAGCAGGGGCTGCGCTGGAATGAAATGGCGGTGTTGTATGTGCATGGTGTGCAGGGTGAACGTCTGGGGCGTTACCTGCGTATGGAGCACAACCTGCCGGTGAACTGGCTGGGTAGCTCGACGTACAAAAAGCAGTACAACCCATTGGCCGACAGTATTGCCATTATGCCGATACCGTCGAGCAAGGGGCTGGAGTTTCCGGCGGTGATGGTGATGGGGGGTGGTGATTTTGATTGCAGTGACGAGCAAATCAATAACAGTGCCCGCACTCTGTATGTGGGGCTGACCCGCGCCCAGAAATACCTCAGCGTCAGCTGGTCGGCCGAAACCGAACTCACCCGTCGTATGGCGGAGGTGATGGCGAGCTGATTCCAGGTGGGGGCTTCGCGGATAAAGTACCCGGCACAGGCTTTCTGCCGGTGAAGTGGACTGCTACTGTTTCGACAGGGATATCGGAGGTTTTATGCCGCAGACGCATCTTCATTGGCACCATCACCCGGTTCAGCAATCACAGCGCGCAGCCATGAAAGGCCAGCGCGCGTTTGTGTTGTGGTTCACCGGGCTGAGTGGTTCGGGTAAATCCAGTATTGCCGGTGCGGTGGAGTGTCTGCTGGCTGAGCGTGGCAGGCACACCTATCTGCTCGATGGCGACAATGTTCGTTATGGCTTGTGTGCCGATCTTGGCTTCAGTCGCGCGGATCGCACCGAAAATATCCGCCGGGTTGGTGAAGTCGCCAGTCTGATGGTCGATGCCGGGCTGATTGTGCTGGCGGCGTTTATTTCACCTGAGCGCGCGCAGCGTAAGAACGTGCGCCAGCGACTGCCAGCCGGACAGTTTATTGAAGTGTTTGTGGATGTGCCGTTGCCGGTGTGTGAATCCCGCGATGTCAAAGGGCTGTATCAGAAAGCCCGTGCCGGATTAATCATCGACTTTACCGGCGTGCACAGTGGTTACGAAGCGCCGGAAAATCCGGAAATCGTGATCCGGAATCACCAGATTGATATCGATGCCGCCGCCGCGCAGGTGCTGGATTATCTGCAGCGGGAGGGGTATCTGGATCGTTCGGATATTTGATTGATACTCTGTGCATCTGATGTATGCAAAGCGGTTGTTGCCAGGGAGGCGTGATGTTTGTTCATTATTACGATGCAGAAAATGTCGGGTTGGCGGGGCTGGATAAAATAGCCCTGACCTTGCAAGACAGGATGTTCGTATTCAGTCGTGTTGCAACGCTGGCCCACACGGGTGTTCATCCTTCGATTGTCTGTTTTCGCGAGTATCCTTTGGGGCCTGATCAGGCCGACTTCTACATTATTGGCCATCTGGCCAGTCTGCTTGCCCATGCCAGCCCGGCTGAACGCAAGGTTCTGAAATGTGTACTGCATTCGCGGGATCGCGCCTTGTGTCAGGCATTCCAGTTTCAATGCGAGCTGGCCGGGGTGAGTGGCAGCACGTTGGTATCGACGGACGACGCCGAAAAGAGCATTACCGAACAAGTCGAGGCAAAGCAAAAGGCACTGCCGGTGGCCAATACGGGTGCGAAACCCGCTTCGGCGGAGCAGGATCTTGGGCAGAAAATGCTGAAACTACTGGATGCGCCGAAAACTTTTGCTGAGTTGACCAAGGCGTTGAAGCTGAATGCCAAGGATGTGAATCCATGTTTCGCTAAACTGGCCAAAGCAGGTGTTATCAAGCGTCAGTCACAGTCGAAAAAACATTGGGTCAAAGCCTGAGCGCAAGATGATCTTCCAAACCTGGCAGCGACTTTTTCCGTCGCTGCTCTCCGTAATATCTCCTGTATCCCAAACAGGAGGTTTTTCATGTATCCACCACGCTCTGGCCAATACATTCTTTATACCTGCCCCCATTGTGGTTATCAGACCAAGGGGCCGCATTTTGGATGTATTTTGATGCCCAGGTATTGCCCTGAATGCAAATCCGGTGCGCAGATGGAACAGCGAGTGTGTGAGCGTCGAACTCTGATTGAGCGCTTGCTGGACAAGCTCGGGAAGAAATTCTGATGCTGGTGGTGCGTTTGCTGCTGGGTATGCTGGTATTACTGGCGCTGCTGTTGGGGCCGGGGCTGATGCTGTTGCTGATCGCGGTGAAGGTGTTGGCCGCGATTTTCCCGTTGCTGGTGGTGGTTGGTGTGGTTGGCTGGCTGGTGGAGCAGTAGTTCGGGGGGTTAATAGCCGACGTTGCCCAGCGCAGCTGGCCACCGTTAATTGCCCATTGGGCGAGCCGGGATTCACCGCAACGGCCGACCCGGCCGGGGCATGGATGCCCCGCAAGGCCCGTTGGCACAGGGATGTGCCATCGGGCCGGGGTCGAAACGCCGTTGTCGGTGAAAACCGGGAAAACGAGCCCAGTCGGGCAAAAGCAGGGGGAGGCCCGCCCGGCCGGGGGACAAGGTCCCCCAAGAGGGCATACGGCCGTGCCAATTAACAAACGTACAGATCGTGCCGCCATTCGATGTGGGCATGACGTGTATGAATGCCGACGGGTCGGCATTGGTGCGTCTGCCCGGTTTTACAGCGGCATAACCGCCTTGAGCCACAGGGTGTTGCCCTCGGCGCGGTTGCGGACGTTCATTTCCTGAGTGTATTTCACAGTGGCGAACCAGCCTTTACCGGAGTCGAAGCGGATGCTTGGGCCAATGGCCATGGCTTTGCCGCGGTTGTCCTTGATGGTAGCGCCGTTCTGTTCGTCATCGGTGATTTGTTGGTAGAGGTAACCGCCAGCGCCGACAACCAGTCCATTGCCAATGCCCCAGCCGAGGGCGTAATCCATGATCAGTTCCTGACCGTCGGTGTAGTGGGTGTCGCTGTTTTCGCCGTTAACGGTCCACATACCTTTGAAACCAAAGTTCAGGCCAGTCGGGTCCATGCGGCTGACGCCATAGACGCCCTGTGCGGCCCAGTGGTTGCGGCCGATATTGGCGATTTCGGTTTTGTCGTATGAACCGGTTGGGGCGATGATGTCGAACACGGCTACGGTGTGCAGTGCCTGACTGTGATGCCAGCCAATGGCGGCGCCGAAGACCATGTCGCCGAGGCCACTGTCGCTGTCACTGACGCCGGGGGCGATTTTGACATCCAGATTCACCAGTGGGGCGATGGTGTGGAAACCGAGCGAGCCGCCCAGTACCTGTTGTTCGGTGACGTAAACCAGACGAGGCACCACGGCGTTGGCGGTGACCTTGAAATCATCGGATGGTGAGGCGTCATCGCCCTTGTTGTTGCGCAGGGTGTCGGCGCTGTAGCTTTGGGCGTACACAATGCCGTACATGCCGGGTGGTGGCAGGGCGCAGCAGGTGTAGTTTTCAGCGCCCACCGGGTAAACGGTGCCGCCGCCTTCGGTGGCCAGCAGGGTGTTGGATGCGGTCAGCGCCAGGGTGCACAGGGTCAAGCGGGATGCGGTTCGCATGTCAGATTCCTTCATTTTATTGTTGTTATGTGGATCAGCACCAGGGCAACTGGCCAGCGTGGATCGGGGAGTGCTGGACGGATGTCTGGTGCTGATGCAGCGGAAGGTATGGTCACCTGAACCGGGTGATGAGTTCTAATATGGATTAGGCGGGGTTTTGATACCGTAAAGGTATCAGGTTTGGGTAGCCGATTTGATTGAAGGTGCAGGAGAGCAGCCCTGTATCCATGCCGGTGCATGGATACAGGGCTTGCGGGGTTAACCGGTAGCGGTTAAACGGCGATCAGTTCCAGAAAATTGCGGCGTAGCCGGTAATCACCACAATACAGAGGAAGTTCAGGAACAAACCGACTCGCATCATGCTGCGTTGTGGCACGTAGCCGGAGCCAAACACAATGGCGTTGGGTGGTGTGGCGACCGGCAGCATAAAGGCACAGGACGCCGAAATCGCAATCAGCACTGACAGCACAATCGGGTTTACGCCCAGGCTTTCGGCCACACTGGCGAATACCGGTACCAGCAATGCGGCGCTGGCGGTGTTGCTGGCGAATTCGGTCAGGAAGACCACGAAGGTGACCACCACCAGCATGGTGACGATGCCACCGGCGTGGTTCAGCAACTCCGACAGGGTCTCCGCCAGGAATACGCTGGTGCCAGTGGTTTTCAGCACGGCGCTCAGAGCCAGACCGCCCCCGAACAGCAGCAGTACGCCCCAGTCGGTGGTCTTTTCAATATCTTTCCAAGTCACAACGCGAGATACACCCAGTGCCAGAATGGCGCTGATGGCGATCAGGGTGTCGAAGTCTTTCAGGCCCCCCAACGCCGCACTCAGCGTGCTGCTGAAAATCCAGCACACCACGGTCAGACCAAAAATCACCAGCGTCAGGATGCGGGTGTGGTTCCACTCTACCGGTTTGTGGTCGATTTCAAAGGTGTGGTTCAGTTGTGGGCGGGTGAGCACATACAGCAGTACCACCATCAGCGGCAGCAGAAGCAGGGCGATTGGCATGCCCATTTTCATCCAGCCGGTAAAGTCGAGGCCGGTGTTGGCGGCGGCGATGGCGTTTGGCGGGCTGCCCACCAGGGTGCCGATACCACCAATACTGGCGCAGTAGGCGATACCCAGCAGCACGAAAATATAGGTGCCCGGCTCTTCGCGGTTGTCGATTTTCTCCAGCAGCCCCAATGCCAGCGGCAGCATCATGGCGGTGGTGGCGGTGTTGCTGATCCACATGGACAGGCCAGCAGTGGCGGCAAACATCAGGAATACGGCATTGCGCATATTGCCTTTGGCCAGCAGCAGCATCTTGTCGGCGATGGCCTGATCCAGCTGTTGGGTGTGCAGGGCGGCCGCCAGTGCAAAACCACCCAGGAACAGGAAGATCACCGGGTTGGAAAAGTGGCTGAGGGCGGAAGTGGTATCAAATACCCCCATGGCAACGGCTAACATGGGCACCATCAGGGCGGTGATGGACACGTGTACGGCTTCGGTCAGCCACAGAACGGCGGCAAACGCCAGAATGCTCAGGCCGACCGTAGTGTTGTGATCGTACGGCAGGGTTTCGAGCAGGATAAAAAACAGGGCGACTGTGCCCAGAAAAATGATGCTGTTCTTGTTGAACAGCCAATGCGTGAAGGCATTCAGGATGGCCATAGGTGGCACTCCTTAATCGGTATGTTTTATCGGTTATTGTTGACCGAGATTCAACAAATGAGGGGGTCAGCGGTTAATGGTATGGCTCATAATGAGGCAGTGCCAGCCCTGAAACATTGACTGAACACACTGTTTTCGCTGATGGATCAGCGGGTTGTGGGAAGTGGTTGTGTTTTGGGTTGATGTCGAAACATTGCCAAATTTTCATGGGTGGAAATTGTTGCATACGACAATTATCAGGGTGTTTATCGTTGTTGCCGATGGTCGGAAATGCAGGTTTTGGATCCAATCCAGTAAAGCCTGCACATCGGCGGCTTGAGTGATTGATTGACAATGCAAGCATTTTGAGCGTCTTGCTAATGGATGCGTCGAACACTCGTGCAGTTTCGGGTGTGTTGGCAGGGCGCGGAACACAGCACTGCGTGTGGCGGTTTTTATTGCGTTGGCATACGCACCGGGGTGTTGCTGAAAGCGGGCTAATTCCCCATCTGTGTGTGTCTGTAATGGCGTCAGGTAGTCGCTTAGACTGTTAATTGTCCGCTTTGCCAAAAGCCGACAATCCGGTGCGCTCGGCATCGGGTTCTGGTTAGCCGGGTGTTGTTTGCCAATCGCTGTTTATTCGCGTGGCAAGCGAACATACCCGCAAACAAGTGAGCAGAAACTCGTCTGCTCCGGTTTCTGGATGTAATGCCTGTTTTCCCGCTGCTGGCCTGTTCGCAGGTGACGATCAGCGGGCTTTGGTGTTTTCTCCGGCTGCCATCTGGCTGCATCTTGATGGGGTATCGAACATGACTGATCAGACCCGTGCCGCAGTTGCGGATGGGGTAGACACTCGCCGGGAGTTCCGGCATGGCATTGCCTGTGCACTCGGGGCTTATGGCCTGTGGGGTGTATTTCCGGTGTATTTCAAATGGCTGGAGTCGGTGCCAGCGTTTGAGGTGCTGCTGCACCGTGTGGTGTGGTCGGTGGTGTTTCTGCTGATTCTGGTCACCATGGGTAAACGCTGGGGCGCGGTGATGGGTGTGCTGCGCAACAAACGTATGTTGGGCATGTTGTGTCTCAGCTCTCTGATGATTGCCGGTAACTGGCTGGTGTTTATCTGGGCGGTTGCCAATGGCCGGATTCTGGAAACCAGCCTTGGTTATTTTCTGAACCCGCTGATCAGCATTTTTATGGGTATGGTGTTTTTGTCGGAACGCCTGCGACCGGCGCAGTGGGCTGCGCTGGCACTGGCCGGTGTTGGTGTGGTGATGCAGGTGGTGCTGTTCGGCAGTTTGCCCTGGGTGGCGCTGGCACTGGCCCTGACGTTTGGTTTTTATGGTTTGCTGCGTAAGCAGATTGCCGTGGATTCGATTCTGGGCCTGTTTGTTGAAACCCTGCTGCTGTTGCCGTTTGCGCTGGTGGGTATGGTCTGGTTTGCCCAGGCGGGGACTTTGCACTTTGGTAATCAGGGCTGGCATCTGGATGTGTTGCTGGCGCTTTGTGGTGTGGTAACCAGTGTGCCTCTGCTGTTGTTTGCCGGTGGTGCGCGCCGCCTGCCGCTGATGATGATGGGGTTGCTGCAGTATCTCGGCCCTACCATTTCCTTTACGCTGGCGGTGGTGGTGTATGGCGAACACATGGACGAAGGCCGTTTGATGACCTTTGTGATTATCTGGGCGGCACTGGCGATTTTTACCCTCGAAGGATTGCAACAGCGTCGTCGCCGTAAACTGATGCCAGCCTGATCGGCTGGCTTACGGTGTTTTCAATCGCCCGCTTTGCAAGAAGGCGGGCGTTTGTGTTTTGGGTCCCTGAACAGGAGCAGACAATGAAACAACTCGGGTGGATAACAGCACTTTTATGGGCAACGCTGTGGCTGGGTGGTTGTACCGGTATGCCACAAGGCGTCAGTCCGGTCAGTGATTTTGATGGCGAACGGTATTTGGGCCAATGGTATGAAATCGCCCGGCTTGATCACTCGTTCGAACGTGGGCTGGAGCAGGTGACGGCCACCTATTCACGGCGCGAAGACGGTGGCGTAAAGGTAATTAACCGGGGCTATTCGCCGGAAAAAGCCGAGTGGAAAGAAGCCGAAGGCAAAGCCTATTTTGTAGAAACCCCGGACAAGGGTTATCTGAAAGTGTCGTTCTTCGGGCCGTTTTACGGTTCCTACGTGGTGTTTGGCCTCGGCGCGGATTACCAGCATTCGTTTATCTCCGGGCCGGATCATTCGTATCTGTGGCTGCTGGCGCGTACACCGACGGTGAGTGATGAGGTGTACCAGCAGTTTGTTGATGACGCCAAAGCCCGTGGTTTTGATACCAGCCAGCTGATTCGGGTAAACCAGAAAGCCGCTGAGTAGCGAATGCCTGCTCGGTGATTATTAAACGGTACTCTTGAGCTTATCTCCGACATCGGATGGCTAGGGACCCTCTGAATAACTCGGTGCCCGCTCTGGCTTATCGGGATGGTGATGAATCACGAAGCCGGTTTGATGGCATAGCGGGCTACGTCGAAAACCGGCGACACCGAGTCATCACCATCCCGAAAGCCCCAAAGGGCGCGGGCTGCAGCGCATTTGAGCGGTGTTGACGAACTTGAAAAGGACTCGTCATTTCGCTGCGTTCGTCGCCTTGCTCACACGCGCTGCAGCACTCGCGCAGAGCTGTGCAGAGTTATTCAGAGTGTCCCTAGGACCTTGTCCCCCGGTTAATAGCTCCTGCGTATCGGCTGTGATGATCACTAAATCGCGGCTAACAGCTTCGCTGCTGCCGTTCCTGCAGTAATTTGCAACCCGCATTTATAGAAGTGTCTCGGTACGCTTGAAGCTTGGCCAATACAACAAACGGGCTGTCAGCCGCGATGGCATTGCGGGTATTCGCGGTGTGGATGGATGCTGCTCGCCCGACGCCCGACGCCCGACGCCCGACGCCCGACGCCCGACGCCCGACGCCCGACGTCTACTCGGCTTGTTACTGGACGCTTGCTGTCAGTGCCAGTGGTTGTTGGTGCTCTTCAATCATCTGTGCCAGACGTGTAAACACCTGTTCGGCATGGGAGATCACCAGGGTTTGACCGGCATCCAGTTCTTCCATTTGCAAGTGCGGATTGAGTTCCTGCAGGGTGCGGACAAAGCGTGGCGGTGTGGTGCGGTTGTAGATGCCGAGCATGCCGCAGAAGGGTTGGCTGACCTGTGCGACCAGTTGATCCCAGTCGGTGGTGGTTTGTTGTAAATCCAGCTCCAGCCCGGCGCCGTTCTGGTTGTAGTTGTAATGGTAGGTGCCGAGTTTGCCCTGACGGGCGGATTCCGCGTGTAACACCTCGAGGTCGGCCGGTGAGTCGGCAAAAATGGCTTCTACCCAACGCTCGGGTCCCAGTTTGCGTACTTGCACCATACCCAGACGAATCAGCATGCGGGTGATCCAGAAGGCATGGCGGGCCGACCACAACATGGCGCGTTGCTGGGCGGGGACACCTTGCAGGTCGACGCCCGGTTTGAAATGCCCTGATGGTGAAGCGGCCAGCAATCCGGCGAAGCGCTGCGGATAACGGCTGGCCAGTGCCATGGCTGGAATCAGGCCGGATTCGTGGCTGAGCAGCCATGCCCGTTCAATGCCGAGCTGATCAAGCACGGCAATGCAGTCATCTACCTGATTGTCGAGTGGGTCGGCAATCGGGCTGGCAGGCGGGGTGCGGCCGTAGCCAGGCCGTTCCGGAATAATCACGTCAAGGTTGAATCGGTGCGCCAGTTCGCGGTCCTGTTCGAAATCACCCGCACCAAAAAATGGCCCGTGCATCAGTACCACGGGCACTCCCGACGGCGGGCCGTACCGACGCCAGCCAATCAGTCGACCGTTGCGTACCACGTCCCCCAACGTTAACGGCCAGGGGGACATCAGGCCAGGCTGTTCGTGGCCAAGGCTACGCCCGCTGCTGCGATTGGCCAGCGCGGCACCGGCTGCCACAACCTGATTCTGGCGATTGGCGCCCATCTTCTGCATCACGGTTTTGATTTGCTGGCGCACGGTGCCCAGTGATCGGCAGCGTTGTTCGCTAATCTGTTCGGCGCTCAGGCCCTGTGCCAGTCCCGCCAGAATTTCACGTTCCGCCACCGACAAACCGAAGACTTCACCCAGCGCCAGTTCGATGGACTCTGGCCAGCGGCACTCCAATGACTGAAATACAAACACCCGATGTGGGGCGTGGTAGGTGGCTGTCATGATCAGCGGGGTATCCGGATTGCCCGCAGGCCAGGTTTTGATCAGGGTGGGGCCGTTGTGCCGATAAAGGCGCTGACGGAATTGCTCGAACTCACCGGCCTTGATGCCAAGGCGCTGGTAGTTATCACCATCCATGCTGTGGAACAGGTCGCGCGCGGCCTGATTGCACGCCAGCAGAATACCGGTTTCGGTCAGCACCAGCGTTGGTGCGAGTTCGTCCTTCACCATGGTATGCAGCTGGTCATTGAGCATGGCCTGACGCTCAACATCACTGATCAGTAACGCCAGCTCCATCGTGGCTTCGCTGCTCAGCGGCATGCCGCTGCGAGTGACGGGCTCCAGAAAGCTCAGCAGCTCATCGTAGTCTTGCTGGTGATGAATAATCGCCAGCACCATTTCCCGAAGCTGGTTGTGTCCGGCGGGTAGGCTCATGCAGTGCTCTTCTTGACAGGTATTCAAGTGCGACGCTCAGTTGGGACGAACAGTTCAGGTAGCTGGCCACGTGACTGTTCCTGACGTTTTTTATCTTAAGGCCTGAAATTTATACCAGATGGTAGATGAGGGCGAGCCATTGGTCTCAAGACAATAACGCCAGCACTCGTCGTGAGTGACATGACTCAAATTCCAGGAAGGGACAATCATGGTGTTATTGATCAAAAAACCGTTGGTGATGGTGATTCTGGCGGCATCGTTGGCCGCTTGTGGCGGTGAAGAAAGTAATTCGGCAAGTACCGGGGATACCAAAACCGATACGGTAAATGATAGTGGCTCAGGTACGGATACTGGCTCAGGTACGGATACTGGCTCAGGCACAGATAGCGGCTCAGGTACGGATACTGGCTCAGGTACGGATACTGGCTCAGGTACGGATACTGGCTCAGGTACGGATACTGGCTCAGGTACGGATACTGGCTCAGGTACGGATACTGGCTCAGGCACGGATACTGGCTCAGGCACGGATAGCGGCTCGGGTACCGATACTGGCTCCGAAACTGACACAGGCTCTGAAACCGACACTGGCTCTGAGGCTGGCAGTGGTGGTGACTCATCTGCCGGATCTGATGGCTCTGAAACCGACACCGATACTGGCTCCGAAACCGACACTGGCTCTGAAACCGACACTGATACTGGGTCTGAAACCGATACTGGCTCAGGCACAGATTCCGGCTCAGGCACAGATTCCGGCTCAGGCACAGATTCCGGCTCAGGCACAGATTCCGGCTCGGGCACAGATTCTGGCTCGGGCACCGATACTGGCTCTGAAACCGATACTGGCTCTGAAACCGACACTGGCTCTGAGGCTGGCAGTGGTGGTGACTCATCTGCCGGATCTGATGGCTCTGAAACCGATACTGATACTGGCTCTGAAACCGATACTGGCTCCGAAACCGACACTGGCTCCGAAACCGACACTGGCTCCGAAACCGACACTGGCTCCGAAACCGACACTGATACTGGCTCTGAAACCGATACCGGCTCTGAAACCGATACCGGCTCTGAAACCGATACCGGCTCCGAAACTGACACCGGCTCAGAAACGGATACCGGCTCCGAAACTGATACCGGCTCTGAAACCGATACTGATACTGGGTCTGAAACTGACACAGGCTCTGAAACCGATACTGGCTCTGAAACCGATACTGGCTCTGAAACCGATACTGGCTCGGAGGCAAATGAATGGGTGGAGTCTGTGGTTGCAACGGCACAGACCTATGCCTATCAGGGCGATGCTGATAACGGTGCAATCCAGAAAGTCAGTGCCTCCCATCACTGGTTGCTGACCACCCAAACCCGTGTGGCGCAGGAAGAGATTACGGAGACGGATGATCTGGGTGAAACCACTACCAGCACGGTAGATGTCACTCGCCATTCGTTTGCTCTGGAATATGTTGAGCGTGATGGTCAGGCGTTAACAACGGTTGCGTCTCGCATGCTGGTGAGTGATGCGCCAACCGAAAATGACCGTGCGCCAGAGGCCCTGATGTCGACCAGTGCCGACGGTTCGGTGGTGTGGGTGGTGCACGACTCCACCGCTTTGCAGGGTGAGGAGCTGATCCAGAATGTGCTGGTGCAGCGTTGTGAAATGGTAGTGCCAAGCAGCGCGCCAGTAGAGGCCGCCAACTACCGTGCCAGCAGCACGGCAACCCTCAGCTGCAACAGTGCTGGCACGGTGACGGCCAGTGGTGATTTATCCCTGCAAGATCTGGTTATCCAGAGTTCGCCAAACGGCACCTACGCGGTGATGGGCTGGAAAAATACCAACGCTGAAGGTGCGTCATCGGATTATCGGGAGTTCCGTCGCTGTGATTTTGATGCAGCACGCTCGTTCGCCCGGACCAGCTGCGATAACAGTGCCCAAACCGGTTTTGTGTTCAGCAGTAATACCGAAACGGTTAATGCGGTTCAGGTTGGTGTGACCAATACCGGGACGGCAGCAGCTCTGTTGAGATTCAACCGTCCGACGGAACTCGACGATCTGCAGTTGCATGCTCTGCTGGTGCGTGGTGATGGCCGTTACAACTACGGTTACGACGGCGCACAGTTTTTGGAGGAGACTGCCGCAACGGCCACCGATAGCAGCTCGCCGTTTTACGAGCAGTCCAGTGATGCTGTGCTGTTTGCAGGGGTTGGTCAGTACGACATCAATGTGCTGTTTACCGAGCGCGAGTTCCGCAATCTGTACGTCGGTGGCCAGTATCAGCAGGTGCAGTTCTGGAGTAATCCTCAGTATGTAACGCTGGGTGGGTATGAGGGCGCGGGCGTCAATCAGGTGATGTTGACCGCCCAAACCTTCGACTACCTGACGCCGGAAAATGCCGCCAGTGAGGATTTTATAGGGATTACCTCGCTGCCAGCGGCTGAGTTTTCGACAGGTTATTCGTCCCAGGACACTGAAACCACTCGTAGTCAGTTGACCTTCCAGACTCTGTGGATGGACCTGAACGGTGCGCTGGTGACTCGCCCGGCGGTTGCCCTGTTTGATGCAGCAACCTACTACGACTCCGGGGATATCCAGATGCGATCGGTTCAGACTCACACCCAGGCGGTGGTGCTGCCCGACAGTGATTACACCGTCAGGGCGGGTGACTGGGCGGCATCCCCGCAGTTACGGGATGGACAATTGTTCCTTAATGGCCCAGAACGGAATGGTATTACCAGTCTGGCGTTGAACTATGACGCTGATGATGGCTGGAGCTTTGGCAACGGCTGGTTCTTTGCTGACGACACCAACTCCATGTCGGGAGATTCAGCATTAACCGTGCTGGATGGTGCTCCGGTGGTCTGGTCTGCCTGGTACGACTCGGATTTGGGTCAGCAGCAGATGCGTTACCGCGTGGGAGCTGCTGCGGATACTGCCTCGGCTGAAGAGGTAGTTGATGAAGCGGTTGATGGTACTGACGATCCAGTCTCGGATACGTCGGATCGTAGTGCGGTAGAGCCTGCCGCCGTGGGTACGCCGATAGCGGCCAGTGGCTGGAGCAAGTTCAAGGCCTTGTTTGGTAACAACTGAGCAAGGAGTGATTATCCGGCCTGGCCGGATAATCACTCGTACTGATCAGAAGTCGTGGTGCTGTGAATTCAGACTGTGATCGTATCCGGGGTTGTGGTTAGGCTTGAAAATTCTGGGGGCGTGGGTGTGGTAAGCATATGAGTGAATACATACGAGTGGTGTACGCCTGTCAGACGGGTTCCCGTTATGCACCCGAAAAAACCGTGCCGCTGATTCATGGTCTGTACGACCAGACCTGGAAAATGCAGCGTGACGCAGAGGTCGGCAGTGTGATGCTCTGCTGTGATGGTTTTTTGATGCATTGCCTCGAGGGAGAGCCTCACGCGGTGCGATCCCTGTACCGGGAGATTTGTTTAAGTCGTTATCTGTGCGACCCGATGATGCTGTATCAGATGTCGGTACCAACCCGTCTTTATCCGGCCGATAGCCATAAGCTGGTGCTGCCGCGCACCGAGGTGCGGATTTATCTGACCGAACACTGGATGGAAGTGTTTAACCCGTTCTGGTTAAAAGACGAACAGATCGAAATGTTGCTGCTGTATCTGGGGGATGTGCGAGGAGCCCAGTACCGCGATGCGACCGTTCGCCGAATGGAACGGCCAACAACGCGGTTGCTGGAGCGTCTGCAACAAGGATTACGCTGGCTGCAGTGGCCGGTCAGTCAGTAATGGCCGAATGACGTGGGCCAGTCGTTGCAGTCCATCGAGTAACAATACGTTCGGACAGGCAAAGTTGAGGCGGATATAACATTGCTGCGGGTCGGGGGCGGGCAGAAAACCACAGCCACTGCTGATGCGCAGCTGACCTTCTTCCAGCAAACGTTTGCTGAGAATTGCGCTGTCGAGCCCGGTAGCGGCGCAGTTGATCCAGGCCAGATAGGTAGAATCTTGCGGATACAGCGTCAGCTCGGGCAGTTGTTCCTGCAGGAACTGCTGAATGGTGCGGTAGTTTTGGTACAGGTAATCACGCAGTGCTTCGAGCCAGTGGTCGCCTTGCTGATAGGCTGCAATCAGGCTTTCCACACCCAGCGCGTTGACGCTGCCGATTTCGTGAATCTGCATGGCCTTGCGTACGCGGTTACGCAGGGTTGGATTCTGGATAATCAGGTTGGCGATCTGCAGGCCAGCAATGTTGAAGGTTTTACTCGGTGAATTGAGGGTGATGCAGCTGGCGCCGAATTCCGGGCTGAGGGTGGCAAACGGTGTATGGCCGATGCCGGGGAAGGTGAGATCACAATGGATTTCATCACTCACCACCAGCACCTGATGGCGCGCACAAATCTCGCCAATACGCTGCAGTTCTTCGCGGCTCCAGACCCGGCCGGACGGATTGTGCGGATGGCACAACAGCATCACGCGGTTGCCCGGATGAGCGGCTTTCTGTTCGAGGTCGTCGAAGTCGATCTGGTATCGGCCCTGTTCATCCATTTGCAGGGCGTTTTCCACGATTCGTGCGCCTTGATGACGAATGCAGGAAAAGAAGCAGTGGTACACCGGGGTTTGAACGATCACCCCAAAATCCCGATGGCCGCAGTGATCCGCCTCGGCGCGCAAAATTGCTGAAATCGCAGGCACCACGCCCAGCGTTGGCAGCACCTCTTCACGCCCAATGGCCATGCCATAACGGCTGCTGAACCAGTGGTTCAGAGCTTCGTAATATTCGTCACGAATCCAGGTATAACCAAACACGCCGTGATCAATCCGCTGGTGCAGGGCATCCAGAATGGCCGGTGCAGTCCGAAAATCCATATCGGCCACAAACATCGGCAAGGTGTTGGTATCCGGGGTGGAGTCCCACTTGAACGAGCCAGAACCATGGCGGTTGATAACGGTGTCAAAATCAAACTGGGGTTGGGACATGCGCCACTCCGTTGTCCTGTGAATTCAGATCCAGATCGGCGGTGCGTCTGGTTTTGTATTGGCCGAGCATAAACATTCAGACTCGTGCTGACCATTTTTGCGCGGTGCTGATTGATCAATCTGGCTCATAAGTCTGATCGGCTGCGCCCGGTTATCCTGCACAGATCAGGGGCTTATAGTGGATGCTCTGATTTTTCCGAGGAATGCGGATTTGAAATATTGGTTGCTGTTGTTGGTGCTGGTGGTAGTCGCGGGGCTGGCGGTGTTCTGGTACTTGCAACAACCGCGTTTTGGCCAGTTGCCTGAAAACCCTGACTGGGCATCGTCGCCGAATTACCGGGATGGCGAGTTTCAGAATCTGGAGCCAACGCCCATGTTAACCACCGATACCAGTCGTTTGGGTCTGATGTGGGACAACCTCACCAATCCGGGGGTTAACACCGCGCCAGCGGCACCGCTGCCGGTGGTAAAAACCGATCTGTTTGCCTTGCCTGCGGATCAGAACGTACTGGTGTGGCTGGGGCACTCATCGTTTTATCTGCAGCTGAACGGCAAACGTTTGCTGGTGGACCCGATTCTGAGCGGTTACGCCGCGCCCATCAGCCTGGCGATTCCGGCCTTTGCAGGCACCACGGTGTGGACGGCGGATGATTTTCCGGAGCTGGATTACCTGCTGATTACCCACGATCACTGGGATCATCTCGATTACGACGCGGTGATGGCATTAAAACCGAAAGTGAAGCAGGTGGTTGCACCGCTGGGTGTGGGCAGTTATTTCCGTCAGTGGGGTTTTGATGCCGCCCATGTTAACGAGCTGGACTGGTTCGACACGCTGAACCTCGAAGGTGTGGATGGGCTGGATATCACCCTGATTCCCGGTCGTCACTTTTCCGGGCGCCTGTTAACCCCGAACAAGACCCTGTGGGGTGGTTATGTGCTGGAAGTGGGCGGTAAACGTTACCTGATTGGTGGCGACAGTGGTCCTGGTATTCATTACCAGCGTATCGCTGAGCATTTCCCGGATGGTTTTGATCTGGTGATGCTCGACAGCGGCCAGTACGACCCACGCTGGGCCAATGTGCATATGACCCCTGAGCAAAGCACAGCGGCGGCTGATCTGTTAAAAACCCGCACCTTTATGCCGGTGCATATCGGTCGGTTCCAGCTGGCAAAACACCCATGGAACGAGCCTTTCGAGCGGGCGCTTAACGCGGCCTCCCAATACTCCTACCGCATCATTACCCCGCGTATTGGCGCAACGGTATGGCTCGATGACAACCAGCAGGCCTTTGATGCCTGGTGGCGTGGGCAATAACCATCGATAGCCTCTGAATTATCCCAGCCTCCAGTATCCATGCGGGTTCTGGAGCTGCGGATACCACAATAGACGATTCTCGCCATTGGTGTGAAAGCTGCAAGAACTGTCTTTTCGTTATCATAAAAACCTTATATTTTGTGAGTCTAAGTTTATGCGATTCGCCTGAGCATCCAGCTTTAGCGGTGACATAACAGGCTTCAGGATCGGGATAACAAAATGGCAGGGAGGAAAAGGATGTCGAAGGTTAACTGGAATAGCGGTTTCTGGCTGGGTTGTGTGTTGTGGCTGGCGGGTAGTCAGAATCTCTGGGCGGTGCAGCCAATTGCGCAGCCTGAGCGGCTGCAAAGTGCGGATGCTGCCGTTGTGGCGGCGGCCGTGACGGAAGTGCTGACCGCGTGGGCGGGCTCAGACGCTACCAATGAAATCGAAATTGGTGAGCAGCTGCTGATGGCCTGGAGTACGTCAACAGGCACTGTCGCCCACTGGTTTGATCAACAGCCAGTGGCACTGGAACATTGGTTGGCGGTGCAGGATTACCTCTTTCTGTCGATGATGGCCTTGAACGGCGAAGATGCTGTGAAGCAGCAGCGGGATGCATTGGTTTTGTTGCTGCAAAAAGCGGGATCGTCACCGGCTGCGGCCGTTTACAGCCAACGGTTGCAGGCGCTGGAACTGACGTTCTGAGGTTTCACGAGTGGCATCCTGGCCAACAGTGATCGTGCAGATGGTCAGGGTTTCTCCCATGACAATTCCCGAAAATACTCCGTCATAAATTCCACACAGGCGCGTAAAGGCCCTGACCCTGCCAGTCGAATGGGATGCGCCGCCCAGACGTTGGCGCTCTGGTTTATCGGGATGGTGATGAATCTCGAAGCCGGTTTGATGGCCCTCTTCTAAATACTGGGGCTACGTCAAAATCTGCAACACAAAGTCATCACCATCCCGAAAGCCCCGAAGGGTGCGGGCTGCAGCGTGTTTGAATAGTGTTGACTAACCTGCGCGGCCGACTTGAAAAGGCCCCGGCCAGGTTGGTTCGTTATTTTGCTGCGTTTGTCGCCTTGCTCACGCGCACTGCAGTGCACGACTGCATGGAGGCAGGGCGAAGCCGGAGCCGAGAGCTGTGCAGAGTTATTAAGAGTGTCCCCAGGGAAATTCGGCTATCGATGCTCAGGCAATTGTGCGGGAGCCGTTGTCCACCTCGTTGTCTTCGACCGGCAGGCGTGCCAGCCGTGACGGCAACGGTAGAAACGCTTGTGGGAACAACTCAGGAGCGCGCCAGGCGGTGACCAGAATGGTGCTGAACAGTCCGAACAGAAATACCTTGTTGATCATCCAGTTGGTTTGCCAGATGGTCCATTCCGGCGCGGCAAAAAACATTGCCAGTTTGGTTGCGATAATCGCCAGTTCCAGAACGGCCACCAGCAGGGCAACTGCCAGAACGTTCGGTCGGCGGGTTAACAACGACCAGCCCAGCCAGGCGTGAATCAGCGGCCAGGCATCCCATTGCACGTATTCGTACCAGTGCAGCTGGTAGTTCAGCGCATAGGCAATCGGGAACAGGTATTTGATCAGTACACTCCAGACCGCGACCAGAATCAGCGCGTGGCCCAGGAAGTCGTACCAGTGACTGGTTTTACCCTCTGGAGCGGCCGCAGGGGCTTGCCAGGTGTGGGAAGTTGCCATAAACAATGCCTCCTTTTAGGTCGGCCAGACCGGCAGGCCGGCAGACCGATTGTATTGAATGACCATTGCAGAGTATGACTGTTGTCTTGTTTTCTCTATCCCTTCGGTAGCGCATTCGCTTGCCAAAACCTCCAAAGATGAATGGTACGGCCGATTCGGAATAAGCTGCTACCCACGGGTTTCTTATGGAATGGCAGGGCTTCGCCTGGTGATATTGATCTCAATTTCTGCCTGTCCTGTTTATGACCTGCAAATTTGTGACTCGCTCAACAGGTTGCTGAAACAATCATTTCCATCTCCTTCCTGCAATGACGCTCAGGTGTGCCGAATGACCGCTTGTCTCCGGTAAAATTCAGGTTTCATGCGGGTTTGCGCCTGTTTTCTGAAAGGGTGAAGCAGGTCCGTGATTGCCCTTTGACCAGCTCCCGTCGCCTGCCTGTAAAGTGCGCGTTTTGTCAGCAATTGTAACAAAGCGCAATTTATACAATGGAGGTCTCTATGGAACGGTCAGCATTTGCAACCGGACGGGTTCTGTTATCGGTGATGGTCGCCAGCGCCAGTCTGGTGGCTTGTGGCGGCGGTGGTGGTGGCAGCAAAAGCAGCAGCGAAACGCCCGCGCCGGTAATGGTGACGGCACAGGGTTCAGTAAGTGGTCTCGACGGTTCTCTGGTGTTGTCCTCCGGTCAGGGCAGTATGACACTGACGGCTGACGGTGCGTTTACTCTGGCGACCGGTGTGGAATCTGGCAGCACCCTGACCTTGTCGTTGAGCTCTGCACCGGAAGATCAATCCTGTGAAATTACGGCGGGTGCGGAAACCGCTAATGCGCCAGCGGTTGTTTCTGGTGTCGCGATTGAATGTGTGGACCTGATGTCGGTATCGACCACCGTTCAGAACTATTTCACCGGTGAGGCGATTGCTGGCGCGCTGGTGAAAGTCTCGACTCGTCTGGCGACCGGGGTTGGAGAAACGGTTTCGGCAACCGCCGATGCCAACGGCACGGTGACCCTGAAGGTGCCATCGGCGGCGGTACAGGCACTGGTTGTATCGGCGGACGCTAGCGGTTTTGGTGAGCACTCTGCGACGGTAGCGGTTAACGGTGCGGATCCTGTCAGTACAACCTTGTCGTTGCAGCCTGCCAACGTTGAAACCACCTTTGATGCCGCTCAGCAAGCCAGCCTGACACTGGATTCTGGCGCTGAAATTGTCAGCCTGCCGGCTGCTTCGCTGGTGGATGCCAGTGGTAATGCGGCTAGTGGCACGGTTACCTCGGAAGTCACTCTGATCGATCCAAGCCGGGACCCGGAACTGATGCCGGGCGGATTTGTGACCACGACCGATGCCAACTCCGGCCTGCTGGAGAGTTATGGCGCCATGAACGTTACGTTTCGCGATTCTGAAGGGGAATTGCTGAATCTGGGCACTGGTCAGACGGCTACTGTGCGTATTCCAGTTGCTGAAGGCTCGTCCTCGCTGCCAGCAACCATGCCGCTGTATTACTTCAATACCGAGAGTGGTTTGTGGGTAGAAGAGGGTACGGCGACATTGGTGACGGTGGGTGGTGAGTCCTATTACGAAGGCCAGGTGGCTCACTTCTCGACCTGGAACGCCGACCAGGTATACAACAGCATCCAGATCAGTGGTTGTGTGACCGATGAAGACGGCAATCCGGTGAGTTCAGCGCGTGTGTATTCACAAGGTCGTGATTATGTCGGTTCTTCCAGCACTACCAGTGATGCCGATGGTAACTTTGTGCTGTCGGTGCGTCGTGATTCGGACGTGCTGCTGCAGGCGGCTGCCAATGGTCTTTACGACGCAGCGTCGGTGAATACCGGCTCCAGCAATATCACTCTGGATGAGTGTATGGTGCTCGACCGCTCCGGTGTCTCCATTACCCTGACCTGGGGCCAGAACCCTTACGACCTCGACAGTCACCTCGGCGCACGTAGCACTGATGGTTCTGAATACTTCCACATCTACTACGGTAATCGCAGTGAGTCGGTTGTTAACGAACTGATCGAGCTGGATGTCGACGACACCGACAGCTTCGGTCCAGAGGTGATTACCCTGTCCGACTTCCCGTTCCCGGGTGAATACGAATACGCCGTGAAGCGTTATTCCGGCAGCGGTGATATTGCCAGTTCGCCAGCACGTGTGAGTGTGCGTGTGGGTGAATCTACCCAGGTGTTCTCGCCACCAGCGGGTGAGCCAGACGATTGCTGGGCGGTGTTCAAGATCAATGTGGATGAAAACCTCAACCCGACGTTGGTGCCAGTGCAGGCGTGGGAAGATCGCAGTTACTGCTCTTATTTGTCCAACCATGGCAGCAATTCCATGTCGGTTGATTCGGGGCGTCAGCATCCGCTGACCGAAGCCATCGAGAACAAGTATTACGCCAAGTAAGTGGTTTCCTGACGGATGCTGATCGGTTAAGCACCAAACGCCAGCCTTATGCTTCGGTGCAGCACTTGATAGCAATACGACTTGCGAGGCTTGTTAATTGGCTGAACCGTATGCCCTTATGGGGGATCTTGTCCCCCGGCCGGGCGGGCCTCCCCTGCTTTTGCCCGGCTGGGCTCGTTGCAGCCAGCTGCGCTGGGGACATTCGGCTATTGATGAATAAGCTATGGCTAAGGAGAGGTGACTGGCACCGAGTCTGGTTTCCTGACCGTAATCGTCTGTTGTTGTACAGGCCCGAGCCGGATTTCCGGCTCGGGCTTTTTTATGGTTGCGGGAGGGGTGCTGCCGGGCTGTGTTGTAACCGCGATTTTCCGGCAGTGCCTTGTTTTGCCTGCATTTCCTGACATCTGCGGGGTTTGCGTCGTGGGTCTTGCGCCGTTAACCTAGTTGGCTATTGAGTGATAACCACCAGCAGGTATTCGTGAACTCTATCAAGGCAGATAACAGCGGGTCAGGCCCGATAACATGGTCGATTGCAGAGCTGTTGCAGTTCGAGCAATTCCGCGAGCAGGATCGGCAACAGGATGAGGCTGTGTTGGCGGAGCGTGATCGCCGCATCTGGCGTGAATATCAGGCAACGGGCGGTGAGCCGCAGCGTCGTCGGGTTTATCGCTTCTGGTTGTGGCAACGTCAGCAAGCGTCGGACTTGCCCTCTGTTGATGCAGGGCAGTTGTTTGGTCAGACGCTGGCCAGTGTGTCCGTGGTGTTGATGCTGCTGGGGTTTTTAAGCGGAATCTGTCTGGCGGGTAGTGCCCTTTATTACGATGGCTCGGTGCCGGTCAACGTGGCGCTCTTTCTGGGGCTGATTATCGCGCCGCAGTTGTTGTTATTGCTGGGGCTGGTGGTCAGTGTGCTGCTGTCGGCGTGGGTGCCGGGGTGGTTTGTCAGCTGGTATCAACCTCCATTGTTGCTGCTGCGCTGGTTGCATGAACGCATCTGGAAACGGGCGTTGCGCTATGCCAACCGTTCTGGTTTAGCGGATCGTGGTGCGGTTAATAACACCGGTGGTGAACAGCAGGATTCTCGTAAAATCCGCCAGCTGCTGCTGGAGCAGGTGTTTGACCTGTATCAGCCGTTGCTGGCAACCCGTGCCCTGCGTCTGATGCAGCTGATGGGTATCGCTTTTAACCTGGGCGTATTGGGTACATTGCTGGTGCTGCTGGCCTTTACCGATCGTGCCTTCGGTTGGCAAAGCTCGCTGACTTCATCACCGGACACCGTGATGTCCATCCTGGAGGTGCTGGCATGGCCATGGACCTTGTTGGCCGGTGCTGGCGCTGCCTTGCCAAGCGCTGAACAGATTGCCGCGACGCATATTCAGCTGGGTGGTGTCGCTGGCAGTTTTCAGGGAGCTGAATTCCGCGCCTGGTGGCCGTTTCTGCTTTGTTCTGTGCTGGTGTATGGCCTGCTGCCACGTGTGTTGGTGTGGGCTTGGTCGCTGCTGCGCGAATCGCAGTTGCTGGCCGCCATCGATTTTGAGGGGTATCACTATCAGGGGTTGTGGCGGCGCATGCAGTCGATTGATCTGCATAGTCAAAGCCACGATCAGACCGCCAGTGTCGAAGCCTCGCAGGTGTTGTCGCCGGTTGAGCCGGTGCGTTCCGTCAGTCAGCAGGTCTATGTGCTGGTGGATACCTTGCAGCGTTATTCCCGCCAGTATCTGCAAAGCTGGTTGCCGCCGGTGAATGGTGGTGAACATGACTTGCTGGAAGTGAAAGGCCTGGCGGAGCTGCAGGCGGGTGGTAATCAGCCCGTGTGGCTGGTGGTTGAAGGCTGGCAGCCTCCGATTGAAGAGTCGCTGGCAGAGCTTGCAGCAGCAGCGCGCCGTTTGCAGGTGAGTGGTGTTGATTTGCATCTGTTGCTGCTGGGCAAACCGTCGCCGGATGGCAGCAAGCTGGTTACGCCTCGTCTGGCGGAGGTCTGGCGCAAGAAGCTTGATCTGTTGCAGTGTCCGAACCTGATGGTGCATGCCGATACCGGTGCGGCCGGTTCTGAAGGAGATACGTTATGAATGGCCGTGCCCATCCGCTGATTGCGGTGATTGGACACCCGAATGAAGGCAAGTCGTCAGTCTTGTCGACCCTGACCGAAGATGACTCGGTGGTGGTGAACGACTATCCGGGCGAGACCACCCGGTGCCATTATTTCCCGGTCGAGATAAACGGCACAGTGGTGCTGGAGCTGGTGGACACCCCTGGGTTCCAGAACCCTCAGCGTATTCTGGAATGGATGCGTGCCTGCGGTAAAACCGACGATGCACTGCTGCAGGATTTTCTGGCGACCTTTGCTGATCAGGAAAGCTTTCACCACGATTGTGAACTCATGAAGCCGCTGGTTCAGGGCGCGGCGCTGATTTATGTGGTGGACTGCTCACGGCCGCTGTTGCCAGTGGATGAAGCAGAAATGGAAATCCTGCGGCTGGTGAACAAGCCGCGGATGGCGGTGATCAATTTCAAGGATGACGATCGGGATTATCTGCCAGCCTGGACCAATGCCTTTCGCCGCCACTTTAACGTGATCCGCGAATTCAACGCCCACCATGCCCGTTTTGAAGAGCGTATTGCCCTGCTGGAAACCCTCAAGGCAATTCAGCAGGACTGGGAGCCGCAGATCAATCGCGCTATTGATGCGTTTCGCCAGAACTGGGATTACCGTCGCCAGCAGGCGGTGGATGCTGTGTGTGATTACCTCACTACAGCGTTGCAGCTGGTGATTGAACAACCGCTGGCCAAGGGCGCTGACCCGGAGCCGGTGAAAGGGCAGGTGCTGGAACGATATCGTTCCACGTTGGTGATTCGCGAACGCCAGTTGTTTGATGCCCTGCGTGGCCTTTATCACCATCACAGTTTCAACTTTGAATTGCCGGCACAGTCGGTGTTGCAGGAGGATCTGTTTTCCGAAGTGACCTGGGATGTCCTGGGTTTGACTCGCAAACAGCTGCTGATGGCGGCGGCCGGTATGGGAGCTGGGATTGGTGTGGCCCTTGATGCTGCCAGTCTTGGTTTGTCCACCGGTTTGTTTGCGGCAGCGGGCGCGCTGGTCGGTGGCACCGGTGCCTGGTTTATGGGGCAGGAATTGGCCAAGGTGCGTGTACACCGTCTGCCACTCGGTGGTTCGCGATTGGTGGTCGGGCCGAGTCGTAATCCGCAATTGCCACTGGTGTTGCTGGATCGTGCGGTGCTGTTTTATCGCGAGGTTATGAATCATGCGCATGGTAATCGCAGTGGTGCCTTGCCAGATCTGGCCAGTCAGAGTGTGGTGCGTCAGACCGATGCCGATCATCAGAAGCAGTTGCTGAAACAGGCGCGCTTGTTGGCAGAAGGCAGCTCAATGGAACGTGATAACGCCCGTGAGCAGCTGGCGTTATTGATTGCTGACCTGCTGGTGATGGATTAACGGGCGTTTGGAGTGCAGGTGCTGGCCGGATGGTCAGCACCTGCGAGTGTCAGTTGTCAGCAGATGCTCAGACCACCAGGGTCAGCACCAGGCTTAATACCAGCGCCAGTGAGAAAAACGATGCCAGCGTTGTTAGTGCCAGCGAGCTGGCGCAAAAATCACGCTGACCATACTGGCCGCCAATGATCGGGAAAATGGCCGCCGATGGCAGAGCGGCATACACAATCAGCAACGCCATAATCATTGGATCAACCGCTGGCCACACCAGCAACACCAGTACAATCATCAGTGGATGCACCAGCAGCTTGATGGCGCTGACAGTGCCCAGCTCGCGCAGATTGCCACGCATTTCCGTCCCCACCAGTGATCCACCAATCACCAGCAATGCCAGCGCTGGTGCGGCGCTGCCCAATACCGACAGCGGTTTGGAGATGGCTTCCGGCAAGCTCAGGCCAGAGGCCGATACCATCAGGCCAAGCGTCATGGAAATAATGATCGGATTGCGGAACAGTCGCTGCAGAATGCCTGTTAACACCAGTCCGAGGTTGGCGCCCTTGCCATGCTGGCTGTTGCCCAACTCCGCCATGATCAGCACCGATGGCAGAGTCACGATGTTTTCGATAATTACCGCAAACATAAAGGTGTGGCCCCATTCCGGCCCGAAAGCCTGAGTAACGACCGGAAAGCCCACAAAAATACTGTTGGGCATCGACACGCCCAGAGCCTTGATCGCCGCTTCCGTCGTGCTGTTTCCAAACCAGCCCTTGAATACCAGTACCGCCACCAGCTGAGCCAGCAGCGCGCCAATGGCGTATACCCCCAGAAAATCCCACACCAGCACGTCTTCCAGTTTCATACGAGCGATGGTGCCGAAGTTCAGCGCCGGAATCAGGCAGAACAACACCAGCTTTGACAGCATCGGCAGGCTGTCCTTGGGCAGAAAATCGCGTTTCGCCAGGAAATAACCGGTCCCGATAATGGCAAAGACCGGCACGATGATGGAAAGAATATTGGGCATGAGAATCCTTGTTGCCTGTCCTGTAGTGCCTGAGTGCTCGTAAGGCGCAGGTGAGTTCTGCGAAGCGAGTGGCGAGAAAAGACGATTTTTATGGTTGTGGTGTAAGTCGCTAGGCTGATTGTGCCGTTGCAGGTGGGCTTGGCAAATAAAAAGCATCATCAGACGTATGCCGTGTGGTGATGCATGAACCAGCAGAGCTGCAGCCAATCAGCGCGAAGCCAGTCGCCATGCGGTTTTGTGGAGAAATTCCGGCTATGGGGTGATACCGATCGAACGGAGTTGTTTGCGCCGCTGGTTAATCCTTGGCTGTCTGTGCAGGGCAGAAAATGGTGAAAGCGAATCAGATTGGCCAGAGGAGTGGATCGGCTTGTCTGGCGACAGGTGGTGACGGAAGAAACTCCGAGTCTCGAATGTTGGCGGCGGAATTGTTCCAAACTTGCCAGAGTTTGGTTTTGTTGGCTCTGTCCGAGAGCTTTGAGGGTGGGGTGTTGCAGTTCGTTGGCAACTCGGTATCGGTTCCAGCAATGCGTTGTAACTGTCTGATTAATTTGAAATTGATACCAAAAATGGAATCATTGATCCGGTTTTGCCTGCCAAAAATGATATCCAAAGCACACTACTGGTCTTTTTTTGAACAGTTGTTGAGAGTGTCGAAAAGTAAGCAGTTTTTGGCGTTTATTCGGGGACTTGCCCGTATTTACAACAGGAATGGCTTCTTGTGACTATCAGGGGGTCATGGCGCTGGCGATGTTTCGAACGGCGTTCGTGAACAAGTGCAGAAGACGCTGGTAATCATAATTGGCCATTCGTGCGGCAAAACATCCTGACCGTCAGGTGTGTTGGTGCTGAATGGTTGGCTTTTGCGTGGGGAGCGCAAATAGCGGTACGGGACCCAGGTGATCTGGGGCGTTGGTATTGAAGCAAGGGCTGAAGGCTGCAAAACACTATCGTCCAATCGTCAGTAGGATTTTTACTACTTATGGATACCTGTGAGCACCCCTATTTTAGTCGTAGAAACCAATACCAACACTGGTCGAATGTTCAGTGATTCACTTTATCTGAACAATGGCGCCAATTTCGACCGCGAGGGAGCTTTGAAAGTTCCCGTAAACGGCCGTTAACCAGTAGCTCCATCTGCTAACAGCGCTTCATCCTGTTAACACAGGCTGTTGCGTACATTCAGGATCTGGTCTTCCGTTCCGTCTTTCCCGCTTTCTCCGGGGTGACACGCTCATCGTCACCCCGGAGAGGGTGGGATCCGGCTGGATGGTCTTTGACCGTTTCTGTGTCCATAAAATTTACCCGTGGAAAAATCAGAATGCTTATTGGTGTTCCAAGAGAAATAGAAGAAGGGGAAAAACGCGTCGCCCTTACGCCCGAGGTGGCCACGCATCTGCAATCGCTTGGCTTTCGCCTGGCCATCGAACACAACGCTGGTGCTGCGGCCAGCTATGACGATGACCAGTACCGTGCCGTTGGGGTTGAGGTGTTTGAAGACCCTCGTGACCTGTGGCGTCAGTCCGACATCATCCTGAAAGTTCGTCCGCCACGTGAACACCCTGAGCTGGGTTTCTATGGCGTTGAGCTGCTGCATCCTGGTCAGACCCTGATCAGTTTTATGTATCCAGCGATGAACCAGGAACTGCTGGCGGATCTGTCTGCTCGTGGTGTTACTGCGCTGGCGATGGACAGTGTTCCGCGTATTTCCCGCGCCCAGAAGATGGATGCGCTGAGCTCCATGGCCAACATCGCCGGTTACCGTGCGGTAGTGGAAGCCGCTCAGCACTTCGGTCGCTTCTTCACCGGTCAGATCACGGCTGCCGGTCGTATTCCTCCAGCCAAGGTACTGGTTATTGGTGCCGGTGTGGCTGGTCTGGCTGCCATTGGTGCGGCCAAGAGCATGGGCGCGATTGTACGCGCGTTCGATACCCGTCCTGAAGTAAAAGAACAGGTCGAGAGTATGGACGCCGAGTTCCTGATGCTCGATTTCGAAGGCGAAGACGGTAACGGCACCGGCGGTTACGCCAAGGTGATGAGCGCCGAGTTTATCGCTGCCGAAATGGCTCTGTTCCGCGAACAGGCCAAAGAAGTCGACATTATCATCACCACCGCGCTTATTCCGGGCAAACAGGCGCCGGAACTGATCACCGAAGATATGGTGGCCAGCATGAAGCCGGGCAGTGTGATTGTTGACCTCGCGGCCGAGACTGGCGGTAACTGCCGTCTGACCCGCGCCAACGAAGTGGTAACTGCACACGGCGTGACCCTGATCGGTTACACCAACCTGCCAAGCCGTCTGGCGGCTCAGGCAAGTCAGCTGTATGCCACCAACCTGCGTCACCTGCTGACCGACCTGTGCCCTGAAAAGAACGGCAAGCTCAACGTCAACATGGACGACGAAGTGATTCGTGGTGCCACTGTGGTGAAAGAAGGCAACATCACCTGGCCACCACCGGCTCCACGTATCTCCGTGGCTCCAAAAGAAGATATGGGTGAAAAGGCACGTGCTGCTCTGGAAACCCCTGCTGAAGAGAAGAAACCAAGCGCGTTTGCTTCCCTTATCCCTATGCTGCTGGCAGCGGCTGCCCTGTTTGGTCTGGGCGCTGTAGCACCGGCAGCATTTATGGGCCACCTGACAGTATTCGTGCTGTCCTGCTTTATCGGTTACATGGTGATCTGGGGTGTTTCTCACTCCCTGCACACTCCGTTGATGAGTGTTACCAACGCGATCAGTTCGATCATCGTGATTGGTGCCCTGATCCAGATATCCAGTGACAGTCCGTTGGTGACTGGTCTGGCAACGCTGGCGGTGTTTATCACCAGCATCAATATTGTCGGCGGTTTTGCGGTAACAGCCCGCATGCTGCGTATGTTCCGTAAGTGAGGATGGGATAATGAACTCAGGTATTCTTACTGTTTCCTACCTCATTGCCAGCGCCCTGTTCATCATGGCTCTGGCGGGGCTGAGCCATCAGGAAAGCGCTCGTCGCGGTAACCTGTACGGCATGATTGGTATGGGTCTGGCTCTGGTGGTTACCGTGTTTGGCGTAGTAACGGCCAACCATGGTCTGCTGCTGGTGGGTCTGGCGGCTGGTGGCGTGATTGGCTGGGTGCTGGCCAAGCGCGTTGAAATGACCCAGATGCCAGAACTGGTTGCGATCCTGCACTCTCTGGTAGGTCTGGCGGCGGTGCTGGTGGGTTGGGCCAACGCCCTGAAACACCCGACTGACATGTCTGATATTGAACTGAAGATCCATGCCGGTGAAACCGCTATTGGTATTCTGATTGGCGCCATGACCGTTTCCGGTTCTGTGTGTGCTTATCTGAAGCTGAGCGGCAAGGTTGGTGGTCGTGCCCTGATGTTGCCAGGTCGTCACCTGTTTAACCTGGGTCTGCTGTTGGGCGCAATCTTCTTCACGATTGATTACATCAACACTGACAGCGTGATGGCGCTGGTGGTTGTGACCGTTCTGGCACTGATTTTCGGCATCCACATGGTTCTGGCCATTGGTGGTGCTGACATGCCGGTGGTGGTGTCCATGCTGAACAGTTACTCCGGTTGGGCCGCTGCTGCCATGGGCTTTATGCTCGGCAACGACCTGCTGATCGTGATCGGTGCCCTGGTGGGTGCGTCTGGTGCGATTCTGAGTCACATCATGTGTAAAGCCATGAACCGCAAGTTCCTGAGTGTGATCTTTGGTGGTTTCGGTACTACCTCTACGGGTGGTGGCGATTCCGGCCCAGCGGGCAGCGCTGATGACATCAAGCCAATTGATGCCCAGGAAACTGCCGACATGCTGCTGCACGCCAAGGAAGTGATGATTCTGCCAGGTTACGGCATGGCCGTTGCCCAGGCTCAGCACACCGTTTATGAAATTACCCGTCGCCTGCGCGAGAAGGGAGTCAACGTGCGTTTTGGTATCCATCCGGTTGCTGGTCGTATGCCTGGTCATATGAACGTGCTGCTGGCGGAAGCCAAGGTTCCGTACGACATCGTGTATGAAATGGATGAAATCAACGCCGACTTCCCGAAAGTGGATGTATCGGTGGTGATTGGCGCGAACGACATCGTGAACCCGGCTGCCCAGGAAGTTCCTGACAGCCCGATCGCTGGTATGCCAGTGCTGGAGCCATGGAAGGGTAAAACCACCATCGTGCTCAAGCGTGGTATGAGCAGCGGTTACGCCGGTGTTGATAACCCGCTGTTCTACAAGGACAACACCCGTATGTTGTTCGGTGATGCCAAGGCATCTGTGGAAGCGGTTCTGCGTTGTCTCGGCGACTGATCCAGTTCCTGTCTTGCTGACCGCCTGCTCCGGTGGTTAGCGCCGGCGGCGACCAATATCGCAGGTTGTCGCCGGTCTTTTTCAGGACGTGCATTATTAAAAAACCAGCCCTTGGGCTGGTTTTTTGTTTTTGTGGTGGTGATTTGGCTCGGCTAAAGTCTGGCGTCTGGCGTCTGGCGTCTGGCGTCTGGCGTCTGGCGTCTGGCGGCTACTCGGCTTGTTAATTGGCTTTGCTGTTTGCCCTCTTGGGGGACCTTGTCCCCCGGCCGGGCGGGCCTCCCCCTGCTTTTGCCCGACTGGGCTCGTTTTCCCGGTATTCACCGACAACGGCGTTTCGACCCCGACCCGATGGCACGTCCTTGTGCCAACGGGTCTGGCGGGGCATCCATGCCCCGGCCGGGTCGGCCGTTGCGGTGAATCCCGGCTCGCCCAGATGGGCAATTAACGGTGGCCAGCTGCGCTGGGTAAATTCGGGATTGGGTATTGTGCGAGCGAAGTTCATCTCGTTCCAACGCTCCTGCGTTGGAATGCAACGGTGTCTGCTGGTGCATGTCGGATGTTGTTCGCCTGACGCCTGACGCCTGACGCCTGACGCCTGACGCCTGACGCCTGACGCCTGACGCCTGACACCCGACGCCCGTTCACATGCAATTTCGTTTGGTTGTCTGATCTGAAACGGAATGCCTCGTCGGTGGCGGTCTGCCGTTATGGTGGTTCTGAGTTTTCGTCTGGGCCTGTTTCGGCCTTTGGGTTTTTGTTCAGGAGCCTGGTTATGTCCCTGTTTGCTGCGCGCAAGATCGACTGTCACAACCATATTTTTGATCCGCAACGTTTCCCGTATCAGCCCGACACGCCGTATCGCCCACTGGACTGCGAAAGCTCGCCTGCCAATCTGTTTCATCAGGTGCTGGATATTCACGGGGTTAGCCATGCCTTGCTGGTGGGGCCGAACTCAGGTTATGGCGAGAACGATAATCGTGCGTTGCTGGATGCCATTGCCGGTTCCAATGGGCGGTTTCGGGGAATGGCGGTGGTCAGTCAGGATGTTTCTGTCGAGACGTTGGCGGCGCTGAAAGCTCAGGGTGTGGTGGGGGTTACGTTCAACGTTGCTTATTACGGTCTGGAGCATTTTGCGGCCAGTGATGCCTTGCTTGGCAAACTGGCGGATCTGGAAATGCTGGCACAGGTGCAGACCCAGGATGATCAGATGCTGGGGTTGGCGCCGATGTTAAAGCGCCACCCTGTGCGGGTGGTGGTGGATCACTGCGGGCGTCCAAATCTCGGGGACGGTGTTGATGGTAAGGGTTTTCAGGCGGTGCTGGATCTGGCGGAAAACGGCCGTACATGGATCAAGGTGTCTGGATTTGCCAAATTTTCGCGGCAGTCGGCGCCATGGCTGGATGTTGATCCCTACGTGGCAGCGATTTGTGAGGCATATGGTGCTGAGCGCTGTTTGTGGGGATCTGACTGGCCGTTTCTGAAAGCGCTGGAACGTATGGATTACGGCGTGATGGTGCAATTGGTGAAACGCCACTTCCCGGATGCTGAGGAGCGTGAGGCCTATTTGTGGAGAAACGCCGCCAGTTTGTTCGGGTTTGATGAGATGTGACGGATGACTGATCAGTAATGTCGAGCCAGATTGCATGTTTTCTTGCCCGACAAGCTTGAAAACTGTCGACTTTATGCTTCCGGTCAAATTGTAGGGCATTCCTTTCGGTCGATTGCGCAACAATTACCATGATAGAGTTCCGTCCTGCCTTGAAACAGGTGGTGTTTTTCGGAAACCGTTGTCATGGATGTTGCCTTGAGTCGTCATTTTCTGGAGTGCTGGCCTGCCAGTGGCATTGCCGGTGGTTCCCTGTGAATCGCCCGTGGTTGCTGTTGTTGCTGCTGCTTTGGCAATGTATCGGAATTTCCCTTGCGCAGGGGTTGCCCGAGTACGATGTGTCGGATCAGAAACTGGATTTGCATTCAATGCAGCTGCGGGCGTTGTCCGATACCAGTGGCCAGTTCGATATTCGTCAGCCGGGTGCCGTGCAGCGCTTTGAGTCGGAATCCCGATTAGTTGATTCCGCGTTTGTACTGCCCGGATACACGGCCGTGCACTGGTTTGAAATCCGCCTGCGTAACAATGGCAGTGTGCCAGTGCGGCGTTTTGTGGTCATTGACGAGGTTGATGCCGAGCGTCTGGATCTCTACGAACGCGATGGTAATGACTGGTTACAGCAAACCTCCGGGCTCGTGGTGCCCATCAGTGAGCGACCCACCCATAGCCTGAATCCTGCATTTCTGGTGGATTTGCAGCCTGCCGAAAGCAAGGCTGTCTATCTGCGTATGGAAACGCCTTTCCGCCTGATGAACTTCACCATCAGAGTGCAAGCGTCGGAAGTGTTTCTGAATGGCCTGGTTGAGAAGTCGTGGCTGTTTTTCTTCTTCTTTGGCGCGGCCCTGATTATCAGCCTCTACAATTTCTTCCTCTATGCGGCCCTGCGGGATCGCATCTATCTCTATTACGTGCTGTTTGGTGTTTTTTTCCTGCTGTCGGTGGTGGCCTACGGCGGGTATCACTTGCTGATTCGTGACAGTCTGAAGCTGCATTACCTGATGCAGGTGCCGATTCACTTCAGTACGGTTTTTCTGGTTTTGTTTATGCGCCGCTTGCTGGAGTTGCCGCGGCATTTGCCAAAACTGGATCGGCTGGCGCAGGCGATTGCCGGTTTGATGGCAGCGCTGGGTGTGGCCGTGGCGATTGATGTCAGCAATCTGTATTACTCGTTGATATTGGGTATGCCAGTGGCGCTCACCCTGTTGGGGATTGCTTTGTACGCCTGGCGCGCAGCCTTGCCGATGGCGGGCAGTTTTGCTGTCGGTCAGATGTTTTTACTGGGGGGGATGACGGCTCTGGTGGGGGTGAATGTCGGGCTGCTGCCTTATAACCTGTTCACCAGTTTTTCCTACATCATCGGTGCGTTGCTGGAGATGTTATGCCTGGCGCTGATTTTGGCGCATCGGGTTCGCAGTCTGGAGTTACAACAGAAGGAGTCTCGGGCGTTGCTGCTGAAACAGCAAAGCGACAAGGCTGCTGAGTTGAGCCAGCTGATTGCTGAACGTACTCATGAGCTGCAGCTGGCTAACGCTGAACTCGAAAAGCTGTCGTACCTTGATAGCCTCACCGGGGTAAATAATCGTCGCTTTTTTGATCAAAAACTGACGGAGCGCTGGCATCCACAGTATTTGGGTATGCCGCTGGCTCTGATCATGTGTGATCTGGATTATTTCAAACACTACAACGATACCTATGGTCATCAGGCCGGTGATGACTGTATCCGGCTGGTTTCCAATGTGTTGCGTTCTGAGCTGCGTAAGGCTGGAGATGTCTGCTCGCGGTATGGCGGCGAAGAATTTGCGCTGATTTTGCCCAATACCACCGAAGCCGGAGGCATTGCACTGGCGGAGCGTCTGCGTCAGCAGGTACTCGATCTGGCGATTCCTCATATTGGTACGTTAGGGCGTGTATCGGTGAGTTTTGGTGTCGCCAGCTGTGTGGTTGGTGATGGCACCGAATCGGCTGAACTGGTTGCTCGAGCCGACCGTGCGCTGTATCAGAGCAAGTCGCAGGGGCGAAATCGCGTCTGTGGTTCTGCTCTGGATGCCGATGATGACTGCCGTGTTGCCGAGTATGGCTGAATTGCTCCGCTGATTGGTTGATCCTTCCTTACCATTATGTTCCATGATCACCTCTGGTGGACGTGTTGTTTTTGTCTGACAATACCTGATTGATTGTCCATTTTGCTTATGGCCTCTGTTGCGTTTTGCTGGCTGCAGCTCGACGGATGATGACAAGTGGACGGGTGTTGTTTGCCAGCGAGGCTGGCTTGAGGTGTTTATGTCGCTGGATATGTGGCTTGCCTGGCTGGCAGCCTGCTGGTTAATCAGTCTGACTCCGGGTGCGGGTGCCATTGCGTCCATGTCGAGTGGTCTGAAACATGGTTTCTGGCCCGGTTACTGGAACGTGGTTGGTCTGCAGCTGGCGCTTTTGTTGCAAATTCTGGTGGTGGCGTTGGGTGTGGGGGCGGTGCTGGTGGCATCTGAAACGGCATTCAGTCTGATCAAGTGGGCGGGTGTGTTGTACCTGCTATATCTGGCCTGGAAACAGTGGCAAGCGGTACCGTCCGATTTGCAGCCAGCCGCTGCTGATGCGGCGCCGGTCAGTATTGCCCGTTTGATCGGCAATGGCTTTGTGGTGAACAGCAGTAACCCCAAGGCGATTGTGTTTATGCTGGCGATTCTGCCGCAGTTTCTGGATCCCACTCAGCCGCTGGTTCCTCAGTACAGTCTGATGGCGTTCACCATGGTGGCAACGGACATGATTGTGATGGCGGGTTATACCGGTCTGGCCGCGCGAGTACTCAAGTATCTGCGTACTCCACGTCAGCAGCGTTATCTGAATCGCAGTTTTGCCGCCATGTTTGCCGGTATGGCATCCATGCTGTCGCTGGTGAATCGCACGCATTGATTCGTTGGTGATTCGCCTGTTGTCGGGGTGGTGGTCAGAATCATCTGCCGCCAGCCCGTCTTTCTTGGTCAGTCTTTCTCAGCCTGTCGTTCTTGATTGTCAAAATCGGTCCCACCAGGGGACGTCACCGTAATAACCATCCATAAAGTCGATAAAGGTTCGAACCTTGCTGGCCAGTAACTGCCGGTGTGCGTACACCGCATACAGGGCCATTGGTGTCGGTTCGTGCTCGGGCAGAATCATCTGCAGGCGGCCATCGGCCAGTGCCGGCCCTGCAATAAAGGTTGGCTGGATGGCAATGCCTGCGCCCTGGATGGCGGCTTCGGTCAAGACATCACCATTGTTGCTGATCATATCGCCAGCCTGACGGCCACCGCGGCTGCGGCCTTCCATCAGCGCCTCGTGGAGTGGCAGGTCGCTGTCATCCAGATAGCTGTAGCGTAGATAACGATGTTGTTGCAGGTCTTGCAGGCAGGCGGGTGTGCCGTGTTGTTGCAGGTACGACGGCGCGGCGCACATCACCAGCCGGATGGGTGCAATCTTGCGGGCAATCATGGATGAGTTTTTCAGATGGCCGATACGCAGTGCCACGTCAAAACCTTCCTCAACGATATCCACTTTGCGGTCGTTTAATTGCAGGTCGATGCTGATGCCGGGGTGCTGTTTCTGGAAATCACAGAGTAATGGTGCCAGGTGGCGGGTCGCGAATGACACCGGGGCGCTGATACGTAACAGGCCGCGGACACCATTCTGGCTGTCATCCAGCTGGGTTTCGAGATCATCCAGTTCATCCAGCAACTGGCCTGCACGCTGGTAATAACGACTGCCTGCTTCGGTCAGATGAACCTTGCGTGTTGTGCGGTTCAGCAAGCGCACGCCCAGTTGTTGTTCCAGCCAGGATACGTACTTGCTGACCAGCTGGGGTGACATATCGAGGCGTTCGGCGGCGCGGCTGAAGGTGTTTTCATCCACCACCGTGATAAACGCGCGCATGGCGCTGAGTCGGTCCATATCGGTTGTGCCCTGTGCTGTGGTTCTGTTTATTATCAATGCTGTGTTGATAATCATGCAATGGCGAGCGTCTTATTCTGTGTGGGGGTGGATAGTAATCTGTATTCATCGGCTCAGGGCACAACCTGATGCCCCAATAAACACAGAGGATACGATGATGAGCAACGCACTGATTAACAAACTGTTCAAAACTGACGCTGGTTTTGCCGCTCTGGCCCTGCGAGTACCGGTTGGTATCGTGCTGGCGGCCCACGGCTCCCAGAAGCTGTTTGGCTGGTTCGGTGGCTACGGCCTGGAAGGGACCGGTCAGTGGATGGCCAGTATTGGTCTGGAACCGGGTTACCTGATGGCGCTGCTGGCCGGTAGTGCCGAGTTCTTCGGTGGTCTGGCGCTGGTGCTGGGTTTGCTGACTCGTCCAGCCGCTCTGGTAACCGCATTTACCATGCTGATTGCGATCTTCAGTGCTCACATTGCCAATGGCCTGTTCCTGACCAATAACGGTTACGAATACGCACTGAGCCTGCTGGCGGTGACCGTTGCGCTGGCGATTCAGGGGGGTGGTGCGCTGTCGGTGGATTCTGCAGTCGCTCGCAAGCTGCAATAAACAGGATTGGCGGTACCCCGGTGGCTGTTGTGGGATTCAGCGGCCGGGGTTCCACTTCGGATTCATGACGGATTATCGGGAGTGCTGAAATGCTGGTAGATGGTGTGTGGCAAGAGAACTGGCAACCGGTTCAGAGCAAGGACGAAGATGGCCGATTTATTCGCCAGGTGTCGTCCTTTCGTAACTGGGTAACGGCCGATGGCAGTGCCGGGCCAACCGGTGTGGGTGGTTTTAAGGCCGAAGCGGGCCGTTATCACCTGTACGTGGCGTATATCTGCCCTTGGGCGTCTCGTACCTTGATGGCACGGGCACTGAAAGGTCTGGACGATATCATCAGTGTGTCGGTGGTGAATCCGCAGTTGACCGAGCAGGGCTGGGCCTTTGGTGGCTTTGAGGGCTCGGATGATGACACGCTGAATGGCGCCCGTTACCTGCATGAGCTGTATACCCGTGCGGATGCACACTTCACCGGTCGGGCTACGGTTCCGGTGTTGTGGGACAAACAGACCGGCACCATCGTGAATAACGAATCCGCCGACATCGTGCGTATGTTTAATACGGCGTTTGCAGGGCTGGTTGATCAGGGCCCTGATTTGTATCCAGCGGCCATGGCTGAAGCAATTGATGCATTGAACGATCGGATTTATCCGGGGCTGAACAACGGTGTTTACCAGGCCGGTTTTGCTTCAACCCAGGAAGCCTACAACGAGGCGTATGAGCGCGTGTTTGCCACTCTGGATGAACTGGAGGCGCGGTTGGCCGATGGGCGTCAATGGTTGTTTGGTGATGGTCTGACCGAGACGGATCTGCGTCTGTTTGTGACGCTGGTGCGGTTTGATGCTGCTTATCACGGACTCTTCAAATGTAACCGTAATCAGTTGAAAGACATGAAGAATCTGCATGCCTATATGCATCGTTTACTGGCCGTTCCGGGTATTGCCAAAACCGTGCGGCTGGATCACATCAAGGCCGGTTATTACTCGATCAAGGCGTTGAATCCGAACGGCATAGTACCACGCGGTCCGTTTGAGATCTGACGTTATAAAATAGTTCTATCGTGTTGAATTTTATGGTGTATGTCTTTTTTGAAAAGGCAGAAGGAGGCTCAGATGGCCAAGAATACTGACGTTCTGTTTGTGTCCCATGGTGGTGGTCCGATGCCGCTGCTGGGTGATCCGGGGCACCGCGAAATGGTGACTCGCCTGAAAGAAATTACCGGCCAGTTGCGCAAGCCAGACGCCATTCTGGTGATCAGTGCGCACTGGGAGGAATCGGTGGCCACCGTGACTACTGGAGCCAATCCGGACCTGATTTATGACTACTACGGTTTTCCGCCGGAGTCTTACCACATCAAATACCCAAGTGGCGGTCAGCCACAGCTGGCCAACCAGGTGGTTGAGGCATTGAAGTCTGCTGGAGTGCCGGTGCGGGCCGATGATCGTCGTGGCTTTGACCACGGTGTGTTTGTGCCGCTGAAGATCATGTTCCCGGAAGCCAATATTCCGGTGGTGCAGTTGTCGCTGGTGCATTCGCTGGACCCGGCAGTACACGTGGCGATTGGCAAGGCGCTGCAGAATCTGGACTTCGATAACCTGCTGGTGCTGGGGTCAGGTTTCTCGTTCCACAATATGCGGGCGTTTTTTGCGCCGAATACGCCGGAGCTTCAGGATCGCAATCTGCAGTTTGAGCGCTGGTTGCTGGAAACCTGTGCCAGTCCGAACCTGACTGAAGCCCAGCGTGAAGAGCGTTTTGTGCACTGGGCCGAAGCCCCGTACGCACGTTTCTGTCACCCGCGTGAAGAACATCTGCTGCCATTGCATGTGTGTTATGGCCTGGCAGGCAAGCCAGTGGATGCGCACTGGTCGGCGGTGGTGTTGAACAAGGCTTCGGGTATGTTTCTCTGGCGTGTCTGATGCGTTGATTTGACCGATCCCGCCATTACTGTGCTGGTCGGGAAACACTGTACTGTATCTGTTCACCGCCACGGGCTGACTTACAATGGTCGGCCCGGTGGTCGGTACGGCGCTGACCCCGCGTAGTCGGGAGTTTCCAATGTCAGCAGGTGTTATGCGCCCATCCGGGCCTGCGCTGTTTAATCCGGTGTTGATAGCCGGATGTATCATCATTCTGGTCGGCTTTGCCGTCCGTTCCTCGTTTGGTTTGTTCCAGATCCCGATTGCTGAAGAGTTCGGCTGGATGCGTGCCGATTTCTCGTTTGCCATTGCGTTGCAGAACCTGTTCTGGGGTATTGGTCAGCCCCTGTTCAGCGCCATGGCGGAAAAATACGGAGATCGCAAGGCGATTATTGCCGGTGCCATCTGTTATGCCGGTGGTCTGGTGCTGTCGTCGTTTGCGGTGACGCCGGGTCAACATCAATTGCTGGAAATGCTGGTGGGCTTTGGTATCGCCGGTACCGGTTTTGGTGTGATCCTGGCGGTAGTTGGGCGTTCGGCCTCTGAGCGGTATCGTTCGATTTCGCTGGGTATTGTCACGGCAGCGGGTTCTGCCGGTCAGGTGGTGGGACCACCGTTGGCGCAGCATCTGCTCGACCAGATGCCGTGGCAGACGGTGTTTGTGGTGTTCGCCGGGCTGGTGGCGGTGTCCATGCTGGCGCTGACATTGATGAAGGTGCCGTTGCCGGAGCGCAAAGTCGCTGCGGGTGAAGATCTCGGAACCGTAGTGAAGCGGGCAATCAAAGACCCGACCTTTATGTTTATCTTTCTGGGCTTTTTCTCCTGCGGATATCAGCTGGCGTTTATCACTGCGCACTTTCCGGCGTTTATCGCCGAAATGTGCAGCTCGGTGGAGCCGGGCAGCATCATCCACGCGCTGGGGATTACCTCGACCTCGATTCTCGGTGCGGTGGCGCTGGCGACCATCGGTATCTTCAACATGATCGGCACCTTGCTGGCTGGCTATCTGGGCAACCTGTATTCACGCAAGTACCTGCTGGTGGGGATTTACACCTTGCGGGCGATCGTATCGGCGCTGTTTATCATTTACCCGGTGACGCCGGTGACGGTGTTTATGTTCTCCGTACTGATGGGCGGCTTGTGGCTGGCGACGGTGCCGATCACCTCAGGGCTGGTGGCGCAGATTTATGGCCTGCGTTACATGGGGACCCTGTATGGTCTGGTGTTCCTGTCGCACCAGATTGGCGGTTTTATGGGGGTATGGCTGGGCGGCAGTCTCTATGACCTGTATGGCAACTACACCCTGGTCTGGTGGGTGGGTGTGGGGGTTGGTTTGTTCTCGGCGCTGATTCATCTGGTGGTGGACGAACGGCCGTGGGACAAGCGCGATAGCAGCGGTGGATTACAGCCGGCCTGAATGGCTCGCCGGGCAATAAACGGATGAAAGAAAGCGGCTTCGGCGCTTTTTTTGTTACCGGTTCTGTTGGCAGCACGGTTGGGGTTGGCCAACACGTCTTTGTGTACTAGTATGCTAGTACATTGAAACAAGCTGCTGCGATGTTATGCCAAAATCCCTGATCAACGTGTTGTGCAGTACCAATGACCCGGTCGAAATGGCGGCGATACTTGATGCCTTGTTAACCGAGTCGGAACTGCGGGAAATCGACAACCGCATTCGTATTTTCGAGATGCTGCTGGCCGGGGCTTCCCAGCGTGAAATTGCCGCGCAACTGGGGGTTGGTATTGCCACCGTCAGCCGTGGTGCCCAGGCATTTCGGCATACCAGCGAGCAGGTGCTGCAGCGGTTAAAGCCCGAGCAGGAATAATTGTGTCCATAGCGTGCCTGTGGATGCTCTGCATCCGGGCACAGAGAAACCGAGACGTTTATGCAAAAGCCAGAATTCAAGACCCGGATTGCCCTGAGCGGCAAACCGAATTACATCAAGCTGGTCGAGGACTACAACTTCTTCGAACTGTTCCGCAAGATTGAACGTGAATTCGACAGTTGTTTCCTGTTCGAATCCCTCGGCGAAGAAAGCTACATCGCCCGTAACCACATCATCGGTTTTGATCCGGCCTACATCATTGCCGCCACCGACCGCACCACGCTGACCATCACCGACACCCGCAGCGGCGAGGTCGAAACCCGACAGTGCGACAACCCCTATTACGCCCTGCGCGAGCTGGTGCCGCAGAACATCATCTCCCGTCGCTACGCCGGTGGTCTGGTGGGGTATCTGGGTTATGACTCGGTGAACTTCTTCGAACCCACCATGAGCATCCAGACCAGCGAGCTGTTCGAGCCGTTCAAGTTCGGGGTGTTTCTGGATGGCCTGGTCTACGACCAGATGACCGGCGAGATCTTCTATTACTACTACGGCGACAACCGCATCGAGCAGATCCGCGAGCTGCTGGCCCGTGAAACCCCGGCCTACGACGCCACTGTCTGCACCTGTCTGGGCGACACCATGAGCCGTGAGCAGCACGCCGCTGCGGTCATGAAGGTGAAAGAGGATATTCGTGCCGGTCTGATCTTCCAGTGCGAAGTCGGCTTCAAGACCCGTTACCGCATCGAAGGCGACACTGTCCAGGTGTACGCCAGACTGCGTGAAGTGAACCCGTCACCGCACATGTATTACCTCAAGTTCGGTGAGCAGAAGATCATCGGCGCTTCGCCAGAGCTGCTGTTCCGCCTGCGTAACGGCGAAATGGAAACCTTCCCGCTGGCCGGAACCACCAAACGCGGCGCCAACGCCGAGGAAGACCTGCAACTGGCACGGGCGCTGCTCAACGATCCGAAAGAAATCGCTGAGCACAACATGCTGGTGGACCTGCACCGCAACGACATCGGCCGCGTCGCCCGTTTCGGCACCGTAAAAGTCCGCAGCCTGATGGACATCAAACGCTTCTCCCACGTCCAGCACATATCCTCCGAGATCGTCGGCATCCTCTCCGAGAAAGACGACATGTTCTCGGCGCTGGCCTCCAACTTCCCGGCGGGCACCCTCACCGGCGCGCCCAAAGTAGAAGCCATGAAGATCATCAACGGCCTCGAATCCGAAGGCCGTGGCCCATACGGCGGTGCAGTAGGCCAGTTCAGCTTTAACGGCGACTGCACCTTTGCCATTCCGATCCGCTCGGTGTTTATCAAGGGCACTGAGGGTTATGCCCAGACCTGCGGTGGCAACGTCTTTGATTCCAATCCGGAAGACGAATACCGCGAGATCGAACGCAAGCTGGCGGCCATGCGTCGTGTGCTGGCCTCCTTTGAACAAGTCAGCGAATAACGGTAACGGGAAACGAGTCCATGAAAGTTCTGATTATTGATAACTACGATTCCTTTACCTACAACCTGTACCAGTACGTTGGTGAGATTCTGCAGTCGCGCCAGCAGCCGGGCGGTTTTGAGATTGTGGTTAAACGCAACAACGAGATCACTCTGCAGCAGGCGTTTGAACTGGCACCTGATCGCGTGATTATTTCGCCGGGACCGGGTTCGCCGGACGACAAGGCCTACTTTGGTGTGTGTGCTGACGTGATTCTGGAAATGGGCAAAACCACCCCGGTGCTGGGCGTCTGCCTGGGCATGCAAGGCATTGCCCACTACTTCGGCGGTGACGTGGTACGCGCCTCACGCCCAATGCACGGCAAAACCTCCACCATCGCCCACGATGATAAAGGCCTGCACCGTGGCCTGCCGCAAGGCATCGACATCATGCGCTACCACTCCCTGATGGTCGCCGCCGACACCCTGCCGGACTGCCTCGAAATCACCTCGGTGGTACAACAAGGCAATGAAAGCCTGGCGGATGCTATTGCTGCCGGTGGTGAAATCATGGGGGTGCGCCATAAGCAGTATCCGATTGAGGGGATTCAGTACCATCCGGAATCGTTTGCGTCTGAAGGCGGCAAGGATGTGTTGGTGAACTTCCTGTTGCAGCGCTGATACCTGCTCGCGTCGGGTCTTGCTCGGCGAGCATTCAGGTATTTATGGAAAGCGTTCAAGTGTTTTATGAAAAGCGGCCTTGTGCCGCTTTTTTGTGCCATTTTTCAGACGTTGAACTCGCATGTCGGGTTTTGTCAGCTCGTCTGTGCCGTTTTGGAATCAATTAACGGAGTTTTATGACAGGGTTATTGCAGATTCAGGATTAGTTTTTTTGGCCTAATCGATTGTCGAACAAAAAGCATAAAAACAGGGTGAAATGGGTCGTCTCTGGCACAAACCCTATGGCTGTAAGGGTTTTTCGGTCGAATTTATTGTGATTCGGCTCACGCTTTGTGGGGGATTTGGTGAATGGCGTACCTAATGGTTAAAAAAACTAATGATTCACATTAGAAAGCTTCGCTTTTTTGCACGATCGTTCGCTCATACTATTACCCCATCGAAAGCGATGAATCCAAAACCAAAGGGTGATTATTATGAGCAAGAACGAAATGAACCTGGAAGCTGCCACTCACTTTGATGCTGATTTCCACATCCAACGCGCTCGTGAAATGCGCTCCGCTTACATGGCTGAACTGTTCTCTTCCCTGTTCGCTAAAGTAAAAGAGCTGTTCCACGTAAAATCTCACAAGGTTGCTGTTAGCCACTAAGTGATTGCTGTACACAGGGCGTTGCACTATTTCTGCAAAACACCTGTTTCACCGCGTGGAATCCTCTTCTGATTCCCCGGAATGTCCGGACTTTGGGTGGGCCTAATGATTAGAATGCCCGTATAACCCCCAAAGCCTGGAGTGAAAGCCTCTCCAGATATTCTCCTCCTGTTTTTAAATCTGATGCTGCCTGAAAAGGTCGGCGTTTTTCTGTTTGTTTTTCTCCGCATCTGCCCCGCTGACATGCCAGCGACTGTTGGGCGTATTTCCCCTTTTGCGTCAAACCTCTTTCGGGCCGTGTGTTTGTCCGGACAATTTGCGGTCGTATGTGCGGGTTGTTGCCTTGTGGGTGTGTTATTTGTGGGATGGCTCTATAAACTGTGGCCCAAATACAAAACATCACTTGCTGTGCCTTGCCGTAGAGGGAGTTAGGAGCGTTTATGAGAGTGCTGCATACATCGGACTGGCACCTTGGACGGGTGCTCTATGGCCGCAAGCGTCATGATGAGTTTGAGGCGTTTCTGAAATGGTTGTTGGCAACGTTGGCCGCAGAACAGGTTGATGTTCTGGTGGTGGCGGGTGATGTGTTTGATACCAGCGCACCCGGCAATCGGGCTCAGGAACTATATTACCGGTTTTTGTGTGATGTGGCTGCCACTGGCTGTCGCTATGTAGTGATTCTGGCAGGCAATCATGATTCCCCTTCGTTTCTTCAGGCGCCGCAAGCGTTGTTGCGGGCGCTCGATATCCATGTCGTCGGAGCTGTTTCTGATGATCTCGCCGATGAGCTTCTGATATTGCGTAATGCCGAAGGGCAGGCCGAGTTGTTGGTGTGTGCAGTTCCCTACCTGCGCGATCGCGATATTCGTCTGGCTGAAGCAGGCGAGCGTACGGATGCCAAAGATCGAAAGCTGCAAGATGGCATTCGTGAACACTATGCCCGTATTGGTGAGCTTGCTGAGGCCCTCAAAGGCGAGATTGGGCCAGTGCCGGTGTTGGCGACCGGGCATCTGTTTGCTGCTGGTGGCCAAACGGTTGATGGCGATGGTGTTCGTGAACTGTATGTCGGGTCGCTGGCCCATGTCAGTGCCAGTGTATTCCCCCCTGTTTTTGATTATGTAGCCCTTGGGCACTTGCACGTTCCGCAGAAAGTAGCGGGCTGTGAGCATATCCGTTATAGCGGCTCGCCCTTGCCAATGGGGTTTGCGGAAGCGGCTCAGCAAAAGCAGGTGTGCCTGGTGGATATGATGATGGATGGTGCTCACTGCCAGCTGGTGATTCGTAGTCTTCCTGTGCCAGTGTTTCGTTCGCTGGAGTCTGTGCGTGGCGATATGGATACGGTTCTGGCCCGTTTGCAGGCACTGCGACTGCAAAACAAGCCGCTGTGGCTTGAGGTTATTTGCGACACCGACGGACTTGCCAGTGATGTGCGACAGGCGCTGGAGTCTGCGGTTGAAGGTACGCAGCTGGACATCCTTCGGGTTCGCCATAATCGTCTGGTGCAGGCAGTGTTACAGCAAGGTGAGGTGGATGAAAGTCTCGATGATCTGACTGAGCAGCAGGTCTTTGATCGTTGTCTGGATGCCCATGAAATTGAAGGCGAGCGTCGGGATGATTTACTTGCGCTTTACCATCAGGTTGTTCAGGACATGGGAGATCAGGTTCGGGAAGCGTCAGAGGAGGCATTGTCATGAGAATTGAGCAACTGCGCTTTGCCAACCTCAACTCGCTGGTGGGTGAGTGGTTTATCGACTTCACCCGGCCTGAGTATCTGAATGACGGTATTTTTGCCATTACCGGGCCAACCGGTGCTGGCAAGTCGACCTTGCTGGATGCCATTTGCCTGGCTCTGTACGGGCGGACGCCGCGGCTTGGCAAATTATCCAGGAGTGAAAACGAAATTCTGGCCCGCCAGACCGGTGACTGTTTCGCCGAAGTGACGTTTTCTACGCAGGCGGGGCGTTTTCGTTGTTATTGGGGGCAGCATCGTTCTCGCCGTAAAGCCGATGGTGAACTGCAGCAACCCCGGCATGAGCTGGTGAATGCCGATACTGGAGTCGTGCTGGAAAGCAAACTTCGGGATGTTGAAGTGCGGGTACCGGAAATTACCGGTATGGACTTCGACCGTTTCACCCGCTCAATGCTGCTGGCGCAAGGCGGCTTTGCGGCTTTTCTGAAATCCAGTGCCGACGAGCGTGCTCCTATTTTGGAGCAGATTACCGGTACGGCGATCTATAGCCAGATATCCATTCATGTGCATGAGTTGCGTGGGCGCGAACGTAAAAAACTGGATGATCTGGAAGCTGGTCTGCAAGGAATGGTGTCTCTGACGGCGCAGCAAGAGCAACAGTTGCGTGAAGACATCGCCCATCATGAAGTACAGGTCCAGCTTGGTCAGCAGCAGGCCGATAGCGGGCGTAAGAAACTTGAGTGGCGTAAGTCGTTAACGGCCTGTGGTAATAGTCTGGCCAGTATCTGCGAGCAGAAAGAGCTACTGCAACAGCGGATCAGTACGTTTGCACCGCAGCGGCAGGAGTTGGAGCGTGCCCGGTTGGCGGCGGGGCTTATGGCTGAATTCGGACAGGTCCGGGCTTTGCGCGATCGGCAATTGCAGCTTCAGAACACCATCAGCGAACGTTTGCAGCAGCTGCCTCAGCAAGAGGTTCTGTATACAGAGCTGAACACCCGGTTGCAGCGGCGGCAGCTTGAATTGCAGGCAGCTCGTGAAGAGTGGCATGCATTGCAGCCTCAACTTCGCCAGGCACGAGAGCTGGACCAGCAGATCCGGGAGCGACAGCAATTATGGCACGCCTTGGTGGAGCAGCAGGAGGCGCAGGTACTTGCTCTGGAAACCGGGCAGAAGCGCCAGCAACAGTTGCGTGAGCGCCAGGCCAGACATCAGCAGCAGCTGGAGCAAACGCGCCAGCTAATGAATCAAAAAGCCGTTGATGAACAATTGCGGGAACGATTGGCGGGGATTGAACAGCAGGCGCTGGCGTTGCATGGGCAGATGCAGCGAATTCGTCAGCAGCGTGACGAGCTGGCGCGTCTGGTTGTGCAAAGAGATCAAGATGAGACCGAATGGCGGCAGCTGCGTTTGCTTAATGATCGCGATACCACCGATCTTGAGCAGGCGAAAGAACAGCTGGTTCAGTTGGCTGAGTTTCAGCAGCGGCAACTGGATGGGCAGACATCTCTGTTCTGGCGTAACAGCTTGCAGCAGCAATTGCAGCACCGTGCCGGTTTGCAGCGTTTGTCGGAACTGCTACAGCAGTTTCAAGGTGCTGAACGCGGTTATGACGTCGCGCGCCGACGCAGCGTCGACCTCGGACAAGAGACGAAATTCGGTAATGAGCGGCTTGAGCTGGTGCAAATCCGGGTTCAGACGCTGCATATGCGAATGGAAGCGCTGCACATGAAGCAGTCGTTAAAACAGACGTTGAACAGTCTGGATGAATATCGGCACAAACTTGTTGATGGTGAAGAGTGTCCGCTCTGTGGCGCGCTTGAGCATCCATTCGCGCTTGGTAATGTGCCCGTTCCAACGGTAACCGAGCAGGATATTGAGGAAGTGCGCAGTCTGCTGGCCAGTGCCGTGCAGGATGAAACAACTGTCAGGATTGATCTGGGGGCGATGCAACGTGAGCAGCAGGTTGTCGACGAGTCGATAGCGACTCAGCTGGAGCGTATTCAGGAGTTGCGTGAACGAGTCACGGCATCGATTCGCGAATGTGGCGTTTTTGCGTCGGCTGACGATCTGGAGCTTCCAGGATTGTTGGTTTCCCAGATTCAGGCTCTTGATCTGGATCTCGCGGCGATTGAGGCGCGGATTCAGATTGCGGACGAGGTTGAGCAGAAAATACAGCGACAGCAGGTCGCTCTTGAGGATGTGCGCGAACGAATGGGACGTAACCAGGGCCGCTATCAGCAACTGACGGCGAAGCTGGAGGAGTTGCACATTCAGCAAGACAGTCACGGCGTTAATCTTGCCAAGGAAGAACAGTTGCTGGAATCCCAGCAGGCTGCCTGGGATGTTCTGATGCAAGAGTTTGGAATTGCGTGTGATCTTGCTGCGGATGAAGCGTTGGTTGTGTTACGGCAGCGTCAGACGCAGTGGTCGACCTTGTCCGAGCGGTTGCTGCAATTACAGCAGGAGATAGTGCTGCTCGACAGTGAGGTTCGTCATCTGGATGAGCAGCTCCAGGGCCTCGTACAGGTGCGAGGATGTCGGCAGGTGCAAATTGATGAGTACGCCTTGCAGCTGGAATCATTGAGGGCGGAGCGTAAGGGGTTGTTGGATGGGCAGCTGGTGGACGACGCCGAGTTGGTGGTATCACAGCGTCTGGAGTCTGTTGGTGCTCAGGTCGAAGCTGATGCAAATCTGATGCGGCAGAAAGAGCTGGAGATTGGGCAGCTACGCGCTGCACTGGCACAGCTGCAACAAGACCTCGAAGGGGTTGTCGGGCAGTTGTCGCAGGCGGAAGTTGCATGGCAAGCCAGTTTGTCGGCGGCGGCATTTGAAACTGAGTCGGCGTTTGAGCTGGCTGTCCGAAGTGCTGACGTAGTAGTCAGCCTGCAGGCGGCGGCAGATCATCTGGGCAATGATGAGATCCGGCTTAAACACCAATGGCAGGAAATGACGTTGCGGCGTGATCAGCTGGCTGCGCAGGCTCTTTCTGATGAGGCCGAAGAAGCGCTCGAACAGGATTTATACCGTTACCTTGGGGTGGTTGAAGGTCTGCAACAGCAATTGGGCGCCTTGCGTCAGCAATGGCGGATGAATCAGGACCTGGTGCAGCAACAGCAGGAGCGGCTTGGACGAGTAGTGCAGCAACGTGCTCTCTATGAGCGTTGGGATGCGTTGCATCAATTGATCGGGTCGGCTGATGGCAAGAAGTATCGTAATTTTGCCCAAGGGCTTACCTTCGATATCCTCATTGGTCATGCCAATCAGCAGTTGCAGAAAATGACCGACCGTTATTTGCTGGTTCGTAATCGCACGGTCGCGCTGGATCTTGATGTGATGGACAACTGGCGGGCTGGTGAGGTGCGCTCGACTCGTAATCTTTCCGGTGGTGAAGGGTTTTTGATCAGTCTGGCGCTGGCATTGGGCTTGTCCCAAATGGCCAGTCGACAAGTGCGGGTGGACTCGCTGTTTCTGGATGAAGGCTTTGGTACGCTGGACGAAGACGCTCTGGAGGTGGCCCTGGATACATTGTCGGGGCTACACAGTGAGGGTAAGTTGATTGGAGTGATTTCACACGTGGCGGCATTGAAGGACCGTATCGCTACGCGAATAGAGGTGGTGCCAGGTCGAGGTGGGCGCAGCCGTTTGTCGGGGCCGGGGTGTGAGGCGATAGTCTGCAAGTAATTGCCCGGAAGTCCGGCAACCGGTTCTCTGACGTATCTGCTGGCGGTAAACAGCGGCCAGTTCTGTGTTGTTAAACGTTCGGTGTGGTTGAAATTCGTTGGTCTGCTCGTGAATATCCGGGTTGACGGTTTTTGAGTGAGAGGAAGGGTTGTGGCGAATCTTGATGAGTTGGCAGTTGCCCTGCGCTCCCATGCCTTGCCACCAGTAGCGCAATGGCATCCTGAGTTATGCGGTGAGATTGATATTGTGATTCGGGCGGACGGGCGCTGGGAGCACGAGGGTGGGGAATTTCGCCGGAGTGAGTTGCAGATGCTGTTTGCCGGTTTGCTCCGTCGGGAAGGGGGTGAATATTATCTGGTCACGCCTGCTGAAAAATTGCGCATTCGCGTTGAGGACCAGGCGTTTCTAATCACGCTGATTGATGTTCAGGACGGCTGCATTGAGTTGTTGACCAATTGTGGTGAGCGTCTTTCGCTCGGGCGTGAGCATCCATTGCAGTTTTCCTGGTGGCAGGAAGTTTTGCTGCCCATGGTTGAAGTGCGTGACGGTTTGTTTGCGCGTTTTGGTCGTTCGGCTTGGTATGAACTCGTTGGGATGGCTGAAGAGCGGGATGGCGGTTGGTGGATTGTGTCAGATGGTGAAGAGTACCACCTGCCAGATGAATAGGAGCCTGTAGTGGCTGCCACCTGATAAGATATAAAACAAAAACGCCTGCTTCTGCAGGCGTTTTTGTTTGTGATTGCTGGATTCGCGAGAATCAGCGCACTACGTTTACGTACAGGGTCAGGCGCTGGCCGGGATACAGATATTTGCCCTTTGCGGAATTCGGGTTCCACTTGCGAATATCAGCGATATCCAGACGGAAGCGGTTGGCAATCGAGTTCAGAGTGTCACCACCGCGAACGCTATAGTTAATCTTGCGCAGCTCGTCACGAACGGCTCGTGAAGGCGATTTTCCTTCCGCTGATTTCCATACGGTCAGCTTCTGGCCTACGGACAGTGGCGAATCGGTATCAAGCCCGTTCCAGCTAGCCAAATCGCGTACGCCAACGTTGTAGCGCGAAGCGATTGCCCACAATGTGTCACCGGATGCCACTTCATGGGATGTGCGGGAGCTGTTGTTGGGTTTCGGCGCTGCTGCCACTATCGTGTTACTGGGCTCTCCACCTTTAGGTCCTGGAATCATCAGAATTTGGCCGGCCTTGAGGTTATTGCTGGCCAGCTTATTGGCCGTGCGAATAGCGTCAGTACTGCTCTGGTAGCGACGGGCAATGCTGGCGATGTTGTCACCAGAGCGTACCTTGTACTGATTCCAGTGTATGCGTTGGTCAGCCGGCAGGTTGATCAGGGCTGCTTCCAGGGATTGCTGGTTGTCGACCGGTACCAGAATCTGATGCGGGCCGTCTGGTGCAGTTGCCCAGCGGTTGAATCCGGGATTCAGGCGTTGCACTTCACTCAGGCTGGTGTCAGCCATTTCGGCAACCTGTGACATGTCAATCTGGCCACCGGTGTCGACGACTGCAAAGTATGGTTGGTTGTTGACCGGTGTAAAGCGAGCGCCATATTGCTGTGGGCTTTTCAGAATCTGGGCTAGACCCAGCAGTTTTGGAACGTAGTTGCGGGTTTCTTTCGGTAGGTCCAACGACCAGTAATCGGTTGGCTTTCCGGCATCCTCATTCTTCTTGATTGCGCGGGACACGGTGCCAGCGCCGGCATTATAGGCTGCAAGAGCGAGGTACCAGTCGTTGTTGAATTGGCGCGAAAGGGAAGACAAGTAATCGAGTGCGGCATTGGTTGCGGCGCGAACATCGCGACGGCCGTCATACCACCAGTTCTGACGCAGACCAAACACGTTGCCGGTTGCGGGAATGAACTGCCAGACGCCTGCGGCCTGACTTGGTGAATATGCATAAGGGTCGTAGGAACTTTCAACAAACGGCAGCAGGGCGAGTTCGCCTGGCAGGCGTCTTGCCTCAATTTGTTCGGCAATATAGTAGATATAAGGCGAGCTGCGCTCACTGACTCGTTCAATGAAACCGCTGCGGCTGGCATAGAAGTTACGTTGCTCAGCAATGCGATCGTTGTCGGTCAGATCCATATTGAAGTTGTCGAGGACTCGGTCCCAGACGTCGTTGAATTCAGGGTCGCCTGGTTGTGGCTGCCACTCGTAGCCCAGTGAAACGGTGTCGGAGCTATTGTGTGGCTGCCAGGTAGGCGTTGGTTCGTCTGTGTCTTCTGCAAGAATCTGCACCGGTTTATTGGTACAGGCTGTGAGCGCCAACGTCAGCGTGGCGATCACCCATGGTAGTGTCAGATGTCGCATGGGAATACAATGTCGTTTGATTTGTGGGACAGTCTATTCACACAGGTTGTTCACGGCAAGCTTCTATGTCAGTCAAAGGTGTAAAGCTGTGCGTCATGTCATGAGTTTTACAATTCTTTAACGGGGTTTGAATGGCAATTCGAATAAAATCAGAGGCTTATGGTCAGTGGGTTGGATCAGTCCAGGCGCAGAGATTGTTGGCATTGGAGGCTGGATGGTTGCGTGATGCGCTTTCAGGGCTGCATGGTAACCACCTGCTTTACCTGGGGATTGACGACAATCCACTGTTCTTGCAACGTTCCAGATGCAGTCATCCATTCCGGATGGGACTACCCTGGCAGCCTGAAATTACCTGTCATGCCCGTATGAATGATGACGTTTGGCCTTTGCCTGACGAGGCCCTGGATGTGGTTGTTATGCAGCACGGGCTGGATCTGACGGCACGCCCGCATCAGATGATTCGTGAGGCTTCACGCGTTCTGGTGTCGGGGGGGTATCTGGTGATTACCGGTTTTTCGCCGGTCAGTCTGTTTGGTCTGTTGCGCACGGCGATGGCGTTTTCGACACGTATGCCCTGGGTGGTTAACAGTGTAGCGGCTGAACGCCTGCGTGACTGGCTGACCCTGCTTGAATTTCGGGTGGAGTCGATCACGCCGGTTGCGCATTTGTGGCCTCTGAAAGTGGCCCCGGAGCACATTTCGCGCAGAATGGATCGGGTGTTGGCGGGGACGCGCTGGTTGCCTGCGAATGTCTATGTGCTTGTGGCGCGTAAAACGGTCGCTGGTGTGACGCCTATACGTCCGCGGCGCTGGCAGCTGCTCGACCCCGGCTTTGGTATGGCAATTCCGGCGGCGCGGGTGCCGGGCGCGGCGGAATGAACGGTTGTGGAGAATTATGAAAGTCGAAATTTTTACTGATGGCGCCTGCAAGGGCAATCCGGGAGCCGGTGGCTGGGGAGCGTTGTTGCGCTTTGGCTCGGCTGAGAAAGAGTTGTACGGCGGCGAGGCCAATACCACCAATAACCGTATGGAGCTGATGGCCGCTATTCAGGCGTTGAACTGCCTGACTCGTCCATGTGAAGTGGTTCTGACAACCGACTCCCAGTACGTCAAGCAAGGCATTAATCAGTGGTTGGCAGGCTGGAAGCGAAATGGCTGGAAAACCGCTGCACGCGAACCCGTCAAGAATCAGGATCTGTGGCAGTCTCTGGATGCAGCCTGTTCCCGTCATAATATCGAATGGCGCTGGGTGAAAGGGCATGCTGGCCATGCTGAGAACGAGCGCGCGGATCAGCTCGCCAATCGTGGTGTGCAAGAGGTGAAAGTATGAGGCAGGTTGTACTGGATACTGAAACCACCGGTATTGGTGAGGGGCACCGGATTCTTGAAATCGGTTGTGTGGAAGTAATTGAGCGAAAACTGACCGGGCGTCATTTTCACAAGTACATTGATCCCGAGCGCGATATTGATGTCGAGGCGGCTGAAGTCCACGGCATTACCAATGAATGGCTGAAATCCCAGGGGGCACCAAACTTCGCCCGTATCGTGGATGAGTTTCGCGAATTCATTGATGGCGCTCAGCTGGTGATTCATAACGCAGCGTTCGACGTCGGCATGATGGATGCTGAGTTTGCCCGTCTTGGGTTGCCCAAAACGCTGACCTTTTGCACAGTTCTTGACACGTTAAAGCTGGCCAGGGAAATGCATCCGGGCGCGCGTGCCAGTCTGGACGCGCTCTGTAAACGATACGACATCGACAATAGCCATCGTGAGCTGCACGGCGCTTTGCTTGACGCTGAGATTCTGGCTGATGTTTATCTGGCAATGACGGGTGGCCAGACGGCATTGCTGCTGGCAGATGAAGATGAAGATGATGAGCAGGAAGAGATCGATCTCGATCTTTTGCTGGAGCCGGCGGATGCGGGCGAACTGTTGGTGGTGTGTGCCACTGGGCAGGAGCTTGAGGCGCATGAAAAAATGCTGAATTTGCTGGATAAAAAGAGCGGTGGGTGTGTCTGGCGTCGCAGTAATGAAGGTGAAGCATCCTGACGTTGGCCAGGATGCTGTAACCGATACTCTGATCAGAGAAACAGGGTGACGGTGAGGTAGCCGATGCCAGTCATCACAATCGTGTACGGCAGCGCCATGATTACCATGCGTCCATAGGACAGACGAATTAGCGGAGCCAGTGCCGAAGTCAGCAGGAACAGGAAGGCGGCCTGGCCATTAGGGGTAGCAACGCTTGGCAGGTTGGTGCCGGTATTGATAGCCACTGCCAGATGGTTGAACTGTTCCTGGGTGATATGGCCGTGTGTCAGTGCATTTTTCACTTCGGTAATGTAGACAGTCGCAACAAAAACATTGTCACTGATCATCGACAACAGGCCGTTGGCCAGGAAAAACACTCCGGGCTGGGCATGAGGCGGAACGTTCTCGGTGTTGAGAATCCAGTCGATAATAGGAGTGAACAGGTGTTGTGCATGAATAACAGCAACCACGCTGAAAAACACCACCAGCAGTGCTGTAAATGGCAGGGCCTCTTCGAACGATTTGCCCAGTTGATGTTCGTCGGTGATGCCATTAAATGCGGTCAATAAAATAATGACAGTCAGGCCGATCAGGCCAACTTCAGCCAGATGCATTGCTAATCCGATTACCAAAAATATAGCGGTAACCGCCTGAACCATCAGCTGAGCTTTGTGTTTTGTGGTCATTTGAGAGGATTGGCGGGCATCAAACTCTTCCAGAATGGTTCGTACATCTGCCGGTAATGCGGCGCCATATCCAAACCATTTGGTGCGCTCAAGAATGATGCAGGTCAATAATCCACCAAATAACACAGGCATTGAAACTGGCGCCATTCGTACGAAAAACTCACCGAATTCCCATCCCGCTACTTTTGCAATCAGCAGGTTCTGCGGTTCGCCGACCAGTGTGCAAACGCCACCGAGCGCGGTTCCGACTGCGCCATGCATCATCAGTGAACGCAAAAAGGCTCGGAACTCTTCCAGATCCAGGCGATGATGCTCTTTAAGCTCATGATCGGAGCCGTGATCGTGCTGACTATTGAAGTTCTTGCCACTGGCAACGCGGTGGTAAACGCTGTAAAAACCCACTGAAACAGCGATCAGAACGGCGGTAACGGTGAGTGCATCGAGAAATGCTGACAGCAGGGCGGCAACGATCGAGAATAGTAGTGACAGAACTGTCTTTGAATGTACGCCAATCAATATCTTGGTGAAGCTGAAAAGCAGCAAGTCTTTCATGAAATGAATGCCTGCGACCATAAAGATCAGCAACAGCACAACAGGAAAGTTGGCGAGAGCTTCTTCATAGACCATTTCAGCGGGAGTCATTCCCAACAGAACGGCCTCAATTGCTAATAAACCACCGGGTTGTAATGGATAACATTTCAACGCCATGGCCAGGGTGAATATGAATTCGATAATCAGTAACCAGCCGGTGATGTAAGCACCCGCGGTATAAAGGCTGACAATGTTGATCAGCAGAAAAGCAAGGATGGTTTGCTTGTACCAAACCGGTGCACTCCCCAAAAAATTATTGGCAAATGCATGTTTTAGTGTCGCTTGCATGGATTTTTCCTTAATCAAATCCCTTCTGGGGCGCGGCGCAATTTAAATGGTTTCACATATTTTGCAACCAAGGTGGTCCACGTACGTTGAACTACTGACGTTATCGGGCAACATCTTGTGCGACCGGTCGGGCCATTTTCGTTGTTATTCTGTGAACAACTGAACTTCAGGCCTTCTAAAACGTTTAGCGCATAAGTGCGAATGTCGCTAGAATACGAGCCCAAAGATACCTTAACGCGACCTACATTCATGGCAGAATTAATGATCCGTAGCGAAGAGTCCCAGTTTGCTTCCTCCCTGAATCTGGTAAAAGCCGAAGTGGCCAATGCCTTGGATCAGGCCGCCAATCATCTTTCCGTCTACTGCGAAACCGGTTCGCAGGAAAGTCTAAAAGCCTTCATGGCTGAAGTTCAGCAGGTTCGTGGAACCTTTAAGCTGCTCGATTTTCGTGCGGGTGAGCGAGTGTGTGAAGAGTTCGCCGAAACAGGCCGTATGGCACGTGGCGAGCCGTTGTCAGTTGGCACATTGACAACTTTTACCCAATCGATTCTGTTTTTGAAGCGTTTCGTCGATATGCTTGGTGCCGGTGTACCGTTGCCTCCCGGCCTCCTGGTTCCGACCATTAACATGATTCGTCGTGAACGCAACGACGCAGCACTGCCGGATGCCTATTTCTTCCTGGTTAATCTGCGTCCAAGCGTCCAGTCTCCGCGTCCGGAGCAGGGGGCTGTGCGCTTCCCGTATCGTCGTGTTCGTCAGATGTTTCAGCTCGGTCTGATTGGTCTGATGCGGAATCAGGGCCGTCGCGGTCCGATCATGGTGATGATGCGTGCCATTCAGCGTTATGAAAAAGCCAGTCGTGGCGGGGCGTCCTGGTTGTTCTGGCATGTTGTGCTGGCAGCTCTTGACGCCATTTCCCAGCCGGAATTTGAACTGACACCATCACGAATGGCGCTACTCAGTCAGGTTGACCGTCTGGCACGTCGGATTCAGGAAACGGATGGAAAGGCCTTTGCTGAAAAACAGGCAGACTGGCTGCTGAAGGAGTTTGTTTATCTTGTAGCATTGGCGGATCCGGTTTCTGATCGCGTGTGTGAAGTCCAGAATGAGTTTCAGTTGTCAGCGAATGTCCGAGAGAAGGATCTGGCATCGTTTCGAGCCCAGCTACATGGCCCTGATTATGCTGCACTTGAATCACTGACCACGGCGCTACGTGAAGAGTTGCAAGTGATCAAGGATCAGATCGACGTGATCGAGCGCGTTGAGCTGAGCGAAGAAGACTTCGTTGAGTTGCTGGCATCGCTAGGGCGGATTGGCGATACACTTGTGATTACCAATCTGTTGGATCAGGCAGAGCGTGCTCATGGGTTGGCTCGTCGTCTCAAAGCTCGTGGCGCTGCCAGTCTGAGAGATGAAGTATCGTCAATCGCTGATGAAATCATTCAACTGGAGCAGGGGTTGCTTGCTGTGTCCCAGCAGGGACTGGATAGGGACGCCAGTGTTGATCCGGTGAGTCTGAAAGAGGCGCGTATTTCCGTGCTGCAGGAGTCCATGACCGCGCTTGCCATGATCAAGCGCGCTATTGGCAGCTATCTGGAGTCCGAAGGTGACAAGATGCACGTGAATAACGTCGGCAAGAGCCTGATGGACGTGGCCGGTGCCATGCTGTTTCTTGATAAAAAGCCGGTATACGACATTCTGATCGCACTTGAGAAGTTCATTACCACCCAGGTGTTGACGGCTCAGAGCCCTGTGCCTGATCACAAGATGGAAGCGTTTGCTGACGCGATCACGGCGGTTGAATATTTTATCGACTCCCTCAACGGCCAGGCGACCGGTGCTGACGATGCGATTCGTCTGGCCGAAGAAAGCCTGACCCATCTGCAGAGGTAAGCCATGATTCAAAGCGTACTGGTTGTTTCGCTGTCTGCCGTTGCGCTGGTGTTGCTGCTGATTGTCGCCAAAATGTGGGTTGGCAAGGAATGGTTCGTTCAGTGGCTGAAAGGTAACCTCGGGATTGTGATGATTGTGGTCAGTGTCCTGTTGGTGTTTTCGGCAATTGATGCGGCATCCTATCGGCAAGCACACTCTGGTGAAGTGCTTTATACCGTTACCACCTATCAACTTGAACCTCAAGTTTATGAGGTAGAAATGGTGAGTGCCACTAATGGCCATTCTGCTCGCTATGAGATTCAGGGAGAGCAATGGCAGCTGGAACTGCAGACTCTTGCGTGGCGGGGTCCTGGCTCGTCAGTATCGGATTTGCCGGCGTATCGTCCGGCTTCTCTGGAAGGTCGATATCTCTCGCTGGAGCAAGAGCGCACGTCCCACAAACAACAAGTGAGTTTGTCTGAGTCTCGCTGGGTGAATTTGTGGAGTATATTTCGCGATGCCAATCTGTGGTTGGATGGTGATGTGTGGCGTTTGCAGTTCATGCCGTTGGTAAACGGCGCCAACTACACGATTCTGATTGGGCAGAACGGTCTTGAAACCTCGCCTCTGAATGACGTGGCAACGCAGGCTCTGAAGGGGAACTGGTAAGAGCGGTATTGGGGCAAGCCAATAAAAAGCCCGGTATTTAACCGGGCTTTTGGTTTTTTGGCATCTGGTGATCAGGATGGGAACAGGTCGCTGATACGGGTGGCCAGCATCATGTCGCCTTCGACACGCAGCTGACCGGCCATAAAGGCTTGCATACCGCTGGTTTCACCGCTGGCGATGCCTGCGAGGGTTTCTGTGTTCATGACCAGAGTGACATCCGGATCATCATGTTCTCCTTCCACAACGGCACAGGCGCCTTCTTTTACGATGATGTGGTAGGTATCGCCATCTTCGATTTCAAACTGGAAAACCGAGTCCATGTCGGCAGCGGCTTCGCTGTTGAATCGGGCGTTAAGGATATTGATGATGTCGGCGACAGAGGTCATGGCTGTTCCTTATTGTTAGTGTGTCATTCGCTGCTGGCGGCTGGTTGGCAGAACCTGCCAGCGACAAGACGAGCTGTGTTTTCACTCTAGGGGTTGGCTTTGGTCCTGTCAATTGGATTCAAACGATCGTATGAATCTGATCTGGCTGCAGACTGCCCTTGTTGCCCGGCTGGAATCCGGTATGCTTGCGCTTTTCCAGCCGCAATAACCAAGGATTTCTGAGTGGATTTTATCGCCGATTACGGAGCATTTTTGCTCAAGACCGTAACGATTGTAGGGGCCCTGTTAATACTGGTTGGCGTGATCGCCAATATGAGTTCTCGTCACAAATCCCGTCAGGACGGCGAACTGACGCTGCGGAGCTTCAATGACGAGCTCGAAGACTACAAAGACGCAATTGAAGTTTCCATCTACGATGAAGAACAACTGAAAGCGCTGCATAAAGAACGCGAAAAAGAAGAGAAGGCCAAAGCCAAGGCTGAAAAAAAGCGCAACAAGGAGGTTCAGGAAGAACCAGAAGAAGAATCCCGCAAGCGCGTATACGTTCTCGACTTTAACGGCGACGTGCAGGCCAGCGACGTCGATTTTCTGCGTCACGAAATCACGGCGGTTCTGACTCAGGCGCGCCCTGAGGATGAAGTGGTGCTGCGTCTGGAAAGTCCGGGTGGTATGGTTCACACCTATGGTCTGGCGGCATCCCAACTCAAGCGTATTCGTGATCGTGGCATTCATCTCACCATCTGTGTTGATGAAGTGGCAGCCAGTGGTGGTTATATGATGGCCTGTCTGGCTGATCGTATTATTGCCGCGCCGTTTGCCCTGGTGGGTTCCATTGGTGTGATGGCACAGCTGCCTAACTTCAGCAAAGTGCTTAAAAAGTACGATGTTGATTACGAGCTGTACACGGCTGGTGAATACAAGCGCACTGTCACTATGTTTGGTGAGAATACGCCGAAGGCACGTGAAAAATTCCAGTCTGATCTCGATCAGACTCACGTGTTGTTCAAGGATCATATCCGTCGATTCCGTCCGGCTCTGGATGTGGATGCGGTTGCCAACGGTGAAGTCTGGTACGGCCAGCAGGCGCTGGACCTCAAGCTGATTGATGATCTGGGTACCAGTGATGATTATCTGGTAGCGGCTTGTGACAACTCGGATGTGTTTGTTGTGCGTTACGAGTACAAGAAGTCTCTGCAGGAGAAGTTTGGTCTGGCGTTACAGGCTGGTTTTGAGTCGGCGCTGACCAAGGTGCTGACGGCAGTGCAAAAACAGACGGTCAGCAAAAGCTGATATTGGTCTGCAATAAAAAACCCGGCATTGCCGGGTTTTTTATTGCCTGTCGGCAGGGCCGTGTATGGGAAGTACGGGTCAGTCGCGGCGTAATTTGTCGCTCACTGCAATCGGGTTCGGGTAGTTGAACACCACGATATAACTCGACAACACAAAGGTGATGATGGCCGTGGCCTGAATCAGTAATGATGCCTTGTCACTCATCAGCTGGCTCTCAACCGCTACAAACGCTATCAGTAGCGAAAATTCGCTGATCTGCCCAAGGCGAAAGCCAACATCCCATGCCAGCTCCGGTCGTTCACTGGAGTTTTGCAGCAGCACCCTGAACGTGACGGGTTTTAATGCCAATACCATCAGCGCCAGACAGATCGCGGCGATGGCGACATCCGACAGCATAGCGAGGTTGACGCCTGCGCCCAGGGCAAAGAAGAACATGACCAGGAAGAAGTCGCGCAGGGGCTTCAGGCTAATGGCCATAAACTGGGCGATCGGACTGGTTGCCAAGGATACGCCCGCAATAAAGGCGCCGATTTCATACGTAAGGCCGATCAGGTTGGCGGCTTCCGCACAGGCCAGGCACCAGCCAATCGCAAGGATGAACAGGTATTCCTGATAGCGATCAAACAGCATGATCAGGGGGAGTAATACAAAACGGACAATGAGGTAGCAGCTGGCGGCCAGAATAGGGACTGCTACGAATGGCTGCCAGACTGGCATATCACCTTCGCCTTTGAGTACGCCTAGCAGGATCAGGGTGAAAATCGCCAGCATGTCCTGAATCAGCAGCAGGCCGACCATCAGGTCACCCATGTGTTTATGGTGCAGAACGGTTGTTGGCAGAAGTTTGAGGCCAATAATGGTGCTGGAAAACATCATGGCAAGGCCGATGATGATGGCGTCCATCTGACTATAACCAAACAGCAGGGTCAGGCCGAAGCCGCCGGCAAAAAATACCAACGAGCTGAGCAGAGCAACGGTAGATGCCTGTTTCAGAACGGCCAGTAGCGCGCGCGGCTGCATATCGAGCCCCAGCAGGAAGAGCAGGAAAATAATTCCGATGTGGGACATCTCTTCCATCTGTTCCGGATGTTCAATCCAGCCGATGCCATAAGGGCCGACAATCGCTCCCAACGCTATGTAGGCGATGAGTACTGGCTGGCGTGTAAACAGTGCAAAGGTGGCCAGCACGGTCGCCCCGGCAAAAACCAGAAAGATTGAGAAAACAATGTCTTGCTGCATGGTCATACCCCTGTTCTGCAATAACAGAGTACGTTTTTTGATGGCAGGGGGCCAGCGCTGGAACGGATGGTCAGGAATGTTTTGTGCTGGGTGGGAAAGTGGGGCTGAAGCAATAAAGCAGAGGTATAAAAACAACACTGGCAGCCGAAGCTGCCAGTGAAGTGGTGCTGTTGTCTGATCGAATGATCAGCCGCGAGCCTGACGGCGGAACAGCGGACGCTGGTCGGCAACGTCACCCTGGTAGGGGTTGCTGAAGGTGGTGAAAGCCTTCAGTGCTTCGGCTTCGTCCTGATCGTCACGCAGCTCAAACGCATCAAAACCAACGCGCTGCATAAAGAACAGCTGGTCGATCAATACGTCACCGGTGGCGCGGATTTCGCCAGAGTATTCCAGACGTTCACGCAGCAGGCGAGCGGCAGAGTAGCCACGGCCATCGGTGAATTTCGGAAAGTCGATGGCGATAACACCGAAGTTACGGAATACACCTTCGAACTGCTCGATGGTCTGTTCGCTGCTCAGCCACAGGCCCAGTTTGCCAGCAGAGGCAAAACGTTGCAGGTCGTGGTGTTCAGTATTCCAGCGTTCGAGCGTGATGATGCTGTATTCGTTTACAGGCTGGTCATCGGCAACGCGGTGCCATTTGTCGTTTTCGACAAATGCGCGGTTCTTAATCAGCTTTGCCATATACGGCCTCCTTGAACGGGTCGTGACCAATGCGACGGTAGGCTTCCAGGAAGGTTTCGCCGTCAATGCGCTTGGCTACGTAGAAATCGAGAATCTTGGCGATAACGTTTGGCATCTGCTCGCGAGCGAAAGATGGACCCAGGATTTTGCCCAAGGATGCATCGCTGCCAGAGCTGCCGCCCAGGGAAACCTGGTAGAACTCTTCGCCTTTCTTATCAACACCCAGTACGCCGATGTTGCCAACGTGGTGGTGACCACAGGCGTTCATGCAGCCAGAGATGTTGAGGTCGATTTCACCCAGATCGTGCAGATAGTCGAGGTCGTCAAAACGAACCTGAATATCCTGGGCAACCGGAATGGATTTGGCATTGGCCAGGGAGCAGAAGTCGCCACCCGGGCAGCAGATCATGTCGGTCAGCAGGCCCAGGGTTGGGGTGGCCAGACCCAGTGCCTTGGCTTGTTGCCACAGTGCAAACAGTTGACGCTGTTCCACGTCAGCGAGAACCAGGTTCTGCTGGTGAGTCGAGCGAATCAGGCCGAAGCTGTATTCGTCAGCCAGAGTCGCGATGCTGTCCATCTGCTCGGCAGTCACGTCACCTGGAGGGGTGCCTTTCTGCTTCAGGGTCAGGGTAACAACGGCGTAACCGGCTTTTTTGTGTTTGCGCACGTTGCGCTGCAGCCAGCGTGCGAACGCAGCATTCTCGGTGCGGGCAGCAACCAGCTCGGCTGGTTCGTCGGCCAGATCGGCATAAGCCGGGTCAACAAAATGCTGTTTTACGCGATCCAGCTCGGCTGCGGTCAGCTTGCCTTCGCTGTTACGAATGCGATCCCATTCTGCTTCAACCAGCTCGGCCATACGTTCGATGCCCAGTGCTTTTACCAGGATCTTGATACGGGCCTTGTACTTGTTGTCGCGACGTCCGAACTGGTTGTATACGCGGATGATGGCATCCAGGTAGGTCAGCAGGTCTTCTTCTGGCAGGAATTCACGAATAACTTCGCCGATGATTGGAGTACGGCCCAGGCCGCCACCCACAATCACGCGGTAGCCAACATCGCCAGCTTCGTTACGCACGATGTGAATACCGATGTCGTGCACCATGGTAGCGGCACGGTCAGCATCCGGAACGGCGTTCACGGCAATCTTGAACTTGCGTGGCAGGAAGGCGAATTCAGGGTGGAAAGTCGACCACTGACGAATGATTTCGCAGTAAGGACGTGGATCCACGATTTCTTCTGCAATCACACCGGCGTATTCGTCGGTGGTGGTGTTACGGATACAGGCACCACTGGTCTGAACGGCGTGCATTTGCACGGCAGCCAGTTCAGCCAGGATTTCCGGACACTCTTCCAGTTGTGGCCAGTTGAACTGGATGTTCTGACGGGTACTGAAGTGAGCGTAACCTTTGTCGTAATCGCGGGAAATGCGGGCCAGAGTACGCATCTGGGTAGCATTCAGGGCGCCGTAAGGAATAGCCACACGCAGCATTGGCGCGTAACGCTGGATGTAAATGCCGTTCTGCAGGCGCAGTGGCAGGAACTCCTCGTTGGAGATCTTGCCATCCAGGAAACGTTGCATCTGACCGCGGAACTGGGCCACACGCTCGTTCAGGATCTGCTGATCGTACTCGTCGTATTGGTACATAGTGTCTCGGTTACAAGAGGGTTTTATGCGATGGTCGCGAACCTTAACAAAGGTTCTTTATTCTTAAAACGACTATTTATCTATATGGTAATTTCAATCCAGCATAAAAAGCCGTTTATCTGATCGTTTTTTTCACCAGGCTAGTGGTGTCGATCCGGAATCGTCGCGGATTTTAGCAGACGTTGCGGGAAGTCGGTAAATACTGCGTTGACTCCGGCGTCGTACAGGCGCAATGCCTGGTCGGGATTGTTGACCGTGTAGGCCAGTGCACGGTAGCCCGCCGTCCGGATTTGTTCGACAGCCGCAGGTTCGATCAGGTCGGCGCAGAAGTGCAAGCCCGAGCATTCAAGGTCTTGCAGGCGTTGTTGCCAGTCGCGGGGAATCGCTTCGGTCAGCAGCGCACGGGTCAGGTGTGGCAGGTGGGTGCGTGCACATTTCAGCGCAGTGGTGTTGAAGCTGCTCAATAACACCGGCTGATGGAGCGGGTGGCGAATCAGCTCCTGACGCATGGCCCAGACGGTTTCCGCTTCGCGACCGATCACCGGTTTGATTTCCAGATTGAGGCCGAGGTCGTGCTCTTCGGCAAAATCCAGCAGCTCGGCCAGCGTCGGAATGCGGGTATTGCGGAACTGCTTGCCGAACCACAGGCCGGCATCCAGATGCTGGAGGTCTTCCAGGTTCTGGTTCAGCAGCCAGCCTTTGCCATCGGTGCAGCGCTCGAGGCGTTCGTCATGGAAAATTACTGCCTGGCCGTCGGCGCTGATGGCAACATCGACTTCCAGCCAGCGTGCCCCCTGGCTGGCGGCCAGTTCAAAGGCCGGCAGGGTGTTTTCAGGGGCTTCGCCGCTGGCGCCGCGATGGGCGATTACGGTTGGCAACTGTTCGTAAGCAGTATCGGAATATCCAAGGCGAACGGGCATGGTGACTCCTGTCGGTTGCAAACCGAGCGGCGAGTAATAATAAAAATTACAAAACCAGTTGTGACCAGTGGCGCTGGCGCCAGATAACACTGTAAATGATCGACAGGCTGATGCGTTGCATGCCTTGCAATAACCAGATGCCGAACAGTCCAAAGCCCAGCACCGGGCCAGTCAGATACGCCAGTGGTAGCAGCATGCCCCACTGCATCGCCAGATTGATGCGCATGACCTTGCGGCTGGCGCCTGCGCCAAGCAGGGCCTGTGTAAGGACCATGGCCGTCACTTCCAGCACGATTACCAGTCCGGTCAGTCGTAAGGGTGCGGTTCCAAGCTGAATCAGCTGCTGCTCGTGCGTGAACAGGTTCAGGATCAGGTCGGGAGCCAGCCATAATGGCAAGCCCAGAATGGCCAGTGAAAACATGGCCACCCGAACCACTTCCCAGCCCCAGCGATAAGCGTCTTCACAATTGCCCGCACCCAGTGCGTGGCTGACCAGGCTGGTAGCGGCAATGCCCATTCCGACGGCCGGTAAAATCAGCATCAGCTGCAGGCTGATCAGGATGTGAGCGATAGCCTGCTCGGCAGTGCCGATCTGGCCGATGATCCAGAACATCACGCTGATACCCAGTGCAAACAGGGTTTGCTGGGCGCAGTTTGGCCAGGCCAGACGACCGAGTTGAAGGAGTGTGGCTCGTGTGGGCATACGGATCAGGCCCAGGCGTTGGCGTTGCCAGGTGAATGTCAGCCAGCTGTAGAGCGCTGTGCCAAATACCAGCGCCAGAGCGGTGCCAATACCAGAGCCGACAGCACCAATACCTTCCCAGTCACCAACGCCAAATACCAGCACATAACTGACGATGATATTGATGCTGTGCATGAAGAGCAGGGTGTGCAGGTAACGACGGGTTTCGCCAATACCACTCCAGAAACCGCGGAAAACGAAGTTCATGGCAACCGCGATAGTAGCGGCGGCACGCCACTGAAAATAGGGAACTGCGATGGCAGCCACTTCCGGATTGGAGGTCAGATAACCAAACATCCAGGGAGCGAGCCATATAAAGAGGGCGGATAGGGGGATTGAGAGCAGAACCGCCAATAGCAGTCCTGCCATGAGTGGTTCGTGCACTCGTTGATGGTCGCCAGCACCGTGGCGGCGGGCCACCAGCGCCTGAACACCGGCAGACAATCCCATAATCATGGAAACCATCACAAACGAGGCGTAACCGCCAATGCCGACGGCTGCCAGGGCGGTGTCACCCAGGCGACCGACCATGGCGGCGTCGACCAGATTGATCAGGCTCTGCGACAGCATGCCCCCAATGATCGGTATACCGATCCCGAGGATGCGTTGCAGGCGCTGCGGCTCAATGCGTAGCAGCGCTGCCAGGAAAGTGGTTGTCATGTATCAGGCGTCGTACCCCAGGTTTGGCGACAGCCAGCGTTCCATGATGCGCAGTTCCATGTCCTTACGTTTGGCGATGTCTTCGACCTGATCCTTTTCGATCTTGCCGAGGCCAAAGTACCTGGAGTCCGGATGAGCGAAGTACCAGCCGCTGACGGACGCAGCCGGAGTCATGGCGAAGCTTTCGGTCAGGCTGACACCGGTGTTGGCCTCTGCATCCAGCAAGCGGAACAGGGTTTCTTTTTCGGTGTGATCCGGACAGGCCGGGTAACCTGGCGCCGGACGAATGCCGCGATACTTCTCACGAATCAGGGATTCGTTATCCAGCGTTTCATCGGCGGCGTAGCCCCAGAACTCTTTACGAACACGTTCGTGCAGACGTTCGGCGAAGGCTTCGGCCAGGCGGTCTGCCAGTGCTTTCATCAGAATGCTGTTGTAGTCGTCGTTGGCCTTGTCGTAGGCATGCGCCAGGGTTTCCGCTTCGATACCGGCGGTTACCACAAATGCGCCCACGTAGTCCTGCTTGTCGGCAGTACGGTTGGCTTCCGGCATGATGAAGTCGGCCAGAGAGTAGTTCGGCTGCTCGTCCGGTTTGGCGGTTTGCTGGCGCAGGTGGTGCAGCACGGCCAGCTCCTGATCAGGCTGGTTGGCATCGAACACCACAACGTCATCCGCACCACGACGGGCAGCTGGCCACAGGCCGATTACGGCGCGGGCGCGGAACAGCTTCTCGTCGATGATGCGTTGCAGCATGACCTTGGCGTCTGCAAACAATGCTGTTGCCGCTTCACCAACCACCTCGTCGGTCAGGATGGCCGGGAATTTGCCCGCCAGCTCCCATGACATAAAGAACGGTGTCCAGTCGATGTATTCGGCCAGCTCGGCAACGTCGTAATGATCAAACACCTGCACACCGGTTTGGACCGGTACGGCTGGCTGGTATTTGTCCCAGTCGCAGCTGTAAGCGTTTTTGATGGCATCCTGGTAGCTGAGCAGGGCGCGGGAGCGGCGGTTGGCGTTACGTTCACGTACGGTCACGTATTCGGCACGACGCTCAGCAATAAACTCGGCTTTGGCTTCTGGTGTTACCAGTTTCTGGGCCACGCCCACCGCACGGGAAGCATCCGCTACGTATACGGCGATGTCGTTCTGGTACTGAGGTTCGATCTTCACCGCAGTGTGCGCCTTGGATGTGGTCGCACCACCAATCATCAGTGGCAGATGGAAATCCAGACGCTGCATTTCCTTGGCAACGTGCACCATTTCGTCCAGAGATGGCGTAATCAGGCCGGACAGGCCAATGATGTCGACGTTCTCTTCTTTCGCCACTTTCAGGATCTTTTCCGCAGGCACCATTACGCCGAGGTCAATTACCTCGAAGTTGTTGCACTGCAGTACCACGCCAACGATGTTTTTGCCGATGTCATGAACGTCACCTTTTACGGTGGCCATCAGGATCTTGCCCTGTGACTCGGACTTGCCGTCTTTTTCGGCTTCGATAAATGGCAACAGGTAAGCAACTGCCTGCTTCATTACACGGGCGCTTTTTACGACTTGTGGCAGGAACATCTTGCCAGAGCCGAACAGGTCACCAACGACGTTCATGCCGTCCATCAGCGGGCCTTCGATCACTTCGATCGGGCGCGCGAACATCTGGCGAGCTTCTTCGGTGTCCTGCTCAACGTGGGCGTTGATACCTTTTACCAGTGCATGAGTCAGACGCTCGGCCACTGGCAGGGAACGCCATTCTTCGCTTTCTTTTTCGGCGGTAGAGCCATCGCCGCGGTAGTTGTCTGCAACTGCCAGCAGGCGGTCGGTGGCATCGGCGCGACGGTTGAGGATTACGTCTTCTACCAGCTCGCGCAGCTCGGCTGGCAGGTCGTCGTATACCGCCAGCTGACCGGCGTTGACGATACCCATGCTCATGCCGTTTTTAATGGCGTGGTAGAGGAATACGGAGTGGATGGCTTCGCGCACCGGGTTGTTACCACGGAACGAGAAGGACACGTTGGAAACACCGCCGGAAATCTTGGCATATGGCAACTTGCTGGTGATGAATTCACAGCTGTTGATGAAGTCCACCGCGTAGTTGTTGTGTTCTTCAATACCGGTTGCTACCGCAAAGATGTTCGGGTCGAAGATGATGTCTTCCGGCGGGAAGCCGACTTCGTCAACCAGAATGCGGTAGGACTTTTCGCAGATTTCGTTCTTGCGGGCTTCGGTGTCGGCTTGACCCGCTTCGTCGAAGGCCATCACCACCACCGCAGCGCCAAAACGCATGCAGGATTTGGCCTTGGCAACAAACTCTTCCTTGCCTTCTTTCAGGGAGATGGAGTTCACCACTGCCTTGCCCTGAATACATTTCAGGCCGGCTTCGATGATGTCCCACTTGGAAGAGTCGACCATGATTGGCACACGGGCGATATCCGGCTCGGAGGCGATCAGGTTCAGGAAGCGTACCATCGCACCTTTGGAGTCGAGCATGCCCTCGTCCATGTTGATGTCGATGATCTGGGCGCCGTTTTCAACCTGTTCACGGGCAACCTGCAGCGCCTTGTCGTAGTTCTCTTCAACGATCAGGCGTTTGAAAATGGCTGAACCGGTAACGTTGGCACGTTCGCCGACGTTTACGAACAGGCTGGTTTCGTCAAAGTTGAATGGCTCCAGACCGGACAGGCGACAGGCCGGTTTGATTTCCGGAATCACGCGTGGGGCGTGTTTGCTGACGGCTTCGGCTACGGCACGAATGTGGGCCGGAGTTGTACCACAGCAGCCGCCGACAATATTCAGGAAACCACTGGCAGCAAACTCTTCAACGATGACGGCCATTTCTGCCGCCGTCTGGTCGTATTCACCGAATTCGTTTGGCAGGCCAGCGTTCGGGTGTGCGGAAACAAAGCAGTTGGCCTTGTTCGACAGTTCTTCAACGTGTGGGCGCAGCTCTTCGGCACCCAGCGCGCAGTTCAGACCAATCGACAACGGACGGGCGTGAGCGATGGAATTGTAGAAGGCTTCGGCAGTCTGGCCGGACAGGGTGCGGCCGGAGGCGTCAGTGATGGTGCCGGAAATCATGATCGGCAGTTCTTCGCCGCGCGCCTCAAAAACGCCTTGCACAGCATAAATAGCCGCCTTGGCGTTGAGGGTGTCGAAGATGGTTTCGATCAGAATGATGTCGGCGCCGCCATCCATCAGAGCTTCAGTGGCTTCGGTGTATTCTTCCACCAGCTTGTCGAAGGTGATGGCACGGAAACCTGGGTCGTTAACATCCGGAGAAATCGACAAAGTCTTGCTGGTAGGGCCGAGTACACCTGCTACGTAGCGTGGAATGCCGGTTTTCTGTTCGATCTCGTCACACACACGACGAGCCAGTGCGGCGGCCTCGCGGTTCAGTTCAACCACCAGATGTTCCATCTCGTAGTCGGCCTGGGAAACGCGGGTGCTGTTGAAACTGTTTGTTTCAATGATGTCGGCACCGGCTTCGAGGTACTGGCGGTGAATGCCCGCAATGATGTCAGGCTGGGTCAGCACCAGCAGGTCGTTGTTGCCTTTCACTTCACGGTGGAAGTTGGCAAAACGTTCGCCGCGGTAGTCCTGTTCTTCCAGTTTGTGAGACTGGATCAGGGTTCCCATACCGCCGTCGAGGATATGGATGCGCTGCTTGAGATTGTCATGCAGTGCTGTAATGCGTTGCTGACGCTGGTTGACGAGGGTATTGGTGGACTGGCTCATAACAAGTGTTCGCAATTCATCGGAAAAATGGCGCAGGATTGTATCAGAGGAGAATCAGCTTGTCTTATCCAACTATTTTGCTTGGGTATTTCTCATAGCCCCATGGTTTCGTTACAATGGCCACCAGTTTTCGAGGATTGATTCATGAGCGAGTACATCAATATCACGCCAGATGCGGAAAGTTATCTGGCAGAACTGTTGTCCAAACAGAACATTGCCGGTATGGCTGTTCGGGTATTCATCACCCAGCCAGGCACCAAGTACGCCGAGACCTGCCTCGCTTATTGCCGTCCTGAGGAGGTCAATGAGTCCGACAAGCTTCAGCAGATGGAAAAACTGACCGTATACGTTGAAGCCATGAGCATTCCGTATCTGGAAGAAGCCATTATCGATTTCGCCAAGGATCGTATGGGCGGCCAGCTGACCATCAAGGCGCCAAACGCCAAGATGCCAAAAGTGACCTCTGACAGCCCGGTAGAAGAGCGCATCAACTACCTGCTTTACACCGAAGTGAATCCAGGTCTGGCATCACATGGTGGTGAAGTAAGTCTGGTTGAGTTTCTGCCTGAAGAAGGCGCAGCCATTCTGAAGTTTGGCGGTGGCTGTCAGGGTTGCAGCGCAGTTGATATGACTCTGAAGGATGGCGTTGAAGCCAGCCTGATCGCCAAGATCCCGGAAGTCAAAAGCGTTCGCGACGTTACTGACCATACTCAGACCGATAACGCCTACTTCAAGTAAGTGGCTGGTTTTGCCGGTCTGTCGCTTTGGAAACTCTGGCCAGCGTCCTAGCGGACGTTGGTCAGTTCCACGCCAATTTCTTCAAAATCGCCCATCGGCTGAATTCGGCAAATCCTGACACTGGCCGTCAAAGGGGCAGTGGTGCCGCCGGCGCTGTTGATTTCGATAAATCCCAGATCACCCGTCACCAGACCGCTGACACCCTTGTATTGCAATTTTGCGCCGCTGGCGCTGATATCCAGACATTTCATGGGCAGTTCCTTGATGCCCATGGTCAGAACCGCCGTGGTGTCGACCTTGATTCGTACGTGATCGCGCTTTTCGGTGAAATGCTGTCGCCAGTTCATGTTTGCCTCCAATGTTTGCAGCAAGCAGAACAGGCGCATTTGCCCGCTCTGCTATCAGTATAGAAGCAGCTATACTGTTTCGCCCGGATGTCAGGGATTGCAAGGCAAGGCGGATGGCGTTAGTGTTCGCACCATTGTCTGGGCTGTAAACCGTGAAATTCCGGAGCAACCCGATTTGTCTTAGGAGATGCGAATGGCCGCTACTGTGCTGGTCATTGACGACGACCCAAGCGTACGTGACAGTCTGGCTGCGTTCCTGGTGGATTATGACTACCGGGTTCTGACTGCGCCGAGCGCCGATGCTGCCTGGCCTGAGCTGGAAAACAACCATATCGATGCAGTGATCTGCGATCTGCGTATGCCGGGTACCAGTGGTATCGAATGGCTTGAGCAGGTGAAGGAGCGCGAGCCAGGTTTGCCCGTAATCGTGGTATCCGGTGCCGGTGTAATGGACGACGTTGTGCGTGCACTGCGCCTTGGGGCGGATGATTTTCTGATCAAGCCAATTCTCGACCTGGAAGTCCTGCATCATGCTCTGCGCCGGGCCATAGAGCGTGCCCGTCTTGAAGCTGAAAACAACTCCTATCGTGAATACCTGGAAAAGACCAATCTTGAGCTGAAACGCGGCCTTGATGAGCTGCGATCGGATCAGCTTGCGGGTCGCCAGGTGCAGATTCGGATGTTACCTGAGCCGCTGGGCTTCAAGGGCATCGAATGTGAACACCGTATTATTCCTTCCTTGCTGCTGAGCGGCGATTTCCTGGATTATTTTGAACTCGGTGAGCACCGATTGGTGTTTTATATCGCCGACGTTTCCGGACACGGTGCGTCCTCTGCGTTTGTCACCGTGCTGCTGAAAAACCTGACCTATCGTCTGCGCCGTAACTTCCGTCGCGGCTCCAGTGATGACTTGTTGCATCCTGCCCAGGTCTTGCAGCGGGTCAATGCCGAGGTTCTGGCGACGGGGCTCGACAAGTTCCTGACCATGATTTACTGCATTATTGATACGAGCGATAACAGTATGCAGTACAGCGTTGGCGGGCATTTGCCGATGCCAGCATTGTTGACGAGTGATGGCGTGCGGTTTCTGGAGGGGCGGGGGCGTCCAGTCGGGTTGTTCCCGGAGGCAGAATATCCAACCTATACTGTTCAGCTACCAGAGGATTTTCGTCTTATGCTGTTCTCTGATGGCGTTCTTGAAATTCTTGAAGCGGACAATCTACCTGGGCGCGAAGCGCAGCTCCTGCAGCAGGTCGCAGATTCCGCCGGTAATCTTGATGTCTTCCGTGAAAGTCTCGGGCTGGAACAACGTCCGGAAGTGCCGGATGACATTGCAATGATGGTAATTGGTCGAGGTAGTTTATGATGGCTGGCCATATTCAGGTGGCTCGCCAGGATGGCGTCCAGATTATTCGGTTGATAGGTGACGTGCGTCTTAACCTTTGTATGGCATTCGATAGCTATATTCGTGATGTGCTGGGTAAGGCTGAGTTTGATAATGTCCTGATTGACCTCTCTGAAGCAGAAGGCATTGACAGCACAACGCTAGGTCAGCTTGCGAAGATCTCTATACTTTGTAAGGATCGCTTCCGGATTGTTCCAACCGTTTATTCACCCAGCGCCAGTATTACTCGTATCCTGATGAGTATGGGCTTTGACGCTGTGTTCCATATCCTTGAAGAGCCATTCAGCAACGAGACCGAGTTTCAGGACTGGGTTGTTGACTCGATGGATGAAGAGCGTGCTCGCCTCGAAGTGATCGCCGCTCACAAGGTTCTGATGAGTCTTAATGACGCCAACAAAAGCAAGTTCAGCGAACTGGTCGAAACGCTCGAGTGCGGGCGCTTCTGATCTTTCTCCGCAAATCTGATCGCCTGGAGGGGCAACGTGGGAATCCGGACTGCAACTGTCATCGGAGGGGGTAGCTTTGGTACTGTTATCGCCAACATTCTGGCCGATAACAATATTCAGGCTATTCAATGGTTACGTAATCCTGATATTGCGGACGCCATTAACCAGCAACATCTGAACCCTCAATACCTGCCGGGTATCGCCCTCAATCCAGCATTGCGTGCCACCAATGACCTCGAAGAGGCAGTGACCGATGCTGATGTGATCTTTGTATCGGTGCCAAGCAAGTCCGTGCGGGAGGTGGTAACCGCATTTGCGCCGTTTATCACGGAACGTCAGGCTCTGGTCAGCACCACCAAGGGCATTGAGCCGGATGGTTTTCATCTGATGAGTGAGGTTATACGGGAAATATTTCCGAATAACCCGATTGGTGTTCTGAGCGGCCCTAACCTGGCCAAGGAAATTGCCAAGAAAGAGCTCGCTGCAACAGTGATTGCAAGTGAAAATAGTGAGTTACGTCGTGATGTTCAGGAATCGCTCAGCTGTGCCTATTTCCGTGTGTACGCCTCCAACGACCTCTACGGCGTTGAGCTGGGCGGCGCGCTGAAAAATATCTATGCCATCGTGTCCGGCTTTGTTGCCGCGCTGGGCATGGGTGAAAACACCAAAAGTATGATCATTACCCGTTCGCTGGCTGAGATGAGCCGGTTTGCGGTAGCTATGGGTGCTAACCCGCTGACCTTTTTGGGGTTGTCGGGAGTCGGTGATCTGGTAGTGACTTGCATGTCACCACTGAGCCGTAACTTTCGTGTTGGTTACGCTATTGGAGCCGGCAAAACCCTCGATGAAGCCGTTAATGAACTGGGGGAGGTTGCTGAAGGTGTTAATACCTTGCGTTATGTCAGGGCAAAGGCTGCGGAATCCGGTATCTATATGCCGCTGGTGATGGGTGCCTACGAAGTTCTGTTTCGGGGGGCCGATCCGCGCGCCGTTGCTCAGGGTCTGATGAAAGGTGAACATGCGTCCGATGTGGACTTTGCGTTACCTAAACATGAAATCTGAGGAGTAAACATGCGAGATTCTGAATTCAAGTCCAATCTGACGTCAGATCGCTTTTGGCTGCGGACCATTTATACCGTTATCTTCGTGATCGTTGTTCGCGTCCTTGATCTGATGTTGCTGTTACTGACTCTGGTTCAATGGGTTTATCAGCTGTTGAGTGGCCGTGGCCATGACAGGCTGAACGGCTTTTGCCATGCGTTGGGTGAATACTACCGTCAGGTGGTACATTATCTGACCGGCTGTACCGATGAAAAACCTTACCCATTCAGTGACTGGCCAAAACAGCAGGGCGCCCCTGCAAAAGAGGTTAGATCTGAGTGAAAATCTGTATTGTTCGGCATGGTGCCGCCGTTATTGGCAGTCTGGATGACGCGCATCGTCCACTGACCGAAAAAGGCGTGGTTCAGGCTCAGGCTGCGGGGCGCTGGTTGGCAACGCAGGAATGGAATGACCCCGTTATACTGGTCAGTCCCTATTTTCGGGCTAAGCAGACAGCTGAAGCCATTCATCACTCATTACCATTGTGCTTGTTGGAGTCTGCCGCGCTTACACCAGATGCAGACGTCAATGCGCTCGTGGAAAGTTTTGGCGAAGCTGAGCGCGATCTGATTATTGTGTCGCACTTGCCACTGGTTGGTCATCTTGCGGCTTTGCTTGTTGATGGGCAGGTATTTGATCAACCATGGTCTCCAGCGGAGTGCTGGGTGCTATCCGGGGATGTCGCAGGACCGGCGTGTATGTCGGTGTCCGCTGTCTGGTATCCTGCTCTCGAAAATATCTGATCGGTAGTCAGCTGTGTAAAGCTGACGGGCTTCTTGCCATAATGCGACCCTCCAGACCAGGAGGGGAGTATTTTGATGCAAACTCTGGAATTACCCAGTCGTTACGGCATGTTGCCAGCATTAAGCTGGGGGCAGCCATCCGCCCAACCGGTGTTAGCCATTCATGGCTGGCTCGACAACTCACTCAGTTTTGAACAGCTTGCGCCGCGTCTGGTTGAGCAATTCCCTCACTTCCGTTTTATTGCGGTTGATCTCCCCGGTCATGGCCTTGCTCCACATTTGCCTGCGGGTGTCTCTTATCCATTCTGGACCTGGTCTGAGGTTCTGGTCGACCTGTTGACCTTCTTTGGTCGGCCCATTCACGTGATGGGTCACTCCATGGGGGCGGCTGCAGCCTTATTGGTGGCTGGCAGCTGTCCGGAGCTGATGCGCTCACTGGTTTGTATTGATGCGCTTGGCCCTGCGACCGGAACCCAGCAAAGCGCTGTGGAGCTGTTTCGCCGAGCCATGCTGGAACCAACAGGGCGTGCCTCGCCGGGTTTTCGTGAGCTGCAAGAGGCGATTGAACTACGCCGACGAGCAACCCCGTGGCTGACAGCAGAACAATTGCAAGCGATGGTCGCGCGCAATCTCGAGCATAGGGCAGGCCGTTGGCATTGGCGCACTGATCCGCGATTGCGCAATCATTCGAGGATTCGTTTTACCGAGGATATGCTGGCCGGTTTTCTGGCGGGAGCGGACTTGCCGGTGCTGGTTGTTCGGGCATCTAAAGGAATTCTTCCGGAAGAGATTATACAGCAACGCATGGCTTGTCTGCCTCGCGGCGAATTGGTTTCCCTTGTCGGGCATCACCACTGCCATATGGATCCCGGCAGCTTGCCAGAGCTGGTCGTGGCGATCAGCCATTTTCTGAGGGAATGTGATTGTGCTGAATAAGGTCTGGCAGCAGCAGTATGGCTGGTTCCTGGTGCTGTTAATGGCATTAATTGCCTGTCTGGGTTGGTCATGGCTGGTGTTGGCGCAGTTCGATTACGCGTATCCACTGTGGTACGACTGGCTGGATATCGGTGAGCACATCAAACGCTTTGGACGCCAGAATCGGTTTATTCATGGTCTGGAGACGCTGCCCGTCTCAGAGCATGTTCGCTTATTTGCCGATATCTGCACGGCCGTGCATAACGGTGGTGCGGGGCTCGCTGACATTCAGTTTGTATGGAAGGGGAATGGACAAGGGTTGTTACGCATGCCTGAGATTGAACACCTGCAGGATGTCGCCAATCTGATCGATCTGATGCGCAATGTCGTTCTGGTGGCGTCGGTCGTCGCTGTTGCAGGTTTGTTGTGGCTACGGCGGTCTTCTCGCCCGCGACTGGGGCTGCAAGCGGCTTTGCTGATAGGGCTGGTTTTAGTGCTGGGAACGATTGTGCTGATCGTTGGCCCAAAAGCGGTGTTCTACCAGTTTCATGTCTGGATTTTTCCAGAGAATCATCAGTGGTTTTTTTATTATCAAGAGTCGCTGATGAGCACCCTGATGAAAGCGCCAGACCTGTTCGGTGCTATTGCCGTGGCGATTGTAGTGCCGGGCTTGATGCTGTTTGCGGCCTTGCTGGTATGGCTCGGCCGCACACAATCCAGATGATCAGAGACTGATCAGAAAGGCGGCTTGCACACGAAGGCGAGTCGCTCACCACTGGTTGGATGGGTGAAGTCCAGTTCGCGCGCGTGCAGACACATGATCGGCGTTTTTTGCTCGTCATAGTCTTTGCTGTAGAACGGATCACCGACCATTGGGTGGCCAATTTGCTGCATGTGCAGACGCAGCTGGTGTGATCGACCGGTCTTCGGATACAGCTCGACCCGGGTATTGCCGTTTTCAACACCGAGTTTGCGCCAGCGCGTCAGTGCATAACGGCCCTCGGTATGACTGATCTTTTGCAGCGGGCGATTAGGCCAATCCACAATAATCGGCATGTTGATGCAGCCGAGATTGCCTTTTACCACGCCGTTTACGAGGCTTTCATAGACCTTGCGGGTGGTCTGTTTTTCAAACTGCTGCTGAATAAACGTCAGCGCGGCCTTGTTGCGGGCGTAAACGATGATGCCCGACGTGTCGCGATCCAGACGATGCACAATGTGCAGCTCACCCAGTTCGGCCGACAGCCGACCAAACGCAGAATCCTTGTTGTGCAGGCCGGGAACACTGAGCAGGCCGCTCGGCTTGTTCAGCACCACAATCTGGTCGTCGAGAAACAATACGTGATCAAGAATCATGGGGTCTTTTCAAATCAGGACTGCGGCAGACTGATCTGCCGCAGTACGAGGATTACTCGGCGTCTGGCAGGTTGCGAATCAGCATAACCTTGTCAGCGGTGTCGAGGTGAATATGGCCTGGCAGATCAATGTCGACCACAAAGCCTGAGCCTGGAGCGTCATCACGCACTTTGCCGTGGCGATCGGCGATGCCGTCCAGCTTGAAGGTGTGATTGCCAGTCGGGGTCATCAACTCCAGAGAGTCGCCGACCTGGAAGCGGTTGCGAACGTCCACACGTAGGCGACCGTTTTCCAGCGACATGGCCTCACCAACAAATTGCTGGCGAGTGCTGACGGAATTGCCGCGCTCGTAGTTCTGGTACTCGTCATGAACGTGGCGACGGAAGAAACCTTCGGTGTAACCACGGTTGGACATGTTTTCCAGAGTGTCCATCAGGCCCTTGTCAAAACCACGACCAGAAACCGCATCGTCAATCGCCTTGCGATAAGCCTGCGCAGTACGGGCAACGTAGTAGTGGGACTTGGTGCGACCTTCGATCTTCAGTGAGTGTACGCCCAGTTTCACCAGCTGTTCGATGTGCTGGATGGCGCGCAGGTCACGAGAGTTCATGATGTAGGTGCCGTGTTCGTCTTCAAACGCTGGCATGTACTCGTTCGGGCGAGTCGCTTCCTGCAACAGGAAAATCTGGTTGGTGGTGTCGCCGTCGCCAAGAGTTGGCGCGTGCGGATTAAACTGCGGCTGGCTTGGATCGAACTCCTGAACGCCGGCCGGAATCACGTCGCCAGAATCAGTTTCCTGAGCTTCGTGAGCATCGTATTTCCAGCGACAGGCGTTTGTGCAAGTGCCCTGGTTCGGATCGCGGTGGTTCATGTAACCAGACAGTAGGCAACGGCCAGAGTAGGCGATGCAGAGTGCGCCGTGAACAAACACCTCGATTTCCATTTCCGGAGAGCGTTCGCGGATTTCAGCAATTTCATCCAGCGACAGTTCGCGGGACAGAATGATGCGGCTTACGCCCTGGCGACGCCAGAACTCCACGGAAGCGTAGTTCACCACGTTGGCTTGTACAGACAGGTGTACCACCTGATCTGGCCAGCGATCTTTTACCATCATGATCAGGCCCGGGTCGGACATGATCAGCGCGTCCGGCTTCATTTCGATAACCGGCTGAATGTCACGCATGTAGGTGTCGATTTTGCTGTTGTGCGGCGCAATGTTGCTGGCAACGTAGAATTGTTTGCCCAGCTCATGAGCACGACTGATGCCCTGGGCGAGGTTATCCAGGCTGAATTCGTTGTTGCGAACACGCAGGCTATAACGTGGCTGACCGGCGTAAACGGCATCCGCTCCATAAGCGAAAGCGTATTCCATACTTTTGAGGGTACCGGCCGGGGAAAGGAGTTCTGGTTTCATATCAGCTACAGGTGAAAGTGCGTTGAAGGCATTAAAAGGCGCGCAGTATATCAGGTCTTTATCTGTGCTCTAGCCAGGATGGGGTGGATCTGGTGAAAAAATCACCAGTTCCATGTTCGAATGTCAGTCGTTGCTGACGCCGAACAGGCTGACGTCCATTTCGGACAGCCATTGGAAGTAGCGCTTGGCCAGCGGCAGCTGGCGGACTTCGGCGAATTCGGCTTCAAATTCCTGGCAGATGTCAGCCCAGTAGCCGCGCAGACCGCTGGTATCGGCACCGAGTGCGTCCATTTCATCGTAGAGGTCGCCGATGTTGTTCAGAATCAGTGCCGTATCGTCACATTCTTCGTCAAACAGGCTTTCAATCGATGCGTACAGTGCCGCACAGCTCAGTTCGCTGATGCGCCAGGCCAGGCTGTCATCTTCCGGACGAGCGTCGCGCCAGGCTTCAAAGGCTTCATAGAAGCGCGCAAGATTGTCGCGTGATTTAAGCTCGCCGCGCAGAAAAGCCGTTTGCTTGCTCAGAAGCTTTTCAAAGGCTTCGGTATCCAGGCCGTCGGCTTTTTCCATCTGGATGTGGGGCAGGTTGATCCGCGCCACTGCCAGACAAAATGCACTGCGAGCCACTGCGGTGGTCAGGTTCATTCAGGATTCCTCGTGAATCAGAGTGGTCGGCGGCAGCGATACAGCATGAACTTCGGATTCTCGGCAATCACATCGGCCTTGCGGAAGAAACGCTTGAGTACCGGACGGTACGGCAGATGGCGGTTGGCGATCACCAGCAATTCGCCTTGTGGCTGCAAGCGGGCGGCGGACTGCTCGAACATCAACTCGGCAATGTCGGACATCTGCTTGTGACCATCGTGGAATGGCGGATTGCAGACGATGAAGTCAAACGTACCTGTCACATCTTCCAGCAGATCGCTATGCACTACCGTTGTCTGCAGGCCATTACGCTCAGCGTTGGCCGCAGCGCTTTCAACGGCCAGCAAGGAGTCGTCAGCCAGGGTCAGGTCGATGTCCGCGAAGCGTTTGGCCAGAGCGATGCCGAGCAGGCCGTTGCCACAGCCGAGATCGCAGACCTTGCCTGACAGTGGCAATTGCAATGCCTGATGCTGTTCCAGCAGGAAGCGGGAGCCAATATCCTGACTGTTACGGCTGAATACACCTGGCAGGCCTTTTAATTCGACCTCTTGTTCAGGCTCATCCAGACGGTAGCCTTGCCAGAGGATTAACTGCTTGTCGGCTTGCGGCTGACTGATTTCCATCAGGCGCGCCTTGCGCTCGATTGGGTACTGACGGTATTCGCCGCTATTGGCTTCCAGCCAGTTCAGCCAACTGACTGGAATATGCTTGGCCATGCCAGCCAGGAAATAACGGGTGTCGGCTGGTAAGTGCTGTCGACAAATCTCAATCCAGTAGCGTAACTGGTCAAGATTTTTCGGGATTCTCAGGATAACCTGATGGGGCATGTCCTCGGCAGTAACGTCCACCAGCGCTTGCGGGTGTGAAACCCAACGCAGTGGCTGCTGCAGATGATTGCGCTCCATGTTGGCCAGAGTGGCGCGACGGGCGCAGGCGCTCTCGAGCCAGATCACTGGTCTGGCCAGTGAGCAGACGAGGGCGCCGTAGCGGTCGTTGATAACGAGGGTTGGTTTCTGTGCATCCAGTTGACGCAAAACGTATTCGTCAGCGCTGTCCCAAGGGCGGGCGATATGCTCTGCAACCGGGGGCAGGCATTCGAGAGACAGTGCCTGCTGTTCCCAATATGGCATCAGTAAATATCTTTAAAGTCTTTGGTTTCGAGCTGCTCAAGCAGGGTTTTTTCGCGCTCTTTGGTGCGCACTGCGGCAACTTCTTCCGGAGCATTAACCGGCGTTGCGACTGCAGCTTCTTCTTGCTTGCGTTGACGTGCTGTTTCACGGGCAACTTCCTGATCGCGTACTTCAGGATTTTCTGCCAGGAATTTTTCGTACACGGATGGCACGCGGTTTTTAACGCGTTTGCCGGTCTGGCGGTCAAAGTTGGCTTCACGTTTCATTTTGGAACGGCTGCCGGTCTTGACGCTGTGAATTCGCTTCAGCGAGCGGGTCTTTTTCTGTCGGGTCATGATGTTTGGCCAGATATATCAAGGCGCGAATGATACCACGAAGGCGGCGTTTTACATCGAGGCAAATCCCGGTATTGTTGCGCCCCTGTTCTGACCACCTGATGGGAAACAAACCGAATGTATTGGCAGTCGTTTGTGTTTACGATCCAGATTATCTTGCCAGTGTGCCTGCTGGTTGTGCTGGGTTACTACCTGCGTCATCGCAACATTGTTGATGAGCACTTTATTCAGGTCGGCTCGCGTCTGGTGTTCACCCTGACACTGCCGGTGCTGATGTTTATGGCGATTTCGAAGGTGCGATTTGAGAGTTCGTCGCATTTTGGATTAATGCTGTTTGTAGCAATCATCATTCTGCTGTCATGCTTGATCTCAGTGATCTGGGCGCGGGCAAGTGGCGTCAAGCGCGAAGATCAAAGCGCCTTTGTGCAGGCGGCCTTCAGAAGTAATCTCGGCATTATTGGTATCTCCATGGTGGTCTATGCTTTTGGAGATGAAGGCACGCGTATTGGTGCGTTGGTGCTGGCGGTTGGTGTACCTATGTATAACCTGCTGTCGGTCATGGTGTTGGCGCATGGCCAGTCGGTAAACTGGAGCAAGCAGCTACTGCTGATTGCCAAGAACCCTCTGATCATTTCGATTGCGCTGGCGCTGCCATTCAGCATCTGGCAGATCCATATTCCGGGTTCAGTTGAAAGTGCACTGAAAAGCATCGGCAATATGACGCTGCCATTGGCGCTGATTGGTGTTGGTGGAACTCTGGATTTGTCGGCCTTGCGTGCAGCGAACAAAACGACTATCCAGATTTCATTGCTCAAGCTGATCGTTCTACCTGCTTTGTCCGTGGTCGTAGCTCTTTTGGTGGGAATTCGAGGGGTTGAGCTGGGCGTTGTTGCTCTGATGCTTGGTAGTCCTACCGCGGCTGCTGCATTTGTGATGGCTAGCAGCATGGGAGCTAATCGGGTTTTGACTGCGAATGCGGTCGCCGTCACGACTTTGGGCTCATTGGTGACGATGGGTGGAATTTTCTATGTTTTAAGGGTTACTGCGCTGGTATAGTGACAAACTTGCGCTCAATGTGACATTTTTTGGATCGGTGACGAAAATGCCAGAAGGAAAGCGCCAGCTGGTGTATTTGGCATCCAACGCAGAAGGCCTTGAGCTGGAGCGTTATGAGATGGAACGCCAGTTGGCTCGAATGAATATGACCAATGTGGCGTTTCCGTGTCGGGATGACGCGGATGGATATGACTGGATGCTGGCTCGCAAACAGATCGAGCTGGCTGATTTCTTCATCTTGCTGCTCGGTGATACCTACGGCCCGATGGCGCCCACCGGTATCAGTTTCCTGCATCGTGAATTTGTTCACGCTCGTACCCTCAACCGACCGATTCTGGCGTTTATCAAGAATACTGGTGAGCCTGGTACCAGCCCTGAACAGAGTCGGCTGAAAGGTTTTCAACAATTGGTTATGCAGCAGGTTCAGACCAAACGCTGGCATTTCCGGGACGAACTCCTGGCTCATTTGCGTGGTCAGGTTGCAAGCCTGGAAGGGCGCCTGAACGGCACCTGGGTTCGGGTGGATCACACCAGTCCGGCCGAGGGAACGATTCCAGCTGCTGCCGCGCGAGTTGCGGCCATGCAAACTCCGCTGACGGCAGCCGCTGTCGCACACGTTCAGTCGATTGCCGTTTCTGAAGCCACTGCCGCATCGGCTACACCAGCAACTCCGCAGCTGAGCTCTCGCGAACGCCTGGAGAAAAGCCGCCAGACTGTACACTTGCAGATTTCCGCCAAGGTTTATCAGGGTGGCAATCTGTCGCGCGAAGAATTACTCCTGCCTGCGCGTATTGATCAATTGTATCGCGCATTGTCCGGACCGATGGCAAATAGCATCAGTGAAGATCGCCTGCGTTCGCAACTGGAAGCCGCCATTGCCGACACGGTTAAAAACCAGTTGTTGAAACGTCGTCCGCAAGCTCATGCAGTGGATGATATTCGCATCAGCAAAAGTCAGTTTCGAAGCATTCTGGATGTCTGGCAGGAACTTGGTATGGCCAGCACCAGCAGTGATGGCACTCGACATTACTGGACTGCCATTTCTGAAACCGCGGTTGCTCGCTCGGGTTAAGTTTCGCTGCTTGTTCGAAGCATAAAAAAGCGCCTGTTGGCGCTTTTTTATTTTCTGGCAATGGAACAGGGGCAGGGTCAGGTGCCAAGCAGGCTCTGACGTTGTTCCCACTCGACTTTCATGTTGCTGCAGACAGAACTGCAAAGATCAAACACAAACGGTGAGCCAATACTGAAATAGGCCATGTTGCCATCCTGACGACGACGAACCAGTCCGTGGGTTTTCAGGGTTGAAAGGTGTTTTGACACGTTAGGCTGGGAAGCCCCGGTTGCCTGAACCAGCTGGCCGACGGATTTCTCACCCGACTGCAGATGATGAAGAATTCGCAGGCGCATGGGGTCGGACAAGATACGAAAGCGCTGGGCAATCAGCTCCAGCATTTCTTCTGACATATTTTCTTGCATGATTGTACATCTCCGGCAATCTCAGCAGTTTACGTGAAACTGCAATATGCAAATATAGGCATAAAGCGATAATTAAGATTGTTTTGCTATTCGCTTATTCCTTTTTGTTATCAAAAGAGCGCCGAACCTCCACAAACGTACCGGTTTCCACCCGTCCAGGGCGCTATATCACCAAACAACGAACAAGACTTTGCCAAACAGGCCTAAAATTGGGCAAAGATCCGTCAAAATACGGATTGCCATTGGTTTTGTGAACCTTTCACGCGAGTGAAACCACATAAAACAGCCTGTATACTGGCGCCGCCTTAGCACTGGGGGTGCCATGTTTAAATCCTTTTCCAAATCTGTATCCGCTTTTTCCCTTGTTCTGGTCGCTGTCGCCACACTGTTATCGGCCTGTTCCGAAGACAAGGCCCCAGCCGGCACTGTAGAGCGCATTGAAGGCTCTACCATGGGCACTACGTATCACGTCAGCTGGGTTGGTGAAGACCAGCAGAACGACAAGATCAAAGGCCTGGTCGATCAGCGCCTGTTTGAAATCAACAAGATCATGTCGACCTACGATCCTGAATCCGAGCTTTCCCGTATCAACAAAGGCATGTACGACACCGATGATGATGGCTGGATTCGTCTGTCTTCTGAGCTGTTCAGCGTCCTGAATATGTCCCGCACCATTTACGAAGGCAGCCAGCACCGCTTTGACATCACGGTTGGCCCACTGGTAAACGCTTGGGGTTTCGGTCCGGGAGAGCATCACGACGAACCATTGAGCCAGGATGAAATCAACAACCTGATGGCTCAGGTAGGTTCGGACAAGTTTGAATTGGACACCACCGGCCAGCGTATCCGCCTGCATAGCCGTCTTTACCTTGATCTGTCAGCGATCGCCAAAGGCTGGGGCGTGGATCAGGTTGCCAGCTTGCTCGATCAGCAAGGTATCCACAGTTACCTGGTGGAAATTGGTGGCGAGCTGGTCATTCGTGGCAAAAAGCCGGATGGCAGCAACTGGCGTATCGCCGTAGAACGCCCAACCGACGGCATCAATGACCGCTCTGTGCAATTGGCGCTGGAGCCGGGTGATAGCGGCGTAGCAACATCCGGCGATTACCGGAATTATTTCGAAAAGAACGGTGTGCGCTATTCTCATACCATTGACCCTATGACAGGTCGTCCGATTTCCCATGGGTTGGCCTCGGTTACGGTTATTGCTGACAACTGTGCAATGGCGGATGGCTGGGCAACTGCACTCAACGTTGCAGGGCCTGAGCTGGCGATGACCATCGCCGAACAACAGAAGCTGGCGGTTTACCTGATCGTTCGTGACGGTGACACCTTCAAGGAGCTGGCTTCATCAGAATTCAAGGCGCTGTTTCCGAACGCGCTCGAAAACAGTCACTGATTCAGGAGAAAACTCATGACCGTATTCCTGGCTGTATTTGGCATCATGCTGGTTATTGTGGCTGCTATGGCCGTAGGCGTGATTTTTGGCCGCAAACCGATCGCCGGTTCCTGTGGCGGTATGGCGGCACTGGGTATGGAATCTGCATGCGATATTTGCGGCGGTGACAAACGCAAGTGTGAAAAGGAAAGCAAGGAAGCCGCCAGCAAGTCAGACGGCGCACAGTTTTACGACGCAACAAAGAGCCAGAAATAAGCCCGTGCCCGGGGTGTCTGGACAATATGACTGGCCGGCGATGGACTCGCAGCTCCGGGACCGGCCAGCACTATAATTAACTGATTGGAGTGAAGCAGATGGCAGATTATCGCTACGACGTAGTCATTATCGGAGCAGGCCCGGCCGGCGAAGGCGCCGCCATAAACGCCGCCAAACATGGCAAAAAAGTAGCTGTTATTGAAGACAAGAACCTGGTTGGTGGTAACTGTACCCACCTCGGGACAATCCCTTCCAAAGCCTTGCGTCACGCCGTCAAGCAGATCATCCAGTTCAATACCAATCCGATGTTCCGCGCCGTTGGTGAACCGCGTTGGTTCTCCTTTCCGCAAGTGCTGAAAAGCGCTGAAAAGGTCATCGGCAAGCAGGTCAAACTGCGTACTGAATTCTATGCCCGCAACCGTATCAACGTTTACACCGGCAAAGCCCGCTTTGCGGATGCGCACACCGTAGACGTGTATCAGGGCAACATGACTAACACCCGCCTGCATGCAGAACAGGTGATTATCGCGACCGGCTCCAGCCCGTGGCGTCCAAAGTCAATCGACTTCACCCACCCACGTATTTACGATTCAGACACCATCCTGCATCTGGAACACACCCCACGCACCATCATCATTTACGGCGCGGGTGTTATCGGTTGCGAATATGCATCGATCTTCTCCGGTCTGGGCGTAAAAGTGGACCTGATTCACCCGGGTGATCGTCTGCTGAACTTCCTCGACGACGAAATCTCCGACGCGCTGAGTTACCACCTGCGTGACAAGGGCGCTCTGATTCGTCACAACGAACAGTTCGACTCCGTAGAAGCTAACGAACGCTTTGTGACCATGACCATGGCGTCCGGCAAAAAAGTCAAAGCCGACTGCTTCCTGTGGGCCGCTGGCCGCAGTGGCAACACGGCCGATCTGGGTCTGGAAAACATTGGCCTGGAAACCAACTCCCGCGGTCAGGTTGAAGTGGATCGCGAGTACCGTACAGCCGTTCAGAACGTATACGGCATCGGCGACGTGGTTGGCTGGCCAGCACTGGCTTCTGCTGCCTACGACCAGGGTCGCGCAGCAGCTTCTGTGATTGCCAGCCCAACTGACTTCCACTATGTGGACTCAGTACCGACCGGTATTTACACCATTCCTGAGATCAGCTCGCTGGGCAAAACCGAGCGTCAGCTGACCGAAGAAAAAGTGCCGTACGAAGTAGGGCAGGCATTCTTCAAAAACATCGCTCGTGCTCAGATCACCGGCGAAGGCGTGGGGATGCTGAAGCTGCTGTTCCACCGTCAAACTCTGGAAATCCTCGGCATTCACTGCTTTGGTGACCAGGCTGCCGAAATTGTGCACATCGGTCAGGCGATCATGAACCAGAAAGGCGAGGGCAACACCCTGCGTTATTTCGTGAACAACACCTTCAACTACCCAACCATGGCAGAAGCCTACCGGGTAGCGGCGTTGAATGGTCTGAACCGTCTGTAAGCGTTTTTTAGCCGCGACGCACAATAAAAAAGGCCATCCCCAGGGATGGCCTTTTTGTCTTTACACGCCAGTCTCAGGTTGATGATGACCTTCAGAGGACGGCTTATTCTTCTTCGCCGTTATCAGCATCAGCCGCTTCAGCTGCGGCGCGAATTTCCTGACGACTCGGAATTGGCGCTGCCTTCTTCTCAACAAACACACCAAATTGCCCCAAGCCTTTCTGGTTCAGGTGGTGTGCGTGAATCTTGCTCATGGTGCCTTTCTGGCAGTACAGCAAGTGACGCTTGCCTGTTTCCAGTTCCGCCAGACGGCTTTCCAATTCGTAGAAAGGAATCGCTTTGACGGCATTGTTCGGCAGGAACAGCGGGGTGTCGGCGGTTTCGCCCGGATGGCGAATATCAACCACCACATCATCCAGCTGCGGCATGGCCACCAGCGCCAGGTCTTCGAGGCCGCTGTCGGCATCGGCCAGCACTTCGTTGATACGCTGATAGGTGGCACGTTCCAGAGCACGCTCCAGCACCGCCATGTCGAACGCCTGTTCAACCTGTTCGGTTTTGCTGCGATCACCCTGAGTCAGCGGATTTACAGAGATCACACCACAGTATTCTGGCATACGCGCCGCGAAGGTCTCGGTGCCGATACGACGAGCCAGCAGAATAATATCGTGCTTGTCCATGGTCGCCAGTGGACGCAGCACCATGTGATCACTCACACGATCGATCACCGCGAGATTGGAGATGGTCTGACTGGCCACCTGAGCTACGGCTTCGCCAGTGGCAATAGCAGGCAGATTCATACGCTCGGCAACCCGGGAGGCTGCGCGCATCATCATACGCTTCAATACCACGCCCATATGGCCGTTATCGATTTTGGTGAGAATCTCGGTGACGACTTCATCAAACGGAACCGTAATGAACTTGACGCGATGACTTTCGCTGTAGGTTTGCCACAGATAGTGAGCAACCTGCTTGACGCCAATTTCGTGGGCGCTACCACCAAGATTGAAGAAGCAGAAATGGGTTTTCAGGCCACGACGAGTCAGCAAGTAACTGGCAACGGTGGAGTCGAAACCGCCCGAAATCAGTGATAACACTTCACCCTGACTGCCGAGAGGGAAACCGCCAAGACCGGCAATGCGGTTACGCACAACGTGCACTTTGTCGTTACGCAACTCAACGTTAACCACCACATCCGGATTCTTCAGAGATACACCGATGGCACCGGTTTCTTTCAGCAGACCGCCACCCATGTAGATCTCGGCTTGATGAGAAGTGAAGTCGTGCTTGCCAGCGCGTTTGACGCGAACCACAAAGGTTTTGCCTTCCAGTGACGGCGCGGCAGCGTCACGCACCAGCTGATAAGCCTGATCGAGCGTTTCGAACGGGTGTTCATCAATTTCGAGACTGTAACCGATGCCTGGGGTGTGCGACAGAATCTGGATGCAATGACGTCGGACCAGATCTGCCTCAATCTCCTGGTCGTCGTTAACTGCGATCATCAGACAATCCCAACGATCTTGCACATCAGCCGAAATTCCCTGCTTTTTCAGCAAAGTGCGCAGATTGGCGCGCAGGATTTTGGTCAGCTGCTTGCGCACCGACTTGGATTTGATGGTAATTTCAGGGAACAGTTTGACGACGAACTTCATGGCACGGGCACGGTCTGGAAAAAGGAGCGGGAGTATAACCCAGCTCAAGGTATCGAGCACCAGAACAGGTGTAAGGTACCACCAAACGTGCCACTCAGTACCAAAGTACCGCCAGGGCTGGGACAGGAGTACAGAACTCGCATACTCTGGTCACCGAAGTGTCACATGTTCGTAAGATGCTTATTTGTACGTGTTACAGCGAACCGCAAACAACAAAAGGAGTGGGTGTATGTCTAAACGTGTTGCATTGGTTACCGGCGGGACTGGCGGTATCGGGACTGCAATCTGCAAGCAACTGCATGACGACGGTTATCAGGTTGTTGCGGGTTATTATGCCGGTGGCAAGCACGAGAAGGCGTTGGCATGGCAAGCCGAGCTGGCCAAAGAGGGTTACGATATTGCGCTGGGTTTCGGCAATATCACTGATTGGGATTCCTGCAACGCCTGTATTGAAAACATCAAGAAGGATTTTGGCAGCGTCGACGTACTCGTCAACAACGGCGGTATCACCCGTGATACCACCCTGCGCAAAATGACCCCGGAAATGTGGCACGAAGTTATCGCCACCAACCTGACTTCCGTGTTCTACATGACCCGTCTGGTCATCAACGACATGCTGGAGAAAAAGTGGGGCCGTATCGTTAATATTTCCTCAATTAACGGTGAGAAAGGCCAGTTTGGTCAGGCTAACTACTCTGCTGCCAAAGCAGGTATGTACGGCTTCGCCAAAGCAGTCGCTCAGGAAGTTGCCTCCAAAGGCATCACTGTCAACACTGTATCCCCTGGCTATATCGCTACCAGCATGATCATGGAAGTGCCGGAAGAGATCCGTAACCAGATCAAATCCAGCATCCCGGTTGGTCGTTTTGGTGAGCCACAAGAAATCGCCCGCGTGGTGTCTTTCCTGGCTGGTGAAAACGCTGGCTTCATCACTGGTGCAAACATCTCCGCCAACGGCGGTCAGTACATGCACTAAGTCTGCCGAGCCGGAGCTACAGCTCCGGCTTCAGACGTTTGTTGCGAGCGCTGGCATGGCGCTCGCGCAACTCGGTATCCACATAACGATCCGTTGTTGCCATGCTGGCGTGACCAGCATCCTCTTTAACGTGTTCCTTCGGTCGAAACTTCACATCCTCGGAAATTCCGGTGTGACGCAGCCAGTGAACCGTTGCCACCTCCAGCTCCCGCGCTTCATCTTCAAGACCCTGCAACTTCATACGTTCGAACGTGCGATCGAAACAAAACTGCACCAGATAACGAATCTGCCGCGTGCTGGTCACCGGGCCACGACCACGAATTTTTGGCACCAGCGGCGTTTGCTCTCCAGCATGTGGCAATCGGCTCAGCCCCAAATGTAGGCGATAACGGGCTAACGACTGCAACATGTCATCCGACACCGTTACCAGTCGCACCTTGTTACCCTTGCCGGTAACTCGCAGCCACCAATGCCCATCGGAATCACACTGAAAGTCGCCCATAACCGGCACTGAACGCTCGTCTGCCACCAGCTCCGAAATCCGCAGGTACATACCCAGCAGGCAATTCATCACAAACAGCGAGCGCTCGTGTTCGCCCGGATTCTCCTGCGCCATCTGCTCAACCGTTTCCAGCACGTAATCCCACTGCAAATTGGAAATCCGGCGAATAGGGGCCTGATAGGCGTGTTTCTGCAGGAATTTGCTTTTCTGACGGATCAGGCTGATCGGATTAACCTTCAGATAGTCTTCCTGCAGCAAATAGTTGAAGTAGGTGGATAACACCGAAAACAGCGATTGCAGGCTCTTCTGCGACAACTCGGCATTCAGGCTGCTGCCCGTCGACTCGCCGATAAAAGGACGCCACTGCGGGTTGCTGAGGCGCTCGCCATTTTTGCTGAGAAAACGTGGCGACTGTTGCAGGGCAATCCATGCGGTTGGCGGAGCCTGGCAAAAGCGCACAAACTCCTCCAGCTCTTGCCGGTGCAGCTCCTGCAAACTGGTCTGTTTGATCACAAACGCCCACTGCAACAGGCGTTCGATTTCACGACGATAGCTGTTAAAGGTCGCCGTCGAGCCGTTGTAACTCTGCAGAAATGCAAAGGTATGCAGCAGGTCATCTTCGGCACCGGCGATTGCCTTGAGCCAGGGATAACGACTGAGCGCCAGACGAGTTTCGGCCAACGGATTGCCAAGCTCGTTAATGTTGTCAATCAGTGGTGAAGGGCTGGCGATAGTGGCTGGATTCATGCGATCCCTGCAAAGTGGCTTGGAGATTGATTATCGGAAATAGCAGGGGAATTGTAGGCGCTGAATGCAGCGTGTAGTAGAGGTTTGTTACTGACAAAGATATTCATCTTGAACAGCAATATTGCTGTGTGGATTTTGCGGGAGGGAATTTATTCCCGATATGGATTCTCGGGAATAACGCGTCGCGCCTCGATTCTCTCCCACAAAGTTGAGCCCGGATGAATTCCGGCCGTCAGGCAACGGCGGTGGTATGACGGCGTTGGCTGTAGATTTTTATGGCTTTGCAGAGGTAATCGGCATCCTGTTTCACCGCTCCAAAGCGGCCGGACCCCCATGTGTGCAGCCACGGCAGGCCTAGGAAGTAGAGGCCCGACTGTTGGGTGATGCCGCGGTCGTGTTTCGGATGGCCCTGACCATTGAATACTGGCGCGTCGAGCCAGCTGAAGTCCGGACGGAAGCCGATGCACCAGAGGATGCTGGTGATGCCGGATTCGGCCAGATTCAGGGTGGTGCGTTCTTCTGGTACTTGCCACACCGGCTCGTAGCGGGATGGTCCTTCGGCGGTTTCGATACCTTGCTGTTCGATCCAGGCATCAATGCGGGCATTGATGTTGTTATAGGTATCGTCGGCTTTTTGCAGGTTAGCCGCGAGGTCCGGACGGAAGATCAGATTTTCACCGTCGAAGTCGGTCATCAGGCCGTACAGCTCCATGCCTTCGGTGGCGAACTTGCGCAGGTCGATATCACGGCCGCCATCACGACCGGTGACATAGTGGTTGGTCTTGGCGGCGACGTTTTTGCCCAGCGGATGTTCTTTTACCGAGATGTCGTAATAACCCATGTCGTACAGCCATTCGACCACGTCCTTGCCACGGTAGAAGCGAGCGACACGGGGTGCGTCGCCGGTGGCCAGAAATACCTTGCGGCCTTCGAGGTGCAGGTCTTCGGCGATCTGGGCGCCGGACTGGCCGGAGCCGACCACCAGCACTGCGCCTTCCGGCAGCTGGGCGGCGTTTTTGTACTGGGCGGAGTGAATCTGGTGCACGCTGTCGGGGATGCGTTCGGCCATGCGCGGAATCACCGGCTGGTGATAACCGCCGGAGGTGACGACGACCTGATCGGCGGTAAAGTCACCGTCGGTTGTGGACACCTGATAGAGGCCGTCGTCGTCACATTCTACCCGTTTCACCGCCACCCCTTCGCGTACCGGAGCATTCACTTTGGCGGCGAAGCGCTCCAGCCATGCAACGGTCTGCTGGCCGGTCATAAAGCCTTTCGGATCGTCGCCGTCGTAAGGCAGGCCGGGCAGGTCGCACTGCCAGTTCGGCGTTACCAGGGTGAAAGAATCCCAACGCTCGTGTTTCCAGCCGTGCAGGATGCTGTTCTTCTCGAACACAACATGGCTCATGCCCGCTTGTTGCAGGAAGTAGCTCATGGTCAGGCCGGACTGGCCGCCGCCGACGATGATGACGTCGTAGTGATTGTTATTGCTCATGATAAAAGTCTCTTTGTATTTGGGGTTTGGATGGATTGGCCGAGCCGGTTCAGCTGGCGCTATCACTCACCGATATCACTCATGGACAACACCGTGATCTCGCGGCTCTGGTCCTCGTAAGTCGCAGCACGTTGCTGCAGCAGGCGGAACTGGTCGGCTGCGCTGGAGCAGTAGTAGCCATAACTGGCCTTGACGCGCTCACTGGCGGAGTTCAGGGCGCTTTCGGCTTTTTGCATGAATTCGCCGAGAGGCATGACGTCGCCAGGCCGAAAGGTCTGGTAAATCACGGTGGACGGTGAATAACAGCGTTCTTCCTGGCCATCGGGCCAGCGGATGTAAAAGTGAACTGCAGGCATGGGGTCTCCCTGACGGTCGCTGCCGCCATTAAAAAGTCGAGTTAAATCAGACGATTGGAAAGTTCAGGGTCAGCTGAAACCGGTCAGACTGTTGTCCCTGAGGTTGTAGAAACAGCGGCTCTGGCCTTGCCAGCTGACCTCCAGTCGTTGGCTGTCATTGAGTGTGCCAATGGCCTCGGCGCAAATGTCGCGCTGGCGGAAACAGGCCAGTAGTGCGGGCAGGCGCTCAGCGTCGGTGGTGAGCAAATAGCCGAAGCTTGGGAAGGCGCAGAGCCAGTCACTGAGGCTGGCCAGAGCCGGAACCGTGAGCCGATCCAGATCCAGTTCGGCACCGCAACCGGAGCTTTCCAGCAGCATCACCGTTGTACCCAACAGCCCGGCCTGACTGATGTCCTTGCAGGCATCGGCCAGCCCTTGTTCCGCAATGGTCGGCAGTAGCGCCAGATCGCCATGCAGCCGTGCAGCGGGGGCTGTGGTGGCGGCGTTCCAGTTGAGGCTGCCGTTCTGAAAGCGGCCTCTGTGATCGATGGCCGCCACCAGGATGTGTCCGGGTTTGGCCGCAAAAGCACTGAGCAGCCGGTTTGCATGTCCCATGATGGCTACCGCCAGGTTGGTTTGGGTGGCGCGGACATTGGTATGACCGCCGACGATGGGTACGCCCAGATGCGACGCTGCATCGCGCATACCTCTGAGCAGTTCGGCCAGCCAGACGTCATGCTGACTGTCCTGATGATTGCTCCAGAGCGCATTGACGACCGCCGTTGGTCGTCCGCCCATGGCGGCAATATCGCTGCAATTGACCATGATGCTGCACCAGCCTGCGAACCAGGGCTGTTCTGTCACCAGTTTTCCCTGCATGCCTTCGATGGCTAACAGGTGGTAGCCGCGATCACCGTCTGATCCTGAAGAGCAGGCGATAGGAATGGCCGCCGTATCGTCGCCGTTCGGGTGCCAGCCCGGTGGCAGGGCTGGCAGGTGCTGGCTGACGGCGGCAATATCCCGCTTGCTGTCGATACCACAGCGTTGTGATACCTGCTCCAGCAGTTGGGCGAGGCTGGATGTCGGTAGGGTCATCATCATGTTCATCCCGGTTCACGTCCCCTTGTTCGGTGCAGCGGTCGTATCTTGGCGGTGACTTAAACCGCTGTTTTCAGTTCGCCCGGCACCCGTGCCAGGTTCAGATTGGCGGATTGCGCCAGCGGCTGGGCTTGTTCTGCGTCGAGCAGACCGGGCCAGAAGTGCTCGTGGATATGCTGTTTGCGAGCCTTCAGCACAAAGCCGCTGGTCGGCGTAAAACAGGGCGGATAAGCCGCCAGGTCGGCCTGCATCACCGCGTGTTTGAGGCCCTGAATGTCGCGGTAGTCGTGGGTGCGCCAGTTCAGTCGTTTGAACAGGGGTTCGTTCTGGATCTGTACCGTGGCCATAAAGGTCTGGCAGCCCAGTGCGTGGGCGCTGCTCACCGCCAGCTTGATCAGGGTCGAGCCAAGCTGGCCCTGAGTGCGGAACGCCGGATCCACCGCCAGCCGTGAGCCGTACCAGAGGTTCTCGTCCGCTGGGCCTTCGCGGTGAATACGCACCGTGCCAACCACCTGCTGATGCCAGCCGCCATGATTGCCCAGCGCCACCAGGGTGCGGGCGTGGCCGTCGGTGGCGTCTGCATCATCGCCTGCAAACAGCCCTTGTTCGTCGCAGAACACCCGACGGCGCAGGGCGTGCGCCTGTTCGACTTCCCACGGCAGGGTCGCCCACTTGATGGTGTAGTCGGAGTAATCCGGATATTGCATGGTCAGAGTCCTCTCATGAATGAACCTGGATAAATCGTTGGCTTGGCCCTGTTAACCGCACGCACCCGAGAGCGTCAGGGGGCCGGTTTCAAAACGGCCAGTGCCTGATGCTGACTCAGTGGCAGCGGCTTTTTCGTATTCCGACAGGGTCGAACAGGCACCGCATTTGCTGCACCCGGCCTTGCCGGTGTCGGCGGTCATGCCAGTCTCAAACAGGCGCTTGCCGAGCGGCTTGAGGATGCCTTCCATAAATTCCGGGGTTGGCGACGGGTGATCTTCCAGCGGTGTGCCGCGAATCGGTACGAACGGCACCACGAAGGGGTACACGCCGATCTCGATCAGGCGCTCGCTGACTTCCAGGATCAGCTCCCGGGAGTCGCCCAGTCCGGCCAGAATGTAGGTACTGACCTGACCCCGACCGAATACCGCAACCGCCTGTTTGAAGGCCTCGATATAGTCTTCCAGGGTGTCTTCGGCCTTGCCGGGCAGAATCTCCTCGCGCAGCGCCTGGCTCAGTACTTCGATGTGCATGCCCAGGCTGTCGATACCAGCGTCTTTCATCACCTGATACCAGCCCGGATCTTTGGGGGGCTCGCACTGGCCCTGAATCGGGATATCCACCGCTGCCTTGATGGCGCGGGCACTGTCGGCCAGCACCCTGGCTCCACGGTCCGGCGTCGCCGGGGTGCCGGTGGTCATGATCATCTGGGTCACGCCATCCAGTTCAACCGCCGCTTTGGCGACCTCGGCCAGCTGCGCCGGGGTTTTCTCGGCGATGGTGCGACCGGCTCGCAGCGACTGGCCGATTGAGCAGAACTTGCAGGCCTTCTTGCGGCTCTCGTAACGAATGCAGGTTTGGAGCACCGTGGTCGCCAGCACGTCCTTGCTGTGCAGGGTGGCGATGTGCGAGTAGGGCACACCGTCGGTGGTCTGGCCCGAATAGAACGCAGGCTCGCGGGCGAAGCTGACGTTGTGCAGCGGGATCCGCTGGTCTCCGGATTTCCAGACAATCTGTTCGCCATCGCTCAACGACGCCACTTCAAACGGCGACTGCCAGGCGGCTTCGGTGTAGATGGGCACCATCACCGTGGTGCCATCGATGGTCACCGCCTGATGATCCGACGGCCCGGCACCACCGCGTCGGGCAACGTGGCGCTGGTCTGGCCGGGTCAGGCGCAAGCCGCGGGTCTGTAACTCAGTGATCAAACGCCGGGGTGATTCGATAGCCGGATTCATGGGCTTCTCCTGCAACGTTTTGAGGTTGGGTGGTGTCCTGATGGTCAGCCAGCATGGGCTGTTTGTACGCTGTCGGTTGATCGTTAATGGCCAGACGCAGCAGTTCCGGGCGGGCGTAATGGCCGACCGAATCCATCATGCGCTTGCGCTTGGTGATGAGTTTGAAGTCGAGATCGGCCACCACCATGCCTTCACCCGAAGTCAGCGCCGGGGCCAGGTGTTTGCCTTCCGGCGAGATGATGGCGGTATTGCAGCCATCGCGCAGGGCCTGTTGCAGCTTCTCGTCCGGGGTGATGGATTCGATCTGCGCGTCGGTGAGCCAGCCAGTGGCGTTGACCACAAAACAGCCGGATTCCAGCGCGTGATGGCGAATGGTGGCTTCGATCTGATCGCCGAAAATCGGACCGACCAGAGAGCCGGGGAACTGGCTGCAATGAATCTGCTCGTGCTGGGTCATCAGCGCGTAACGGGCCAGCGGGTTGTAGTGCTCCCAGCACGCCAGTGCGCCAACGCGACCGACAGCGGTATCAGCCACCTTGAGTCCGGCGGCGTCGCCCTGACCCCAGATCATGCGTTCGTGATAGGTCGGGGTGATCTTGCGACGCTTCAGCAGCAGCTGGCCGTCGGCATCAAAAATCAGCTGGGTGTTATAAAGACTGCCGTGGTCGCGTTCGTTGACGCCCAGTACCACCACCATGCGGTGTTTGCGGGCACGCGCGGCCACCGCATCGGTGATCGGGCCGGGCACCACCACGGCTTCATCATAGAGGCGCAGATGTTCGGCACCGCACTGCACGGCGGGCAGAACGAAGGAAAAATACGGATACCAGGGCACGAAGGTTTCCGGAAACACGATCAGCTCGACGCCCCTGGCAGCAGCGTCATCCATCGCATTGAGTACATTGGCCAGCGTACCGTTGGCGCTCCGGAGATCCGGAGCGATCTGAACGGCCGCGGCCCGCACTGTCTTGTGATTGTCACGGTAAGACATGGGCCGCAAGCTCCTTACAGAGTCCAGGTGTCGATGATCACCGCACCGTCACGCATGTGCAGCAGTTTCAGATCCATCACATCGAGTGGATTGATGGGGCGGATGCCTTCGATCAGGGAAGGTTCGCCGTGACCGTACAGGGCCTGCAGGGCAAAACGGCAGCAGTAGACCTTGCCACCTTCGGCCATGAACTTTTTCAGCTGGTTGGCGTAGTTCTGGTGGCCAGGGAAAGCTTCGTCACCCAGCGTCGGGAAGCCACGCTGCAGACCCAGGGTCACGCCAGGGCCGTACAGCAGAATGGAGGTTTCATAGCCTTTGCGCTGCAGACGGGTGGCTTGCAGCATGTTGACCAGACCAATCGAGCCTTCAAAAGCGACGGTGTGGAAGGTCACCAGGGCTTTTTCGCCTTCGCGGGCTTTGACGTCTTCAAATACTTTCTCTTCGTAATCAACGAAGAAATCACCGGCTTGATGTTTTGGCTGAGTTACTTGTGGCATCTGCATGCTCCTTGTTGATGGTTAGCCAGATCGCAGGTTTTGGAATTGGTATGCGATCAATTAATGCAATCAAGTTAGAGCAATCAAAGGGCCAATATTGATTTAATTGATTGCAATCAAGAGGCAATCAAACAGGGGGCAAAACACCTGTGGAGACGAAAAAAATTTTTCGGATGGCCAAAATGCCATCAATACCCGATCAATAAAATCGGGATTTTTGCACCCTGAACGTGCGGTTTTAACAAGGTTCGCACCGTAAAAATGCCACCTGTATGATCGCGTGATTATTTGCGTTTGTGGTGATAAACAGATGTCGATCAATGGATGCAATCAATTCAAGATTGATCGCATCCATTGTTTTGTGTCAGCCTTGGGAGCGGTTTCAGGATCGAATAACAGGTCTGATGCATCAGGATGGGAGTGATATGAAAAATACCGAACTGGCCCGTTGGGCACGGCGACTGAAAAACAGCCAGGGGATTCCGGCCTATCGGCTGATCGCCGACCTGATTGGCGAAGACCTGGATAGCGGCCGCCTGCAACCCCGCGATCGTTTACCGCCCCTGCGCGATCTGGCCGAAGCCACCGGCATTAACTACACCACGGCGGCGCGGGCCTATCAGGAGGCCAAAACCCGGGGGCTGATCGACTCCCATCCGGGCTCCGGCACCTTTGTCAAAGGCCGCACGGCCACTGTGCGCCCGAGTCTGGGCAGCTATGAAATGACCATGAACCTGCTGGTGGAACCGGCGATTCCGACCCTGATCGAACAGGTGAGAGACAGCGCCATCGGCGTGCTGGCCCAGCGTGACCTTTACGACATGCTGCGTTATCAGGCCTTTGGCGGCAGCCGCGAAAACAAGGAAGCGGCGCTGATCTGGCTCGATCAGCGTCTGCCCAACCCACAACTGGAGCAGGTGCTGGTGTGTCCGGGCATTCATTCGGTACTGGTAGGCCTGATGAGTACTCTGATTGAAAAGCATCAGGTGTTGTGTGTGGAAAGCCTGGCCTATCCCGGCATCAAGGCCATTGCTGCCCACCTCGGAATTTCGCTGCACTCACTGGAGCGCGACCACGACGGCCCGCTGGTACGACCGTTCGAGGAGTTCTGCAAACTCGGCAACGTGGGTGCCCTGTACCTGAACCCGACGATCCAGAACCCCACCACCGACACCATGAGCAAAAGTCGTCGCGAAGCCATTGCTGACGTCTGTCTGCGCTACAGCATTCCCATTATTGAAGACGAGGCCTACAGCATGCTCGCTGAGCAGGCACCGGTGAGTTTTGCCGAACTGGTGCCGGAACTGAGCTGGTACATCACCGGCACCTCCAAATGCTTTGGCCCGGGAGTGCGCTCGGCCTTTCTTTACACGCCGGGTAAGCGCCAGAGCCAACGCCTGTCGGCCGCCATGCGCGCCCTGCATGTGATGTCGAGCCCACTCACGGATGCGCTGGTGAGCCAATGGATTCTTGATGGCACCGCCGAACAGATGGTCAAAAGCGTGCGCCGCGAAGCCATCGCCCGCCTGAGGATCGCGGAACAGGAACTCGGCACCCGCAATATCCGCAGCGCCGAAGGCGCGTTTCATCTGTGGCTGCAAATCCCCAAAAGCTCCGACTGGAACCCGTCAGAACTGGCGGTGCAACTGCGCCAGCTCGGCGTCAGCGCCGTCTCCAGCGCCGCATTCGCCACCGACAACAACCCGCCCAACGCCGTGCGCCTGTGCTTCGGAGGCCCCATTACCCGCGACCAATGGCAAGAAAACCTGCATCAGGTCGCAGATTTGATTGAACAACCGAGTTACCTCAGCACCGGGATGCATTGAGGGCAGGGGCGTGTGTTTTGTAGGTCGGATAAGCCGAAGGCGTCATCCGACAAGCTGTGTGCTTGGCATGCGCCGGTGCTGGATTAATCGGCCCGGTGTCAGATGACGCTGGCTTAGCTCGACTATCCAGCCTACGGCTTTAAGGTTTTTCAAAGTAACCATGACGCCTATCTGTAGGTGCAATCTGGATTTAATTGTTATGCCTTTTCTATCAAATAGCCGTCTATATCTCTGAATCTCTTAGACTTAAAAGTCAGCTTTCCACCGACAGCTTTTGGTCACTTGTTTTTAACGTTTTCATCTGCAAGTATTTCATTTTTACCGCCTGAAAGTTTCGTGGCCCTGAAGATGCATTCACCAAATGCTTTCGGGTGTTTTTCACCTTCGAGGCCCACCAAGGTGACGAGCGTTTTGCTATGAGCCAATCCAACACCAATGTCTATATCTGGCAATAGGTACCTTTCGCGAAGAATTTCATTCACGATATTTCTGGTGTCGCCAATCACATTGATTGCAGCGTCGTGTGCAGCATAAATAGACTCACTTGGATTGTTTGGATTAAATCGAAATAACGCTAGAATGCCATCACCAAGATATTCTGTAACATTTCCACCTTCAAAATTAACCGTTTTTGCAATGGCCGGAAGTAGCGCTGATGTTTCATAGTAAACTCTTTGCAATCGTGACGCCTTCGCTCTTTTGCTGCTAAGCTCACACATTAGGTGTTGTGTCGAGTTTCTCATATCTGCTACAAAAGCGACAAACTCATCTATAACGGTTTCTTCGTCTTGCACAATTGAGTGGCCAGGTATTTTTGATGGTTCGGAATCCAAAGATTTATTAAAACTCTCCATGCTGATCCCTTCACTTTTAGCTAGCAGGATGCCACCATTGCTCCAGTGTCGCTCGGCCTTGTTTAGCGAATTATTGACAATAAGCCTTATCTCTTTGTCTTGTTCTTTCGTGAGCATTAAAATCCTACCTTGAGTAAATATAAAATCCATAGCGCAAAACCAAGGCAGATCCAAGAGAATATCAGTCTGCCGCATAGTGATGATCGTCTTATTTTGATTTCTCTTATATAAGAAATTTTAATTTTTTCAAAAGACAGCTCTTTGATTATCTCGGCCTCATTCTCGGGTAAGTCTTGTGAAAACTGATCGACTTCCTGGTTGGATTTTACTGGAAAATTAAAGAAATTGTCGATTGCGTTTAAAGTAAAAATATTTCCGCCATAGAAAATCCCTTTCGGCAATTGACCTGATACGTGTCTGCTTGGATTGGATATGGAAATGGTAGACTTGAATAGTGTGTATATTGATGCAAGCCATAAGAATCCAAACAGAAGCATGGAGTAAAAATATAAATTCGAAGCCGCCTTAAGCGTTTCGTAAAGCGAGATTATTTTTTCCAAACCAGCCACTGGCAAAAAAGCGACCACAAACAAGAATCCTAACTTGACATCAATGGCTCTAATAGTTGACTGTGTATCCGCTATAGATTGATATAGGAAATCAATTTTCTGATTGTTGCTCAAGGTTTTCCCCATAGATATAACAGCTTACTCATTCGCATGCCCGTTCTTCTGGCAGCACGATTCGTTTCGAGAGGATTATAGGTATTTGAATTGATTGATTATTTCCATCTTCATCAAGCCTTCCTCCCTGAAAAACACGATCTGACGGTTGGTTTTCTGCTTCAACATGCGCATTGCGTCTGCGCCCAAAGCGTAAAACCAGATTTACGCTAACAGCAGCCAGTAAAACACGCAACGGCTCTGAAAACAGGAACCCGGATTCTCTCCCTCTGGCTTGATCCAATCCGTTATTTCGGAGCGAGAGCCCAAGCAAATTGCTCGGGTCATTGCTCGCAATCTCCCATAACTGGTTTTTTACACCTTCGCAGCGTGCGCCTTTTTCGTGTGTTTTGGCGTACCCAGCAGTATCAGTGTGAGGGATGTGCTGGCGGTTAATCCAAAGCCCAGTAACAGGGGTACGATGGTGCCGTTAAAGCTCATGCCGATGGCGCCGCCGACCAGTACGCCGATCAGCATGGTCATGGCGCCGATAACGCCGGATGCAGTGCCCGCCATATGGCCAAAGGATTCCATGGCGAGGGCGTTGATGTTGCCGAACAGCAAGCCCAGGCAGAAGGTGCTGGCTGTCATCATCAGGATAAACCCGGTCAGCGATACGGTGATTATGCCGGAGGCGACCAGTGCAGCTTCAATTAATGACAGAGCGCCCAGCGTCATCAGAACCCGGGTGACCAGCATTCGAATATCAAAGCGGTAAACCAGACGGCTGTTCAGAAACGACGAGAAGCCGACGCCGAGGGCTATCAGGGCAAAATACAGCGGGAACATGTCGCCGACGTCGTAGATGCCTTGCAGGATTCCTTGCACGGAGGTCAGGAAGGCAATGATGGATGAGTGGGAGAGTCCGGCTACGAGGATATAAATCAATGCCACGGGATGGGCGATCACTTCTTTCATGCCGCGCATGACCGGAATTAAAGACAAGCCGCGTTTGTTTTCCGGTTTGTGGGTTTCTGGCTGACGCAGTGCAAACCAGGCCAGCAGCGCCAGACAGATCACCCCGAGCACGCCAAAAATGGCCCGCCATCCGGCAAACAGCAGCACCAACTGACCAATCACCGGCGCAACCACCGGGCTGAACACAAAGATGGTCATCACCAGTGACATCATGCGCGCCATCTCCGGTCCTGAATGCTGATCCCGAATAATGGTCACGACCATAACGCGCGGCCCGGCCGCGCCAAAACCCTGAAGTACACGGCCGAACAGCATCCACTCGAAGCTCTGCGCCAGCAGGCTGATGGCGGTGCCGACCAGCATCAGGGCCAGTCCCAGGTACACCGTCGGTTTTCGGCCAAAGGCATCGGCAATCGGCCCATAAAACAGCTGGCCAACCCCCAGACCAATCATAAGTGAGGTCAGCACCAGCTGATAGCGGTTGTTGTCCAGCGCATCCAGATCCTGACCAATCTGTTGCAAGGCGGGCAACATGGAATCCACAAACAGGGCTGTCAGGCACATCATGCTGGCCATCATGAGTAAAAACTCGATGCGAACGCGCGACTGGGTCATAGAAGGCCTTTGGATGATGGTTTTAGTAGGTTCTTATAATTGTTTAGATCATAACAATATTCCTGTGAATGTCTCTGAGAATCCTGACTTGTCGTTAGTCTTGAACATGGCCCGAAGCGGATGTGATCCAGAAGCCTGAAAAGTTGCTGGAAAGCCATACGGGCGATTACTGCAGGCCGCGGCGCGGTTAGCCAAAACACGGCTGGCAAACGGTTTTTAGTGGATTCGCTAACGGCGAGTACCAATCGGTACACAGGTGGCGGCAGTTGAATTAACTGCGAGGTGTGCGGTTTATGAAAATGCCGAAACGGGGGTGCCGAAGCAGAGAGACGTTGGATAGTGCGCAGCGCAGCCGAACAGCAATGTGAACTGAGCGGTGTTCAGCAGAGGAAAACGTTTTCAGGAATCGGAGGGAATGCGCCCATGAATGCCCCGGATGGGCTGGCAGTTCAGGCTGAGTCGGGATTGAGAAAAGCGGCGATCAGCTAATGGCTAAAACAAAGCGCTGGCGATGCGATGTCAGAGTGCAGAAGTTGCAGATAGGCAGTTATCGATAAAAACAGACGGTAAGCCGCAGACAGGAATTAACCGTTAAAAAGCCGACGAACCTGAAGATGAGCTTGGACGAGAAAATAGAGATTCTGGGGCCAGGTCAGACTAAAACCCGGCCCAAAACCGGATAATACGCTATTTCCGATAATATCAATTATCGGAAATAGTGAAGGCTTATCCAGCCTTCCGACTTACAGGTTCAGCGCCTTGATTGCTGCAATGTGTTCAACACCAATGCCGCAGCAGCCGCCAATCATGTCGGCGCCCAGTGTTTTCCACTCTTTCACCCAGCCTGTATAAGTATCTGGCGTCAGATCCGGGCGCACTTCATCCAGGCCGTCGTTGGCAGTTGCGTCTTTCGGTTGTGGCGCGAAGGCATTGGCGTACGCGCCAACCTTGATGTTCTGGATGCGGGTATCGCTGTTGCTGGCCAGCACTTCTTTGGTCACGCGAATGGCGTCCGAAATGGTTTCCGGCTGGCTGCAGTTAAACATGATGGCATCCACACCGGCCTCCGCCATGGCCTGTACCGCTTCTCGAACGGTCTCGCCTGAGCGCAGTTTTGGTGTGTCGGATGGCTCAAAATCTTCCAATGTGAATGACACCCAGTATGGTCTGTGGTCGGTATCAATGCTGTCGATCAGTGCTTTCATGGCCAGGGTTTCAGCCAACAGACTCTGGGTTTCGTTGAGCCAGACGTCCGGCTTGCCCGCTTGCAGTGCCGTTACCAAAGGACGAGCAATCTCGTCAAAACGGTCGGCTTCATACAGGTCCGCTCGGTAAGAACCAAACAGCGGCGGCACCGATGCCGCTACCAGAACGTTTTCGCCGCTTTCAGCGACTGCCGCATGGGCAACGGCTACCGAGTTGGTCGCCAGTTCAGCAACGCGGTCCTTGAATACCTGCTCACCGATGTGGAACGGCACCAGCGCATAGCTGTTGGTGGTCACCACGCGCGAGCCAGCCTGAATAAATTCCTTGTGAGCCTGTTTGACGATGTCAGGAGTTTCCATCATGGCCAGTGCTGACCATTCAGGCTGCCGGAACGGTGCGCCCAGGCGTTGCAGTTCACGGCTCATGCCGCCATCCAGAATCGTGAGAGAAGTCATAAGGAAACATCCGTTGGTTGATCAGCGCGGCAGTGTATCCGAAGCAACCGCCACAACCCATCATTTCATTAATCAAAAATGGTCTGGAGTAGGCTTTGCTCGGATTTTTTGTGGAAATTTTGTACGGAAATCCCCTATTCTATGCTGATCAGGCTTTAAGGCATTAATAAAACATGGCCTAAGGTCTTGATATCGTCGCTACTCAGACGGCTGTTGGTTATTTATAGTGTCGCCCTTTGAATGGCCCGGCTGTCGCGGGTCTACGCCGACCAATACCAACACCGGACCCGTTATGATCACCGCACTCAAACGCCTGTTAACCACTTCCTTGCTGGGCGCAGCCCTGCTGAGCGCCTCCACTGTTTCTGTTGCCGCCGAAAAATCGGCGATTGATGGCATTTTGGCCAGCGGCGAACTGCGCGGCTGTTTTGAGGCGGGTTACCTGCCGTTCTACATGAAAGCCAAAAACGGCCAGTTCATCGGTTTTGATATCGACGTTGCCAAACATATGGCCAACAGCATGGGTGTGAAGTTTGTGCCCGTGAACACGGCGTGGGATGGCATCATCCCGGCGCTGCAAACCGGCAAGTGCGACATCATTATTGGTGGCATGGGCATTACCCCTGAGCGCAACCTGCAGGTGCTGTTTGCGGATACCTATCTGGAAATTGGTCAGACCGTGCTGATTCGCCCGGACCTGGCAAAAACCGTCAAGAGCTATCAGGATCTGAACGACGCCAAATACACCGTTGCCAGCCAGATCGGCACTACCGGTGCCATGGCAGCTCAAAAGTATCTGCCAAAAGCCAAGCTGAACCTGTTCGAAACTTCCGCCGATGGCGTTCTGCAAGTAGCTAACGGTCAGGCCGACGCGTTTGTGTACGATCTGCCATACAACGCCCTGTATGCCTCCCAGCATAAAGACAAGGTTGTGCATCTGAGCAAAAGCTTCACCTATGAGCCGCTGGGTTGGGCCATTCGTCGCGGTGACGCTGACTTCATCAACTTCCTCAATAACTACCTGAAAATGATCAAGAACGACGGCACCTACGATCGCTTGTACGCCAAGTGGTTTGAGTCCGACGCTTGGGTAAATCAGGTTCAATAACCCGGTAGCGGCACTGAAGCCGCTACACTGGCAAACATCAGCCGCCACCTGTTGGGCGGCTGTTGAATTTTCGGCGACTGTATTGCGGATATGACTTCAAACACCCCCACCCCAAATCGCTGGCACCAGAACCGCTGGATTGGCCATGGCCTGTATCTGCTGATCATGGCCGTGCTGATCGGCGGCATTTATATGTCGGGTCAGCGCATCAATTACAGCTGGCATTGGGAACGTCTGTATCCCTTTATCATCGACACCACGCCGGTGGATATTCTGGCCGACGCCGATGGCACGGCGGTGCTGAGCGCGACCGGTGAACTGTCGATTGTTCCGGATAATGGTGATGAGCCGCAGTTGGTTCCGCACTACGACACCGCGCTGGTGATGGATGGTGATCTGGTATTCCAGGGCAATACGGTAGCGCAGCTGGAACACTGGCGTTTTGGACCAATTGCCGAAGGCCTGTGGGTGACCATCAAGATTTCGGTGGTGTCGCTGGTATTTGCGATTGTGCTGGGGGTGGTTTTTGGTTTGATGCGGATTTCCGAGGTTGTGGTTCTGCGCGACCTTGCCATTACCTACATCGAACTGATCCGTGGCACACCGCTGCTGGTACAGATTTTTATCGTGTATTTCTTTATCGGCACCGTTTTTCAACTCGACCAGTTCACCGCTGCAGTGGCTGCTCTGGCTATTTTTACCGGTGCCTATGTGGCAGAAATCGTTCGTGCTGGTATTCAGTCGATTCCGGTCGGACAGATGGAAGCCGCGCGTTCGCTGGGTATGAATTATGTGCAGGCTATGTACTACGTGATTATGCCGCAGGCAATTCAGCGTACCTTGCCGCCGCTGGCGGGTCAGTTTATCAACCTGATCAAGGATTCATCGCTGGTGTCGGTTATTTCGATCACCGATCTCAGCAAGGCTGGGCGGGAAGTTATCAGCGGCAGTTTTGCACCGTTTGAAGTCTGGTTTACGGTCGCCCTGCTCTATTTGCTGATTACCGGGCTGTTGTCGCTATTGACTCAGCGTCTGGAAAAAAGGATGGCTGCCAATGTCTGACTCTATCAAGCATTCTGGAAATTTTTCTGGCGATCTTTCTGGCAGCTCCACCGTCAGTCCGGCGTTTGCCGCTAATGACGTGATCATCAAGGCGCGAGCGGTCGACAAGATTTATCCAAACGGCTGCCATGCCCTGAAACAGGTATCACTCGACATTCATCGTGGTGAGGTGGTGGTGATTATCGGGCCCAGCGGCTCCGGCAAATCAACCTTTTTGCGTACGCTGAACCAGCTTGAAACCATCTCATCCGGCAGTATTGTGATTGACGGCATCGACATTAATCACAAGCACACCAACATCAACAAGGTGCGCGAAGAAGTTGGCATGGTGTTCCAGCAGTTCAATCTGTTTCCGCACAAGACGGCACTGCAGAACGTGATGTTGTCGCCGATGAAAGTGCTGAAACAAAGCCGCCAGCAAGCGCAGCAAAGCGCAGAGAGCCTGCTCACTCGGGTTGGTCTGGCGGAGCGTATGCATAACTACCCTGCACGCCTGTCGGGTGGTCAGCAACAAAGGGTTGCCATCGCCCGCGCACTGGCAATGAAACCTGACATCCTGCTGTTTGATGAGCCAACCAGCGCGCTTGATCCGGAAATGGTGGGCGAAGTGCTCGATGTGATGCAAAGCCTGGCCCGTGATGGCATGACCATGGTGGTGGTCACCCATGAGATGGGCTTTGCCAAGGAAGTGGCGGATCGTGTGGTGTTTATGGAAGACGGCGAACTGGTACTTGAAGAGTCGCCAGATACGTTTTTTACGTCACAACATCCGCGCTTGCAGCAGTTCCTCGGGCAAGTGTTACACCATATCTGACGTACAGGCAGCGCCTGCCGAGGCGCTACAGCATGAGCACAATCCAGTATACTCGGGACCGGATTTCTTCTGACCCCAACGAGATGATGCAAAAAACCCTGCCACCGCTGAACTGGATTCGTACCTTTGAGGCCTCTGCCCGTCATCTGAATTTCACCAAGGCGGCGCAGGAGCTGCACCTGACTCAAGGTGCTGTCAGCCAACAAATCCGCCTGCTTGAACGCCATCTGGGGGTTGCCCTGTTTGCTCGTCTGGCACGAGGTATTGCGCTGACCGATGAAGGCCAGTCTTACCTGCCGGTGGTGCAGGATTCCATTTCCCGTCTGGCGGCCGCCACCAGTGAGTTGTTTGGCCAGAGCCAGAGAGTGCCGGTAAAAATCCGCGGTAGCCTGTCGTTTTTTATGAGCTGGCTGGCGCCGCGCATTCGTGACTTCAACGCGCTCTACCCCAATATTGATATCCGCTACACCAGCACCTTGTGGGTGAAAGACGTGGAAGCCGATGACGATTTTGAAATCCGCTGGGGCAGCGGTGAATGGGCGGGGCATCTATCGCAACGACTGAGCTGGGATTCGTTATTTCCGGTGTGTTCGCCAGAGCTGCTGGAACGCCACCCGATCAACTGCATTGAAGACCTGCGCGGCCTGACACTGATCCACGTAATGGGTTATGAAGAAGGCTGGGGCTACTGGTTGTCATTGATGAACGAAGACCAGATCGACCCCGCCCACGGCATTCAGCTGGACAACGTTGCGTCGGCGCTGAAAATGGCCGAACTCGGCGCGGGCATCGCTCTGGCTCGAACCTCGATGGCCGAAGATGCGCTTAAAAACGGTCGCCTGATCGCCCCGCTTGAACACCAAATCCCCGCCAGCGAATCCTTTTATCTGGTGCGCAAGTCGGGCCTCAAACTGGCGCCCGACGCGGCATTGTTTCTGGATTGGCTGGAGCGCGAGCTGCGCGAAGGCTGATTTATCCAGATTCCCTTCCCGCCCCAGATTGCCTCCAGTTTTTTCAAGGGCTCTCTGAATAACTCAGTGCCTACCTGGTTAATCCGGATGGTGATGAATCACGAAGCCGGTTTGATGCCCCTGCTGTGGGGGGCGTGTCAAAAACGGCGAAGAGTAATCACCATCCCGAAAGGCCCGAAGAGCGCGGGTTGCAGCATTCGCGCACGACTACATGGATGCAGGAGCTAGGGCGAAGCAGGAGTCAGAGCCAAGAGCTGTTCAGGGTTGTTCGGAGTATCAAGCCAGTATGGTAGTTCGCGTCATTCCAATAAGCCTGGGTGGACGCCACTTCCCGAGGAGACCTGGTTGGTGGCGCCAGTTGTGAGTTCCTTATTGTTCTTCTCGCCAGTAATTACGGTAAAGAGTCGCATTACCATCCTCGGTGCAAATAGTTTCAGCACCAATTGTTATAACCTGGCCATTCGGACATGTTCTGCCGGTACCGCCACCTGACTCCGAGCCAACGTCAGTAATTGCACCCTCAATAATCAGCACCGGGCTTGGAGGTATGCCAGGCTGTTGCAGATTTACAGACTGCAATGTGGGGGGTACTTTTTTGATCTCTCCGCTATCGCTGCTTTCGTAATATCCCCCTTTCAGAACATATGTCCGAGCGTTGCCAATGTCAGGCTCGCAGCCTGTTTGCTTTTCATCCGGATCTGATGGCCGATAAGTGCTGAAATAACTGTAGCCACTGACTGTAATCGAGTCGGATAGCGCTTTTTCCCCTTCATCAGGTAGCGTGTAAAACAATCCATTGCGAATCTGACTGGCAGATGCACTGGAGAAACTGCTGTAGTTGGCCAGACTTGAACGCGTCAGGGTTTTGTAGCTGGTCGGGGCGTTAAGTGTATCGAAGTCATTGATGAGATACAGACGATCCGTTGCGTGATTGTTCAGAGGGTGAGCTCGATATCCAGATCCGATAGCAATCTGGTAGCGCTCTTGTTCATACAGCTTTCCGGTGGTTGTGTTGTAGTACAGCCCGGCTTTAGTCCAGCTGACATCAGGAGCTGTGAAGAAGCGTACGTTTTCACTTGAGGAGTTGTTTGCCCCCAAATCGGCGATAATGCCGCCTTGTGCATAATTATTGGCATTGGAGCCGCCAATAAAATCGATACGCCATATGCGGCCGCCAACATCTGATGCATATAGCATGTCAACAAGACCATCGCCATCCTTATCCACTGGCGCAACGTTTGCCGGAATAGCGCTGGTCATTCCGGTCAGGCGCAGGTTGGCATCGGCATTTGGTGAAGCCTTCCACAATAGTGCGCCGGATGAAGGATCAATCATATAAATGGCATTGCCCATGCTTGACGCTGTGCGTACATCGTTGTTGTCCTCTGCTGCATCGTACCCACCACCAAACACGATGACCTCTTTTGCGGCCCCCCCCCACTCAACGGTGATGAGCTGCATTTTTGACCAGGTTTGCCCCAGCTCTGAGAATGAGCCGGTTCCGCCATTGATTTGCCACAGGTATTTGGGATTGTTTCGATCGCTGACGTCGAGTGCATAATAGTTCCGGCCGCCTCTGCGCATACCGCTGTAGAGGTAGGCTTTTTCACCATTATCTACGATTGAGTTGCCGTTGGAGTCCTGATGCCAGGCACTGATCTGACCATCCATGCCATATACCTTGCTGCTAGTGCCGCTGTAATACTCCGCCAGATTTGGTAAAAGTTCCTTGGGAATAAATGCAAAATGTTCATATGGGCTGTCAATATCGGTATTGAATGCGTGTAAGTAACCGCTATTGGTACCAACAAAAAGCACGCTGTCGGGGATTTTTTCGCCGCTTGAACTGGTGGTGTAGCCGTAAGTCAATAATACCGGGCGACTATGCAGGGGATCTTCCATTTCACGTCGAGCGCTGGTGGTTGATCCCGACAGAACGTCGTAGCCAGCAGACCACTGCAGTAATTTCGTAAATTCAGCCGTTGTCAGGCTGGTGCCGAACAAGCTCTGGGTGAGATTGCTGTTGCTGGTACTGATGCGATTGACGCTGGCACTCAGCGAGGAGTTGCTTCCTAGCCAGGTTGCAATCATGCGGGAAGCAGGTGCAGTCAGGCGACGAGCAATACCTCCGCTGGCAACGGTTGAACCATCAGGTGCATCTTCTGCCAGAGTCCAGAAGCTGGTGGCGTTATCACCAAAAAAGCCGGTGGTGTCGTCAACTGCAAATGCATCGTTGACATCAAGAATTGTGCTGTTTTCTATGCGGTAGCGTTTGATATTGCCTTGCCAACGTGCCCCGTTGCTTGGACGAAATACCGAGAAATACAGCTGATCGAGGTGCTCCATGCTGTTGAATGCGTTCACGGCTACCGCGGGAGCCGAGAAGGTGCCGGTAGTGCTGGAAATGTTGGCAAAGACTTTGGTAAGTGCTTCTTTTAATGTTTGAGCATCACTGCCATTGCCGGAAATTCCCCCGCCATACGTTGCCATGGCATCCAGGCGATTCTGTGCACTTCCCGAAATAAAGCCACCAATCGTATGAATGTAAATCGGCTGTGTGTTCTCCAATGATGTGGAGTTATCTGCATGGTAGTAGTACCACGCAAGTTCTTCCGCACAACCTCCGTCGCCACTGCATTTGGTAGAAAAGTTCGATGCGACCGGATAGGTGCTGGACGGCAGTGTTTTTACCAATGACTGAGTGATGCTATTAACGTCAGTATCGTAGTTCGGGTCTCCGTCTGTGAACAACACGATATGGTTGGTTTGGCACTCATCAACCATAGGGGAAATATATTTCCCGGAACCATCGTGAGTGTCGTCAAGATTAAGATATTCAGTACAAACAGTTTGTACCTGATACTCAATTGTGTCGGCCGTTCCGGGAATAGGTACTGCAGTGTCGGCTGCAACATTGGCTGTATAAGTGCTTTCGGTCAGTCCATAGTAATAATTGAGCATGTAGCGGATGTTGTAAGACAAGGAAGACCAGGTCGTAAACTCTCCTGTCGTGGAATTTCGAACATAAGGATGAAACCACGAATCCAGTATAAACCACCAAGGAACACTGCCAGTGCCATAGTTGGATGAGGTGATACCATATGTCTGGGTCAGAGTTTTTCGAATGGATTTGTCCAGGCTTTTGTAGGAAATCCATTTCATGTTTCTGCTATTAAAAGTGTACGGAATGATCCACCAGTCATATTTCACAACTTCCCACCACCATGGATACTGAGTAGCGGTGCCGGGAATCACCACGGGCACCACCGTATCTGTGGATGTGACACAGAGGTTGCTGTTGTCAGTGGTAGTGCTGCCGTAGCGCATATCATCCCCACGCAGAAAGGCACCTGCCTCATACAGGGCTTCTGTCATGGGTGTTGAGCCATTTGCAGTGTAGGAGTTTAATACATCGCTGACTACGCTACGGGTAGATTCGGCATCAATTGACATCATCGGAGTGCTGAGACGCCCACCTTGATCATAATTAAAACGCAACAAGGCAATATTGATATTGCTGGTGCTGTTGATTACCTCAATAGCTGCCTGGCGCACGATGGATAGTCGTGTTCCTTGACTGATATTGTTGCTGTCTTTTACGGTGGTAGACATACTACCCGATGTGTCCATGACGAATACCACGTTTGGTGCAGTGGTATTGCTGCTGCTTACATAAATTTCAGTATCATCCGCACGAATAGATGCGCACGATAACAAACCAAATGCAACTATTAAAAACCAGTAAATTCTCATGCATTTACCCTCAGTATGCACCGCTATGTCCGCCAAATCGGATGTAGGTAATGGCCTTCAGTTGGCGATCAATGCCCAGAAAGATGACCGGATAGGTGCGGCGCAAATACAGTTCGGTAGCGGTTTTGAGATCAATGGCTGTGTCCTGATCAAACAATTCATAGCCACTACTCATGTGCAAGGCTGTGGTGTTGCAGTCACTGCAAAGGCGCACGTCAGCGCCATTGCTGGAAAATGCGATCATGTCGGTTGAGCGAATGTGGTATTCAGTGAAGCGCCCAAGGGTGGGTGACTCTGGCTCTGCATAGCAGGCAGATGACACAAAAATGGCTATCAGCAATTGACACAAAGGTTTCATTTGTCGTCTCCGGAGACTATTGAGGGTAGCCCTCTTCACGACAAATCCATGTCTCAGAGTTGATTCTCTGTCGGTATCTGAAGCGCTGCGGCATCGGTTGGTGACAGATCTGTTTACAGATTTCCTTGTCTTTAATAGTGCCGCTTTTGGTGGGTTTATGTAAACCTGATCACGTTTTTTTATGAAAAATTCACCTTCTGTTACTTGGGGAGCTATGAACTGCTCTTCACAGATCTCGACTCTGGCTCGTGCTTCGCCCTGCCCCCGCGCCCTTCGGGGCTTTCGGAAGGGTGATGACTTTGTGTCGCAGGTTTTGACGTAGCCCAGGATTTAGGCAAACAAGGCCATCAAACCGGCTTCGTGATTCATCATCCCGATAAGCCAGAGCGGGCACCGAATTATTCAGAGGGTTTCTTGTTGTTGTTCTGTCCTGCTTGTTTTTTGCTACTGCTGCGAGAGCCTCTGATGGGCGTCGGCTTCTCAAATGCTCCTGTAGTAATTAATGATCAAACATCTATTGCATCGAGTGATGCGACGTGGCCTGTAACGGCGGCTTGAGGTAGACTCCCGCCCCAAATTTGAATAGTCACAGTGGGCACAGAAATAACTATGTATGCGGTTGGCCAACGTTGGATCAGCGAGGCGGAAACGGATCTTGGCCTGGGACTGGTACAGAGCGTGGATTTTCGCTCGGTAACCCTTTTCTTCCCGACCATCGACGATGTTCGTACCTATGCGCGCCAGAATGCGCCGCTGACCCGGGTCATTTTCAAGGTAGGTGACAAGGTTCCTCTGCAAGATGGTTCGATCGTTGAGATCGAAGCCGTGCAAGAGATCAAGGGTGTGGCGTTTTATCTGGCCAATGGCAAGCCGGTGCCGGAAATCCAGCTCAGCGGCAATATTCAGCTGAATCAGCCTTCCGACCGCCTGTTCTCCGGTCAGATTGATAACAACAACCTCTACGAACTGCGCCAGCTGTGCTTCCGCCAGACTACTCGCGTTCGCCAGCGTCCGTTCTACGGTTTGCTGGGTGGTCGTACCAGCCTGCTCCCTCACCAGTTGTACATTGCCTATCAGGTTACCCAGGATGCCATGCCGCGCGCCTTGCTGGCGGACGAAGTGGGCCTGGGTAAAACCATTGAAGCAGGCCTGATCCTGCACCGTCTGATTCTGCAGCAGCGTATTGCACGTGTGCTGGTGCTGGTTCCTGATCATCTGCTGCACCAGTGGCTGGTGGAAATGATTCGCCGCTTCAATCTGCGTTTCAGCCTGGTTCAGCAGGACGACATCGACGATGAGGTCGAACTGTTCGATCTTGGTCAGCTGTTCCTTTGTCCTATGTCTCTTGCTCGCAATCCAAAAGTGGCTGCTGCCATGAAGGCGCAGAACTGGGATGTGCTGGTGGTCGACGAAGCGCACCACCTCGAATGGAACGAAACCGAGCCGGATGCCGGTTATCAGCTGGTGGAAGCTCTGGCCGCTACCACGCCGGGTGTACTGCTGCTGACCGCTACGCCGGAGCAGCTGGGTGTTGAAGGCCACTTCGCGCGCCTGCGTCTGCTGGATCCGCAGCGTTACTCCTCGCTGGAAAAATTCCTCGACGAACAGAGCAAGTATCAGCCAATTGCTGAGCTGGCTGGTGCCGTTGCGACAGGCGATCCGCTCACAGCCGAACAACAGGCTGCCATTAACGAGCTGATGCCAGATATGGCGGATGAGCATAACCATACTCGCCTGCTCGAAGCCCTGATCGATCGTCGCGGCCCTGGTCGTGTGATGTACCGTAACACCCGCCATGGCGTGAGCGGCTTCCCTGCCCGTCTGCCGCTGATTCGTCAGCTGCCATGGCCTGAGCAGTACCAGAATATTTCCGGTGCGGATGCCCTGTATCCAGAAAAAGTCGCCACGGTTGAAAGCTGGGCTGAAGACGATCCACGCGTAGCCGCTCTGGCCGAATTGCTGCGTCAGACCGGCAAAGAAAAAGTGGTGCTGATCTGCCATCACGCGTCTACCGTGCTGGAACTGGAAAAACACCTGTGGGAAAAACACGGCATTCTGGTGGCGGTTTTCCACGAAAACATGGATCTGGTTGAGCGCGACCGCGCGGCTGCCTACTTCGCCGATCCGGAACAGGGCGCGCGCCTGCTGCTGTGTTCTGAAATCGGTAGTGAAGGCCGTAACTTCCAGTTTGCTCACCATCTGGTGCTGTTCGACCTGCCGCTGAACTGTGATCTGATCGAGCAGCGTATTGGTCGTCTGGATCGTATTGGTCAGGCCGAAGAAATCCGTATCCACATCATGGCGTTTGAAGCTCAGGCCAGTGGTCGCTGGGCTTCGTTGCTGAATGAAGGTCTGGATCTGTTTACTCACCCGAACCCGGCGGCACAACCGTTGCTGGAACGTCATCGTGGTGAAATCGAAGCGGCCATTTACGAAGGCACGGACAGTGCGTCCCTGCTGACAACGCTGGCCGCTGAACGTCAGGCACTCGAAGAGCAGCTCGAAAAAGGCCGCGACCGCCTGCTGGAGCTGCATTCCTGTCACCCGACCCGCGCTCGTCGTCTGGCCAAGGACATGACCATCACCCATATCGAAGACGAAGCTGAGCTGAACGATTTTATCGAGCTGTTTGCTGACGCTTTTGGTCTGGACGTGGTTGATCTTGGTGGTGATTGCATCACCATCGCACCGGGTGACCACATGCTGGTGCCGGAGATGCCACACCTGCCGGAAGACGGCTTTATGGCCACTACCCGTCGTGATGTAGCTCTGAGTCGTGATGACGTGCAGTTCCTGAGTTGGGAGCATCCGTTTATTGACCAGGCTCTGGAGCTGGTAACCAGCGGCCCTGCGGGTAACGCAGCGGTTGGTTATATCGAAGGTCATGATCACAAGACTGGTGACTGCTTCCTGCAGATGCAGTTTGTGGCTACCTGTCCGGCACCAAAACACCTGCAAATCGAACGCTATCTGCCAGCGGATGCCATGCACCTGACCTTCACCCCGAAAGGTGAACTCAAGGTAAATGATCCGGAACTGACCGACTTTGTGTTGCCACTGAAAAAAGGCACTGCCAAAGGTCTGGTTGAGCAGAAGGTTGCCGAGATGAAGCCTCTGGTTCAGAAGCTTGAGAAAATGGGTAAAAACCAGCTCGAGAAAATGATCCAGCGTGCGACCGTCAAAGCCAACGAGTCGTTTGATCAGCGCATCCAGCGTCTGCAGGCCATGATTGAGCAGAACCCGAACCTGTCGCCAGTGCTGCTGGCCAACGTTGAACAGGAACGAGAGCAGGCTCTGGCGGCGATTGCCGAAGCGCATCTGGCAATGGACAGCGTCCGCCTGGTGTTCTGCGGCTGACGGATGTTGCGGGGTGTCAGCCCGACACTCCGCTCTCCCGCTGCTCAATGTTGCAAAAAATACTCGATAAAAGAAGGGGTTGGCGGATCAGACAGTTTCGCCAATCCCTTCTTTTTTTGTGGTCAATGTTGAGTCGGATACCTGTCTGTCATCTGGCTTTGCTATACCATCCTGTGCATTCGTTTTGCAGGAATCATCCTGCACGCACTTGTCACAGGAGGATAAAGTGAGCTGGAGCGATCTCTATCAAGAGAAAACCCTGTCGGGAAATCAGGTAATCGATCTGCTGGGAGATTGCCAGAATCTGATTCTGGGCATGGGGGTGGCGATGCCGCCCGAGCTGATTCGCACCATTGCGACTGCGTATCAACAGAACAATCTTCACCCTCTGAATATTTATTACATGCACGGCTCGCAGGCGCTGCAGGAGAATTTGCTAACGCCAGAGCTGGCCGGACGCTTCACTCCGAGATGCCTGTTTCTGAGTGGGCATGATCGCAAAGCGGTTCAGCAAAATGGCAATTCGCGCTGGATTGAGTTTGTCCCTTCTGCCTTTCACCAGGTGGGTCGCCTGCTGACCCAGACCATTGAGCCGGACTGCTTTATGGTGACAGTGTCGCCGATGGACAAACACGGTTATTTCAGCCTCGGCACCAATGCCGACTACGGCGCCACGGTTATCCGCAAGGCCCGCAAGGTGATTGTTGAAGTTAACCAGTTTATGCCGCGCACCTTTGGTGAATGTTCCGTGCATATTTCCGAGATCAGTGGCCTGATCGAAGCCAATACGCCGCTCAGTGAAGTGCCTGCGGCTGAAGCGTCGGAAGTCGACTGGGCGATTGCTCGCCAGGTTGCTGAGCGCATTAACGATGGTGACACCCTGCAAATGGGGGTTGGCGGTGTGCCGAATGCCGTGCTGAGCCTGCTTGAGGGGCATCAAAATCTGGGGTTGCACTCTGAGCTGTTCTCGCCAGCCATGGCCGACCTGATTGGCAAGGGTGTGATTAATGGCCGTCTGAAGCGCTTGATGCAGCACAAGCATGTATTCACGCTGGCGCTGGGTGATCGCGCTATGTTCGACTTTATGGATGACAACCCGTCAATTGTTGGTTATCCGGCTTCCTGGGTGAACAATCCGTCCATTATTCGCAAAAATCCGAATATGGTGTCGGTTAACTCGGCGATCGAAGTCGACATCACCGGCCAGATTAACGCCGAACAGATCAACGGCACGCCATTTTCTGGCACCGGTGGTCAACTCGACTTTGTTCGTGGCGCGTTTGGCTCCCCTGGCGGTCGCTCGTTTATCGCGCTGCATTCCACTGCCAAAGGCGGTGCGCTGAGTCGTATTGTGCCGCAGCTGACGGGTGGCGCTGTTACCGATACTCGTATGGATGCTCATCACATCGTGACGGAATTTGGCTGCGTTGATCTCAAAGGTCTGTCGATTCCGCAACGAGTGCATGCGCTGATCGGCCTGGCGCACCCGGCATTTCGCGAGATACTGACGGCCAAGGCGAGAGATATGGGTTACCTCTCGCACTATCAGCACTTCGACTGATTACCGACCCTGCTCACCACGAGAGGCCAGCTGGCGTAACAGCTGGTTCTCGTCACGCAACTGGGTTAGCAGCTGTTCCTGCAATGAGCGCTGCTGCTCTTCTGCCTGTTGTTGCAAGTGCCATTGCTGCTGTTCAAGCTGCTGGCGAATCCCCTGTTCTCTCTGCTCCTGCTCGGTCGCATCGGCCCGTTTTCGCAAGCTGTCCACCTCTGCTCTAAGGCTGCCAATTTCCAGCAGATTTGCGGCCAGTTGTTCTTCGATGCGGGCTTTAGCCAGTTGCTGTTGTTCCGATTGCTGCTGCCAGTGCTGACGCTGCTGGTCGAGGTCGTGGATACGACCCATCAGCTCGCTACGATCCTGATTGGCCTGCTGCAAGGCCGCTTGTTGCTGGTCGATCTGCCCTTGCAAAACCAGACGTTGCTGCTGATGGTCGGCACGTTCGCGCTGACGCTCTTCGGCGCTGCGAGTCTGGTAGAACTCAAAATGTTCACGAACGTTGCGGTTCTCCTGGCGCAGCTCGACGATGGTTGCGCCCTGCTCATCCTGGCGACGCTGGGCTTCCTGCAGTCGCACTTCCAGCTGTCCTGCTTGTAAACGGCTTTCTTCCAACGCTTGGCGCAACGCGATTTTTTCGTACTCGTCAGTACGAATGCGATTTTCCAGAGTTTCTTTTTGTTCGCCCAGCTGACGCAACTCATGCTGCATCTGATCGATCGACTGCTGCCACTGCTGGCGTTGCTGTTCGAATTCCTGTTCGGCCGCGATGACCTTCTGATCGGCAAGTACCTGCAGACGCTGATGAATGCTGCTGACGGCCTGTAGTAATTCGTCGGGCAGGCTGGTATCGGCACTGCCTTGCTCCTGACGCCAGCGCTTCAGTAATGGCGCGATGGTGCTTTTACTGCCAGTACCAAGCCTTTCACGAACCCGGTCTACAGTTGGCTCCAACCCTTCGCTGCGCAGTTCATCTGCTGCTGCACTGACTTCCTGCCAGCCAATCCCAATACGCGCCATACCTTGTTCCTCGCCAAGACAGATTTAATCGATATTACATAATACGTAATATAACGTTATTTTATTAATCTTCAAATTTAAGTATCCAGGGTTAAATAACCTGCGATAATGTTTGTTATCGCAGGTTATAAGGCTAGAATGAGCCTGTGAAATGTACCGGCGCGTTACAGTCGACCAGCCCGGACACACAGGAAAATCCATGCCGGACAAGCCACTTCGCACTACCCAGTCACCCACGCAGCCGCCCACACCAACCCTGTCGACCAGCGAAGAACAGCAGCTGCGCCATTACCTGCAGGCAACCCTGTCGGACAACACCCGCAAAACCTATCGATCCGCACTGCTGCAATTCGAGCGCGCTGGCGGCCGCTTGCCCTGCGATCGTGACAGCCTGGTCCGGTACATACTGGTAAAAGCCGGCGAGTTATCGACCCGCAGTCTTGATTTGCACATCACCGCTATTCGGCAATGGCACCAGCAGCAAGGGCTGGCTGATCCCGCTGCCGATCCGATGGTGCAGCGCACGCTGGAAGGGGTTCGACGAGTTCACGGACGCCCACCACGCAAGGCGCGGGCTCTCACGCTTAAACAGCTGGGCGAGCTGCTTGCGGCCGCGAATGCGCAGGAGCATCCGCTGCGCGCATTGCGGGACCGCGCTTTGCTGTTGATAGCCTTTATGGGGGCCTTCCGCCGCAGCGAGCTGGTGGCAATCCGGGTTGAAGACATTCAATTTGAAGCAGATGGTATGTTGATTCACCTGCCCCGCTCCAAGACCGATCAGGATGGCCAAGGCCTGGTGCGAGCGATTCCTGCTGGCAGCGGCAGCGTATGCCCCGCAATCGCACTAAAAGAGTGGCTTAATGCCACTAATATCGAGTCAGGAGCTGTGTTTAGAGCCATGAACCGCTGGGGGCAGCTCAGTGAGAAGCCTCTTAATGCAGCCTCCATCAATGAGCTGCTGAAAAAACTGGCAAGCAGTGCCGGTCTGGAGAATGTGCCGGAATTCAGCAGTCACAGTTTTCGACGCGGCATGTCCACTGCCGCTGCACGAGCCGGTGTATCATTTGAGCTGATTCGGAAACAGGGTGGCTGGCGCCACGACGGCACGGTGAGGGGCTATATCGAAGAAGGCCAGCAGTTGCAGGATAACGCAGCACATACGCTGCTGGAGGAAATGCAGAGGCTGACCAATCCCCGGACAACCTCAACAACGGACGCAAACCATTCAGGCCGCCATCGCGACGATTGATTGCTTCAGTGATTAAAGCGACGAGCCAGATTATCCATGCCGGTTCGGTAAACGGTGCGGATGGTTTGCTCGGCTTCCGCTTCCGGAACACCAACCGCCTCAAAGTGAGACTTCCAGATCATGCGCGTTTTGTTATTGGCGACGGTTTCGAGGCGAATTTCCGCTTCATAACCGGCAACCGGCAGTGGCGACTGATCCATACGGTAACGATACAGATGGTGCTCGTCGTCGTGTGCCAGCTGCACCTCGCGAATATGACCACCATCACGCAGGGTCAATAAACGAACATCGCCATCCTGCTCGCTTTCGCGCACAGCCGGATGCCACTGGTTGATACCGTTAAAGTTACCAACCAGTTTCCAGACGCTGCTGACCGAGCTGTTCAGGATGACACTTTCTTCAACGTCCGCTGCGGATGCTATTCCGGAGCCACTACACAAGGCCAGCAACATCAGGCCCGACATTACGGATTTCACAGGCGAATCTCCTTTTTATTATTGTGACGCCATCCTGCAACCTGACGAGGCGCAACCCAATTCGCCAGTCGCAGGGTATTGTTTATAAAAGACTCAGACTTTGGTCGCGTTCATCCGATTCTAGCGGATTTTTACTCAGCGCTGACGAGTTGCGGTGCGCATAGTGACAAATTCCTCAGCAGCGGTCGGATGTATGCCAATGGTGCTGTCAAACACCGCTTTGGTAGCTCCGGCGCGTATCGCAACCGCAATGCCCTGCATGATTTCTCCCGAATCAGCCCCCACCATATGCGCACCAACAATGCGGTCTGTACTGGTTTGCACCAGCAGCTTCATGTAGGTGCGCTCCGGCAGGCCACTGATGGTGTGTTTCATCGGGCGGAATGAGGTTTCAAACACACTGAGATCATTCACAAATGTCTCAGCAGCAGCTTCTTCCGTCAGGCCTACGGTCGCAATATTGGGCTGGCAGAACACTGCGGTAGGAATGTTGCTGTAATCCATCGGAGTGGTATCACCATCAAACAGATGCGCCACCAGTTTCATGCCCTGCGCCAGTGCAACCGGGGTTAATGCCGGAGTACCAATCACATCACCCAGCGCATAGATACTGGAGACAGAGGTCTGGAAATGCTCGTTGGTTTCGATGGTGCCGTCACGACGGGTATTGACCCCGACTTCAGCCAGATTCAGCCCGTCGGTCATTGGACGGCGACCGGTTGCGTACATGACACAATCCGTAACCAGACGCTGGCCATCAGCCATTACACAGGTCAATTCACCGTTGCCAGCGCGCTCAATTACGACAATGTCTTGCTGCACCATAATATCGATGCCTTTGGCGGCAATCTGCTCGGCTGCAAACTTGCGAACGCCCTCATCGAAGCCACGTAAAATCTGTTCACCGCGGTAGACCAGCTTTACGTCAGCACCCAGACCGTTAAAGATGCCCGCAAACTCGACGGCGATATAACCACCACCCACTACCACCACACGCTGCGGGAATTCGTCGAGATAAAAGGCTTCGTTAGAGGTAATGCTGAATTCAACACCCGGAATATCCGGCCGGAACGGCCAGCCGCCCGTCGCAATCAGAATACGCTCAGCGCTGACCAGCTCGTCGCCCACCTTGACGGTATGAGCATCCAGCAAGCTGGCGCTACCATTTAAAATGGTGACGCCAGCATTCCTGAGCATGTTGCCGTAGATGCCGTTCAGGCGTTCAATTTCGCGGGTTTTGTTGTCCCGAAGCGTTGGCCAGTCAAAGCGCTCCAGCTGGGTCTGAACACCATAACCACGAGCTTCTTCAATTTTTTCAACGTACTCGGATGCGTACACAAACAGCTTTTTGGGCACACAGCCGACGTTGACGCAGGTACCGCCCAGGTAACGGTTCTCGACCACTGCAACACGGGCGCCACGCGCAGCCGCCATACGAGAGGAACGAACACCACCTGAGCCAGCACCAATCACCAGCAGATCAAAATCAAAGGACATGGCCAGCACTCCAGACTGTTTAATCAGATTCAATGGAGTGTAATGCTACTCTGTTTGGGGATTGTTGGCGAAAGCTGATAGGGTCTGACTATTGCGCTGGCCGAGACAGACAAATTCATCTGTCCCGACCTGTTTTGGGCTTAGCCCGGAGAGAGAGTCGCACGCACGTTAACCCAACCAGGGCCATTTGTGCTGTCGATGGTGATCTGGGAAACCACGATACCTTCGCGAGCCTGCAGCTGTTCAACCCAGGCAATAAAAGCATCAAAGGATACACGATCAATCCAGATACGAACGTCTTTGCCATCCTGTTCAAAACGATCCAGTTTGATACCAGCCTGACGAGCCGACTGGCTTACACGTGGCAACACGGGCGCACCGGTATCCGGTGCATCGGCCGCAGCATCACCAAAGCGATGAGCATTACCCGCGATCAGCTCCCATGTGTCCAGCTTGCGGGCGAGATCCTGCTCCAATTGCTGATGTGAGCGCAGCAGTGGTGCGTAAACCAGCACAAACACCAGAGCAATCGCCGCCAGCCCCGCAACCGCTTTAACTATCAGACGATCACGTGGGGCAAGTGCCTGATACCAGTTAAGCGCCTGCTGTACCGTAGGTTGTGCCAGTACCTGCTGTCGAATTTGCTGGATGTCCGGGCGATTCATGATGACTCTCCTACTTTCAAGCGGCCCTTGACGATATTCTTGTCGTTGTTGGCTGACGAGACTTCAGCCAGCAAGCCTTGTTTTTCCAGCGCCTGTCGCAGTGTTTGCAGATCGTTCAGGTTTTGCGCCTGCACCTCCACAATCAGCTCCTGCTGGCGATCGCTGAAGCGAATGGACGTCACCTGCAGATTGGCAACCCCTGCGCCGGCACAGCCTTTGGCAGTACGGTTGATCAGCGACACAAATCCGGTGCTGACAGCAGCACCATCGGTGCCGGATAACTTGGCGCGGAAATCCCGCTCCAGACTGCGAATACGCTCGCCCGGAAACAGCTTCTTGTAGAGCGCCAGGCTCTGACCGTAAACGTCGCTGGCTTGCTGACGCATCCGGTAATTATCGATCGCCAGATCAACGGCGAGCACTACCAGACATGCAGCGGTCATAACGGCCAACGGACGCCACCAGGCGCGTGGGCGGTTGTCACCGGAATCACGTGGCTGGAATTCGCCGGTCAGGAACGACAGGGTACGCGGCGGGGCAGCAGTCAGCCATTGGGCTGGCTGTTGCCCCGATTTCAGTTGAATATCTTCGAACACACCCGGGAACGATGTATCAATAGTGGTTTTCAGCAGTTGCGCCTGATCCAGACCCGGACAAGCAATCAACAGGCGCTCAGCGGTCCAGCCGTCCAGCACTGACTCCATCACAGCACTGATGGCCATAGCTGGAATCCAGCCTTCAAAACGACCCGGCAGACGCAACAGCCAGCCATCCTTGTCACCCAGAGCAAGGGTTTCATCGGCAAGCAATGCGGTTTCCGGCAGCAATTCCCGCACCTGGATATGGTGCGCTTCGCACACGTCCAGCAGATTACGGACCATGACCCGATCAGCTGCATAAGCGCGCACACGCCCAGCCTGACGACCTGATGTCACAATCAGGTAATCAGACGGATCAGAGACCAGATGTTCTTCCAGCGCGAACGGCAATGCTCGCGCCAGATGACGATTGGACACACCAGGCATTTCTACCCAGAAGCAACTGTAGTTGGTGGCCGCCAGCACCATACGCACGGCGACGAGATCAGGCTGGGCGGATGCCCACTCATGCAACCCGGTCGCTTCTGTAGCGGTTGTTTCATCGGCCTGCAGAGGCTGAACCATCCAGCTGCCGGTCAACGCATGCCAGCTTACTTTGACTGTTAACATCTTGATTCCTGTCTTGTGCCGGTTGCTCAGAAACTGCTGCTGGCCGCTGGGGCTGGCAACTGGATCGCTTCCCGACGCGAATAGTCCCGCGAGATGATACTCATGCTGCCATCATCCGCCTGACGGCGCAGCATGAATTGGCTGGTGGCCAGCCAGTCTCCTTCCGTGCCGATATCCACCCGGGTGAATACCAGAAAATACGAGGTTTTGACGGTGAAATCGTCCTGACTCCAGCGCACGTTGGTGGTGCGGCTGTCGTCATCCGAGCTGTCAGAGCTGGAACTGTCATCGGACGCACTGCTATCGGATGAACTGCTGGATGAGCTGGTGGTGGTCGAACTGCTTTTCTTGCCTGACGCCGCATTGGCCACCTCGGCGATATTCCAGAAGTCATCAACACTGGCAATGCCATCTTCGCCACGTTCACCAATCACCGCCATGGCACCATCCAGACCAAAGTCATCATCAAGGGCTGCCAAAACCTGATCCAGCGCCGTGTTAACGTTCAGCTGGGTGCTGGCAGGCAAGCAGGTGATGTAAGGCTCCAGCTTTACCCATGTGTCTTCATCCATGCCATCCAGCAAGCGAACCTCACTGATATCCGAGCAAATACGATAGGCCGCGCGGTAAGGCACTTCCAGTCGACTATAGAGGTCGTCCGCCTGGCTTTCGGAGTTCATCCAGTTCGCTAGTGTTTCGGCAAATTCGACGTTGCCTCCGAGGTTTTTCAGCAAGCGCTGAAACCGGGCCTGCCAGACCTTGTGATTACTGGCCGCTGGTGCCAGCCAGTTGAGGTTGAACAAGCCCTGAGCATCAACGATGTGCACAAAGACCGTGCCCTGTTCCATCGGGAAGCTGCGATCAATGGTCCACTGCTCCATGTAATGGTCAATATCCGGGTTATCTTCCCAGTCCAGATAGAGACCGGAGCGCACCACGCTCTCTACACCCCAGGCAAATGCACGCGCCTGCTGGGTTGCCAGCTGTCCGGTGGTGCGCTGGATGTTCATGGATTGTTGCTCGATGATCGAGGTTGCAATCACACTGGCCAGTGCAAAAAACAGCAACACCATCAACAAGGCGAGGCCCGATTGTTGTCGACGCATTATTCGCTCTCCCCATCATGGGCCAGCACCCACAGGCGTTCGATTTCACCCAGCCAGGGCAGCTCGATTTGCCAGCGAATCAAGGTTGGCGTCAGTACAGCCGATTCATTCACCATTTCCGGTGGCCAGCTGGTTTGCCATTCGGAATCGGTCGCATCCGAATCGGTGGTGCTGGTTTTTACCAGCAAACTGATCTTGAGGCTGACCACCTGATCCAGCACAGGCACCGCTTGAGGAACGGAATCATCGGCACGATCCAGTACCGCCCAGCGGTAACGCACCAGGCAGTCATATTCCGGCTCGCTTACTCCCGCCGCCTGCAGGCGCTTGAGGGCGGGCTCACACTCTTCGCTATCGATGGGGCGCAACTGGTAGGCCACGCGCTGCAAAGTTGAACGTAGCTGCTCTGCTCCCGGACGATCTCGCCAGCCGTTACGGGTAAATTCGAGCATGTAATCCGGGTCGTCGAGAATCAGGGATGCGCGCTCATCACCATACTGGTCCCGAATCGGCCGATTCAGGAACTGCTCCATGTCGCGCCCGACCAGGCTGTTAAATCGCTGTAACGCCGCAAGCTGATCAGAACGAGCCGTTGTGGCATCGCGTGCGCGGGCAACGGTATCCAGCAGTTGTACCGCGCCCACGCCGATCATGGCGGTAATGGCGACGGCCATCAGCACTTCAAGCAGGGTAAAACCGGCAGAGCGACGGAGAATCGGCATATCAGTAATTCCCCAGAATCGTCACCAGCGATACCAGCGGGTAATCCGGCTGGTTTTCTTCGGCAACCGATACGGTCACGCGCACCACTCCGTTGAACTGGGTTTTCTCAACCTTGGTATGCAGTCTCCAGGTGCGGTTTGCCATGGTGACTTCGTCATCGGAGTCACCGGTTTCCGGCGCCGGAATAACGGTTCGCAACGCGGCGATACGGTTTTCGGCAACCCACGAGGCAATGGTCTTGTTTTCAAGTTGCAGCAGGGTGTCGGTGGACTGGCTGGTGGTGCCACTCACTACCATGGCAATGGCGGCAAAGATGGTGAGGGCAATCATCACTTCCAGCAGGGTAAAGCCGCGCGTTGGTTTAATCTTCATAACGCACCAGTTCAGACCATACCGGGTTAAAGCCGTCACCATGCAGCAGGATCGCGAAGCTGGTATCGGAGCTGTGTTCGAGGGTCAATTCAAAAGGGGTGTATTCGTCGGCAGACAGGAATTCAAGCGCCGGCAAAGGCTTGTCATCGTCATCCAGCAGGTCTTCAAAATCGACTTCCTTGCCATCCAGAGTCAGCATCAGTGCCATACCTTCCGGCACAGCAGGTGCTTTCAGCGTTTCAGAGGCATAAGGCTGCCACGGATTATCAGCGAGTTTCTGGAGTTCGTCGGAGCTTTTTCCAGTGCTCACTTCGAGGCGACGAACATCCTGAAAAGCCAGCAGCAGGAGTTCATTTACATCCATCGCCAGGCCCAGATCGAGGTTGCGGTACACCGCTTCATCCCGATACAGATTCATCACCACCGCCAGCTGTTTGCCGAACTTCTGGGTGTCGTCCTGGGCCTTACGATCAGAGGAATTGAATGTCACCAGGCTGGTAATCAGCCCGATCACGAACAGCACCACCATGACCTCGAGCAGGGTAAACCCCCTGCTTTCAGAATGCTTGTGAATCCCTGTCATGGTGTGTGCGTAGTCCGTCCGTATTTATTCCGGGAAAACGATGTCGGCGTATTCCGCTTCGCCGCCTTCCTGACCATCGGCACCCAGAGAGACGATTTCATACTTGCCCTTTTCGAAGAAGTACAGGAATTCGTTGCCCCATGCGTCAGTTGGAACCTTGGTGCCTTTCAGGTAACCACCGGAACGGTAATTTTTAGGCTCAGGAGAGGTGCTTGGTTTTTGTACCAGTGCTTCCAGACCCTGTTCGGTTGACGGGTAGCTGAAGTTGTCGAGCTTGTACATATCCAGCGCACTTTCGAGCAGCTTCATCTGGCTCTTGGTGGTTTTGATCTGGGCATCGGTTGCGCCCCCCAGAATGTTGGTAGCTACCAGAGCCATGATCCCACCGATGATGGCCAGAACGACCATTACTTCCAGCAGGGTGAAACCCTGATTGCGCTTACGGCTTTGCATATCGGTTTCTCCTAACGAACCATTTGTTGCAATTCAAGAATCGGCATCATGATGGCTGCCACGATCAGGGCCACAATAGCCCCCATGGTCAGCAGCATCAGCGGCTCAAAGATTTTCACCAGAGCCGATACGGTATTTTCAAGTGTGGTTTCCTGCTGACGCGCCGTGCGGGCCAGCATGCTGTCGAGTTCACCACTGTTTTCACCACTGGCGATCATGTGCAGCATGATCGGCGGAAAATATCCGGTATCTGCCAGAGCGCGATGCAGACTACCACCTTCGCTGACAGCAACCGTCGCTTCAGTGAGGGATTTTTGTATAGGAATGTTCAGAATCACCTGACTGGCAATACGCATGGCATCAACCAGCGGCACACCGGAGCTGGTCAGAATAGCCAGGGTGCTGCCAAAACGGGCGGTATTGGTATCTTTCACGAAACCGCCAATACCAGGCATGCGCAGGACAACCTGATGCCAGCCAGTGCGAAAACGTCGATTCCGCAAGCCCTGACCAAAACCAGCCAGGCCAACGGCAATGGCGATGCCCAGATACAGGCCATAACCAGACAGGAAGTGACTGAGGTCGAGCATAAACTGGGTCAGCGCCGGCAGCGTCTGGCCGTTTTTGACAAACACTTCAACGATGTCGGGTACCACGTACGTGAGCAAGCCAACCACGATACCAAGCGCCACAATACTGAGGATCAGCGGATACATGGCTGCCAGTTTGATTTTCTGATCCGAGCTTTGGCGGGCTTCGGTGTAATCCGCCAGACGATTCAGAACCGCATCCAGATGCCCGGCATGTTCACCGGCGCTTACGGTGGCGCGATACAGGTGTGGAAACGCACGCGGGAATTCTTCCAGCGCCTTGGCCAGAGTAAAGCCTTCCAGAACCTTGGCGCGGATCGCCAGAATCATGCTTTTGGTTTTCTGACGCCCGGTCTGCTCGGAAAGTGCACGCAGGGATTCGTCAATCGGCAGGCCTGCGGCAATCAGGGTTGCCAGCTGACGGGTAATCAGAGCCAACTCCGGTACCGACAGGCCAGGCCCGCGCCCAAAACCATTGGCAGACTTCTGGCGGTCGGTGGAGACATCCACTTCCAGCGGCATCCAGCCTTTGTCACGAAGCTTCTGACGCACCTGGCGAGCGCTGTCAGCCTCCATAACACCCTTGCGGGTTTTGCCCTTGTCATCAAGAGCCTGATATACAAATGCGGCCATGTGTTATCCCTTGACCACCCGCAGCAGTTCTTCAATGGTGGTGCTGCCACCCAGAACCTTGCGAACGCCATCGTCATTGATGCCGGGACCCATGGAACGCGCATGACGATGCAGAGCCTGTTCACCGGACTTGTCATGGATAAGTGTCTTGAACTGCTCATCCACTTCAATAATTTCGTAAATACCCTGACGGCCGCGATAGCCAAGCTGATTACATTTTTCACAGCCTTTGGCGTGATAAATCAGTGGCGGTTGCTCCGGGTTGGCGCTCAGCAATTCACACTCGGATGCTGTTGCATGAGCGGGCACCTTGCAGTCCGGGCACAACACCCGAACCAGTCGCTGGGCAATCACGCCGATGAGGCTGGACGACAACAGGAAGGGTTCAACACCCATATCTTGCAGACGGGTTACAGCACCGACGGCCGTGTTGGTGTGCAGGGTCGACAACACAAGGTGACCGGTCAGAGACGCCTGAATGGCGATTTCTACGGTTTCGAGGTCTCGAATCTCACCAATCATCACCACGTCCGGGTCCTGACGTAGAATGGCACGCAGACCCTTGGCGAAGGTCATTTCAACCTTGGTGTTAACCTGGGTCTGACCAATGCCCGGCAGGCTGTATTCGATCGGGTCTTCAACGGTCAGGATATTACGACTGGTATCGTTTAGGTCACTGAGAGCGCCATACAAGGTGGTGGTTTTACCGGAACCGGTTGGACCGGTAACCAGAATAATTCCGTGAGGTTTGCTGATGATATTACGCATCACACGCAGGTCGCGCTCAGACATCCCCAGCTGGGAGAGACTCAAACGACCAGCCTGCTTGTCGAGCAGACGCATCACCACTCGCTCGCCATGATTGGACGGCATGGTGGAAACCCGCACGTCCACTTCCCGACCGCCAATGCGCAGGGCAATACGACCGTCTTGTGGTACGCGCTTTTCAGCGATGTCGAGACGCGCCATAACCTTGATACGGGAGACCAGCAGAGCTGCCAGGGCGCGTTTGGGCTGCACCACTTCTCGCAGCACGCCGTCTACACGAAAACGCACCACAAGGCGCTTCTCGTAGGTTTCAATGTGAATGTCGGAGGCGTTCTCTTTGACCGCTTCGGTCAGGAGGGCGTTGATCAGGCGAATGATCGGAGCATCACCTTCCTGTTCCAGCAAGTCTTCGGTTTCCGGAACGGAATCCGCAAGACTGGCGAGGTCCATTTCGTCACCCAGCCCCTCCACCATTTCCATGGCTTCGGATGAGTCACTTTGATACGCAAGCCCGAGTCGGCGTTCAAACTCGTCATCGGTTACGGCTTCGAGGCGGAATGGCATCGACAGGAAACGCTGCACTTCCACTACTGCAGTGGGATTCAGCGGATCACGATAGATAACACGAAGGGCGTCCGGCTTGCCTTCAACCAGCACGCCAAATCGTTTGGCAAAGCCGAATGGCAAGCGTGTCGCCAATCCGGTGGCCGCTACTGCACTGGCCGTCTCCCGGGAATGGGCAGGCATCTGACCTGACGGGTCAGGGTTCATTTCTGCTGCGTTCGACACACTCATAATCAATCCGTTCTGACCGGGGCACTGCTTCAAGCCCCGCTAATTTCGCTCAGCCATCAGTGGCTATTCCCTAAGGAATCGCATGCTACTGATAACTGACACCCTACGGCAAGTTTTCAGCCTGATATCGAGTGTAACAGGGCTGAGGATACTATGACCGGGCGATGACAAAATCGTTACATAAAAAAGCCCGGCATTGCCGGGCTCTTTCGTGTCGATCAGGAGATCAGACCAGTTTTTCCAGCTCAGGTACAGCTTCGAACAGGTCTGCCACCAGGCCGTAGTCTGCCACCTGGAAAATCGGGGCTTCTTCGTCCTTGTTGATGGCCACAATCACCTTGGAGTCTTTCATACCTGCCAGG